>NZ_BILW01000110.1 GCF_004000765.1 Paenibacillus chondroitinus NBRC 15376 | reverse complement strand
TAAACCTTGAATTGTTTGGTGGCGATAGCGGAGGGGTTCCACTCGTTCCCATCCCGAACACGACCGTTAAGCCTTCCAGCGCCGATGGTACTTGGACCGAAGGGTCCTG
>NZ_BILW01000109.1 GCF_004000765.1 Paenibacillus chondroitinus NBRC 15376 | reverse complement strand
TGGTCAAATACATCATACCTGACTTATACTCCACCATGGGTAGTCGGCATATGTCTGATCGGGATTAGTTATTACACGGCAAGAAAGGGACTGGCCGCAATTGCAATTACCAATGGTATTCTGCTTCCCTGGATCGTTCTATTCGGTTTTTATATTATGACAGTAAACTTTCAATATAAAGACTACAGCTATTTGTTCCCTATCTTCAAAAATTCAGCGCAATCTATCACAAATGGCGCATGGTACACAACATCGGGGATCACGGAGATCTTCCTCGTGTTCTTTCTGAAGGACAATGTGAAGGGCAAGCTGTCTCGAATGAATATGATGCTGGTTGTTCTTATGTTGATTGAGCTAACGTTCGGCCCATTGTCAGGCATAATAGCCATGTTCGGTCCGTTTGAAGCCGAGAAACTGCGATACCCGGCTTACGAGCAGTGGCGCATGGCATCCATCGGAAGCATGCTAAGTCAAACCGACTTTTTGTCCATTTATCAGTGGTTAGCCGGTGCTTTTATACGAATTTCGTTGGCGATCTACATCATTCACACTCTGTGGGTGAAAAAATGGAGACATCCAGAAATTTTATTTATCCTGATTTCCTTATTTCTTTTTGTAATCAATCAGCTTAAGCTGTCGGATATAAAG
>NZ_BILW01000108.1 GCF_004000765.1 Paenibacillus chondroitinus NBRC 15376 | reverse complement strand
GGAACATTAAAGCTATCTCTATTTAGTTCTAGGGTTTGTAAATAGGCCGATAATTTCTATAATCTCGGCTTCAGCAACTCGGTTTGGTCCCTCCATGAAATATCCTTTAAGTCCTACTTTAATATCATGAATATGTCTTTCCTCTCGTGCTTTAGGAAACATTATCCACATTCTAGCGGTCCCTGATTCTAAAACTGAACATCCCTCATTAATAATTATTTCTCCGTTCTCATCTTCGAACTCAGGGTGGATGACTCTCAACTCAATCCCTGTCTCTAAAAAATCCCTTTCTAAAGCAAAATCACTTCTATATCCTTGTCTAGGAAGTATTTTCCTACCTCCTTCTTCTTTCGTAAAAAATCTATACTTTACTTTAAAATCAGGTGGAAACCCACGCTTTACTTCATTTGATATCCACATGCGTGTACCCCCAAAAATGTTATTATAAAGTTATTCTCTGCAATAGAAATTTTTCCTTTATTTGTAACTATCCTCCCTTTAGCTTAACGACAGAGGAGCAGCTGCCGCGGCAGCAAACTGCTCCCTGATTGGTTTGAACTAACGTTCACCATTAAATACAAATATAAATGCTTGAGTAATAGCGGGGACATCCTTATAGATATTTTTGAAAAAAACCATAGTTTGTCCAATACTCAATTTTCTCTACAATTGCTTTTGTATTCCTACTCTCAAAATATTCCAATGGGTTTTCCCAATTATAATTCTTAATTAAAAACAGTTTATATGTACCGTTTTTATCACTATTTGGATACCAACCCAAGTCGAGAACAAGATTAAATTTACTATTGGTAAATTGCAATAAATCTTCAAAAAAATAAGCATCAAAATCATTGGAATTATGGGGTTCACATTCATAAAAGTTATTAAATTCTACCGTCCATCCTCCCTGTAATCTTAGTGGTTGAATTTCACGTGGTTTATTCATAACCTACACCTCTTTTAATTTCCTACTACCACTAACCTCCATTACTTAAGACAGGTGACGGCAGCCGATCA
>NZ_BILW01000107.1 GCF_004000765.1 Paenibacillus chondroitinus NBRC 15376 | reverse complement strand
CGGTCAGACCCCCTAATTCCGGAGAGTGGTTAGCGAAAGTAACGTTGCTCTTAGAAATCCTTTGTTTCTCTCTTCTTTCCGTTCGTTTTCTTCTTTTAGACGGCTCGAATGTACTCGGCTAACTGATCCGGGTGGGCACTTGCCCACTGCATGAATGCAGCTGGGGATCGTTTACCAAGGTTTTGGTGCATGCGTCGATTGTTATAGAAATTAACGTACGTTTCAACGGCGTCGTATGCTTCCTGGAATGTACGAAAAACCTCTTTCGTGAGTAAATCTCGCTCCAGTGTTGCGTGAAAAGATTCAATGTAGGCATTCATATTTGGCGTCTTTGGCGGTATACGCTCGTGCGTAATCTTCTCGTCCTCGCAGAGCTCGCCGAATGCTTTGCTAACGAATTGCGGACCGTTGTCTGTGCGTATGATGGGCATTTCCTCAACATCTGTTAAACGTAAACGTAGTGCAGTTCTTACTGCTTGACAGACCTGCTTTGCGTCGCAGCTAGAGCCCAGATGGTAACCTACGATACTGCGGTCAAACACATCAATAATGCCCGCCATGTAAAAGAACTGGTCATAACCTGCCACATAGCCGTACTTAATGTCGAGCTGCCAGAGTTGGTTTGAACGTGTAATCGTGTGGTTACGAGCCAGTTTCCGTGGATAATGAATCTTCTTTCGCCGCTGCGGATGAAGGATGCCAAGCTTCTTGCATAGGCGGTACGTTTTCTTCTTGTTGATGACCAGATTGTGTTGGATACGCAAGCATTCATTCAGCATCAAGTAGCCATAGCTATGCTCTTCACCGGAAACGAGTTCCATCAGCCATTCTTCGATCTGCTCATCACTGACGGCTTCACCTGAGCGCGTAAAAGAGTGATTTGTCACGGGTCTACCACGAAGTACTGCGATTGTATTCTTTGTCGTGGTTCGTTGCTCGGACTTTCTCCTTCGTAGTACGTCGAAGAAGCGACTCCAGTAAGTTCTAGTATTGTCACTACCGCGTTTCCCTGCCCAATAAACGTTTGTGCAACGTGGAGTCGATCACTGAGGCAGGGCTCGTCTTTTTTACGAGCTCACGCAGAACTTCATTCTCAAGTTCCTTTTCCCCCAATGCCTTTAAAGCTCGATTGTATTTTTCTTCAAGCTCAGCCAATCGTTTGGAGTCGTTAATGCGTTCGTCGATCGTAGGTAGTGCGTCTGCTCCAAATTCATCTTGAAACTCTTTTACCCAGTTTCGAATGGTCTTTGGTGAGACGTCATACTTTCTTGCAAGAACTCCAACTTTAATCCCGGCTAAAGCTTCTTGCGCCACTTTGTTACGAACATCTTTGAATGCGTTGTTTCGTTGTCTCATTCCGTTCAGCCCCCTTTATTTAATAGTACCTCATTTCCCTAGGTACTCTCCAATTCAATTAGGGGGCTAAACAG
>NZ_BILW01000105.1 GCF_004000765.1 Paenibacillus chondroitinus NBRC 15376 | reverse complement strand
TGAACTGCACCCCATTTGTTAGACACCACTAACAATGGAGGTGCAGTTTTTTTGTCTAATTTCAGTTTAGATGAGAAATTGAAGGCCATTCATATGTATCAGAATGGTACTGAAGGAGTCAAAAGCATTGCAAAAACATTAGGGATAAATCATGAAGTTTTACGTATGTGGATTAAGCAATACGAATATCACGGGATAAGAGCTTTTGAAAAGAGCTATACAGCTTACACTGCGTCATTTAAACTAGACGTACTCAACTACATGAATGAGTATGGGACGTCTCCAAATGAAGCTGCTGTCATCTTCAAAATTTCCTCTCCAGGGATTATTAGAAAATGGCGCAATCAATTTAATGAAGATGGTAAGGACGCCCTGAAATCAAAGAAAAAGGGGCGTTCACTCGTGACAAATAACAAAGAAAACATTGCAAAGAAACAAGAACCTACGGAGGGTTCAGTCGAAGCTCTAAAAGCTGAAATAGAACGTTTGAAGATGGAAAACGCCTATTTAAAAAAGTTGAATGCCTTAGTTCAAAACAAGGAAAAATCACCAAACAAGACAAAGCACAAGTAGTCTATGAATTAAGGCATGAATTCCCGGTGGTTACATTGCTAGCGTTCGCTGCCATCCCCCGTAGTACATTCTATTACTGGGTAAAGCAGTTCGATAAACCCGATTTAGACGCAGACCTTAAACTCCTTATTCAATCCATTTACGAGGAACATCAGGGCCGTTATGGCTATCGTCGTATCCGTGATGAATTATTGAATCGGAGAGAACAAGTTAATCATAAGAAAGTGCAGCGTATTATGAAAGAATTAGGCTTGAAATCAGTAGTACGTATGAAGAAATATCGCTCGTATAAAGGAACAGTAGGTAAAGTTGCACCTAACGTTCTCGGCCGTAATTTTAAAGCGGAAAAACCAAATGAGAAATGGGTTACCGACATTACAGAATTTAAATTGTTTGGAGAAAAGCTGTATGTATCACCTGTTTTGGACTTGTTTAACGGTGAAATTATCACGTACACAGTAGGGTCCCGCCCTACCTATTCCTTAGTCTCCGAGATGCTAAATAAGGCCTTTAAACGCTTATCTGAAGAGGACGAACTCCTCCTGCATTCGGATCAAGGCTGGCACTACCAGATGAAGCAGTATCAACATGCTTTGAAGAAACAAGGAATTAGCCAGAGCATGTCACGCAAAGGAAATTGTTACGATAATGCAGTAATGGAGAACTTCTTTGGCATTATGAAGTCGGAGTTTCTTTATCTTAATGAGTTTGAAAGTGTAGATCACTTCAAGCAAGAACTAGCACGATACATAGATTATTACAATCACAAACGTATCAAATCAAAACTAAAAGGCATGAGCCCGGTACAGTACCGAGCTCATGCCCAACAGGTTGCATAAAACATTTGTCTAACTTTAAGGGGTCACTTC
>NZ_BILW01000104.1 GCF_004000765.1 Paenibacillus chondroitinus NBRC 15376 | reverse complement strand
CCAAAACAAAAAAAGTCACCTAATGTAGAGATTGCAGACAAAATTGCCCGACTCTCTACAAAAGGAGACCCACCAATGGGCAATATACCTAAAAATCAAGTAATTTGCAAGTGTTTAAATGAACTTCATCTTAATATGAATCGGTTTCCTATCTCGGACCGCTACTATAAAAAGCTATCGACGCGTGCCGCCATCATGCTTTTTGTAGAAGGTGAGATTCAGCAAAGGAAAACACTTGAGGATATTCGGTTGCATTTACTGGCGAACGAGGAACTTCAACAATTGACAGGAATTTCGTCCATCCATTCGTCCACATTAAATCGGAAACTAGAAAAAATGCCACTCATCTACTTACAAGCACTATTTGAGAAACTTGCCAACCGATTAATGCACTTGAAAAGAGGTGGCAAGGGAGTTCAAAAGCTTGGAAAATTAGCCCCCATCGATTCGACATCACTCACCCTTCCATTTGTGTTTGGCGATTGGGCTTTTTATCAAGATCGGACGAAAGGTGTCAAAATGCACACTCGCTTGCTCTGCTTAGATGACGAAACGCCTTTTCCGGACCGAATTGTGCTCTCAACCGTCGGAGTTTCCGATCAGATGGCTGTCGATCAACTGATCACGCGCAAAGACTTGACGTATATCCTGGATCGAGGCTATGTCAACTACAAGCGATTTACGACATGGGTAAAGGATGGTGTTCTATTCGTAGCCCGACTAAAAGCAAGTAACAGCTATTCGGTTGTGAAAGAGCATCCTATACCGGAAGGTACACACATCTTGCGGGATGCGGAAGTGACGGTGCATGACAAGAAGTCCAAAACCCACACCCCCCTACGACTTGTGGAATTTGAGGACGAAAAACGCAGGATCTACAAAGTAGTAACAACTCGCCGAGACATAAGCGCAGCAGACGTCAGTGAAATCTACCGGTGCCGCTGGCAAATTGAGTTGTTTTTCAAGTGGATTAAACAGCACCTAACAACGGTTACTTTTCATAACTATCATCCGAATGCCGTATGGGCACAACTATACATAAGTGTCATTAGTTACTTACTCTGCCAGCTGCTTCATGCTCAAACACCAAATAAGCTAAGCCTGTTCAACTTCGTCCGTCATCTGCGGCTTTACAGCAGGCATAAGTGGAAGTGCTTTGTTAACGAGTTGAAAAAGCCAAAAATGCGTACCAGTAAAGGTAGGCAAAAAAGCGAGAACACACAAGTACTTCCTCGCGGCACTCCAGGTATAGGAAAGAACAGTCGGCCAGTGGTAAAAATAATAATTAGCTAGGAATAGACGTAAAACAAATATTACTTTTTTTGGCAATTTTAACTGCACCTTGTTTACGGTTAGTTGTTTTTCCGCTGCCGTGTAAATATCGATGTAAATTTTTTGAATAGAAGTAACATTATTCATTTTTCTGAGTAGTGTTAGGTTTCTCGCAAACGTAGT
>NZ_BILW01000103.1 GCF_004000765.1 Paenibacillus chondroitinus NBRC 15376 | reverse complement strand
CTACGACTGACCAATCAACTAACAAGGATTTCCATTAACCTCTGTCGAAGTAGTAACTACCCACTTTGATGGAGGTTTCTTGTTTATGCCACTACCGAAAAATCGAATTGTTCCAAAAGATAAAATGTACTTCAGACCAGAGTTTGAACATTGCCTGCATTGCGGTGCAAAGCTAAAAAGAAGCCATACTGCTTGGAAAAAGAACATTTCCACTCTCCACGGTGTTATCCAGGTTTGGAGCATGGCTTATGCTTGTTCCAATGTGAGCTGCGAATTTCCCAATACCTTTTACAAATCCGCAGAAGCGGATTTGCTCGCAATGAAACATACATCCTACGGTTTCGACGTGCTCGCCCTTGTTGGCCAACTCCGGTTCAAGCAGCATATGACCATTGCCGAAATAACCGAGGAGCTTTCAGACCGCGGTGTCGCCACATCCGAACGTAATTCCCAACGCCTGTACGAGCGGTATTTAACACTGCTGCGCTCTAGCGTAACGGATCATGTGAAAGAAGAACTCAAGCAAGTGGTAAACTCGCACGGTGGAATTATGATCTCCATGGACGGCGTTCAACCCGAGAAAGGAAATGAGACGCTTTATGTTGTCCGAGAGGTGTTTAGTGGCACGATATTGGTTGCTAAAAGCGTAAAGAGCAGCGGGGCAGAAGAACTTAAAGAGCTGATCCAACCCGTTATCGATCTCGGTTTCCCCGTCATCGGTATTGTTACGGATGGTCAACAATCCATCCGCATGGCCATGGAGTCGTTGCTTCCCGATGTCCCGTATCAGTACTGCCAATATCACTACTTGAAAGACATTGCTAAGCCCATCGTCGATCTGGATCGTAAACTCAAAACCGGCATAAAGAAGAGTCTGCGCGGCATTCGAGAGATCGAAAGGAAACTCGACAAGAGTACTTCCGAAGAATCTGAAGTCGTGAAGGATTACTTGGCAGCCGTCCGTTCTGTGCTTCTCGAGGATGGAAACCCGCCATTGGACTTGCCCGGCATTCGGATCTACGAAACTGCCGAAGTCATTCAAGCATCTCTACAAACATGCTTGGATAAAAAAGGGGCCCTCGCTACTCCAGAACGTTTTCAGAATATTCAACAAACTGAATGAGTTTCGCGGGCTCTACGAAGAAGTAAAGCGCTGGTCACATCCCTTACACCACGTAGCTAACATCTTGAATCCAGCACTCGACCAATCCAGCGAGTCTGTACAGCTACAGATGAATTACCTTATGAAATGGCTAGAGCACACGTACAAGGAAGAGGCCGACCAGCCCATGGTTAAAAACTTCATTAGCTATACAAAAGGCTTTTGGAAAGGGCTTTTCACTTGCTACGATCACCCGCACGTTCCTCGTACCAACAACGATCACGAGCGATTTTTCCGGAAAACCAAAACTCGTCATCGACGAATGACAGGACTGAGAAGCTGGAACGAATACATCATTCGGTCTGGGGAGTTTGTCGTGTTCGTCGATGATGCTCTTCGCCAAAATGATCTCCTCAGACGACTCCAGAATGTTAGTTACGAAGCGTTTCGAGAAGAACGTTCCAGATGGTCTAACCGTTTGGAAGAAACAACAAAACGTCGTCGATTCCGCCGCGACCCGCAAAAGTACCTTCAAGAGGCCGAATCTAAGTATTGTACGTTAATTGGTCAGTCGTAG
>NZ_BILW01000102.1 GCF_004000765.1 Paenibacillus chondroitinus NBRC 15376 | reverse complement strand
CCGTCCCTCGGTTTTAAGGGTTTATCTCACATATACTCACTTATTCGCAGGATTTCAACACCTTAGATCAGATCAATCTTAGGATAGTGAACAGATGAACCGGATTGACATGGCGGGCTGGGCATGTGGAAATAGAGGACTATTAGGAAATATTCCCCAATCAGTTTCTACTGCACACATACTCCACTGATCCCTTGGCGTTCACCCTCCCATGACTCAACGGGTCATTGCCCTTACAATCCTTCGTCATACTTGTCCAAGGTGTGGAGACCGATAGCGTTTAGCGGATGGGTCATAGCCCTTATGGAGAACGAACTCGGTCCTCGTGCTTTCTTTGTGAAATCCCGCGAATGAGTCAATATACGTGATACTTCTAGCTTAAGCTGCTTCTGTCCAATTCAAAACCGTTTTCTCTGGCGTAAACTCTTCTCCTCGTTGAACAATACCAACCAAGATCCGTGCTAGTTTCCCAATCAACTTAAAGATGGACTGCTGCTTTTTCATCATTTTCTCATGCACATTATGTTCATGCAGATGGCGGAAAACGGGATTATTCCAAACAAGTTGAACCGTCGCCAGGTAGAGATATTTTCGTAAGGTGGAGTCTCCTCGTTTCGAAAGTACAATTTGTCCTTTTCGTTTTCCAGACTTACTTTGAGCTAAATTAAGGCCAGCCTTCCGTAAAACCTGACGTCCGTGCGCGTATTGCCTTAAATCCCCTGTACCAGCCAATATGGCCGCGGTGAAAATCTTCCCAAGCCCTTTTATGGTACGAAGCTGCTGCGCCATTGGAATCTCCGAAAGCAGTGCTTCGATGTCCTTTTCAATCTGTTCTAGCATGGAGGTCACACGCTCAAACTCTTCAATGAGCCGTTTTAAATCTGCTTTCGCTTCGTCAACAGCAACTCGTTCTCCAACGCTTCGTTTAGCTTGTGCGATCAGTAGCGCTGCCTTCTCGGTTCCCGTAGTGCCCCCGGCGCGCTGCATATGGACTCTCCAAGCACTAAGGACATCGGCTACCGTATGCTTCTCAAGGTCCTGTGGACAAGGGAAAGTCTTGAGAGTCGCCAATGAACGCTTACAGGTCCAGTCTTTGAACACCGAAGGATATTCCGGGAAACGAATGTCCAGCCAGCGTACGATTCGATTCTGCAGCCGTACACTATTCGTCACCCAAAATTCTCGGTCACTCATCAAGGTCTTCAAGCGCTGGAACTCATGTGACTGACGCGTGTACTCGTAATAGAAACCTCGGCTGACGGAATCTGCAATGGTCAGTGCATCTTTTGGGTCATTCTTTGACGGGCTATTATCCCGGTTTTCTTTATTTCTCTTCGTCGTTGCTGGATTAACCATGACTACATGCAAGTTTTTATCTGTTAACCAGTTGGCCAGGTTGAACCAGTAATGCCCGGTGGGTTCCATGCCGATAATGAGCCTATTTAATCGATGTTTCTGCAGTAATTCACTCATCCAGCGACTCAGTTTTTCAAACCCTTCAACGCTATTGGAGAATGAGAGATGACGTTTCGAAACCACTAATCCGCGGAAATTTGTTGCTTGTGCGACATGTATTTCTTTAGCCATGTCGATCCCTATTACAAGATGCGAGGTAGTAATTTGTTCAACCCGTTGATTTTGTGCGTCTATTTCCTTAAACTTCATAGTAAGAGCTCCTCCCTGATGTGTGTTCTCGACAAACCCATCATACCGAGGAGCTCCTTTTTTTACAAAGCTCATTTCTTAAGCTCTACAGGATTGTTTAGC
>NZ_BILW01000101.1 GCF_004000765.1 Paenibacillus chondroitinus NBRC 15376 | reverse complement strand
AAATCGGGTAGGAGGCTACCCATTAATTGAGTAGCCGACCTCCCACACCACCGTACGTACCGTTCGGTATACGGCGGTTCCTAAGTTTACGTTGCGACTTGCCGGTAATAATCTGAAAAGAATAAGAATCCTTGTTCCTTGAGGGTGTTGTTTTCGAGGGATGTGGTGAGGATTGGACTATTGGATGTTCTCCAATAGCCTTTTCGCGTGTTTGCGAACTCCCTTGCTTGGTGGCTGCGAATTCCTAACGATTTCAGTTTTGCATACCTTGTTCTCACTCGCTTCCACTGTTTCCAGTAGATCATGCGAATTCGTCTTCTCATCCATTCGTCCGTGGATCTCAGCAAACTTTTCATATCCGCTATTTTGAAGTAGTTTGTCCACCCCATAATGTAGCGTTTAAGTTGGTCTACTCGGGCTTCATTTCCTCTCCCACTGCTTCGCGATGTAAGTTCCTTTATCCGAGCTTTCATTTTCGCAATGGTTTTCGGATGTATTCTGACCTTAGCTCTCCCTTTTTGACGATAAAATGAGAATCCAAGGAATTTGACTCTTGTCGCTTCGTCCACCACCGTTTTCTCCCGATTCACTTTGAGAAACAGCTTCTTCTCAATAAACGGCAGGATGTTTGTTAGCGTTCGCTCTGCGCTCTTTCTGCTTTTGCAGAAGATGAGCAGGTCGTCTGCGTAACGTACAAAACGGTGACCCCTGTTTGCCAATTCCTTATCCAGTTCATTCAGCATAATATTGCTTAGTATGGGGCTTAAATTGCCTCCTTGTGGTACGCCAACTTCGGTTTCCTCCATCTTGTGCTTCACCACCACACCTGCCTTCAAGAACTTGTGAATGAGCGAGATCACTCGCCCATCCTTAACCGTTCTCGACAATACTTCAACCAGTTTACTTTGGTTGACGGTGTCAAAATATTTCTCCAAGTCCATGTCGACGACATACTTATATCCTTCTTGTATGTTACCTTGGCTTTTCTTAATGGCGTCATGAGCGCTTCGTTTGGGGCGAAAACCATAACTGTTCTCCGAGAATTGCTTCTCATAAATTGGCGTTAGTACTTGCGCAATCGCTTGCTGAACGACTCGGTCAACCACCGTCGGTATTCCCAGATTTCTTTTCTTTCCGTTCTCCTTGGGTATTTCTACCCTTCGAACGGCATTCGGATGGTATTTCCCCTCCAGGATGGACTCTCTGAGTGTTTCCCCGTTCTCTTTGAGATATTGCAGAAGTTCATCCACTTTCATCCCATCGATCCCATGAGATCCTTTGTTTGCTTTCACTCTCTTGAACGCTTCGTTCAAGTTGTTCTTGCTCACAATTTGTTCCAAGAGTCCTCCTACCGACTCGTTTACATTGGTGCTGTCCGTTTCAGTTATCTTTGCAGGACCGCACGCTCCCGCATATCCTTCGCGTTCCGCGCTATTCTTCTGCATAGAGCCCTCCGTTCTTGGAAGTTGGCTGTGCTTTATTCCTGCTTTAGTAACTTTCATTGACCGACACCTCCTTAGGTTCAGCCCTTCCCTCGAGTTGTCGACGATTCGAGGTACTATGGCGTCTGCTGACTTCTCATGATAAATCTTGTTTCAACCGTGATTCGAAATACATCTCTCCACGTCCATGAGATCTCCCACGGTAAGACGATTCACTTTCCTTCCATGCACCCGCGTCATTTACATTGGCACGTCTGTGTAGTTAATTGGACTTCGTTTTGTTTTGCAGACTCATCCCGTGCCTTATGCCTGATGCCGTTCGTGTTCCTCGGGTCGGAATTTTGCCTCCAGCTTCCTTCAGATTCCACCTCGCGATGGACACCCTTGCTCTTGGCTAGTGGTTGGCAACTACAAGCCCCCACAGCGGACTTTCACCGCCTAGTTAATCGCCATGCGTGGCGCAC
>NZ_BILW01000100.1 GCF_004000765.1 Paenibacillus chondroitinus NBRC 15376 | reverse complement strand
GTGCGGCTCGCGGGAGGCGACCCGAACCGCGTGGATGCGCGGTTGGTCGCGGCCGCAGCCGCGGAAGGGGATGCCGCCGCCAGCGGCATCCTGCGCGAAGCGGGCCGAGCCCTCGGCATCGGGCTCGTGAGCATTCTCCACCTGCTGAATCCGCAGGTGGTCATTCTTGGCGGCGGCGCCTCGCATATCGGCGAGCCGCTGTTAGGACCGATGCGCGAGATCGTCGAGGAGCGCTGCTTGCCTTCGATTCGCGGACCGGTCCGGTTCGCGGCATCTGCGCTCGGGTCCTCCGCAGGGGCCGTTGGGGCAGCGCTGCTCATGTCTCAGTCACGCTGAGGCATCCAGGTTTGTGACTGGTCATATGACATATGTCACTAGACGATAGGAACCTTTTTTCGTTAAAGTAGAAAAGGTTTATGAAACATTTTTTCTTCTTCTTACGTAAGAAGGAGGTCTTGTTTTATAAGACTATCTGATTAATGAAGGGGTGTTTTTCTTTTGTCTCAAGCAATAGCTTCGGATACTCCGACGATGCGTTCGTTTTTTGCCAGTCGTTTCGTGCAAGCGATTATGCTGTCCGGTCTTTTTTTACAAATCGGAATCTGGGTTCGTAACTTTGCAATTCTACTCTATGTCACAGACATGACGAATAATGATCCTTACTCGGTTTCTTTAATTTCGGTGGCCGAGTTTGCGCCAATTTTTATTTTCTCGTTTATCGGTGGTGCCTTTGCGGACCGGTGGCGACCGAAATTGACGATGGTGTGGTGCGATATTCTCAGCGCCGTGTCTGTGTTTGCCATTATGGTGACACTGTTTTACGGCTCCTGGAAGGCGATTTTTTTCGCCACGTTGGTTTCGTCCATCTTGTCTCAGTTCTCCCAACCTTCCGGCATGAAGTTGTTTAAGGTTCACGTGCCTGAATCCCAAATGCAAATGGGGATGTCATTGTTTCAATCGATGATGGCGATCTTTATGATCCTTGGCCCTATCATGGGGACCTTTGTTTACTATCATTTTGGCATTGAAGTAGCAATTGCAATCATGGGCGTATGCTTCCTGCTTTCTGCGCTTGTACTAACGTTTCTTCCTGCGGACCGTAAAAATGAGGAAGGAACCGAGAAGCCATCCACGCATATTTTTGCGGAAATGGGTCAAGGGTTTAAGTATGTTTTGAATAATAAAATGCTTGTCACCTTAGGCGGCTGCTTTGCAGTAGCAGGTCTGGCGATTGGCTTAATATCACCGCTGGGTATTTTTCTAGTCACTGAAAACCTTGGATTGCCGAAGGAAGATCTGCAATGGTTTATGGCAGCCAACGGCGTTGCGATGATCCTTGGAGGCGGGGCGACGATGGGCTTTTCGAAAAAAGTGTCTCCGCAAGCACTGCTCATTATCGGTATGGCGGTAAGCGTCGTGACTTTTGCTGTCATGGGATTGACTCATCTGGTGTGGTTGGCGCTTTTGATGCAGTTCTTCTCCGGTCTAGTGATGCCTGCTATCCAAATTGCCATCTCTACAATGATTCTCGGTAACACGGAAGAATCTTTCGTTGGCCGTGTGAATGGGATTTTGAACCCGTTGTTCATGGGAGCTATGGTTCTCACAATGAGTTTGGCCGGCAGCATTAAAGCGTCCTTCTCGCTGCCATCCATTTATGTCACATCGGCTGTACTTTTCCTGATTGGCGTATTTATTATGCTGCCTACCTTGAAATACAAAGCAAATGCTGCACCACTACCGAATACCGATGAAATTAAAGCTGGATAAGTTTTTTGAAAAAAGGGATTCTCTGAGAAGGTCATAACAGACTTCTTAGGGTAGTCTCCTTTTTTTACTGTGGGGGCAGGTTGGCGATGGAATGGCAAAGTAAGTAGCTGGCCCCTCAGACAGCTCTTTTCTGAAGGAACTACAGGCCGTTATTCTCCCGAAAACAGCCGATACCGAAAGGGAGAGGAACTACGGGGCGCTATTCCGCCAATTTCTTGCGGAAAACGCGCCAGGGCGGCGCATAAAGACCCTCAAGTTCCGCTCTGACAGGAAAACGCTTGTTTTCCTACAAATAGAGGACGTCAGTTCCCATAAGGAAGCCATAGCGGAATTCACGCTAGGTTTTTGACATTTGTTAAGGGCGGTCGAGGTAGAAGTTGGCGATGGAGGAGTATGTGATGTAATGTGCAGGATTGGTTGGTAAAGTAGCTAGTTCTAAGCCTGACGGCGTCTGTGTCATCAGGCTTTTTATTTCTGCTGATGAAAACCGCAGACAACACTTTTCGAAGGAGGGAACTAGAGGCCACTATTCTCCCGAAAACAGCCGATTCTGAAAGGGAGAGGAACTGCGGGGCGCTATTTCGCCAATTTCTTGCGAAAAACGCGCCAGGGCGGCGAAATAAGACCCTGTAGTTCCACTCTCTGTGAGGAAACCACTCGTTTTCCTCCAATTAGAGGACA
>NZ_BILW01000099.1 GCF_004000765.1 Paenibacillus chondroitinus NBRC 15376 | reverse complement strand
CACGATCGTATCCCGTATGCTGATGCTAGCCTGAGTTAAGAAGTATAACGTGAATAGAACTGTGAAAATAAGCCACACCAGTGAATTTGTTTTCTCTTTTACCCAGGTGGAGAGCGAAGAGGGGATCTGTTTGTACATATATACATACAACAGGCCAAGAAGTAAGGAAGGTACAATGGCTGCCAAGACAGAGATCCATGCGTCTCGATTCGCGGTATCTAACAATATTGGAATAAGGATGACATGGTTGGAGATTCCGATATATGTAATCAGGAGCATAGACAACTGGAAGGGTGTGATTTTTCCGTTCAAACAAATCAGCTCCTTCTTACGATGGCGGTATACTTAAATTTTCCAATTACATATATTTTATTCACGTTTTAAGCTTATCTGTTCCCACCTGGGAATATATTGAGTGTCCAGCTGGAAAAGAGTTAACACAAATTGAAGTCTTGTTTCAAAGGATTGAGGTTAGTCGAATTGAAGAAGAGGTACAGCGACTAAAAAGTAGCCATTAATTGAAAAGAAAATTTATTAGAATTTAAATAGCGCATATAGCTACTATTTTTATTAAAAGTTTGCTCAAATGCTAACTATCTTGATCTACTGAGAAGATTGACTTTCCGTTGGGTATTAATTTAATAGAACATTAAAAAACCACGAAGGCACAAAAAATGTTTTGAAGGGTTGCTCGTGGCAGCCCTTTGCCGGACTAACGGGCAGATTTGCTTAATAGTCACCTTTATCATTATGGTACAATTTATGGAAAGGGGGGCATGAGTTGAAAGTAATCATTAATAAAAATGGCTACGAGTGGAATTTAAGGGCCTACTGAAGGTTAGGAAGCCAGATGGAATCATAAATTATAATCCAATTTATGATGCAGAATTGGATAATGTAGCGCCTCTTACTGAAAATGATGAGACAGACAATATATTATTTTGGAACTTGATCGATAATGTTGGCTATATCGATGAAGTTGACGAGACGGTTCTTAGATGGTGTAAGTCGTTGAACGAGCAGGATAGTTCAATCATTTTATCGAACACCTAGGCAATGGAGGAAATTACGAAGTTAGGAATAAACGTCAGAAGCACACTACGACAAGGAGTGAAGTTATGAAATTATTGCTCACATCCGCAGGAATCAATAACAAAAGCATACACGACGCGCTAGTTGAAATGCTTGGCAAGCCGATCGCCGACTCCAACGCCCTGTGCATCCCCACCGCGATGTACGGACACCCCTGGGTCGGCCCCGGCGTCAAAGCCTGGCAGTTCATCAGCGGGATTTCTGAGAATCCCATGTTCAAGAATCCCATGGTCGACCTGGGCTGGAAGTCCGTCGGCGTGCTGGAGCTCACAGCGCTGCCAAGCATCAACAAAGACCGCTGGGTGCCGCTGGTCCGGGAGACGGACGTCTTGCTGGTAGCGGGCGGAGACGCCCTCTACCTGTGCCACTGGATACGGCAGTCCGGACTGGCAGACCTTTTGCCGTCGCTGCAGGCAGTTTATGTGGGAATGAGCGCCGGGAGTATGGTGATGGCACCTAACATTGGGGAATTCTTTATTGGCTGGACTCCACCCACCGGTGGTGATGAAACGCTGAGTCTGGTTGATTTTGCAATATTTCCGCATCTGGACCACGAGATGCTGCCTGGAAACACCATGGCTGCTGCAGAGAGATGGGCCGCTGGGATGCAAGGGCCGGCATATGCAATTGATGATCAGACCGCCATCAAAGTAATCGACGGAGCAGTCGAAGTTATTTCCGAAGGGAATTGGAAACATTTTTCGCTCTGATCTTACTCCGCTGTGGAGCTAACGGATACAAAAGCGTAAACGTGTATATTAATTTTTTTGAAGTAACCGCTTAGGTAGATTAATTTTTTATTTGGATAAGATGTTTATTAATGAATACAAAAGAAGGTGCGAAAGCGAGTATGCATAAGATGAAACCAGTTAAACTGGATGATCTTGTTGGTGAGATTGAAATGCAAATTGATGATACTTTAACATTTATAAATATTACATCAGGGGAAGTTATTACATTAACGAGAGAAGAATATCGTGCTGCAGAAGATGAAAAGCCACTCGATAAGTTCCCTGAATGGCAAAGGGAGAACATTGAGAAAGCAATAAGGATTATTGAAGATGAAGAAGAGATTTACGTTGATTTTACGTTAAAAAACGACTTCAATGAATATGAAATCATAGAGGATTTTATTGGGACTTTAGAAGATGGAGATATCCGAGAAGAGCTGTTTGTAGCTATCCAAGGAAGAGGTGCATTCCGGAGATTTAAAGATGGGATTATTGAACATGGTGTCGATAAACTATGGTATGAATACAAAGAAAGTAAGATAAAGGATTTTGTAATTGAATGGTGCAAGGATAATGATATTGAAATCCAGGCATAAAACTCGTCCCCTATCCAACACATAATGTAATAAATGATTGTTATTAAACGGAGAACGA
>NZ_BILW01000098.1 GCF_004000765.1 Paenibacillus chondroitinus NBRC 15376 | reverse complement strand
ATCAGAGAGTGCAGGAGCAAGAAAGAACGCAAGAGCATCAGAGAGTGCAGGAGCAAGAAAGAACGCAAGAGCAGCAGAGAGTGCAGGAGCAAGAAAGAACGCAAGAGCAGCAGAGAGTTCAAGAGCAAGAGAGAACGCAAGAGCAGCAGAGAGTTCAAGAGCAAGAGAGAACGCAAGAGCAGCAGAGAGTTCAGGAGCAAGAAAGAGCACGAGAGCAGCAGAAAGCGCAAGAGCAAGAAAGAACGCAAGAGCAACAGAAAGTGCAGGAGCAAGGGAAAGCTCAAAATCTAGTGCAGATGGATGCACAGACGGAAGCTCTTCAGCAAGGAAGTATGCAGTGGTCCAAACAAGTAGTGGATCATATAGATGATAATCTGGCGGTCAAGCGGAGGAACGGCGAGTCAGGGCATGTAGGGGCAATTTCCAGTAATGGGAAGCTCACTAACGGTGTAAGCGCAATTCACCGAATTATACGCACAGCCGGCAGGATGGGACAGAGTTCCGTAATGGAGCACCCTGAGCAACCCGTCGTTCATCAATTGAGCGGACACAAGCTTATTCATAGAAAGCCTAACACCATCGAAAATGGTGCAGAAGCAGCTGTGAAAATTCAAAGCAATGATAAAATGCTGCAGCAGCTTCTCCAAAAACAAAGACAGCAATCTTCTAATGATTCAATTGTTGGAAGTACACATACAAACCCTAATCTATTGATTAGAGATAGATCTGTTAGAAACAATTTTACCGCCATGACGACTCATAAACCGCGAATGTTGCGGGGGGAGAGCAATCAGCGGAAGCATGAGATGACTTATGTTGAGCACAGACAGCCAATCAGTCAACCGAGCCAAATGGGTAGGCCAATGGAATCGATGAACCAAGTGGTGAAGCAAGTCAGGGGAAGTCGACCTGAAGCGGGGAATATTGTTTCCCCAGGACAGGGACTATACCAACTTTCAAACGTAACTTCTGAGATATCTGCAAATATAGCTGAAAAGGCCGAAAACAGTGTAACGAAATTGGTTTCACCAAGTCCGCTTGACGGTTATCGTGCTAGTCTGCAAGCAAGTACGCGACTTCAGGAGGCAGAGCGTATTTTCCGCTCTCCAGTAAGTAATGAACGAAGCGGCGCCAATCACGAACAGCAGGTCGACAACCAAGTGGCTGAGCGTGATGCTGATGTCGTGCAAAGCACCTTATCGCCTGCCAACTTAGCTTCTGAGATATCTGCAAAAATTGCAGAATCCAGTATCAAGAAAATAGGTTCCATGTTTAGCGAGATGTCGACAATAAATGATGGAATTAGGCTGCATGGGCGTACAGTCGTTGAAAATCCGGGACAATCCGCTGAAAGTACTAGAGTAGATTTGGCAAGAGGGTCAAACACTTTCGGAAGGATTGTTGAAAGAATTTTTCGTAAACCCGCTGAGCATCTAACCGATTCATCGGTATCCCTTGAACAAACCGGACGCAGCCAATCCATAGTGGACCCAAGTGAAAAAGGATCGAATGATTGGATGCAAAACGGCCGGTCTTCGGGGGATTTTGCAGCTGAGATTGCTTCCAAAATAACGGAAAACAGCTTGAAAAGCATGAGGCCAAGCCTTGTACCGGCAGCAGCGGCAATAGGGATGGTGCGGAACAGGCAAGCAGATGCAGTATTACGACAGCAGTCACCAGTATCGGCTGTCCAAGCCATATGGAAACAAAGAGAGGGACAGTCTTCTTCGGATAGAAAAGTGGAACCGGAAAGCAGTAATCGTACAGTTTACGTTAAAGAATTCATAGAAACAGCAGCCACAGCGGCAAGTGAATCATCTCCTGGAGTCGCCAGGAGAAGACCCTCCAGTGCCACTAGAGGACTGGAAACTTCAGTTTCAATGGTAGGTAGAGCGACCAAAGGCTCGTCAGATGAGAGAGCTTCAACTAGCTTAGGCCGAGTAGGGACGCTTGGCTCGAATTTGGTGGATGCAGGCAGATTAACTGAAGTGCATCGCTTAATGGAAGCTGAGGCACACGCGAAGCTTCAACTGCAGGCAGGGAGCGCAATGCAATCGCGGAAGCAGCCTGCCATGGGGGTAAGGCGCGGTGCACAAGTGGAGCATATTCAGCGGCAGACCATGGCCGCTGAAAGCGAACGCGCGCTGCGCGCAAGATCTGGTTCGCTCAATCAGTCGGAAGCCGGCAGCTTCCTGTCTGATTCCGCAGAGCGAACCATCAGGGCCATAAGCGCGCTGGAAGAAGCGCGCGCTCAGGCGGAGCAGCCCGCTGCCGCTTCGCGGGCAGCGACAAGAGCAGACGCGCGCACGCCCCGCGCGTCGATGGCTCGCCAGCCCGCCAGCATGACACCGCGTGTCATGCCGCTGCTGGCGAGCAGCGCAGGAGCGCGCATCGCTGCTCCTGCGGGAACCGCTGCGGCTTCGCCTGCCGCAGCGGTACACCTGCTGCCCGCCCACGGGACGGGCAGCTTCACGCAGGCGGCTGCCATAGGCAGAG
>NZ_BILW01000097.1 GCF_004000765.1 Paenibacillus chondroitinus NBRC 15376 | reverse complement strand
CGGTATGTGTTGCTTGTCACTTGAATTCTTTCTCAGAGGCGACAAGGAATAATATATCAGGATTTCAGAACAAATGCAAATGTTTTTTGTTACCAATCGCTTATTTTATAAAAATACCGCCAAAAGGCAGCACTTCCCTTGCAATTCGCCGCAATAAACTATCGTTTTTCATATGCTCATCCAACTTGCGATCCGGCTTGCATGGCTGCAGCAGCACATGTCCTTGCCCTGTCATTTCCCAATGATAATTCATATGCTGGCTCGCTAATGTATTGCCATATACACAAAGACGCAGTACGGCATTCCGAGGATACGCAATTAGACAATGAATATCCACATATAAAGGCTGCTTCGGATCCAAAGCCATCTGATACAAGGGCCCAGCGGTCAAAAGCCCCAGCGTTCCCGGTCCTTTGAACTGCATTTTCACGAGATCTTGCGTGATCAGTGTATTTTTAACATTTTGTAAGTGTGAAGTAAAACTGACACCGCCGGTATAAAACAGAACATGCCGGAACTCATACAAAAGATCATCCTCTTCACCAATAGGCACCACAGACATGCTATAACCTTCTGGCAAACCTAGCATAAGCTGAGCAGGACCATACACGCGCGATTGAATCAGACGTTTTTTGCGGTACATGCTGGGCAGCTTCATCAAAGAGTCCTCTCTTTGCTCAGACTTCCCTTGAAAAGCTACGATTTGGTTCGGATGCAGCACATGAATCGATTCGTCCTTCTCGATGCGCAGTGTGGCCATTTTTGCGTGTGAGCTTGCATGTTCGAAAGTAACTTCCACACCTCTCAGGCCTCCTATCTCATTTGACGCTTCTGCCTCCGCCAGACCACATACCGGAACACCCTTCCAAGTACAAAATACAACACTACAAGCACAACCACCGCGATAACCATATTTGTTATCTTCCGACTCCGGTTTTCTTTCTCTATTGCAACCTGCTCCATGGCCTTTAAGCGCTCTTGCAGGCGTTCATTTTCTTTCTGAAGCGCTTCGTTTTGTTGAAGGAGCTTTTCCTCGGTTTCCTGCGAATGCCGGATCGTTTCCGAGAGCTTGTCCTTTTGCTCCTCTAATTGCTGTTTCGTTGCCTCGTAATCTTTCTGAATTTGCTCCACATTCTCAGGCAGTTGATAGATATCTTTCACCCTATCGAGCCAGGAGGCTTGGGCTGCAGAAGTAGGGTACATAAGCCCTATCCAAATCACTAGCACGCCGATCACATGACCAATAACAGATATATGCCGTGTCCGCATCGCCTTCCCTCCCAACAGCTCGACATTTTCTTCTATTTTACAGCAAAAATCAGCCCTTCACCACTCCTGCCGCCTTAACAGGGTAACGCAAAATCGTTCTCATTTTCAAAGGATCAATCTTCCTCGGGTCAGATAAATAAATTTCATGATGGAGGCCGCTGATGCTTAAATGGCTTGTCTCCATAAATTCATACATTTGGCTTAGCGTTTCGGGCTCAGAAGCATACGGACCCATATGCAGCATCTGGACACAGCTTCCTTCATACAAGGTTTCAAATACAATATCCGAAAGCAGCTCCAGCTCCTTTTTCTTGCCTAAAGCTTTAACTCGGGCTTCCTCTACCTTCTCTGCTGTAACATAATCGGGCATCCTGATCAAAAGTTTCCAACGCCACTGCTCCCTCGGCACCTCGAGTGCCTTCCGGCTATCTCCATCTACCCACCACAAGCCCTCCAGCTTGGCCACAGTGAAGTCTTTCTCCTCCATCTTATAGATGCCCTTAATGCTGTAAGAAAGCGTGTAGAGCGCTTCAGTCGCTTGTGCGAAGACATCTCCATTCGGGTCCCCAGTTCCTTGGATGGTCACATACCAAACAGGTCCAAATTCCATTAGCTGTGGTTTCGTCGGAGCTGTGTAATAGGATTTGTAGACTTTGGCTAAATCTAACTTTTCCATGCGCCACTTCCTTTTTTTCTTTCAGTATATAAAATAAACCCTGACAGCTATGCGTCAGTAAACATAGAAAAAACCTACCCTTCGCTGTAAACGGCGAAAAAGTAAGTTTTGGTCTTCGTTAGTATCGTATGTAATTATTCCCCGGTTGGTGGAGTGAACGTGCGTTGTGCAAATTCCGCATCCAACATGAAGAAGGCGTTGCTATCTTTGTCGATCCGTTTCAACTTGTTAATAATGCTGTCGAACATCGCTTCTTCCTCTACCTGCTCATCAATAAACCATTTGAGGAATTGCATCGTCGCATGCTCACGATCGTTGAGAGCCAAATCAGACAGATGGTAAATACGTCTTGTCACTTCCTGCTCATGCTTGTATGCATGCTCAAAAGCGTCGAGGATCGATTCGTACTCATTCACTGGCGTATCCATGCCGGCGAAAGCAACCTTTTTCCCGCGATCATTAATAAATTTGAAAATCTTCATGGCATGAAATTTCTCTTCTTCCGCTTGAACGATAAAAAAGTTCGAGAACCCATCCAAGCTTTCTGCTGCACAATAACCGGCTATGGCCAAATAGACGTGCGCGGAGTAAAATTCATAGTTCATCTGCTCATTGAGCGCTTCCGTTAGTTCATCTTTTAACATGATGTGCTGCACATCCTTTCTGTATGGTTATTTTTTGCAAATCCCCATACATACAAGATTACCAGAACTTCATATACAAATACAAACGGAAGTCATAAATTTTACAAAGGTTATGTACTTAGGCCATTACGGTTTCAGCCCTGGATTCAGCAATAATCTGCTTGAGCTGAGCATACAGTAAGTCAGGTGAAGCGGCGCAAACCAAGTCCTTTTTGCCGATCATCGCGATGCACTCTTTCTTGCAATGCTTACAGTTTCCTAGGCAATCCTTCTTCTTTTGCTTCAGATCAGGGTATTCATTTTTCAATGACTTATATATTTGTTTGGAACCGAATTTCTCATTTCTGCAGCAGTATTTAATCGTTTTCATGTCATAACCTCCACCGCTCATATCTACCGCCCATAACTTGATATTAGTGATAATAATAATCAATGTCAACAGAAATTTAGAAATGGATATACAAAAAAAGAACTTCCTTAGCTCCTATAAAAGGAATTAAGAAAGCTCTTGGTGATGCGGTCAAGAGGACTCGAACCTCCACGGGGGGTTAGCCCACACGGACCTGAACCGTGCGCGTCTGCCAATTCCGCCATGACCGCATAAAATAAAAAAAACTGAGTCATGTAGGATTCGAACCTACGACACCCTGATTAAAAGTCAGGTGCTCTACCAACTGAGCTAATGACTCAAACTTCATAAAAAATGG
>NZ_BILW01000096.1 GCF_004000765.1 Paenibacillus chondroitinus NBRC 15376 | reverse complement strand
GCACAATGTACAATGAATTCAGTCTAAATAGCGTGAAAACCGCTCATTTCTGCCTTTTACGCTGCATTTTGTACAACGTAGAAGGAGGCATTGGCCGATCTGAGGCCTCTATGCTGCAGAAAGTGCAACATAGAGAAGGCATTGGCCATTATCGGGGTTGTCATTGGACTTCATCCAATGACACGCACATCCACATCGCTCCTATGCCGCGTAAATCGCCAGATTGGGCGACTATTCCTCGAAAAATGCTCTTTTAGCTATGGGAGGGAACTTTTCACGTTTATCACCAAAATAGAGGAGCAGAGTTCCCTCAATGGGCATTACTTGATATTTTCCAATAATATCCCTCCTGCACCTAAATAAATGACAATAAAAGTTGTCAAAAAGGGGGTAATATGATGGAATCGCGGCTAATTGTATACGCTTACATTGGTGCGAGACTAAACTGAATAAGGAGCATGGCTACATGAAAATTCGCTTTTTACAAAAAAGATTAGCTTTGTTGGTACTGTTCTCCATGGTCTTTTCTCTACTCCTCGTTCCTGCGGCAGGCAGAGCAGCGGATGTTGAGGTGGATGTTGCTGCTCTCCCAACCAGTGCAGATGCTGCTATCGTTATAGACAGCACTAAGCCTGAGGTAGCGGATACGAACTACGACAACAGAACGAATTTGGGGAGTTCGACGTTAGGATTATACAGCCTTTCAACCAGCTCCTCGAAAAAGACAGAAGTTTACTTCAAGTTTGATGTGTCTACCGTATCCGATAGTACATACAAATATTATTTGCAAGTGTCTGCGAAAAAAGGCAGCAGTGACATCGACACCGCCCTCCAAGTGTATGGTCTATTGAATAATTCATGGCAAGAATCAACGATAACCTGGAATAATGCTCCTCAGACGGATTTGTCTGCGATGAATCCATTAGGGCAATTTATTGTGAATCAGGCTAATTCAGCTAAACCGATTTTATACACCGTAGAAGTGACGGATTATGTAAGGCAGCATCTCTCCGACCAGAAAGTTTCTTTCATCATCGCTTCAAACTCAACCAATTCCGTTAACGTATATTCGAAAGAGAACACTTCAGCCTCCAACCCTGAGCCGCAACTCCTGGTACGGCGTGTTGTTCAAAGCGACACTACCCCGCCAATATGGGGTCAAAACGCAGCCTTAAAATCAATTAATTTGGGCATGGATTTTGTTCAATTAACCTGGCCGGCAGCCATCGATGATAGTGCGGTAACGAACTATAAGCTTTATCAGAATGATGTGCTGCTAAGCAATGTGACAGGGAATACATACACAGTTCAAGGGCTAACCCCGAATACAAGCGTTACATATAGCGTTTATGCAGGAGATGCGGTAGGCAATTACTCGCTGACACCTCTTACCTACAACGTAACGACATTGTCTGCTCCAGTTACACCTCTGCAAGTCGTAGAAGTCAATGCAAGCAGCAGCGATGGAAATGTTGAGAGCAACACGCTCGATAACAACTTGTTCAGCCGCTGGTCAGCTTCAGGTGACGGGCAATATGTGATGTTTGATTTGGGGCAAGCGAAGAACATTGGCTACGTGGGCATTGCTTTTTATAAAGGCGATCTGCGGACTACGCTCATTGATATTCAAACATCAAACGATGCGCAAACCTGGACGAATGTGTTCACTGGAAACAGCCGTCCGAATACGGTGGATATGCAAGCTTTTGATATCCCGGATACACAAGCTCGCTTCGTTCGCATCATTGGACACGGGAACTCCGATGGCAGTACATTCACAAGTTTAACGGAAGTTATGATCTATCCACCGTTCCCTTCAGGTGATACACCGGTAGCGATCGTCCCCAATATTACGCCAACGGCGCCGTCAGGGACGGTTCCTTTTACAAAGCCGGGATTAACGAATCCAGATGGGTCTGAACATGCTGTACACTCGCCTCATCAGGTAACTGGCGTTACACGTAACGTTCTTGATTATGGCGCAGATCCGGCGGATAATGCCCAAGATGACCGCATTGCCATCCAAAACGCGATAGATGCCGCTACAGCTGGCGACGAGGTGTTCATTCCGAATGGCGTTTATAACTTAATCACTTCCCCGGATGGATTTATCAATTTAAAACTGAAGTCAGGCGTCAACCTGCGGGGGGAGAGCGAGTCGCAAACGATTTTGAAATCAAGCATTGATGATGTTAAAAATAGTTCTGTGCTGAAATCATCGAGTCAACATGATATTTTGGTTTCAAATCTGACCGTTACTTCCACGTGGAATCGTGCCTTTTCATTGGATCATGTGATCAATAATCCGGCTGCCGGAGGGCCTGACAGCATGATTGCTATCGCCAATTATGGTGAAGATCCATCCTATAATGTCACCGTTGATCATGTCACAGTGGAACGTTTCCGACGCATGGCCATTCGCATTGAAAACAGTCACGACGTCGTTGTTCGTCATGCGACTTTCCGCAATGCAACGGACTTAGGTGGCGGCGGTGCCGGATATGGCACGTCCATTCAAGGGATGCCGAAGGTCGATAGGCTCGGTTTTGATAACGATACGTATTGGAACGTAGTGGAAGATTCGACTTTTGAAGGGCCGTATCTACGTCATGGTTCCCTCATTCAAAACGTAGCGCATAACAACGTACTGCGAAACAATCACTATAAGAACACAAAGCTGGACGCAATTGATCTCCATGGTGAGTTGGAATATTTGAACGAAGTTTATGGCAATACCGTTGAGGATATTTTTACCGGCGGTGGCGTAGGGCTTGGGAATACCGGAGGAACGGCTCCAAGCAATCATAGCAAATCAGGACCTCAAAACTACATTCATGACAATGTGATCCGCAATGCGCGTGAAGGAATTGTCGTTACCATGGGCACTCCGGATACACGGATCGAACATAACATCATTGAAAATACAACGACTGTCAACAATGGTGTAGGGATTAATATTTTAAATGGGCCAGGAACGCGCATCGAAAATAACATCATTCGCAACAACACGGCTTCCGGTTACTGGGGGATTTTGCTTGAACACGACAACGGGGATCAAAATGCCGGGGGTGTCGGCGCTGGAGATCCTCAGAATGTATATATCATAGGCAATTCCATCACTGGAAACACGAATGGAATTCAGCTCCAGAAGGGTACGAACATTTCCGTTATCAAAAATATTTTAGATAATCCAGGCACTAATTATTTGAAAGCGAGCGGCGTGACGGCGACTGAAGTTTGGCCTTCTACGGATAATACGTTGAGCAGCCTGACAACAAATGCTGGTGCGTTGAGCCCCGCCTTTGATGCGGCGCAAACCGAGTACACATTAAGTGTACCGAAGGTAACAAATGAAATCATTATCACACCGACGGCAGCAAGTGGTGATGCCAAAATTACTGTGAACGGAGCC
>NZ_BILW01000095.1 GCF_004000765.1 Paenibacillus chondroitinus NBRC 15376 | reverse complement strand
ATCGTCGACTGCCTTCCTGTTTTAACTAAACTGCCAGCAGCTTAAGCTCAAGTTGCCATATTGATAGCTGCGATGAAGCAGCTTCGCCTGACGATTGGAATCGCCAGTTCCCATAGCAAGCAGCAATGGAATAAAGTGTTCGCTCGTCGGCACAGCTTCCTGGGCGAAAGGCGCAAGTTCGCGATACTGGAACAACGCTTCCGTGTCCCATGCCTCGAGCTTGTTTTGGAGCCAGCTGTCGAACTGCTCCGCCCACTCATCGATACCACCAGATCGCCAATTCAATTTTCTCAAATTGTGGACGGTGCCGCCGCTGCCGATAATGAGAACGTCCTGTTCTCTGAGCGCTGCCAATGCTTTGCCGATTTGATATTGCTGTTCGTTAGGCAAATTCCGGTTCACGGATAAAGCGACGACCGGAATGTCAGCATCAGGATACAGCAGCTTCAATACAGCCCAAGCCCCATGGTCGAGTCCTCGCTGCTCGTTTCGAACATTTTGAATGCCTTGCTGCTCAAACAGCTTTTGAATCTGTTCAACCAGAGAGCGATCGCTTTTGGCCGGATACGTCATTTGATAAAGCTCATCCTGGAACCCGCCAAAATCATAAATGGTTTCATACGTTTCAGCAGCACTTACACTCTGCACCGTTTCTTCCCAATGAGCGGAAAAAAGGACAATCGCTTTAGGTTTAGGTGTGTTCTCCTTAAAGTGCTTTAACAGCTGTGTATATGCGTTATCCTCAAGCACAATCGACGGCGCGCCATGCGCGAAAAAATAGGAAGGCATCATGCCTCTTCACGCTCCTTCGTAGTCATTTTTTAGCCAATGTAAAAAATCAAGCTGGTTTTCTTCCGACACGCCGTGGTCCGTGGGATATACATGAAAGGTTAAGCGCGGCGTCTGATCTTGAAAATACGCTGCCGATTCATGGCCGATCCGAACAGGAAAAATGGAGTCGTACTCGCCATGCGAGACAAATACGGATACTTCCTTCACGCTTTTCAAAGTATACTCCGTCTTCACAAAATCAGGAATGTACCCGTTCAGCGCAACGATCCCCTTCAACTGATCGCCCATCGTAAGCGCAAGCGACATCGATAATATCGCACCTTGGCTAAAGCCCAGCAAATAACGCTTGCTCCGGTCGATCGGGTACTTTTCTGTGGCGTATTGAACGAATGCTTCAAGGTTCTTTATCGCTTCGTCAAACATCTCCCGAATGGGATTTCCTAAACTTTTCAAACTATAATACTGATAACCTGAGCCAAGAGGCAGATTGCCGCGTATGCCGATAATAATAAAGTCGTCAGCTAACGGAGCGACCAGGCTAAACATATTTTTCTCGTTGGAGCCCTTGCCATGCAAAGTAAAAATGACCGGGTATTTCTTGTCTGGGTCTATATTCGCTGGTACATGCACATCATATGGATACGCCGGATTCATCATAATCCTCCTTTGTTGTATGTTACGCGCTATGTTTTCTCATAATAAACCTGTCTACTGAAAGTGGAGACATATCTGCAACAACTAAATATAACGAAATCAACAGAAAGCCGAGATCAAGCTCGTAGCCTGGCGATTGTGCATTGCCAAGAAGTCCAACGGAAAGCTTCGCTGTAATAATAGCGCCGATTAGCATCAATACGAACAAACCTGATACATAACGTGTAAACAATCCCACAAGGAGCATAATTCCGCCCACCAGCTCAAGCCCCGCCACCGCATAGGCCATAAATCCAGGAATGCCGATAGAACTGAACCATCCTTCTACATTGCTTAGTCCCATTTGAAACTTGGCGATTCCGTGGGAGATAAAAATAATTCCCATTAACACACGCATAATCATCGAAACAAGTGCGGTTTTATTCATTCTAATTATCCTCTCCTTAAAATATAAGTAATGTTAAATTAAAGTTTATATAAGTAATTTAATATATTACACCCTAGCATGTCAACAGAAATTTTGCTAATATGTAATTAAGTTTTGTATTACTAATATTTGATGCGAGGTGCTGTCGGGATGGACATCGGCTCAACGATACGGGCTATTCGAAAGCGCAAAAATATTACGATCGCCCAAATTTGCGAAGAAACCGGCTTATCACAAGGCTTCATGAGCCAGCTTGAAACGAACAAAACTTCCCCCTCCATTTCTACACTTGAAAATATCGCACAGGTTCTAAAGGTACCTTTGGCTTATTTGCTCTTGAAGAAAGAGGATCGTATGCATATTGTCCGCAAGGATGAGCGAAGAATTACGACAAGTGGTTCTGACCATTTGAAGGTAGAGCATTTGAGCTCTACAAAAAATGTCAGGATGATGTTGGTCGAATTTCCTGTGGGTGCCTCAACGGGAGAGTTGCCTCATGCTCACGAAGGTGAGGAGGTTCATGTCGTTATCAAAGGAAGAGTGCATGCGGAGCAGGGTGAAGATGCGGCGGAATTCGGAGAAGGCGATTCGTTCAGTTGGAACGCCTGCACGCCCCATGTGGTGAGAAACATAGGAGATGACATCGCAATCGTGCTGATCTCTATTTATACAGAGACTGACGGTGGACGAGAGTTTATTTAAAAAAGCCCTCGAACCTAGCTTACGGCCAGGTTTGAGGGCTTTCTTATTCATTAGACCAATGAGGCTAATACCGCTTTCGGCAATTTGCAGACTACACTGTAAGCGGGGTTGAACATATTCGCAATTTCATATTCAACGGCTTGCCCCATCAACAAGCTGGCTTCCGAAGAGGTTAAGCCGCAATCTTCCTGCAGCAGCCGCAGCATCTCCGTCGTTGCATGTTGAAGCGCCTGATCAAGCGGCCGGGCGTTGCCGATACAAAACCAAAACGTGTCGGTTTCGCCCCGCGGCCAGCTGATCGTTTTACCCTTTTGAACGCAAACTGTAAACCGAACATCCATGGATATTTCGAGACCTGTGCCGATGATTTCTCCATCACCTTGCAAAGCATGACCATCACCCAAATAAAACAACGCGCCTTCAGCCGACACCGGAAAATAGACGGTAGTGCCTGCGACCAGACCTTTGTAGTCCATGTTTCCGCCATATTCGCCACTTGTGGCCGTGGAGATGAACTGCCCTTTGGAGGGTGCAACACCAAAACAACCTAGAAAAGGCCGCAGAGGCAGCTTCAATTGGGCCAGTCCCGGCGTTGGCTCCTTCAGATATGCAACTCCCTGAGCGACATCCACCGTCCAGTGCACGATTTCCGATGCCGGCAATGCAGCCGCAACAGCTGGATCAATAACGGCTGGAGCAAGCATATTGGTTGTCCATGCCCACTCTCGGTTCGGTGTTATCGACTCGAATCGAATCGCTAGCGTATCGCCGGGCATCGCCCCTTCGACATAGAACGGTCCTGTCATCGGATTCCCGCGGGCAGCTGCGCTTTCACCATTTTGGTCCCAGCCTCTCGCATCGACTGTTGAGGTAATGACCGTATCCCCATCACGCACCGTCAATACAGGGGGATAATTGCCCATTGTATGATAATAAAGCTGAGGGTTGAACGAATGAATCATGGCTACTCCTCCATCTCGATAGGATCAACTATGGATTCGACAGTTATTATAAATTCCCTACTCGGTGTGCCACAATTAGGGGAACTCGGTTCCTTTATTTCAGACAAAACGCGGCATATCAGCGCCTCAGGGGAACCACAGGGTCCTATTTCGTCTCAAACTGTGCTACTTTCCTCCAGAA
>NZ_BILW01000094.1 GCF_004000765.1 Paenibacillus chondroitinus NBRC 15376 | reverse complement strand
AGAACATAGTGCAAAAACAAGGGACAGAGCTCCGCGGCAGGTGGCGCTCTGTCCCTTGTTTTATTGAAGTAACGGGCAGAATTCCTATTTTGAGAAAATACGAGGTTTGAGAAATAAAAAGACTCCTTGGTATGATGTTAATGGATCCCAGATGCTGGCCAGCGTCAGATCCAAAAACAAAACCAAGGAGACTACAACATGCATTCTACTCAAAATGAACGAATTAATCAAATTACTTTTTCTACCCTAATTATCGGAGTCGACATCGCAAAATTTAGACATGTGGCGAGAGCTCAGGACTTCCGCGGAGTCGAGTTCGGGAAGCCACTTACGTTTGAAAACAATCGAGAAGGCTTTGAATTATTTGTGAGCTGGTTCAGAAAGATTGCGACGGAGCAAGGGTTTAAGGATGCCATAGTTGGTATGGAACCGACGGGTCATTACTGGCTAAACCTAGCCCATTTTCTTAAAGAAGAGCAAGTAAAATACGGCGTAGTGAACCCATTACACGTGAAGAAAAGTAAAGAATTAGATGACAATTCCCCAACAAAGAATGACATCAAGGACGCAAAAGTGATTGCACAGTTGGTCAAAGACGGGAGATACGCTGTACCGAGCCTTCCTCAAGGTGTTTATGCCGAACTGAGAGAAGCCATGAAAATTCGCGAGCACCTAACAACTGACCTTTGTGTTGTGCAAGCACGTGTCCATAACTGGTTAGATCGGTATTTCCCAGAGTTTCTGACGGTATTTAAGGATTGGGAGTGCAAATCTGCTATCCAAATGCTGAGCCTCAATCTACTGCCGCATGAGCTTGTTGCTGTGCCAGACGAGACGTTGCTGCAGCATTTAAGAGAAGCTGCAAAGCGCGGGCTTGGTCTAGGTCGAATACAGAATCTGAAGGCAGCAGCCGGCCGATCTATTGGCATCAGGCAAGGCTCTGAGTTGGCTAAAATGGAGCTAAAGTTGTTGCTGACACAGTACGAATGGCTTCAGAACAAGCTTGTGGAATTGGAAGCAAAGTTAGATGAACTGCTAGCGCAGATCCCTCATGTAAAGCAAGTGTTGGCCATGAAAGGAATTGGCCGAGATACCATCGCTGGTTTTTTAGCCGAAGTAGGAGACATTGACCAGTACCGACATCCAAAGCAGATCACAAAGCCTGCAGGACTGAATTTGAAAACAAATTCATCCGGTACACATACAGGACAAACCAGGATAACAAAGAGGGGCAGGAAGCGCCTTCGTGCTTTGCTCTTTAGAGTGATGATGCCGCTTGTCGCTAAAAACCCAGCCTTTCGCATCCTGCACGAATATTACACCAAACGGCCTGTGAATCCATTAAAAAAGATGCAGTCTCTCATCGCGTTATGTAACAAACTCATACGCATCCTTTTCGGTATCTTGCAGAAGGGCCATGAGTTTAGTGAAGAAAAGATGATCCGGGATATCCCTCGATTCACCACCGAGATACCACACGCAGCTTAATGATCGTTTTTTTTATGTTGATGACCAAAGGAGAGCAAGGTAACAAGAAGCACGGATGAGTCGGAAAGGCACTAAACTTACGGACAATGATCCTGTCGGGCAGCATATCTGACCTCCACCTCATGGATAGGTTGAATGAAGGAATGTGGGAGCGTAGACTCTGCGAGATGTGGGAGGGTTGACCACCATGAGTACATGTGGAGATCCAAAGGTGCAACCATACATTACCATACCATCCGTTTTTTACAACAGGTGGTTTAGGTAGAGAGTCTTTTGCCCCTCAGCATATCCATAAATTTCTTCTTCTACAACTTCATACCATTGAATGTTATCTGCTAAAAAGTATTTGAAGGTTAAAAACTGAGAAAACGAGAGTATTTAAGAGAAAAGCGTTTCTCCATAGAGGGAGTTTAGTGTGGAAGATATACCCAATTCTTTTGAATTAAGATAAACTTACTTTAGATGGTGAGTTTTGTAATTCAACTTAATCTTTCCGATGTAGGTAGCTATTTATTTCGAGAAGGTGGGGAGCTTCCATGAAAATCATATCTCAAGGTGCGTCAGAAGTCGTCTTAGAAGTAAAGAATATGAAGCGAGCTGTAGATTTTTGGTCGGGCAAGTTAGGATTCCCTATAGTTCAGGAATGGGGATATAATGACGGACAATTTACTGAAAAAGGTAATGAAATTTGGGCTACATGGTTATATATTGGTGGACCCACAAGATTGGGATTATGGTTGCCACGAAACTTTAACAGGGAAGAACGGACAGAAAAGGAATCCTCAATTTCCTCATGGAATGGATTATTCGATGAAGGTGGGATTCATGTACATATGGCATTATTCGTTGGAGTGAATGAAATTGAACAGGCAATTACAATCCTAAATGACAAAGGTATAGATAATAAAATTGTTACTAGAGGTATTCACAAAAGAGTATATTTTAAGGATACGGAGGATAATGTCATCGAGTTCTATACACAAAGCATGGAAGAAGATTATTCTATGAGATTAAGCCAGGGGACCCTTAAGTACGTCGAAATTCAAACTGATTCTGTAACTTGATTTCGTTACATAAATTTACCTTAGAAGAGATTTGAAAACACAGTAAAAGGAGGTCTGAAAATTGCACATAAAAGAAACTGGATTTATTTTGTTTTTAGAGAATTATGAAGAAAACGTCAACTTTTATACTGAGAAACTTGGTCTTACAGTTCGTGAGAGAAAACAAGGATTATCTAAATTAAATTTTGGTGGAAGTTACCTGATGGTAGAAGACAATGGAGTATCTAATACAACCGAAAAAAACAGGGCTCAAAATCCAACAGTAATTAGAATCGAAGTAACCGACTTTGAGAATACAGTAAGTGAAATCAAAAGTCGGGGTGTAAGAGTTCACGTAAATAAATTTAACTGGGGGACAATTGGGACAATTATAGATCCTGAAGGAAATAGGATAGAAATAAAGGACAATTAGAAGTAATAAACAAATAATGTTTATCAGGGACTAAACTAACGCGAGACTATAGCGCAATAAAAGCAGGGAGCAGATTGCCGCGGCAGCTGCTTCCTGTTTTTATTCAAGTAACGGGCAGTTATCTTCAATAGTTTGTGTTTAAATATGGGTATAATTTTATCGGAGAACGTTCAGTAGTAGATATGTGTAAATATTAATGGTGGTGATTTAGAAATGAATGTCATTTGGGATGACATAGAAAAATTGTATAGTCCTCTGCCGGCTAGCGTAACCAAAGGTACCCAAATATTAGTAAGCATTAAGTGTAATAAACCTATCGATCAGATTAACAGAAAATTACTGGGAAGTTTTTTTGATGGATGGACATTCCCCTCAAAAGGCAAATATATCAAACCTTTTAAACTGGTAAGCATTGATTTTTCTAAGGAAAATGAGATAGAAGCAAAGATAATCTTGAAAAGAAAAGATCAAGAGATCGATGAATTTAGACTCTTTTGTCAGGATGTATTGGATGTTTTGAATACCGATTACATCAATATCTCTTCATGGGAGAATCGCATATTAGAGTAAATGTAGACAGTCAATTTTAACTACCATGAAAATTAAAAAATCTGGTAGTTGAAGAAAATGAACAGCACTAAAGAAGACGCTGCTCATTCATTTTTTAAAAGTGTAGCGCCAAGGATATAAGGGGGCGTAGATCAGGAGACTTCCGAAATCGTAACGTTATAACCTAAAGTTTCAAGCCTTCGAACCGAATTCCTAACGGGGAACAA
>NZ_BILW01000093.1 GCF_004000765.1 Paenibacillus chondroitinus NBRC 15376 | reverse complement strand
GGTGACCTTTGGGTGACCTTTGGGTGACCTTTGGGTGACCTTTGGGTGACCTTTGGGTGACCTTTGGGTGACCTCTGGGTGACCTCTGATCCTAATACGGATGGCTGGCCAAGTCTAACTGCGATATCTCCTGCTTTTTTGGTGCTAATAATGATGCTTGCCAATTGAAGAAATAATTCCATCCAATGCTCTCCTTTGTCTTAAGTATGCCAAAAAAGACAAAAAAAGCCCGTCATTGACAGGCTCCTCCGTTTTTCAAGGTATTATGTTTAATCATAATTAAAACTTATTTGAGTGGTTCCTGCATGTTTATTTAACGGGATATAAAAAGCGCATTGGAGATCCAAGGCGCTTTCATTGAATTTAGGGTAACTATGATTTTCGCCACCAATAATATTTCGGTAGTACATCAATGGAACTCCGCAATAACAGGGTAATGATCAGATGCGATATCAGTGAGGTCATTTTTAATCACTTTATAGGAGATAGCCCGTTCCTGTAGTGCTTTGGTTGTTAGTATGTAGTCGGATCGAAAAGGAACAAACTCACTGTCTTTATATGTGGCTGTGGGGACTGTGGAGTCCGCATTTTGTCCAAAATGATGGCCAAGATCCATATAACCAGCCTGATTTAACGTTTCTAATGTTCTCTTATCGACGGCTTTTCCGTCGGAAGTTACATATCGGGTCCGAAAATGGGAAGGCAGTTCATTCAGCCCTTGTGGATCGGGATCATAAGGGGAAACGGAATTAAAATCGCCAGCAAGAAGAACATAATTTTGCACTTCCGCATAATTAACCAGATAATAAGCCTCTGTAAGCCGAACATGCGTGCCAAATGGGCATAAATGAGCACTAATAAAGGTAACTGGTTTTTCAAAATTTGGGACATCAAGTTTGAGAATCGTTAGAGCATGATGAAAGTGAACCGAATCCGTTTCAAAGGATAATGGCTTCACAGATGAGTTAATGAAAATGCCTGTATTTTGCCCCGTATGAGGAGCATTCGCAATAAAGCCCCTCATTTCAAATGCCTGTTCCATCTGAAAAAGCAGTTGACTTCCATTGGCAGTAGCATTTTTGGCTTCTTGAATTAACAAGATATCCGGTTTAGTTGCACGGATCAGTTCGATTTGTGCTTCGAACCGTCTTCTGTCTGCCCCATCAAATCCACCGAATAACGTGTTATAGGTTAATACTTTCATAACGCAACTCCCTCCATATCTCCGATTAATCCGTCATGCGTATCTCTTTTCTTCAAATGAATTGTACAATTATAGACTGGGCATGCCCACTCGCTATTAATCCACTGGATACAAGTCAGTGATGCATTATCTAAATGAGTATCAACGAAATGATAGGGCATTAAATACTTTAGTGTTAAGCCGACAGTAATCCCGTGGCTTACAATAAGGATATTCTGGATTTCAAAGCAACTGGCTACCTCATTCATGAATTCTTTTACTCGATCTTGTACAGCTTTATTAGTCTCAATCCCATGATCAATTTTCCGCCACTCTTTTCCCCATTGTCTAATTCGTTCTTCTTCAGTGGTCCCTTCAATTCTGCCGCTTTTTCGTTCCCTTAGACGGGGATCTTCAACATGAACAATATCGAGGGTTTGGGCGATAATGGAGGCAGTTTCCTTGGCCCGGAGAAGGTCACTAGAAAAAATAGCATCCCAAGATTCAGACGCTAGTCGAGTGGCCAATGCTTTCGCTTGTTCTTTCCCCTCTTGATTTAATGGAATATCAGTCTGCCCCTGCATCTTTCCAAGTTCATTCCACCCGGTCACCCCATGGCGAATAAAGCCGAGCTTCATCATTTTATCACCCCAATCACTTTGTTTCGCAATAATGTAACGACCGTTTCAAATAAATAATACTTCAATAACATTTATTATGCAACTAATTTTGGAATTCCCAGTTGCAAATATTGTGTCTATGGTATATTTTTATTGTAACGACTGTTTCAAATGGAGGTAAGACATGAGCGCAAATGAATGGTTGCTTCTCAGTTATCGTGTTCCAGCAGAACCATCCAGCAAACGTGTTTCGATCTGGAGAAAAATCCGTGGTATTGGGGCGATATACATCCAAAATGGGGTTTGCATTCTTCCCAAAAATGAGGAGCATCAAAGACAAGTCAAGATGATAAAAAATGAAATTGTTACAAACGGCGGTGATGCCCTTTTATTTGAAACTTCAGGCTTGGACCAAAAGGAAGAGGAACAAATAATCCAGCGCTTCAACGACGAGAAAAACGAGGAATATAAAGAGTTTTTAGGAAAATGTAAAGACTATCTAGACGAGCTAAAAGAAGAAACAGAGCAACAACACTTCACCTATGCTGAACTTCAAGAAAATGACGAGGAATTGAAAAAGTTAAAGCAATGGCTCGACAAAATTAAAAAATTGGATTTTTATAAAGCCTCTCTCCAATCCGAAGCAGAGGAAGAGCTTCTACATTGTGAGCAAATGTTGGATCACTTTGCACATGAAGTTTTCAATACGGAATCGAATAAAACGTATGAGTAATGGAATCCCTTTAAAAAAAATATCGTTTTCCGGTACCCTTTTATTATTGGCGTGGCCAGCTATTGTCGAGAACTTTCTCCAGAGTATGGTTGGTTTTGTCGACAGCTTATTTATTTCCAAGCTTGGTCTTACCGAAGTGGCAACCGTAGGTGTAACGAATGCGATATTGCAAATTTATTTTGCCATCTTCATGTCTGTTTCCACCGCTGCCGCTGTTTTTATTTCAAGGTCCATCGGAGAGCAGGATACAGAAAAAACAAAGGTGATCATAAGTCATGCGCTTATGTTAACCATAGGTATAGGATTCCTCTTCGGGTTTGTCTCTCTTTTCTTTGCACCCGATCTTTTATCATTAATGGGAGCGAACGCTGAGGTTGTCGAGAGGGGGAGCACCTATTTTCGCGTTATTGCGACGCCTTCTATTTTCATGTCGCTCGTATTTACTATTGGCTCAATTCTACGGGGAACCGGGGATACCAAAACCCCATTACGCGCAGGACTTTGGATGAATTTTATTCATATCATCTTGGATTACATCCTCATTTTCGGTTTGTTTTTCGAAGGATTCGGCCTAACCGGGGCAGCGATCGCAACAGTTTTAGCACGGATCATTGGGGTAGCCTTATTATTTCGAGGGATGAAGCGAAAGAATCTGCTTCCCCCGCTAAGCCCTCGGTTCTGGTCCATTCGCCCCGATTTACTCTATCGCATGTCCCGTCTTGGTACCCCTGCTATGTTGGAACGTTTGTTCATGCGAACAGGTCAAATTTTATACTTTGGAATGATTATTCGGATGGGTACGGACATCTATGCAGCCCATACCCTAACCGGGAACTTCACCTTATTTTCAACCATTGTAGGAACGGGGCTAGGCGTGGCAACAACGACGCTGATTGGGCAGAGTATCGGGTCCGGAAAGTTTGAAGATGTGAAACGCTATGGAAAAATTGCTACGGGCGTTACTTCGACTGTCATGACAGTCGTTTTGCTAATCGTTTGGTTATATTCGTTCGGCGCGGCGACTTGGTTTACAACTAGTTCAGAGGTTATTCACTTAATTACTACAGTGTTATTAATCGACCTTTTTGCTCAGCCTGCAACGGGCCTGGTTACTTCATTAACAGCCATTCTGCAAGCAGGCGGGGATACCAAGTTCCCGATGTATGTCACTTGGTTTGGAATTTGGGCCATACGAACCCTTGGCGTATACCTACTTGGCGTGTACCTTGGATGGGGACTTATTGGAGCATGGTGCGCGATTGCATTTGATAATTATATCCGGGCAGGAATCTTATATTGGCGGTACCGGTCCTTTAAATGGCTCAAAGTTATATAGTCGTAAAGTAAGTTCCAGGGGGATCAAAAAAAA
>NZ_BILW01000092.1 GCF_004000765.1 Paenibacillus chondroitinus NBRC 15376 | reverse complement strand
AGAAGTGTAGCAAAAGTTGGCTGAGAGTGCACAAAAGGCTGTTTCACCACGAGAAAAGTAACTAGATATGATCGAGACAGCCGTTTAGGCCGTCTCGGGAGAAGAAAGTGTGAGTGGTGCAGCAAACTTGGCTAAGAGTCTCACTCCGGAAGCAGCTGCACATCAAGCGGATAATCCGGCACCTCGAAGTCGCGGACAGCGCCAGAGACGAGGTCCACCACAGTCATCCCGTTCCAGCCAGTATCTGCATAAGTGACGCCGCCGGTGAGGTAGGCGTAACGCCCACCCGCGCTCGCGGCGACCATCTGGTGCATCCGCTCCAGCGGGATTATTTTCTCGGCGTACGTATCGACGTCGAGCACCGTCAAGTTAGGCTTGCCGGTTGCGCTTCCCGCAGCACCAATGCCGACGATGAGCAGCTGCTTGCCATCCGCTGTCAACGCTACGCCCTCTTGGTGCGTGTTGCCTGTCAGCGGCTTCGTCTCGTACTTGCCGCTAGTTGGGTCAAGCACGACCAGGCCTCGCCCCTGATACGGCAGGAGCAGGCGGCCATCGGCGCGAACCGCTGCGTAGTGCGGCTTCTCGAAGCCGCCTTTGCCGAAGGGCGCTACCTCAAGGGTGCGAGCCTTGAGCTGCACAGGATCGACAGCGGTCACGGAGTAGGAATCATGATCGATGCTGTAGACCTCCCGGCCGTCGAGGCTGGTCACTACATCGAACGGTCGAACGCCAACAGCGACACTGCCAGTCATGGCGAGTTTCTCTGTATCCATGATCTCCAGTTGGCTTTTCATACCTCTGCCACCACCAGTCAAGTACACGCCGACATAGACGAATTTACCGTCAGGGGACACGGCAATGCCCATCCCGCCGGGACGGTATTCACCAAATTGAGGCTTGCCGATAGCGTCAGTCGCCATATAAGGCACTAACGCAACACGTTTGCGCTGCTGCGTATCTACGACAGCAACACCTTCCGCGGTAGAAATATACGCACGATGATTAGGACCTTCAGCAATGGCAAAAGGCGCCTTGCCAACCGTCAGCTTTTGGAATTGACCGGAAGCCGGATCAAGGAAAGACATATAATCACTTTTGGAATGAGTTACGAGTAGGGCCGTTTTTGCCTTTGACACAGGCACTTCAGGCACAGGTACTGTTGTAGGTGTTGATGTTGGTGTAGATGTAGATGTAGATGTTGCCGTTGCCGTTGGCATCGCAACAGGCGCAGGACGCGAACTGCAGCCAACCATGAAAAGAACTAACGTCAACATGGAGAATAACGTACGATTTTTGAAAAGCATAGATCACTCACCTCATTGGAATGAATGGTAGAACAAAAGGAGCACCTCATTCAAGGCACTCCTTCCCAACGCTTTTACTTCATAAATTTATTTCGCTACAGTCAAACTTACTCCCGCAGCCGTAGCCCACTTGCCTTCTGGAGCGACGGTATAAGTCATACCCGGCACAAGCTGGCCGTTATTTAGCAGAGCAAAAGTACCTACAGCACCTTTACGCGTAGTAATCGTGTATTCAGCTGTCAGAACAGTGCCGTCTGTCGCTGTCAAAGTAACACGGCGTGAAACGAAGATTTCATCCTTCGGATCCTGGGAAAGGGTCACAGTAATCGTTTTCGCATCCACTGCGGAAGCGGATTGAATCGTTAGCGGCGCGATGTCTTTCGCTGTAAATGTAGCATTTTTCAAAGTAGCCCAGTCCGCAGAAACCGTGTAAGTCAAACCCGCCTTCAACGTTTCGCCCTTAGGCAGAAGGAATTTAGGCGCTTGGCGGCCATCCGTTGCCTGTGTGAAAGGTAAATATGTGGCAGTCATCGGTGCGCCGCCTTCAGGCGTGATTTGCACCACACGGTTTCGCATCGAAGAAAGAATCTGATACGTCATGCCATTGTATTCGTTCTTGTCATTCACGATAAAGGAGCCTGGACGTCCTTTGGCATAGGCTGCAATAACATAACCGTAGTCCGCCACGCCATCCGTCAAATGAGACTCAACCTCAAAAACGTCATTTGCTACTTGCTGCGTCGAAGCCAAAGCAATTTTCTCTGTGCTCGCGGTAAAAGTTCCGGCAACCTCGCCTTTATAAGTTAGCGTGTAGGTCGTGCCGGCTTTTTGTGTTGGAACAGGAACGATGTACGTCGAAGTGGAACCTGTTTTTAAACGTGGCACGTTGTTAATAGCCAAACCATTGTCAAAAACAAAGTTTTTGGATGCAGGTTCAAGTTCTAATTCTGCCGTAGGAATCGGTGCTGAGAAGGTAACTTGCAAGGTTATTGCATTTAAAACCTCCAGCTTGGTCACATGAATAGGAGCTAATTGCTGCGCTTCGAAAATGAGTAGAGCGGCCTGACCACGTGTCACGGAGCTACCTGTCAAAGACGCATAACTTGGTAGTTGCTGAACTGCAGCTGCATCAACTTTTAACACCTTCGCAATAACGTCTGCCAACTGCTCGGAAGAGATTGTTGAGCTGCCTTGGAACTGACCGTTAGTAGATGAGATAGCTCCTACAGATTCAAGGGCAGCAGCGTAAGCGTAGAACCAATCTCCTTGTGCTACATCGCTAAAAGTCGTCGTTGCAGCTGTGTCCACGTTAACGTGCAGAGCGAGTGCGGCCATTTTGGCGATTTCAGCGCGAGTTACCGCCTGATCAGGAAGAAAGCTGTGATCCTCGTATCCGGATAGTACTTGTTGCTGAGCCAATTGTTCAATAGCAGCTTGTACTTTGGAAGAATTAGCGGCATCAGAGAAAGGGTTCGCAGCCAAGGCGTTGAAAGGTAAAATTGCGGACAAGCCTACAGTTGCTGTAATGGTTAAAGCGGCGATTACTTTTTTGTTGTTTTTCATCTATAACACTCCTGTTCAATATAATGGCGTTGCTAGGTTTACATAGTTTCCTTATGCCTCATGCATTTGCATGGTGTTCCTTGTGTCGTGCCTGCTTACAAGATCAAGCTTACACGCTAGAACATTACAATCGAATAAAAAAACAGACCTGCACATTACAAAAACGTAAAAATCTCCTTGCAATCTATCAAGCAAGCACAAAAAAAGCCCTACTACTCAAGGAATGAGCAGTAAGGCTGAAAATAAAATTACATTCTGACATCCGTACGCTGCACAACGCTATGCGAAGAGGAACCAGTAAGCCGCTCTGGGGAAAACACTTGTCGAATCGGCACAATGATCAGCACCGCAACCGCAGCTTTGATCGCGTCCCCTAAGAGGAAGGGGTAACAAGCGGCAATCATCGCTTTTGCAAACGTATAAGAAGGCACCTTATACATCAACCATGGTACTCCGGCAAGATAAAGGAGCAGAGATCCAAAAATCTCAAGCACGAGGAAAGCAACCAGGTAGCCCATAAACCCCTTCACGCGAATACGAGGTAAGATCATACCAACCAGCATAGCGGAGAACGGATATATCATAATAAAACCACCCGTAGGTCCGAGCACGATGCCTAAACCGCCATTTCCATGAAGCAGAGGAAACCCGATAGCCGTCAGGATCACAACGAGAGCCATACTGAAGAAGCCGTAACGTGCTCCGAGCAAGCCGCCGGCAAGCATAACCGCCAGCGTTTGCAGAGTAATAGGGACAGGTGTAAAAGGGAGTGAAATGCTTGCAAAGCTGAATAAGACAAGAATTGCTGCAAAAAGTGCACTGAAAACAACGCCGCGCAAAGTGAGTTTCATATTGTCCATCGCTCCTGTTTCTGTTATTGTTTATGTATTGTCAACTTCAAATTATATCAATGGTTAACAATAAATCATTCAGATCATAGCACATCTTTTAGGAAAGTGGAAGGACATTTTATATATGGCAAATCGAGAAATTGTGGCTTCTTTGCGGAATGCCTCCGTCGTCTATCGAACACAATCGGAAGAAGGAAGGCGGGTATGGTCGGACGTCACTTTAGATATTTATAAAGGCGAATGGATGGTCGTCATCGGGCCAAATGGCAGCGGCAAAAGCACCTTAGCCAGCAGTTTACTGGGCTTAAGTCCCCTCTCAAGCGGTGAGCTGATCCGCAATGAGTCTGGGCAAATTAGAGGCGTGCTTCAATTGCCGGATGCTCAGTTTGTAGGAGAAACGATTCAAGAGGAATTCGATTATCTCCCAGGTAAACAGGATTTAACGCTAGAAGAACGTAAAGCATGGTATCTGCAAAGCTTGTCAGCTGTGGGCTTGTCGCTCCCGCTCGAACGAACGCTTTCTAGCTTGTCCGGGGGGCAAAAGCAGTTGGTTAATTTGGCGGCTGCCCTAGCGCTTCAGCCTGAAATCCTGGTGCTGGACGAACCGACGGCGATGCTGGATCCCGCGGCAAGACAGGGAGTCCGACAGGCGGTGCGCGAAGCCCATCAGCGAGGCACGACCATTGTATGGATTACGCATCGGCTGGAAGAAGTGGCGGATGCGACGCGCGTCATCGGGTTTGGTAACGGACGGATCACGTTTGATGGGGGACCCCGGGCTTTCTTTTATGGGGAAAGTGAAGATAAGTCGCTGGAGACGTCGCCTTGCACCGAGTTAGGGCTCGACTCTCCCTATGTGGTGAAAACAGCTTTCGGCCTGCTGAAGTATGGCTGCGAGCTTCGCTTGCTTCCCTTGGATATGGATGAGCTGGCCGAGGCGGTGGCAAATTCATGTCTATAGTCCTGCGAAATATTCAAATCAACGCCCCGGACAATCCCGGTCAGCAATTGTTGAAAGATATCGGATTTGAGCTTCCAGACGATTCCGTTACGCTATTAATCGGACATTCGGGTTCGGGAAAGTCGACGCTCCTTCAGGTGATGGCTGGTATTTTGGAGCCGTCCGCAGGAGTTATCACACTTGATGATCAGCCTTTGTGGCATAAAAGAAGGGTAGACCAAGCTCATCTTTTGCGGATGGGTTTGATTTTTCAATTCCCGGAGCAGCAGCTGTTCGCCAGCAGCATCCGCGGGGAATTCGCCTACTCGCTGCGCCCTTATCGGCTCGCAGCAGACGAGCGCGAGAGCCGCATCCGCGCCGCTTGCGCCGACCTCGACCCCCGCGGTGCCTTCGCCCTGGAGCGCTCGCCGTTTGGCTTAAGCGGCGGCGAGCAGCGCCGGCTCGCGCTGGCGACAACCTTCGCCACGGCGCCGGATTGGCTCCTCATGGATGAGCCAACCGCCGGCCTCGAGGCGGCGGCCGTCCGCGAATTGCTGCGCATTATTCGCGAAAGGAAGCGTGGCGGCTACGTCATCGCCACGCACGACCTGGACACGTTCCTGCCGCTGGCAGACCGTGTCCTTGTGTTAGACCGCGGCGAGCTCGTCTTCGACGGGTCGCCGGAGGCGCTATGCCGCGCGCCGGAGCTGCTCGCGCGCGCGGGGGTTGGCCTCCCGAGCTGCGTGGAGGCCGCTCAAGCCCTTGCGCGCCGCGGCATCGCCATCGCGCCGGACTTGCTTGCGCCGGAGCTGGCTGCGCCGGCGATCTTGCAAGCGCTGCGCGAGCGCA
>NZ_BILW01000091.1 GCF_004000765.1 Paenibacillus chondroitinus NBRC 15376 | reverse complement strand
TTTAGTTGAGCGGCGCGGCTCTCTAAATGGGAATAAACACTAACTCGTATTAAAAAAATCGACGATACAGTTCTCTCCGTCGTTCTCCGCGGAGCTGAGCATAGATTTGTGTCGTTGAGGCTTTTTCGTGACCCAGCATGCCTTGGATAAAATCTAAAGGCGCTCCGTTATCTAGCAGCTGGCATGCATAGGTATGACGGAATCGATGGGGATATACATTTGCCTCGATCACTCCCCGATCTGCCAGTCGCTTTAATGACCATCTGAGCGTGGGAATTGCCATCCGTTTTACAGGATTTGTAACCGTTACAAATAAAGCCTTACACGAGTCCTCACGGCTGGCTAGGTACTTCTTCAACCATACTTTACACTCCGTGGTGAAGTAAACATCTCTTTGCTTAGCCCCCTTACCATTTACAATGGCAGAGCAGTTCTCCCAGTTCAAATCCTCAATGTTTAACTTCTCAACCTCTCCAATTCGACACCCAGTGCTGTAAAGAATCTCAAGAAGCGCTCTTTCTCTTAGAGTCTCACATGAGATTTTCAGGTGAATGACATCTTCCTCCACCAAAAACTTAGGAATTCGCTTATCCATTTTGGGTTCACGCAGTTTGAGAGAAGGATTGTTGGGCAAATAGGTTTCTTCATATGCAAATCGAAATAGGGAACGCACAAACCGAATGCGATGCCCTAGGCTGCTAGGTTTTAATCTTTCAGACTGCTTTGCTAAGTATTCCTTCAGCAGATTCAGAGTAATCTCAGAAATATCTATATCCCCGATTTCCGTAAGGAGTATCTTGAGTTGTAAAGCATAGGCTTTCAAAGTATTGGGGCTAAATCCCTGGATTCGTTTGTCCGCCTCATAATAAAGCCAGAGTTCACTTAGAATCATAATAAAACCTCCTATTAGAGCAATTAGTTCTAGTTTGCATCTAGTAGAAGGTTTTAAAACTTAATTGATTCAACTAGTGTTCCCAGTTAGTTTAGTCGAGGTTAACAAGATTGTTAATGTAAATTAATAAATACGAAACTGCCTTTTTCTTTCTTAAACGAAAATTAAAAGCGAGACTTCCATAAAACTAATATGGTTGCATTATTCTGCCCTTTAGCTCAACGAAATAGCAGCCGATCTTTTGGGCCGGCTGCAGCTGTTCGCATTGCACTAACGTGTCCCTTAGTTTAACGAATTATGGCATGGCATTGATTTAACATTTCCCTATTCAATCAAATTAAATATTGTTTCAATTTCAATTTGTGTTTCTGGCTTACTTCCATCATAAAAATTACAATCCATTGTCGTGCCATTCCATTTAACGTAGAAGCTACTGGAGTCAACTCGTTTAATTGAAATAATGTTATTATTGATATCATTGTGATCATAGTAATAAATGGTTGTAACATAGTCCTGTAATTCATTATTATAACTAGTTGGAATTGTAATATTGGTATTAGTTATTTCTTCTATATCATTCACGATTAGATAAAATGAAGCATTGGGGCTGCCCCCCATAGACTCTGTATCAGAATTTCTTTGAATCGCTGTTGAATCGGTTTCTACTTCAAACCATAAAGAGATTCCTTCATCAGATTGTTTGGCAGTAACAGTTGCTGATGATACATTAAATATTTCCGTGCCATTAAACCGCCTAAGTATAAATTGGTTCATAATGTTGCTCCTTTTAACTAACAGGTTATGATTCTTTACTCTGAAATTCGCCAAAGTAATCACCTCCCGTTACTTCAATAGAAAAACGGAAGCCGATCGTGAGTTTCACTGCCATCATGTAGTAATTGAGCTATCGTGTCCCGTTAGTTGAACAAACCAAAAAGGAGCTCACAAAGCAGCTCCTACACTAAAGTGATCGTTAATTCAATCCGCTAGGTGGAAGGAAAAGAAGCCGTGAGAAACTGACGGCTAGTTGGTGGTGGAAAAACTGTGTCGGCGGATACAGAGTATCTGCGCAAATTAGTAATCAAGGTCGCTATGAGGCGGGGATTCACTCCCGGTCCAGTGCGGACTTCCGATCTTCTAGCATATCGGCATAAATTGCTCTCCGTTCGGCGGCGATGCTCTTGACGGATTGCAGATGCGCGATTTGCTCTTGCAATTGGTCAATGTGCTTCGTCAGCAGATCCACGCGTTTGCTTAAAATTTGAGCGGTCCAAGTATCGGGCTGTTCCTGCCGCATCAAAAGACAGCCATCCTGTGCGAAGAGTGCGATATCCTCGAGCCTCATGCCGGTTTTTTTCAGCCCGTCGATAAACGTGATAATTTTCAAATCCGATTCCGTATAGCGCCTTGCCTGACTTCCGTCCGCGCGCTGTGGTTCGGGTAGTAGGTTGATCGATTCGTAATAGCGCAGCGTCGAAGCTGGTATGCCGGTCATTCTGGATACTTCGCCGATCGCGTACATCCTAATGCATCCTCTCTATTTATTTATTCATTGACCAACACAATTTTACCTGTGGTCGAGGAAGTCTCCAACATTTCGTGTGCCTGGACCGCATCCTCCATCGGAAGGATGTGGGAAACGATTGGCTTAATTTTTCCTTGCGCCAACAGATCAAGCACTGCTGCCGCATCCTCCCGGAACCAATCAGGCTGTTCCTGCTTCAACCCCGTAATGCTATAAAGCGAAATGGGATTTCCGTTCTCGGTAGCCTGCTGTTCGGCCAGCCACTTCCATTCGGCCACCCAGTCTTCCGCCTCGCCCTCCTGAAGGATGGCGGTATAGCCGTAACTGATGAACCGGCCTTTGGCACTTAAGGTTTGCAAGGATCTGCGATAGTTGTCGCCGCCGATCGGATCGAGCACGATGTCCATGCCCTCTGGCGCTTGTTCCCAAAGCACTTTAACAAAGTCCTGACTGCGATAATCGATGGGGAAGGCCCCATATGACATGACAACCGCGTGTTTGACCTCTGATGCAGTGCCGTACATCTGAAGTCCGGCGAGCTTGCCAAGTTCCAACAGAGCCGTGCCCATGCCACCGCTTGCCCCGTGAATCAATAATCGCTCGCCCTTGGTTGCGCGTGCCAGACGGTGAAGCAATTGGTATGCGGATACGTAATTCAGAATGACCGATGCCGCAAGCGAGGTGTCGAGATTTTCCGGAATCGGGAACACCTCATCGGCTTTGGCATAGACATGCGTGGCATAGCCGCCGGCGCCGTTGAAGAAGACGCCCACCTGTTGCCCCGGATGGAAGCGCTCCATTTCCGCTCCTGCCTCTTCGACGATTCCAACTGCATCGTACCCTGGTGTATAGGGAAGCCTCAAGGTGGCCGGATATTTCCCTGCCCGTCTCAACACATCGCCGAGTGCAACACCGGCAGCTTGAATCTTGATCCGAAGCTCTCCCGCAAACGGGGTGCGAAGCGGCTCCTTGACCCATTCCATCGCCTGCGGACCTCCGAACTGTTTGACGACCCAATGCGAACGAAACATAAGCATCTCTCCCTTGGTTAATGATGCTTCTCATTGTATCGTTTAAAGTTAACTTTAAGTCAAGGGAGAAAAACAAGTTAAACAATCGTGTCCCGTTAGCTTAAAGTTCGGGCAATGAATTGATATGTGATTCGACTTCAAAAATAAATTCTTCGAGGTTATTACAGTCAAACCAACCACTTTTTTCATTAATTTCATAAAGCGCTTGAAAACCATGATATTCAAGCAAGACTTTCCAACCGTCTCTTGAAATCATCGCTTCTAATATCTGACAGTAATCAAATAAACACTCAACTTCAGCTTTGTTCATTAAATTGGAATGCTGATACTCGGTCCCAGATGGCTCAGGATAAATTCGATATGCTAACAATCTTTTTTCCATAATTGCACACCCCAAAGAATGTTTTAATACAGTATTCGCCGATTTGTAAGTGGTTTCCTTCATCTTAACATTATTCAACTCTTCTGCCCGTTAGCGTGGAAAAGGCAGCCAATCGTCATGGCCGGCTGCCGCTTTGTCTTTATTCAGCTATCGTTCCCAGTTAGCTTAATGAAAAATGGAAAAAGCTTATTCTTACCATGGGAACTTAAACCCGCCCAATCCATATGTACCTTTAATTTGAACAATATAATCTTGTATATCGAAATGGAACGTAAATTGTCTATCAAATAACTTACCGCTGCCGTCAAAGTAAGTCCAAGTTATTATATCTTTTGTCTTTTAGATAAATAATGATACTGCCCCGCAGCCCAAATCAGCACATGCAGGACAAATATATATAGAGTTCTTCCCATTTGGAAAATCTGGTTTACTCATTAATATTAACCTTGAGATTTGTTCATTTTGAAATTCCTCACTGCCCCACCCTAAACAAGATACAAAATCGAATTTCTCTGCATATAAATCGTATAATGATTGTCCGTCCACAATAAAATCAGCAAAAGTTATAATTCCTGGATAGCCGTCTCTTTTACGAAGTTTGAATTCTAATTTCGATTTTTTCATTTTTGAATTCCTCGCTATTTATATAAAATGGTTCTTTGCTCATCCTATAAGGATTATGCCAATTATTGAACTAAACTCCCTATAGCTTAACGAAAGAAGCAGCTGCCGCGACGGCAAACTGGTCCTGGTCCATTGCACTAAAGTTATCCGTTAGCTGAATAACAGATTTAGCCTAAATCATATGTGGTATGCCCACAATCAATAATTTTCCATTGTAATTTAATGAATTCATTCCTAATTTTCTTTCTATCATTCCTAAAAATTGAAAACAAGTTTTTTCTATACGGGAATATTACCTTAACTTTTGGTTCTGAAAAGAACTCAAAATATTGAGGTTGACTGAACCAATCACGCCAACCAACGCAAAATGAATCTTCGAAAGTGCGGTTTATCCCGTCTGTCTCATTACATAAAGCTACCCAATTTTTCCTACACTCAATAAAACTTATTTTTTGTGTTTGCTCATTACTATCGAGATAGTTGATTCCATCATGTGTGATATCTAATATTTGGCGGTAATGAATTTCCATCAAACCCACCTCAATTCCCTGTTATGTTAATTCTTTTTTTATCAATTCTTCTGACTTTAATATAACATTTTATTGAAGAAATCTGCCCGTTACTTCAATGAAAAAGGAACAGATGCCAGCCCCGGCCATCTGCTCCCTGGTTATTGCGCTATCGTTCTGCGTTAGTTCAATTCACAATCACACTTACTCAGATTTTGGAGAATATAATGCTTTTCCCCATTTTCCAAAAATCATTAGTTCATAATCATCTACCCCGTTTAGATAAATAATAAAATGGTTTTCTCCGCCATCATCTATTGCGGATATAAAGTCTCCATTTATACATTGCATATATCCAAGTTTAATAGTTGGTTCGGGATATTCTTCTGAATGTGACAAAGTATATATTTGACCATTCCAATTCAATGTTTTTGGCGGAATATCACATGATTCTGATCTTCCAATAAGGCTTGGTTGCTCATCTAACCTCGAAATATTTGAAGAAGCGGTTTTAGAAGTTTTCGATTCTTTAATAAAATTACTTGCCATGAAACCAACGCCAAGAATTAACGCAAATGTAACTAGAACAAAGAATTTTGGGATATTCAGTATTTTTACTCACCTCATTACTGTTATTAACACCATTATCCCCGTGCTTCATCTCATTAAACTATCTATCCTGCCC
>NZ_BILW01000090.1 GCF_004000765.1 Paenibacillus chondroitinus NBRC 15376 | reverse complement strand
TGAAACCAAGCTAGCTACCTCAAAGTACAACCTAAGGAGTACTTGCAGCTCCATTGGCGCTCTACAAGACAATCGACCAGCAGCTAGCACGCTAACACGCCAACCAACCTGCCCCGCAACAGCGCAGACAAAAAAGACTGCCCCTCAGGCCATTTCTGGCCTTCGAAGACAGTCTCATGGTTTGCTCGGCGCGAGTACCGCACGCCTAATCAGCAGGTAATTATGCGTTAATCAGATACTGGTTAACCGTAGCTTTAATCAATTCTAAACGGCCGGATTGGTTAACAATGTTATGGCTGTTCTCAAGCGCGTAAGCTTCAAGTGTTTTGAAGTTTGCTTTGCCGGACACGATATCCGCGCCGATGCCGGATTTGAAGGAAGCGTAGCGCGTGTCGAGAATGTTATCGAATACGCGGTCTTCGATCATTTTGGCAGCGACTTGCAAGCCACGTGCAAAGGAGTCCATACCTGCGATGTGAGCATACACCACATCAATAGGCTCGAAGGACGTACGGCGAACTTTAGCGTCAAAGTTCACGCCACCGCTGCCGATTCCGCCTTCGTTCAGCAGGATTTCGTACATCGCAAGTGTCGTCGCGTACAGGTCAGTCGGGAACTCGTCGGTATCCCAGCCGAGCAATAGATCCCCTTGGTTCGCATCGATGGAACCAAGAACGCCGTTAATACGGGCAACGCGAAGCTCGTGCTCGAAAGTGTGTCCAGCCAGCGTAGCATGGTTAGCTTCCAAGTTTAATTTGAAATACGGAAGCAGGTCGTATTTTTGCAAGAATGAAAGCGTAGTAGCCGCATCGAAATCATACTGATGTTTGGAAGGCTCTTTCGGCTTAGGTTCGATCAGGAATTGGCCGGTGTAGCCGATTTCTTTGGCATAATCAACCGCCATGTGCAGGAAGCGGGCAAGGTTGTCGAGCTCCAGACCGAGGTCCGTGTTCAGCAGCGTCTCATAACCTTCACGGCCGCCCCAGAAAACATAGTTCTCAGCGCCGAGTTCTTTGGCATGATCCAAAGCCTTTTTCACTTGTGCAGCAGCATAAGCAAAAACGTCAGCATTATTCGTCGTAGCAGCGCCGTGCACGAAACGAGGGTTCGTGAACATATTCGCAGTGTTCCACAGCAATTTTTTGCCGGAAGCTTGCATCTTGTCTTTGATCAGACCAACGATTTCGTCCAGGTATTGGTTCGTTTCTTGCAGCGTGCTGCCTTCTGGCGCGATGTCGCGGTCATGGAAAGCGAAGTAGTCTACATCAAGAATGTGCAGCAGCTCGAAACATGCGTCAACACGCGCTTTCGCCAGTTCAAGGCCGGAATATTGATCCCAAGCGCGAACAGCCGTACCGCTGCCGAACGGATCGGAGCCGTTAGCAGAGAAGGAGTGCCAGTAAGCGATTGCAAAACGCATATGTTCACGCATCGTTTTGCCTAGAATCACTTGGTCAGGGTTATAAAATTTAAATGCCAGCGGGTTCGTCGATGTGCGGCCTTCGTATTTGATTTGTTGGATGTTATCAAAGTAGCTCATGAATTCAGCCTCCAAAATGAGTTTATAAATGCTTATGAAGCCATCATAGCATCATTCGCAAAGTTTGTAAATTCATTAAACAAACTTAGTTAGTGCGTGAGGATGCCATTCGTGTTAAAATCAGTTCAATTACAAGAAAAGACAAGCTATTGGAGCGGTGTGGGGGCTAGTTATGAAACAAACAGGCGATTTGAATTTAGTGAAAAAAATAAATAAATCCATTGTGCTGCACCATATTCGCACGGATTCGCCGATATCCCGCGCACGGATCGCGGAGATTACAGGGCTTACGAAAGCGACGGTATCCAGCCTCGTGAACGAATTGATCGAAAGCAGTCTGGTCGATGAAATCGGGGCCGGCGAGTCCAGCGGCGGGCGTAAGCCGATGATGCTGCTGTTCAATGGGACGGCCGGATATGCCATCGGCGTCGATCTCGGCGTCCATGATATTCTGGCTGTTTTGACAGATTTAACCGGCAAGGTGATCAGCGAAAAAAGAGTTCAACATGACAACGCATCCGTTGAATCCGTCATTCCGCTGCTGAAGGTAACGATCCGCGAGCTGATCGACAGTGCGCCGGAGAGCACTTACGGCATCATCGGCATCGGCATTGGCGTGCCGGGCATCTGCGATGATGACGGCAATCTGCTGTTCGCTCCTAACTTAAGCTGGGAGAACGTGCCGCTGCAAAAGGATATCGAGGAAGCGTTCAACATTCCCGTCGTTATTGATAATGAAGCGAATGCAGGAGCTGTAGGAGAGAAGCAGTTTGGAGCGGGGAAAGACACCGCGAACCTGGTGTATATCTCGATCGGGATCGGGATTGGCGCCGGTATTATCATTAAGGGAGAGTTGTACCGTGGAGCAACCGGATTCTCCGGCGAGATCGGGCACATTTCGATCCAGCATGACGGACCGAAATGCCGCTGCGGAAGCTTAGGCTGCTGGGAGCTGTATGCGTCCGAACATGCGCTGCTGGAGCAAGCCCGCCTGGAACTGGGAGAGCCCGCGCAGCTCGATATGCTGCTGAGCAAGGCGGAAGCCGGCGATCAGAAGGTCATCGCACTGTTCGAGCGACTCGGGTATTATCTCGGCGTAGGCGTCGTTAACATCATTAACGGTTATAATCCCGAGTTCATCATTCTCGGAGGCCGCTTGGCCGGAGCGGAGAAGTGGCTCATGAAGCCGCTGCTCCAACTGTTGGAGAAACGCTCATTGCCGCTTCCACGGAAGCTGCTGAACGTGGAGTTCTCGCAGCTGAGCGACCGTTCGACGGTTCTGGGGGCGGCATCGTTTGCGGTATCGAAGTTTTTTGCCTCAACGACGGTGTCTATAGATGGTAATTAATCATTAACGTGGTTAATATATACGAAAATTGGATTTGACCATTTTATCCGATCTTATGTAAAATAAGAAGGGTTTTGAGCCTCTTATGACTCTTCCTATGACTTACAATAAAGGACGGAACTCATCGATGCTTTTACGTTCACTCGTCATTTGCTGTTATTTAATGGGTGCTTACTGGGCATCCTATCATTTTCCATCGCTTCGGATGGTCTTTTATCCTACGCTTGGTGCTTTCAGCTTCCTCTTCATGCATCGTGTGGATCAAATTAAAGATGTCGGGCGAATCACCCTTGGGGCGATTATTGCTGTCACGCTTGGAAGCGTCATGTACAGCATTAGTCAAGGCACGCTCTCCTTTTTTCTAACGGCTATTATCACGATTTCACTTATTCAGGTTTTAAAATGGAACGCTGCTCCGATCTTGTCGGTGTCGTTTATTCCTTTTTTTGCGCATACGACCTCGATTTGGGCTCTACCGGCAGCCGTATTGGTTTCTCTGCTTGGACTCATCATATTTGTGTGGCTCATCGCGAAAGTCGAGCAAGTACCGGTCGTCTCCCGATGGTCGGAAGCTTTCTCGCAGTTTCTCAGCAAGATGATGCCGACCCCAACGGCTATAAAAAAAGAACTTTAAACCAAACAAATAAAAGCGACCAGCATAAGAACTGCTGTCGCTTTTTCGCGTAGAGGAGACTGAAGGATGAAGCTTCACAAAGGCGAGACGTTGTTTCGTCAAGGGGAATCGGGAGGCTTGTATCGGCTCAAAAGCGGGCTGCTCAAAATTGTCCGTGTACACGAAGACGGCCATGCCACACTCGTGAATATCATTGTGCCGGAGGAGACAATTCCTCACCATTCTCTGATTAGCCCCAAGCCTTATTATGGGACGGCAGTCGCACTGGTAGCTAGTGAAATTGAAACCATTCCTTCCGAGGACTGGTACCGTGAACTGGATCACAATCCTGAGCGCTTCAGGATCATTGCGCAGCAGCTGCAAGAGAAGCTGCGGATGATGCAGCAGCGGATTGATCAATTGACCGAAGTAACTCCGACGGTGAAGCTGCAAAAGCTGGAACAGTGGATGCACAGTTACCTGGGCACCACGGTTTTAACGGATGTGCTGACGCAGGAAGAGATCGGCCAATTGATCGGGCTGCGCCGGGAAACCGTGAACCGGCTTCTCCGGGAGAAAGTGGCGAAATTATAAGCTTCCCGCAGGGCCGAAGAATTCAAAGTGCCGGTCCTCTTCCGGGATCCCCCACTCGCGAAGGGCGCTGTTTACAGCTTTCATGAAAGGCACGGGACCGCAGAAATAGAAGCTTGCCGCGGACGTAGGCACGATGCTTTGAAGCCAGTCCAGACTTACGTGACCTTCTCGATGAAAAGAGTTCTCTGCCCGATCCGATGCCGTAGGTTTATCGTAGCACCAATAAAAGCTCAGTGCTGGATACTGTGAGGCGAGCTCCTCAACATGTCCTTTGAAGGCATGATGCTGGCTGTTCTGAGCCGCATGGATGAACGTCACTTGGCGCTGGGGATTCGTGGCGGCCAATGTTTGCAGCATGCTAACCATCGGTGTTAATCCTACGCCGCCGCTGATGAGCACGACAGGACGGGTATCCTGCTGGTTCAAGGTGAAATCCCCCGCTGGCGCAGAGATTAGAACAACATCGCCTTCCTTTGTCTCATTGTGCAGGAACATCGAAACTTTCCCGTCAGGTCGTTCGGCTAAGAGATTTTCCCGTTTTACAGAAATGCGATAATAAGGTTTTCCTGGAGCGTCCGAGAGGCTGTACTGGCGGATATGTGTGTACGTGTCGCCTGGAATTTCGAGTTTGACGCTGATATATTGCCCCGGTTCAAATGTTGGGAGTGGAGCCCCGTCCTCAGGCATAAGATAGAAGGAAGTAATCACATCGCTTTCTTTCACCTTCCGAGCAATTCGAAAACGTTTAAAATCCGACCAACCGCCCGCTTGCGTTTCTGTTTGGCGATACATATCCGCTTCAACTCCGATGAAAGCATCCGCGATGATGCCATAGGCTTCGGCCCAAGCTTGTAAAATCCCCGGCGTAGCCGCTTCTCCGAGCACCTCTTGAATGGCGGCAAGCAGATGCTGGCCGACAATCGGGTAATGCTCCGGCTTCACCCCAAGACTGCGGTGTTTATGAGCAATCTGTTTCACAACGGGCAAAATGGCTTCGAGCCGGTCAATATGAAGCGCAGCAGCATAAACGGCATTCGCCAAAGCGGTTTGCTGTCTGCCCTGTTTTTGATTAGCATGGTTAAATATATGCAGCAGTTCGGGGTGTGAAGTGAATAACATTTCATAGAAACGTTTCGTTATGGATGTACCATGTATCTCTAATACGGGAGCTGTGGATTTAATGGTATCGATGGATTGTTGACTTAGCGTAGGAACTCGCCTCATTTCAGAAAGTTTTGGTGGTTATGAGGTAAGTATAGTAAAAAGCAAACGGGTGAGGTGTGATTGTAATCACTTGAAAAGACAACAATCTGTGTCTATATTCATTTCAATCTTTTTCGCGTTATACTAGAAATGAACAAATTTCCATATCATTATAAGAGACAGGAGCGCATAGATGCCTGACTGGTCTTATCATTCGATATTTAAACCACTTTTGTTTCGTTTGCCGTCCAAGATCGCACGGGACCTTACATTACACACGATGGGCGGGTTAAGCCGCATGCCGGGCGGTACCTTCGTGATCAAAACGATGGGGCACTTCGAGCAGTCGGCCGTGCTGCAAGACGAAATCGCCGGAGTGCCGATTCCGTGCCCCGTCGGCCTAAGCGGGGCGCTCGATCCCGAAGGCATCGCGCACAAAGCGCTGGCCCAGCTCGGGATCGGCTTCATCGAGCTCGGCCCCGTCACCGTGCGCGAAGTGCGCTGCGACGCGCCTATCAAGCGCGTCCCCGAGCAGGAAGCCATCGTGTACCCCGATGGCTACGCCAATGCCGGCGCAGACGCGATCGCCGAGCGGCTGCGCAAGGGCACGGGGCATCGCCTGCCGCACTTCGTGCGGCTCCGGCCGATGCCGGGCAGCACGCCGCGCGAAGCGCTGCTTCAGCAGCAGGAGCTGCTGGAGAAGCTGGCGCCGTACGCGGCGGGCTTCTACATCGATGGCCTCGCCGAAGGCTGGCCACCGGACGAAGCTTTGGCGTACCTCCGAGAGGTACGCCAGTTGGCAGCAGCAGCGGGCAAGCCGGCGCTGCTGTACATCCCGCCGCAGCTGCCGGAGGGCATGCTGC
>NZ_BILW01000089.1 GCF_004000765.1 Paenibacillus chondroitinus NBRC 15376 | reverse complement strand
TCATTCCTCAAAATGTTTGAGGGAACCCCATTATCATGCGGAAGTGGCTCAGGGGTAGAGCATCGCCTTGCCAAGGCGAGGGTCGCGGGTTCGAATCCCGTCTTCCGCTTTTTGGCGCTATAGCCAAGTGGTAAGGCAGAGCTCTGCAAAAGCTTTACCCCCAGTTCGAATCTGGGTAGCGCCTTCTGCCTTTAAGCAAGCCGGAGTGGCGGAATCGGCAGACGCACAGGACTTAAAATCCTGCGATAGGTGACTATCGTACCGGTTCAAGTCCGGTCTTCGGCATTATTTACCTCAATTTCATACGCGCCCTTAGCTCAGCTGGATAGAGTATTTGACTACGAATCAAAAGGTCGGGAGTTCGAATCTCTCAGGGCGCGCCACATATGCCGGCGTGGCGGAATGGCAGACGCGCTCGACTCAAAATCGAGTTCTCACGAGTGGAGGTTCGAGTCCTCTCGCCGGTATTTTCTCGGGACGTAGCTCAGCTTGGTAGAGCACCTGCTTTGGGAGCAGGGGGTCGCATGTTCAAATCGTGTCGTCCCGACTTTTACATCATGCGGGTGTAGTTCAATGGTAGAACTTCAGCCTTCCAAGCTGGTAGCGTGGGTTCGATTCCCATCACCCGCTTTAAGCAAAAGACCACCTTCGGGTGGTTTTTTGCATTAGCGATGAGGAAGAGAAGCCACAGGGTTCGACCGTCCGTAAAGACATCATAGAGTAAACAAAAGTAGGACGTGCGTCCAAATGTACCACCAGTGCTTCCGAAGGAAGCTTTTAAATAAGAATTTGGAGTATTCCCATCACCCGCTTTAAGCAAAAGACCACCTTCGGGTGGTTTTTTGCTTTTAGCAGGTACAAATAAGAGAACACCAGGGCGCTATTTTAGCAGAAATAGCCCTTTGGGCAAGTGTAGGGGAACAGAGATCCCTTATTTCATTATTTAAGTCAGCCAGTTGCCCCATTTAGCCAAAATAGAACCCTGTAGTTCCCCATTGTCATCTGAGTTCCCTCATTTAAGCAAAATAAGGGACTCATGTTCCCCAATGGTCCTCTCCTTCGCTGCGGATGGGGTTTATGGACGAAGCATCAACTGTGAATATTTTAGCATAAGGACTAAGACAAACAGACAAGCATAGGCGAATATACATATACGGATTCATCAAAAGTTGATTATCAACTAGGAGGTGTTTCGGTATGGTTTTTTGGATAATCGTCGTTGTCATTATTGTAATCGGTTTGTTAATCTGGGCTAGCACGAAGAAGAAGAAAGCGGCGGTAGAATCGACAGCAGTGAAAACACATAAGGAGTGCTCCTACTGTAATGAGGAAATCGAAATCGATGCGGCAGTTTGCAAGTACTGCAGGGGGATTGTGGTAAGCTCAAGCTAACTCGATACATGATAAAAGCAAAAAGCAAAAACCTGAGGTAAACCAGCCTCGGGTTTTTGTGCATTCATGTTATGCTACGGCAGTCAAAACGCTCTATTCCGGCTGAAAAATGACCACTGGTTACGAATATATTTATACTATTGGTCATAATTTATTTCTAAATTTAGAGTCTAAAATATGAGAAACTAAATATATCATATTATTATAAAAATCGATTTTCATAAATTTATGTACTTGTGGTCATTTTATGAATTGAACAAACCCATCGTTTCCTCTATACTTGGAATATACAGCGTAAACATTAGCGATAAACGGAGATGACTCAATGAACCGTGAGGAAAAAAAGCGGGCAACGCGCAAAAAAATCATAGACACAGCGCTAGAACTGTTTGCGGAGCAAGGTTACGAAGCGACAACGGTTCATCAGATCACGGAGCGTGCTGGTGTTGCGAAGGGAACGTTTTTTAACTATTTTGCTACGAAGGAAGAAGTGTTTTGTGATATTCAGACATTCTGGGCGTCGACGGAGTTCGTTAAGCTGAAGGATAAAGTTGGGCCTATTCTCCCTCATTTGCGGGAGTTTCTTATCGAATTGGTGAGGCTCGTACCTTATACCCGACAACTTGCCCGTGCATTATTTCAAAGCAATCTTAGCAACGAGAAGTCACTGTCTAATCACTTGGAGATGTTGGAAGAGCTAAAATTAGTGCTCATTCCTGTCATAGAAGAAGCTCAAAAACGAGGAGAATTCTCAACCGTTTTCCCTGCAGAAATGATAGCGGACCAAGCTATTCAAACTTATATGGGCGTATTAATTACGTGGGGCATGGGGATGGGCGATGAGAGGCTTAATACGCAAATGGCTGTCAGTTTCGAGTTGTTTTTTCGAAGTCTGCAGCCATAGATCTATTTCATTGGCGCTCAGGCCCAAAAAAGTGTAACATCATTGTAGAAAAAAACATGCGCAAATTTCAGCAGTCGAAGGAGCTTGAATCAGTTGAATATAGAACTAAATAATGAAGTACCCGCCAATTTTGAGGAGCTAAAAAAATCCGCAAATCGTTCATCCAATTGGAGGGAACGTCAGGATGCTGTTGAACAATTAGGGCAATGGAATGATCAACAGAGCATCAATATTTTGACTCGTATGATGACCAGTGATGCCGTATACCCCATTCAAGAGCTGGCATACCGCAAGCTAAAAGCTTTTGGTGAAGATGTTCAGCTGCCGCCACGGAAAAAAGGGGATTTGGTCAAAGGTGCAGGCAAGGTATTCGTGCGCATCAAAAAGAGCTTGCCGGAAGGCCATACCTTTGAAGCATTCAAAGAAAAGCTCCAAAAAACCAGAACTGACGTGTACGATACGTACGAAGGGGACAAGGGCGCTGACTTTGATCATTGGCTTGAGACCACTTGGGCTTCATTGCTGAAGTAAGAGAAACGTATAATTTCCACTAATCTAACTCATATTATCGAAGTTACCAATTCATATCAAAGGAGACTTCGAGATGCAGCAGCAAACACCATACAACAACATGAATCAAATGGCGCCTAATATGAACCATGGGGGACACGAGCTCTTTGATTTGCATGAAGTGTTAGCTTGTACCATTAATGTACTTGATCAGTTTATGATTTTCAGGCAGTTCGTCCAAGATCCCGAGCTTCTGGACATTTTGGATCATCAGTACAGCTTCACCCTCTACCACTACAATTTAACGGCAGAGTGCTTTACTACAGGGCAGAAGCCGAGCCAAGAGACACAGACTTACATGATACGGAATCTGTCTCAGCCCATCTATGGAATCAAGCCTACTCAGCCCAAAAAGCCGAATCAATCGCTGGCTGATGTGAAGGATGCTGGTATTAGCGCACATATGCTGGGGCTTATCAAGTCTCATGCTTCGCTATTAACGATGACCTCTGTTGAGGTAACGAACCCTACAGTGCGTCGTGTGCTGGCTTCCCAAGTGCAGAACTTTATTGAGATGGCTTATGAAATTTTCTTGTATCAAAATAGAAATGCTTATTATCAGGTTCCACAACTGGGTACAGCTGATATGCAGAAAATGCTGAATACCTTTGTCCCGGCACAGGGCATGCCGCAAATGCCTCCAAATAATCGGGCAACGGTTCATTAAAAAATAAAGAACCAGCTGGGGTCTGCTTAGACCACGGCTGGTTTTTTAGTTACTTTTTTTTCATGGCCATAGACGTAAAAGGGCATTTAGGAGCTACACTTTCATCATCTCGCAGAAAATATTGCTCCCACTCCAGATTGTCTGTCTGACCATACCATTTGAGCGAAGGATGCGCTGGAACGCCGTCGTACTCGACCAGTTTCTGACGAATCAAGCTTTTCATATTGCGTCCGAAAACGGTAGAATCATTGATTTCCTCAAAAACCCATCGGGGCTGAAAGGTGATTAGAAAATAAGGTGTCCACCGGCTTCGGCGAACCTGATGGGCAGGTGTCCCGCAAAAGGCGAAGTACGGATGGCCACTATAACAGAACTCCCAAGCATGGTGGGAAGGGTCTTGAGGGATGTGTGCGGGCCATGGGACTGGATCTTTGGCGCTTACCCGGCTTAATACGGACCAGAAGACCTGTTCATAATCTTCTACAGAGAAAGTAGCCGTCATGTCTGTTGGCGTTTCATAAAATATAACAAGCGAAGCGTACCGACCGGTATCACGGGAGCATTCACCGTATTGATGCAGCAGCTGCGCAGTCTCTTCAATTGCTTTATCGGATCTGGGATCTGCTGCAAAGCCAAACCGCAAGCTGTCAGTGAGATACCCTTGCCGCCCTGGGATGCAGGGGTACATGCGTTCATCATCAGCAATCATATGCCCGAACTTGCGAAAGGCGTCTTGCTGCCAGTCAGGCAGCTCTTTTCCATTGTGATCCAGCCAACTCTTAGATTTCAAATGAACCATTACCAAACCCTCCTTCTTCCATTCGGAGCATAGTATGCTGAGTGGAAGAGTTGGGTGAATGCCTACATGATTTCGACGTCAATAGGTGAGCACTTGAACCCATTACATGCGCTCTCGGAGCACGGACAAGCAGACACCGCTATGATTAAATCCATTTCGGCTCGAAGCTCAACATAATCGCCTGCCTTCGATAGCGGCCTCTCAACCGTAATTTCCCCTGATGGATGTATGACGGTATTCATAAATAAGTTGACGGGGTAATGTTGATCAGGGGCAGGGATTGCATACTCGGCTAAAGCCAGATTCAGGTTATGATAACAGCTTGCATGATCTTTTTTATTGTATAACACCTCGTACATTTCGCTGCGGCAGGCTGGATTAATGAAATCGTGTTGACCTACCCGATCGGTTACTACGGTTAACATGGGCTTGTATGTATTAGTATAAAGCAGATCTCCCGGCTTCACTTTCAGTTTATGAAGAGCATCCATCGTAACTCCAGGGTCCAGTCGTTCCCTAAAGTCGTTATCACGATAGGCGACAAAGTCAGCGACTTGCTCGCCTTCTACATCGGTTATTCTAACCGTTTGACCCTTGCTGAGCTTGAATCCAAGCCCCTGGGTGGCCGGAATACGCCATTTTTGTTTGATCATATGTGCCTCCAAAACGAGTTTATGGAAATTACTTTAACAGTATGGCTTCAGTAAGAGACTGTCATGCAGGTAGACTGGCAGAATTGAACTAGGGAGCTAAGATCTTATTTTGCATCAAACCCATTACCTGTGTAAGATAATAGGGAATTAATATTTTCTATGAGGGGGATTTCATGGTTTTCGGTGCACGTGTTTGGAAAACGGGTATCGCCGTTGCTTTGGCCTTATACATAAGTGCCTGGCTAAATTTTACTCCTCCTGTCATTGCCGCTGTTGCTGCTATTTTTGCTATGCAGCCTTCGATTTACCGGTCGTGGCGCTACTTTCTGGAGCAGTTGCAGACAAATATCCTTGGTGCGGCATTGGCCCTGCTGGCGGGTATGTTTTTCTCAAATAATGTCATTGCGATTGGTATTGTCTGTATTATTGTCATTATCCTCAGTCTTAGAATGCGTATGGAAGAAACGATAGGTCTTACTTTGGTTACCGTTGTTGCGGTGATGGAGGCTTCAGGGGAATGGGAGTTTGCGCTTAATCGGCTGCTTCTTAGCTTGATTGGTATTGGATGCGCCTTTGTGGTGAATATATTCTTCTTTCCGCCAAAACCTAAGGAGCAATTTGCTGCACAGATTCAGACTATTTTCAGCAAAATGTCACTCCTTCTTCGCACAGTAATCTCCAATGAAATGAAAGAAACGGTGTTCCGTGAGGAAAAAGAAAGCCTTCGCAGCGGTCTCAAATCCCTGTCTGAAAAATACAGACTCATGGAAGAAGAGATCAAAAAACTCAAAGGCAAGGGAAATGGATTCAGCCGCATACGCGAGCTTGTTGTATACAAACAAAAGCTGCTTGCTATGTATAAAGGGTTAGAAGTGATTGAAGCCGTAGATGAACATTACTTTCAGGCCGCTCGAACCGAGGCGATTGACGACTATTTTGATCAACATATGGAGAAGTTAATAAAATTCCACGAACATGTGCTGCTGAAATTCGATGATAAGCTGAAAGAGGACAGCACGGAAGGTATGGAAATGGAAGCTGAGAATGATCGCTTCATGACGGTTCTCATTGAGCGTTATACCCAACAACCGCAGGGATTATTGCGTTTATCCGTTGTGGCTGCCGCTATGTATGACTATGGTCATCAAGTTGCACGGTTGGATAAGCTTGTCGAGTATGATCATCGTGGTGAAAGTGAAGAAAGAGAACCTCTGGAATTACTGCTTAAAGGTATCAGGTTAAAATAGTTCTCAGCTTAGAACCGTGGAGCCTCCCAGTTGTCAGATAAAATCTGGTGCTAGGAGGTTCTTTTCATAAAATGAAGGACAAGGCTTGCTTTCCAAATTTGTATGTGCTATATTATGATTCTTGCTCCGAACGGAACGAGGCGTAAGCCGAGATAAAGATCTGAACGTGTTGAATATCTTCACGAATGGATGTAAAAATTAAAGCTTGCAATTGAAAAACAGATATGGTATATTACTTCTCGCTGCTTCGGTAACACGGCAGTAAACGAAAGAAATT
>NZ_BILW01000088.1 GCF_004000765.1 Paenibacillus chondroitinus NBRC 15376 | reverse complement strand
TCGTCCTCGGAGACGATTCAGCGGAGCGAAGGTGGAGAGATGGAAGAGGAAGAGCTGCAGATGAAATCGTCTGACGGCGAAGCGTTTGAGGCGGACGCTTCCATTGAATCGGAGATTAAATCCATGCAAGGCAGCGGCAGTAAGATGGACGCGCAAATCCAGGCTAAGATGGAATCTGCCTTTAATGCGGATTTCAGCAATGTGAACATCCATAATAATCCACAGTCATCGAAGATGAATGCTTCGTTAGGCGCTGAAGCTTTTGCGACAGGGAATGATATCTTTTTCCGTGAAGGACGCTATAACCCGGATTCGCGCGAAGGTCAGGAGCTGCTCGGACATGAGTTAACGCATGTCATCCAACAGCGAGGCGGCAAATAAAGGGAATCTCTTATAAGCAGCAGGGATAACGATGTCGCCTGTTGCTTTTTCACGTGCGGGAGTGGGTGAGTTATCCCGTTAGCATTTGCGCAGAAGCCTTGGGAAGAAGTATATTTGCACTTGAGGAAGTTAAAAATGAGCAGATCAAAAGGTAAGCAGATAAGTGGATTAAGCAGCCTAGTTAACGTATTGGGCATAAGAAAGTAGGAGGGCGGACGCATATGCTGCCAGATCATGTACACGCGCGTCATTTCGCGCAGTTAGGACTTTTAAAAGAGATTTTGGATGAGACAGGCCTTGCCACCAATTTGTTGGAGAAATCAGACGCGATTCCGCTTCACGTGCTGATGGCCGGTTTTCAGGAGGATAAAAAGGAGCGGGAACGGTTCCTGCACTTTAGCTTTTTACCTTTGAACGATGAAGAGATTGCAGCGATTCAGCTGCTGCAAATATACAGTACGCTTCCTTTTCACCTTGAAGAGGGGAAGCGCGATGAGGTTGCCGCCGTGCTGCTTGAGATCAACACGCGGTTGCCGATTGGCCATTTTGGCATAAATGAGCATAACGAGCTGCATTACCGTTATGTGTACAGCATCTCGGCTGCGCGTTCTTTTGACAGTGAGGAAGTGCTGGAGATTTTAAGCTTGTTCGTTTATATGTGTGATATGTTTGCCGATCACGTTGAGCTGGTGGCCAGCGGTGAGGCGAATGCCGAACAGGTTGTTCAGGCACTCAGAGGTTAACCAACCACGCCGAAAAGGGCTGTCCCGGATGTAGAGAAATCTACCGACGGGAAGCCCTTTTTTCGTTATGTTGCTGCCATGATGGCTATGGCCTGACTGAGCAAGCAGCCTGCTTATAGCGCTAACGGACTCAGGTGCCGCTATTCGATGAAATAGAGCCTTTTACAAAATCTAACGGACACAGCAGCCGCTATTTACCTCTATGGCAGCGTTTTTCGCTGCTTTGAGGTGCAATAACGCCTCTGGAGTCCGTTAGCTCAAAAATCAGGCTATTTTATTGGAAATAGCGCCTGTGGGGTCCGTTACAATTGGCTGTTGGCAGCACAAGGTAAACCGAGCCGGGTTTCGCCGCTTTACTTCACTCTCTCCTGCAAAAGCTCCACAAGCTGTTTGCCCGGATCCTTCATCATTTGCCCGCCATTGCCACCGGCAGGACGATTGCCGCCGTTGCCGCCGTTCCCGCGAGGCTGTTTCCCAGCGTTTGCGCCGTCTGAACCGGCCGCTGCATTCGGTGAAGCCGAAGAGGAAGGTGCGCCTGAGGCGTCCGGTTTCGCGCCTTTTTGCCCATTGAAGTTGCCACGCGTGCCATCGCCTTTATTCCCGTCGCCATTCCCGCGATTAGCCATCTTGCTCGCAGCGTCGTCGATGAACTTCTTCTGCGCATCCGTCAGCTTCTCGAGCAGCTTCGTTTTGTTCTCGTCGCTGAGCTCAGCTTTGGTTTCGATGTCCTGGGCAACAGGCAGCATGACTTGGGCTTGGTCCTTAGTAATCGCAAGTCCTTCAGCTTTGTCCATCATGAGCAGCGTTTGGAAGGTGCTGAACAACTGTCTCTGCGCTTGACTCATAGCAGGACGATTCTGCCCCTGCTGCTTCGCATCCGGTGAAGCTTGTGCGCTCGCTTGAGGTTGTGCTGTACTTGCCGCTGCTTGCTGAGGGGAAGCTTGGTTGCCGCAACCGCTGAGCAAAGCGGGAAGAAGGATGCATAAGCCGGCTATTTGTTTCATTTTAATTTTCATATGTCTATGTACCACTCCTGTCGATAATCTTCCATTTCATGTTCATTGTACGGCGCAATTATGAAAAAAAAGAGAAGGGAAGCTGAATAGGAGATAAATGTTAGCTTAAAAATGGCTGAGTGTGTACAGAGCATGCAAAAAAGAAGCTGCACGGGCAGCTCCTCCATTAAACTTGTTTAGCTCGATTCACAGTTAGATTAGGTCTATCGCTTTTCAAAGCGTATTTTCTGTTTAACAGAAAACCGAATAATGACGCCAGCGACTGCTGGAACAGCATCCCGAGCACAACGGGAATCGCCACCGGAGGCGGAAAGTACGCTACTGCAAGCACGGCGCCGGCGCTAATATTCCGCATCCCGCTGTTAAACGTAAGCGCCACAACGACGTCCTGCTCCCACTTCATCAGCTTGGCGACGATCCATCCCAGGATGTAGCCGAGGGAAGCGAGGGCTAGTACAAAACCCGCCAAACCAAGCAGTTTGGCATTAAAATCACGCAAGTATGGCGCGATAACAGAGCTGTTAATTGCGACAACGATGCCCATGCATATTTTCGAAAAAGGACCTAGACGGCCGCTCCACTGCTCTTTGATTTTGCCTTTCGTCCATTGATTAAGCAGCATGCCCAGTAAAGACGGGACGACGATCATGAAGAATAGACCTTGCATCATGGCAAAAGTATCCATCTGGACTTTCGTGCCGACGAGTGCAGAGAGTGTATAGGGCACAACAAACGGCGAAAGAACGGTATCCATGAGAATAATGGATAGGGTCAGCACGATGTTTCCACGATAAATGGCGACCCATACGAAGCTGGTAATCCCTGTTGGAATGGCTGCAGCCAGAATGAGTCCTGTGATGGTTAAAGGTTCCGAACTGTAAACGGCGTGACCAAGTCCAAGCGCAAGCAGCGGCATGCCGACATGTAGAATGAGCAGCGTAGTGATAAGAGGGAAAGGCTGGACGATCACTTTAACAAATTCCTTGAAGCTGGAGCTGATGCTGCCCGAGAATGTCATAAAGGCAAACAGCCAAGGGGATAAGAAGGTAAAGCCGGATAAATGGCTGCCGAGCAGAACACCGATAAGCACGCTGACAGGTGTGATGAGCGGCAGAATTTTTTCCAGTTGGCGATTCAATTGAGCTAGCATCTGGGTGTTCATCCTTCCTGACAATGGATAATAAAGGCCGAGGGTTGCGTTCTCCCTATTATAAGAGCAATAGCTTCGGGTGACTAGGATAAGATGGGTTGGAAATTTTTATTTCCATCGACTGGATACCGTGTTATGATAATGAACAAATGAATACGAATGTATCCCTAGGGGCGCCGCAAGGCTGAGACAGAGCAATCTGAACCCTTTGAACCTGAACTGGGTCATACCAGCGGAGGAAAGTGGAAACCGGACTTTGGCGCCTCATTTTTGCATGTTTATTATGCGGGCAACCTACAACCACTTTTCTTAGGAAAAGTGGTTTTTTTGCGTCTTGATTGCAGCTCCAGGCTGCCTTGCCTATCGATACATCGGTTCAAAAAGTGAGGAGGCGGACTTCCATGTCCGAGCGCGAGCTGCATGTGATATCCAATGGCAAGTTGGCATGGAAGGAGATGGCTGCGATTGCAGCACGGATCCATCCTGATGTCACAGCCATTCACATCCGTGAGAAAAATAAGCCGATGGATGAAGTTTTTATGGGCGTACAGTATTTGTTGGAACAAGGTGTTCCCGCGCAAGCCCTTTGTATCAACGGCTATCCCTGGATAGCTACCGCTGCCGGACTTGGCGGTTTGCACCTTCCCGAAAGCTCTTCGCAGCTGCTGGAGATAAGAAATAGCTACCAAAGCGCTTGTCGCATAGGAGTCTCCGTACATAGCACGGAGGAAGCTGTCAAACGCGAGCGAGAAGGGGCGGATTATGTTTTGTATGGGCATATTTTTGCAACAGGTTCAAAGCTGGGGGTTGAGCCAAGAGGGCTTGAACAGCTGGGGAATGTTGCCCGGCAGGTCACGATTCCGGTCATCGCGATCGGTGGCATAACACCTGCAAGAGTAAGGCCTGTGCTGGCTGCGGGAGCTTCCGGCATCGCAGTGATGAGCGGCATTTGGGAGGCGGATGACCCCTTGGAAGCCGTAAAAGCTTACATCCGAGAGTTACAACAGCAAGAAGAAACCAGAGGTGAGAGACTTGAAGCATACGAGTGACGTTATCATCGTTGGCGGAGGCGTGATAGGCGCATCGATCGCCTATCACTTGGCGAAGCGAGGACAGTCCGTCACGCTGCTGGAGCGCAGCAGGTTAGGGACGGAGGCCTCGGCTGCCGCAGCCGGCATGCTCGGAGCGCAGTCCGAGATGGAGGACACCGGACCCCTGTTCCAGTGGGCCCGGCAAAGCAGAGCGATGTTCCCCGAACTGAGCGGGGAACTGAAGAGCCTCACGGGCATCGACATCGGTCTCGTCCGTGAAGGGCTCCTGAACGTCGCGCTCAGCGACGCTCAGGAGCAAGAGCTCCGCGCAAGGGAGAAGCTCCAGCGCGCAGCGGGTGAAAGAGCGGAGTGGCTGAGCGCAGCCGCAGCCGCTTCACTTGAACCCGCGCTGAGCCGGGCGACGCGCGGAGCATTGTACCTGCCCGAGGATGGGCAGGTGGAGGCGCCGCAGCTGGCGGCGGCATTCGCGCAGGCAGCGCGGGTGCTCGGGGCGAAGCTGCAGGAATTCGCCCACGTGCAAGGGCTGCTGACGGAGCGCGAACGCGTCATCGGCGTCATGACGAGCGAGGGGCCGCTGTATAGCGAGCACGTTGTTGTGGCGGCCGGGACATGGAGCGGCCAGCTCCTCGCCGGCAGCGGGATCGACCTGCCGGTCTATCCCGTAAAGGGGGAATGCTTCTCGGTTCTCACTGAGAAGCGCGAGCTGCAGAAGACCCTGTTCACCCCAGGGTGCTATATTGTCCCCAAAGCGGGAGGCCGGCTGCTCGTCGGCGCGACAGTGGTGCCGAACAGCTACGACCGCAAGGTGTCGCTGGCAGGGCTCGCGGAGCTGATGGAGCGAGCGCAGCAATTAATGCCTGCAATCGGCCATGCCGAGTGGGAGAAAGCTTGGTCTGGATTGCGTCCGCAGACACCAGACGGCATGCCGTACATCGGCAAAGTCTCGATGTATGAGGGCTTATTTGCGGCGTGCGGGCATTACCGCAATGGAATTTTGCTCAGCCCGATTACGGGGAAGATCATCGCTCAGCTCGTATCAGGCGAGGACGCGAGTAACTTGCAGCCGAATTTGGATGCATTCTGCCCCGATCTGTCGGGAACGTCCAAGCGCTTGGAAAGCAGGCGACTACAAGGAGAGGAGCTGCACAGCATTGAAGCTGCACATTAACGGCCAAAGCGTCGAGGTTCCGGATGCGATTCGTACGATTGAAGAGCTGCTTGCCCATTTTGAGCTGCAGGAGAAAATGCTCGTTGTCGAGCATAATCAGAACATTTTACAAAAAGAAGATCATGTGAAAACGGAGTTATCGGAAGGGCATAAAATCGAAATCGTTCATTTTGTTGGAGGAGGATAATTAACCATGTTAAAAATCGGACCATATGAATTTCGTTCAAGATTGCTGTTGGGCACAGGCAAATTCCCGAATTTTGATATTCAGAAGCAGGCTGTGGATGTGAGCGAATCGCAGATTTTGACGTTTGCGGTGCGGAGGATGAACATTTTTGAGGCGAGCCAGCCGAATTTCTTATCCATGCTGGATGTGTCGAACTTCACGCTGCTGCCCAACACGGCAGGGGCCAAAACAGCGGAAGAAGCGGTGCGCATCGCCAAATTGGCGAAGGCATCCGGACTTTGCGACATGATTAAGGTAGAAGTGATTGGCGATGAGATGACGCTGCTGCCTGACCCTGTTGAAACATTAAAAGCGTCGGAGATGCTGCTTGAAGAGGGCTTCATTGTACTGCCGTATACGTCGGATGACGTGTTGTTGGCTAAGCGCCTGCAAGCGCTCGGAGTGCATGCCATCATGCCGGGGGCATCACCGATTGGCACAGGACAGGGCATTATCAATCCGCTTAACCTGAGCTTCATTATTGAGCAAGCAACGGTGCCGGTCATCGTAGACGCTGGTATTGGCGCTCCTTCGGACGCAGCGCTGGCGATGGAGATGGGCGCGGATGGTGTGCTGCTGAACACAGCCGTTTCGGGTGCCAAGGATCCGGTCAAAATGGCCCGCGCCATGAAGCTCGCGATTGAAGCGGGACGCGCCGGTTTCGAGGCAGGCCGAATTCCGAAGAAACGTTATGCTTCGGCGAGCAGTCCGATGGATGGTTTTAGCCGGGTGTAGGATGGGCGGTGATTAACGGGCGAGAAGGCTGGCTCGAGAGAGCCGAAAAGGCCGTTTCAGGCAGGAGAACGGCTG
>NZ_BILW01000087.1 GCF_004000765.1 Paenibacillus chondroitinus NBRC 15376 | reverse complement strand
CCGGTTGGACCTGTGAAGCCTCTTGCACCAGCAGCCCCTGTAGAGCCGGTTGGACCTGTGGATCCTTTTGCACCAGCAGTACCGGCAGAGCCGGTTGCACCTGTAGATCCTCTTGCACCAGCAGCTCCTGTAGAACCGGTTGCACCTGTGTAGCCTGTTGCACCAGCAGTTCCTTGCGGTCCAGGAGGGCCACCTGAAGGTCCAGTAGCCCCAGTAGCACCTTGTGGCCCCATCGGTGCTATAACGTTTATTTGAGGTGGAGGACAATGAACTCTTACTATTTTTTTTACTAATTTCCGTTTTTTACCATTCTTTTTTATATGACAAGATGAGTGGTGGTGTTTCTTTTTGCACCTGCATATTTTATAATTTGATGACTTCAAAGTCAGTTACCTCTTTTCTACTCAGAGTTATTTTTACAAATTCCATAACAGATTGGGGTTGAGACAATCCAACTACATTTCCCGAAATTTCCTGAAATAATCCTTTATAGAGATGTAATTCACAAAAGGAAAGATTGGTACATTCCCGTTTTGCTTCGCAGTTGGTCAAAAAAGGCCGGTACCCGATGAACCTCCATGGGCAAACACACATATTTTGTGCTATATGCTTTTAGGAGGAATGTTAAGATGCTAAAACCTACAAAGACTGTACAAACCCTGGAAAACGGGATATTCGAAATAAGCGGAATCGATTCTGTCGAGAAATATTTAAAGGCTGTCGATCAAATTTATCAGATGGTATGCCCGCCAAAACAACCCCAAGCTTGTGAGCTTTGGTTTAGAGGCGTTAAGAGCACGACTTACAATTTGGATCCTTCGATCTCAAGAGGCCTTGGAGCCCAATCTGAAATTGTCTATTTGTCTAAATTTCGATCTCTTGCGTATCCGTATTTAGGCAATGTCCCTTACTTCCCTTATTCAGAAGATAAACTCCATTCTTATTGGGGGTGGCTTTTTTTGATGCAACACTATAGTGTGCCTACCCGCCTTTTGGATTGGTCTCGAGAGGCGCTCGTTGCACTTCTATTTGCCCTTGGAGAACCGACAAACACGCTAGAAGAAACCACTGACAAAGCAGTTTGGCTTTTAAGTCCTGTCACATTAAATCAAACGTTTCGGTTCTATAATTACCTCAAACCAGGCTATATTCCAAATGTCAGTGAGCCCGCCTTCACCGCACTTTTTGGCCCAAATGCCAAAAGTGACAATGTGAAAGCTGCTGCAGCCATCGGTCCGCTTAACAATCCTAGAATTATCAAACAAGCTGGAACGTTTACGGTATATCCGCTTGCAAGAAAAATTGTTCCGCTGGACTTACTTCCAGATAGCTCCAAGTACTTATATAAAATAATTATAAAAAAAGGTGCTCGTGAATCCATGAACAATCAACTTCTTCACTATGGATTATCGGAGCACGACCTGTACCCTGGACTTGAAAACGTAGCTGCAGATATCAGGCAAGAGATAGAATCGGAAGGTTTAAAATCAAATCAAACCCATGTATCACTGAAGTCCCGAACAAAATAAGCTTGACAATTGCTTTTGAAAATAAAGGGAATATATTGGCGGTAGCTTAGGATAGAGATGCGTTATCTCAACAAAGCTGCCGCGTTTTTTTTAGAATTTGAAGAACTCATTAGCCTGGTAGTGCTGGTATTTAAGTTTGCCTTCTTCAAATTCTGTTTGGCTTAATGGCCATTTCGTTCACATCCTCTTTTTCAAATAAGATATTCACACTCCTAAAAAATTGATTTAGACATATAACCATCACCATGCAATGGAAAATCAGATGCTAGAACGCAGGTAAGAATTTAGTCCTCCAAATGAAACTAGGGAGCAGATCACCTGCTCAAACTTGAGTGAGTCGGTATAGAATCTGCGTTCGCCACCTTTTCCCTCGCCTCGTTCAGAATGAACAGCACACGCTTCTCCTTGAGATGAAATGCTCCTTATACCACTCTGCATACTCCTGATCCGTCTTCTCTGGAGACTTATCCAACGGTTAAGGAATTTGAATTCATGTCTGACGTCTCAAAAATCCACTTTACAAACCGTTGGTCGGTTTAGTTTATGCAGTTAATCAGAAAATCTCTTTTTACGAGCATTACACGGGTCTTGGAGATAAAAACGAGTAGGAGAGTGGGCAAATATGAGCTTTAACAGGTATGAGATTGGATTAAAAGTAATGAATGAGGTAGTTGGGAACATGGGAAGTCACACACGTGAGCCTTTAAAGGAAATTGCCCCTGACTTCGAAAATGTTATTAGAATTTCCTTTTAGGGACATCTAAAGCCGTGCGAGATTAGATCTAAAATCTCGTGAAATCGCAACTGTTGCAGCATTAACTGCTCTGGGATATGCTACACCTCAACTAAAAGTTCATGTTAACGGCGCACTGAATGTAGGCTGTACTAAAGAAGAAATTGTAGAAATAATGATGCAGATGGCAGTTTACATTGGGTTCCCAGCAGGACTCAATGGGCTAAATGCTGCAAGAGAAGTCTTTAATGCAAGAAATTAATAATCTAAGGGGGACAGTCAAGATGGAGAGCCAACACATTTCATTTACATGGATTGGATTCGGTGGATTTTATATAAAAACTTCGAAAGGTAAGGATATTTTAATAGACTCATGGGTTAAGAACAATCCAGTTTGCCCAGAAGTTATAAGAAACATTGAAAAAGTTGACTATATCTTTTTTACTCATGCGCATCGTGATCACGCTGAGGATGCAGTGTGGCTTGCCCAGAAAACTGGAGCGGTAGTATTAGCTGGCTGGGAGTTGGCCTTTATTCTGCAGAAGAGAGGGGTACAAAATACAGTTGCTATAAACAAGGGAAGAACTAGAAGGTTCGGAGATATAACCGTTACATCGGTACATGCCGATCATACTGCGGCATTCGTTGACGGAGATCAACTACTTTATGGCGGAGAGCCAATGGGTTATATTATTAAGTTTGAAAATGGAAAAACAATTTATCATGCCGGGGACACGAATGTATTTGGTGATATGGCGTTAATTGCCGAACTCTATGAGCCTGAGATCGCCTTATTACCAATTGGGGATGTTTATACAATGCCTCCTCGTGAAGCCGCCAAAGCTGTACGACTCTTGAACGTAAAGAATGTAATACCGACACATTTTGGTGGGTTTGATTTTTTAACTGGTAGACTCAGAGACCTTTTAAGTTTACTATCCCATGTACATGATCTTACTGTGCATGATATTAAACCAGGGGATTCCATCCTTGTTAGGTAACCGAAAATGGGTATAAGTAAGATGCCACTTGGTACTTTTTTGCCATGTGTATCCGCCAGTCTGGTTGATTTGATCCATTTGAGGCTGGAATCGCTAAGTCTCTTCGCCATCTTCATAAGTTGTTTCACTATTGTTCAACAACGAAGAAATACTAGACAGGCCTTCATGTTGTTGAGATAAGAAAACAATTAATAACTGAATGAGCAGTTGTGGTGCAAAGCTCTAATTTATGATAACGCTTTAGAAACGAAATTGGATATATTTAAATGGAAGCAATATGAATCAACAATCATACTAACGACGATTATGAGATGGGTGCATGAATTTGGACCAGAAATCGACAAACGAATCCGCTCCTTTTTGAAACCAACAAATGACTCCTGGAGGACTGACGAAACCTACATCAAAGTTAAAGATCAGTGGAAGAGCCGTTGATTCTATGGGGAAAACTATTGATTTCATGTTATCTGAAAATCGGGATATGCAGGCAGCTAAACGCTTCTTTATAAAGGCTCTGTCCTCTCCACATACTCAAATTCCACGTGTAATCATCTTGGATAAAAATCCAGCATATCCACCAGCCATACAAGAATTAATTAATGATTAATCCTTACCAAAAGAAACCGTAATTAGACAGACAAAGTATCTAAAGAACATTGTAAAGCAAGATCACAGATTAATAAAGAAAATAACAAAAATGCTTGGTTTCAAATCGTATCTTACAGCGGACCAGACGTTAAAGGGAATTGAAGCTTTGCATATGATAAGGAAAGGGCAGGCTGATGATAATTCGACTGCCCTCACTGCTGTTGAATGGCTAAATAAGATATTTGGTTTAGTGGCATAGACAAAGTATAGTCTGTCGGGTAACTGCGAACTTTTTTAAATCTTTGCCCCAGAACCACGAAGCTTACCCCTTATTTAAATTTTTGTTAAAATGCAGATATTGATTCGAACATATTAAAACAAAGCTATATCGATAGACATCAGCACAGGGATGCGTTTGTGCAAAAGCATAGTGAACATATTCGGCCCAATGTCCTCAAAGAGATACAAAAATTTCGTGGTTGTGGAGATCCTGGAGATGGATTTAAAATTCTATTTTGCGAAGGTTTTGCCACGATATAATGAGAGTGCCGTATCGCTGCAAAGGACGCGTCTGTACAACCGCTCCTGGTGAAACGGAAGAATGGAGTCGAGTATTGATGGAAGACGTCCTCCAAGTTAATCATCGTCATGTTGTATTTACCATTGATGAAGGGCTTTGGGGTGTCTTTTTATGCTGTAAAAGCCAACATAGCACATTGCTGGTTGTATCTTGAGAACATTGAGTGCTTCTGTATGGAACCCTTGAATATCGTAACGTATGGCATCGTTAAGGCGCATATAATTATTTTATCTAAAATTCAAGAATATAAAGATCAATGCTTTGAAAATTTGTCGGTTAAATGATTGCCCAAATCCAGGCATTATAATCGAACAGAGGACAGCTAATATTCTCAATTGAAGAGCCGCCACTTTTTTTGCATTCATTAGCTTTGAATGTCGTAGATCATAAAGTTCAATTCACTTCACTTTTTGGGAATCCATTTTAGAACAAATACTCTAGTGAGAGTTCCGGTCAACATATAGAATATGAACGAATAGAAGTAGTTCCAGCCATAATATGCAACTGCATCAATCCAGATAGAAAACGGTTCACCAATAAATGCAAAAATAAGTGCTTGCATGAATAAAGCAAAGGAGAATGTTTTCCAAGTCGAAAAATATTGAAAAATCAACATTTGAGCTACGGGTACTATCGAAAAATCAAAAGGCAACTCAAAAACAGAGTACGGTATTAATTTTGTTGGATAGATCCAGATACCAAAGTCTGCACCAAATTCGTCTGTAATAATTGAAATAATCAGCACGATTAGTCCAAAAAACCAAATAATTGGTGCCCGTTTGCGGTCTATAAGTTTTATGAGGACGATCCAAGGGATAATGATCATTCCAAGTAAAAACCACCAAGTCCAAGTAAAGAGATTTTCATTTATCCATAGCTGATATTCAAAAAATGCATGCGATTCCTGCATATCATGTAATTGATCTTTTGTCATTTTCCACCTACAACGCTATGTATTTTTCTTAATTGTTTCCCACATCATGTTAGCTTAAACTTCTTTCTTTGAATAACTTCCAACTGAGTAAAAGCTTGAAATTGCGTACAAGGCTGAATATTGAAGAACACAAAATGAACCACCTTACCGGATTCCGAACGGTAAAAGTGGTAAGGGGAGTAATTGTAGAAGAAGCCCTAAATAATAATGTATTCCAGGATCACTATAAATGTTGTAGTTAGAAGCTTATAATTGAATAATAAGTATCATCCGAGATGTGTGCAATAATTATGAGCGGAAAGGCGCTAGCTTTAAATGAATATACACTTAAACCAATGGTTGAACTAATTATGCTCCCCTGTCGATTCGATTAGCGTAATTGATTTGAGTATTTTCGTGAGGATTAACATGTACGGCTTCGATATCTTTACTTTTTAGCCACCCAGCTAGGCTGAACCAGTAGTGGCCAGTCGGTTCCATACTAACGATAACTTGATATAATTTATATGAAGCTAACAAGTCACCAATCCAACGGTCGAGCGACTTAAAGCCATCTTCGTCATTACTAAACACTAAAAGATTGCCGAGAGTGACACCTCTAAAGTTAACCGCTCTGGCAACATGTGTCTCCTGAGCGATGTCTACACCAACAACAATATGATTAACAGTAATGTTTTCAATGAGTTGATTTTGCTTATCTTGTGATTTAAACTTCATACTAGAGCGTCCTCATGGATGATGGAATTAAAGGGCTTTTAACCCGTAGCGTACTTCCATCGTACAGAGGCGCTCGTTTTTTTACAAAACTGAAATTTATCCATCTACAGGAATCTAACGCAGAACTATAGCTCAATAACACAACTAATGAGGCTGCCGGCATGATCGGCAGCCTCCATTACGTTAACGGACAAAATACTGAGATGTGTAAGGTAATATTCATTATGGATATTGACTGCAACATTGGTGTTATGGTTTATACTTACACTATTCAATGGAAAAGAAGGTGAACTGAATGGAGCAACGAAATCTGGTGGTCCTAAGCATATCCGGAAGCCTTCGCAATCAATCAATCAATTCACGGCTGCTCTCGTCCATCGAGGGAATAATGCCCACGGGTGTGGAGTTTCGTCGGTACGATGGGCTGGCGAGATTACCTCATTTTAGCCCCGACTTAGATGCTGACGAAGCCGAACCTCATGAGGCAGTGTATGAATGGCGGGAACAGTTGCGGTCAGCGGATGCAATCATCATATGTACACCGGAATATGCGCGCGGAGTGCCAGGATCGCTTAAGAACGCGCTCGATTGGGTTGTCTCCTCGAGTGAGTTCATGAATATGCCAACGGCGGTTATCAGTGCCTCCCCGCATCCCGATGGTGGAACGACAGCGCTAGCATCATTGATACTTACACTTAAGATGATGAGCGCAGCGATTCCCGACGAAGCAACTCTAGCTGTTCCGTTTGTCAGTAAGAAGCTCGATCCGGACGGGAGTGTGATAGACATGAATACTTTATCATCGTTGGGTAATCTCGTTCGGGCATTGATCCAGTCTTTAC
>NZ_BILW01000086.1 GCF_004000765.1 Paenibacillus chondroitinus NBRC 15376 | reverse complement strand
CTCGCCTACGTGCTGAGCCAGCCGTTCCCGGCTTGCGCGCTCATCGGACCGCGCAACGAGGCCGAAATGCTCTCATGCCGCGACGGCGCGGAGCTTGTGCTCACTCCGCAGGAGTTGGCATGGCTTGATTTGACAGCAGCTACGGTGTAGCTGCATGATGGAAGCCCCGGCGGGTAGTGCCGGGGCTTTTTTACGTTGTTAGTGGCAATTTATTTCTCCCCGCTCCAGCTGAAACAAAAGGAATTTCTACCTCTAATTCGCGCTGCGTAGTGGCTGAACGAGAGTTAGCTGTAGAAACTCCATCTAAATCATCAGTAGATGAACGGTAGTGGTAAATTCGGCGAAATTAACGGTAGGAATTCCAGTTGCTTGAGCAAAAATGGCATAAACCAGAAATAATAGCAGCAGAAATCGGCGTTAATCGCAGCATGTCCCCCTAGACCAATTAGAGGACTACGGTTCCCTCTCGCCGAAAGAATTGCTTACCGCAATCTTTTAGCTGCTATGAGCCTCATACTCATCTACTCTATTAAGGGAGTTGTTCAAATGAAGTACTTTATCATTACCGGCACATCCCGTGGTCTTGGAGAAGCTATGGCATTTAAGCTCATTTCTCCTGAGCATCACCTGATTTGTTTTTCCAGGACAAAAAACAATGACTTAATAGCGGCTAGTTGTCACCTAGATTACTACGAATTTGATTTACAAAACGTCAATCAAATCGAAGCTCTGATGGAACAAGTATTCCAGAAGATTAATCTAACAAATGCTGAAGGCGTCTATCTCATTAATAATGCAGCTATCATTTCACCTTTTTCCCGAATCGAGCAAGCAAACTCACAGGACTTAATGGACAACCTTCATGTTAATCTGCTCGCCCCTATCGTGCTTACCTCCAGTTTCATACGCTTTACTCAGCACCTACCGTTAGAAAAGCGCATCCTAAACATTTCCTCAGCCTCTGCCAAACAATTGCTTCCAGGTATGAGCGCATATTCGGCTGCTAAAGCGGGACTCGATGCTTTTTCATCTTGCGTGGGATTGGAACAGGGAGTCGAATCAGGGGCAGTTAAAATCGTCTCGGTTTACCCGGGTATGGTCGATACAAGTCTGCAAGAACAGGCAAGGAACACAAGCAATGAAGCATTGGCCACACCGGACATTTTTAAAATGGTAAAAGATCGCGGTATGTTGGCATCCCCCACTGCAACAGCCGACAAATTGATTGGCTTCTTGCTCGGCAAATCCTTCCATCAAGGGGCAGTTGTAGAAGACCTCTTCCTGTAGCAACGACCTCAAGCACATCGGCAAGCCCCCCATCCTCCGCCCTAATGGACGGCTTATCCATCCACATGATAAAATAGAAGCTAACACTACTCACATCGTTAGCTAGCTTTCCTTGAGGAAAGCTTTTTAGGAGGTTCCATGGGAAAGACAGATATTCGCCGAGATGCCATTATGCAAGCCATCAAAGATAAAGGCTCCATCGCCTTGATCGATATCGTTCAGCAATTTGGCGTGTCGGAAGCAACAGCCAGGCGGGATCTTGAGATTCTGGAGCAAGAAAAACGCTGCATCCGCACCTTCGGAGGCGCCGTGCTGGAAAGCTTAAAGGTGGAAGTCCCCTTTTTCAACAAAATGGACCTTTATACAGAAGAGAAAAAAGAAATCGCCGACAAAGCGCTTAACTTCATCGAGGACGGCGATATTATCGGCTTAACAGGCGGAACGACTACGACGTTCATCGCCAAAAAGCTGAACCAATTCAAGAACCTCACCGTCATCACCAATGCGGTGAATATTGCCTACGAGTTGATCGGCACGCAAGGGCTGCAGCTCATTCTGACGGGTGGCGTGATTCGCACGCAAACGTTTGAACTTTCGGGGCCGCTCGCCAATGCCACACTCGATAATCTCAGCATCCGCAAAACCTTCATGGGTGTAGACGGCATTTCCTTAACTCGCGGCATGATGATCTACAATGAGCTGGAAGCCGAAACGAATCGCCGGATGATGAAGCAATCCATGGAGACGTATCTTGTGGCCGACCATTCCAAATTCAGTCGCAGCTCTCTTTTCGTCATAGGTGAAGTGCAGGAAACAACCGGTATTATTAGCGATTCCAAAATAACACCAGAAATGAAGGAAGCCTTCAGAGACGCCGGCGCCCCCTTCCTTTAAGAAGAAAAACTCGACCTCTCGGCTCATCACCGGGGATCGAGTTTTTTTCATATTAACAGCACCTATTGATTTTGCCGCTTTCATAACGCTCGTGAAGAGACTGCATATAGAACTCTTTTTCCGTCAAAATGGGATGGCCCGGATGATGCTCCTGCTGATGCTTCACGTATTTGTCATAGTCCGGGATATTGAAAATGATCTTGACCGTCGTGTTCAGCTTGTTCGAAAATCTCGTGATCGCATTCACGATATCACCCTCCAAATGTGGATTGGACGAACGGCGATTCTTGCAGTTGAGGCTTTTGTTTTTGAATAATAATGTTGAACCACAAACGAATTGAAATGATAATCATCAGAAGGACGACGATACCAAAGAAAATCGTTAACCCTGCATCGATATAGTTATTCGTTACAATTTGGTGCATAATGTCCATGTTTTTAGCTGGCGCTATTACTTGGCCTTTATCAATCCCCTCTTGATACTTTTTGGCAGCCGATAGAAAACCGATCGTTGGATTCGGGGAAAATGCTTTTTGGTAACCCGCAGTCAACGTAGTCACGGCCAGGAACACGAAAGGAATCATGCCTACCCAAGCATAGCGGGCTTTGCCCATTTTGATCATAATCGTAACCGCTACGGCTAAAGCAATGGCCGCCAGCATTTGGTTGGCAATCCCGAAGAGCGCCCACAGGGAGTTAATGCCGCCAAACGGATCGACAGCTCCTTGATAAAGGAAGTATCCCCATGCCAAGCAAACGATCAGGGAAGCGATGAAGTTGTATCTGAGATCTTTGGTTTGGCCAAAAGGTTTGTAGAAATTGCCGACTAAATCCTGAAGCATAAATCGGCCGACGCGTGTCCCCGCATCTACGGCAGTCAGAATAAAAACCGCTTCGAACAAAATCGCGAAATGATACCAGAACGCTTTGGCCCCGTTTAAAAAGGAAGAGAAAATCTCAGCCATACCTACGGCAAGCGTTGGTGCTCCACCCGTTCGGGAGAGGATCGTTTTCTCGCCGATTTCTTTTGCCGTGCCCGTAATTTGATCAGGCGTCAAAGTGAAGCCCCAGGATGAAATTTTGGCTGCGACGGCAACAGGATCGGTGCCAATCACAGCCGGCGAAGAGTTCATCGCGAAGTACAGACCTGGCTCCAAGGAGCATGCTGCAATCAATGCCATCACCGCAACGAAAGATTCAGCGGCCATTCCGGCAAAGCCGATAAACGGCGCATGGCTTTCTCTATCAATCATTTTCGGCGTCGTACCGGAGGAAATCAATGCGTGAAACCCGGAGACCGCGCCACACGCAATCGTAATGAACAAGAACGGGAATAAATTACCGGAGAACACAGGTCCAGTACCGTCAATAAACTTGGTTACGGCAGGCATTTTTAGTTCAGGCAAAATCACCATAATACCGCCGGCAAGGAGCAGGATTACCCCTATTTTCAAAAATGAGCTTAAATAGTCCCGCGGAGCAAGCAGTACCCAAACCGGTAAAATGGAAGCAATAAGCCCATAGATCACCATCAAAACCGCAATTTGCGGAGCGGTGAACGTAAACATGCTGGCTAAAGCCGGACTTTCCGCCACAAACTGGCCTGACCACAAAACGATCATTAACAAAACGAAACCGATGATAGAACCCTCAATGACTTTGCCGGGACGAATAAAGCGCATATAAAAGCCCATGAATATCGCAATCGGCATCGTCATCGCAATAGTGAACATGCCCCAAGGAGATTCTGCTAACGCTTTCACAACAACAAGCCCAAGAACAGCAACGATAATAATGAGAATGGCCAGCGTTGCAATAGAAGCCAAAGTACCGCTGAATGGGCCAACTTCATCCTTGGCCATTTGTCCGAGCGACTTGCCGCCGCGGCGCATGGAACCTACCAGGGTTACAAAGTCCTGCACGCAGCCCGCAAGAACGGCCCCGATAATGATCCAGAGAATACTCGGCAAATATCCCATCTGAGCGGCCAAAATCGGGCCAACAAGCGGCCCCGCCCCTGCAATCGCAGCAAAATGGTGACCGAAGAGGACATATTTGTTCGTAGGTACATAGTCTTTGCCATCATTTTGAACATGAGCCGGCGTTGCCCGCTTGTCGTTAAGCTCATAAATTTTGCGAGCGATAAATCGACTGTAGAAACGATAGCCGAAAGAATACGTACAAATGGCAGCAATAATTAACCAGATCGCCGAGATGCTTTCGCCTCTCGAAAGTGCGAGCATCGCGAAGCCTGACGCGCCAAGCAGGGCGATGACACCCCAGATCACATAGGAAGCAAATTTGTTTTTTAATAGTGACATATCTATGAACACCCTCCTGATAACATGATTGTTAGCGCTTACAGGAAGTATAGCTTGTTTGGGGAACAAGCGGAATACCTCAAACGCAACATGCCATTTTCGAGCTTCATGATGTTAAATTTCTAGTTTCAAACGCAGCTGCTTCACATAATTCCGGCTGACGGGTATGGTGCTTCGCCCTGCATCTTCCATCAGCAAATTGTACGCGCCATTCACCCAGGTCTTCATTTCTGAGATGGCAGCGAGGTTAACCAGATAGCTTTTGTGACAGCGGAAAAAACCATACGGCTCCAACTTCTGCTCCAGCTCTGATAACGTATACGAGACATTATAAGCCTTATCGTGAAGGTGAACCTGCACATGCTTAATCTCCTTGCTAATATACATAATATCCTTCGGCGAGACATATCGGATTCCTTCTTCCAATTCCAAAGCGAGCTTTACGCTCGTTTTCACGGATGTCGTCTGGCCTGGTGCGGCCGCCGCTGCGCTGTTCTGAGGTTGTGTTTTGCTTTTGCGCAGCTCCCTGAACACAATGGCGATATCCTCCTCATCGTACGGCTTCAGCATATAATGAAAAGCACGCAGCTTAAACGCGTGAACGGCGTATTGATCGTAAGCAGTGGAAAAAACAATTTTCACCTGCGGATTGATCTCTCCTACAATTTCGGCAACCTGTAAGCCGCTAAGATCCGGCATGTCCATATCAAGAAATAACACATCCGGCGCTAATTCTTTGACCTTCTTAATCGCATCCATTCCGCCAGTTGCCGCGGTAACTTTCTCCACCTCCTCACTGCTTTCCAATAGATAAATCAATTCTTCTCTAGCCGGCTCTTCGTCATCCGCAATGACAATATTCCAACCCAACCGCCATCACCTCACCCAAAATTTAATGATCGTGCCTTCCCCCGGCTTGCTTGCAATTTCCAAAGGATGTTCTTTGCCGTAGTGATAATTCAGACGCTGCTCGATATTCCGCAAAGCCAGCCCCGCATGTTCCGACTGAAGATCGGATCCTGCTGTTTCAAGACCAACTCCGTTGTCCTGTACAGTAATACGCGCATGGAGCTTGCCCTCGTCCAATTCCTCCTTCACCGAAAGTCGAATGACGCCGATGCCCGGCTTGTTTTTGATACCATGCACGATCGCATTCTCGATCAGCGGCTGAATCGTAAAAGGTGGAATCGCATGGTCCAGCAGCCTTTCGTCGATATCGGCGTAAAATTCCATCTGATCCCCTAGACGGGATTTGATCAAACTCAGATAAGACATGACCAGCTCATATTCATCGCGTATGGTAATAAGACGCTGGTTGCCGTGACTCATATTTTTGCGCAAAAACTTGGATAGATGCATCACCATTTGGCGGGCCTCTTCCGGTTTCGTACGGATAAAAGATTTGACTGTATTGAGCACATTAAACAGGAAATGAGGATTCATCTGCGCCTGCAGCGAACGAATCTCCGCATCCGCCAAAAGCTGTGTTTGCCGATCCGATTCAACGAAAGCATATTGCTGAGAAAGCAGCTCCGCGAGTGAGGAAAGCATGCGTCTGCGCGACGGATTGTCATCCTGCTCACGCTCGAAATACAGACGGAACTGGCCGACCTGCGGCTGATTGGGAACACGGATGATGAGATCGTTGGCGTGCTGCGTTTTTCTCCCCTCCGCAACCCATGACTTGCCATCCTTGCTGAAAAATACGCCTACCGACTTCATTTCCTCATTCAGCACCTTCGAGATTTCCGCTACCGCCTTGTCGAAATCCAGCCGCCAAAGCGGCATCGTCATATCGGCAATTTGCAGCGCTTGATGGGCATGCTCCGCACCAATTCTGGCCTCTTCGCGCTCCATTGTGTTATATAACACAAAATAGAGAGCGACACCAACACTATTCGCGAGCGTCTGAGGCAAACCAATAAGCGACACCAGGTTGAATGCATCATCCCAAGGCTTGGCCAAAGCAAGAATAAGAATCATCTGTAAAGCTTCTGCCATGAATCCAACGAGAAATGCGAGCTGTACGGACGCTATTTTCCGAAAGCGTTTCTTGAAGGCATTGCGACACAGCCCTGCCAATATGCCCTGCAGAATAGGAGCAATCATACAGGCAACCGCTACAAATCCACCTAGGCTGTACCGATGCACGCCGGCTATGATGCCGACGATCAATCCGCTTTTGACGCCACCAAGCAGTCCTGCGATGACAACTCCAACGGTTCGTGCATTCGCAATCGCCGCTGTTGGCGAAACCTCGCCAATCCACGGCGCCGGCCTGTACGTGTAGTCGGAAACCGTCACACCCGAATACGTCGCAAGAATCGCATACGCGGAGAAAAAGAACAAGAACCGCCATTGATACGTCCTGTCCCCTTGATAGCTCATATAGCTGCGCATCCATCGGCTGCGGGAAAACGCGAACGCCAGCGCGATCAGAAAACCAACCCGTTCCATCATATCCACGAACAATTGAATCAGTTGAAGCATGCTTCACTCACCTTTTGCAATCTCATATTGTTATCCTAACAGAAATTGTGTGGGCTTGCTTGCCGTATACTCATCTAGCGCACCTTTCCCCGCCAGCCATTATT
>NZ_BILW01000085.1 GCF_004000765.1 Paenibacillus chondroitinus NBRC 15376 | reverse complement strand
AAAGTCTTTCGCATTCCGTCCCGCTCTCGCGGCCGGAATTACAATATAGCATATTCAACCAATCAGGTGCAAGCTTTATTTTTACAATATTCGATAAAGTTTTCAGCTCGTCTTGGCCGGAAAGACAATATACCACGGTGGTTAAAATAATGCAACCCTGTTCTACATTTTTTTAGGAATGTCCATGATTGAGCATGTCTTCTACTAGTTCTTGTTCGAAACGCTCTTTTAGAGCATCGTTGCTGGGAGCTATGGATAAGCTGATCTCTTTAAACTGCCGGACGATATTCTGCACGCCTTCCAAGTTGCCGCTCTGGGCTAAATGATCGGTTTGATCAATAACGTGATAAGCAATCGCCTGATAAGCGTCAGTGAAGCTCTGCTCCACATTGGCTGCAGCTCGATAGTCAGCGTAAAATCTTTTGAATGTCTCCATCAATGTTTCGTTCATATTCATGCCACTCCTTTCAAGATAAAGAACAGTTTCCCACAAGAAGTGCAAGTTTATACGGCATAAAAGCACAACAGCCCCTGCTATAAGAAGCAAGGAGCTGTTATGAATATTCAACCTTTTTATATCTCTATATGAATGCTCTTTATTATTTTACATCAATTGTAGTAACAACTTGGTTTTGTCCTTTAAGCTCAACAACATGGGTAGGTGTAAAGTTACCAAGGTTACCAGTCAACGCAACATTAGCTGCAACGTTATAAATCGTAGTTTGGCTTACACCATTGATCGTTTGCGTAATGGAAATGGAAGTGATTTTACCTTGTCCATCTACAGTAGTACTATTTAATGTACCTACAACATCAAAGCTTTGGTTAGCATCAGCCAACTTAGTAACTTCTACAAAAACTACTTGATTGTTGAATGAACGAACCTTCACTTCATCGCCAACTTGAATTGCGGAAGCAGCTACTTTCACACCGTTACGCAAGATGAATGCATCCGGGTGAAGAACATAGTTAGTTGTAACTCCCGCTTTCGTTACTGGAAGCACATTGTTGTATACAGCTGCGTTCACAGTTCCAGCAGTGGAGTTTTGGTCATCAGGCATTTGGTTGCCTGTACGATCCAGTAGTGCCGCTAATTGTGCACGAGTCACGTTTTGGTTCGGTTTGAATGTGTTGTCTTCGAAGCCATCAACAAGACCTTTTTCGATAGCTACAGCAACATAGCCTACTGATCCAGCAGGGATTTGTTTAGCATCTTTAAATGTAAGTTGAGTGTTCATTTTTGCTTTAGCTTCGGACTCTAATTTCAGAGCTTTCACTAACAGCGTTGTTGCCCATAGGCGGTCTGCTTCTTTATTTGGTTGAACGGAGTCATCGCTTTCTGTGAATAGATCGTTTTCAAGCGCTACGGCTACGTATCCAACTGCCCATGCAGGGATTTTGTCCGCATCTTTGAAGTTTAGTTTCGTTGCCATTTCTGTAGCAGATTCCGCTTGCTCACGCAAACCCATCAATCTTACAGCAGCTGTAATCGCTTCAATGCGGGAAACGGATTTATCTGGCTTGAACGTACCATCTTCGTATCCTTCAAACACTTGTTTGGATGCCAAGCTAGCTATGTAACGCATTGCCCATTGAGCGCCTTTGAGGTCGTCAAAGTTAATGCGGATTTGAATGTTGCCGCTAATTTTACCGTTGTTGTTTTTGCCATTATTAATAGAAGTAGTATAGCTATTATTATTGTTTCCTTTACCACGATCATCATGGTCATTTCCTTTGGCAAACGCTGCAGAAGCGCCTCCCATTACCATTGTTAAAACAAGTCCTGTTGCTACAGCTTTCTTCATAAGGTTCTTTTTCATATCAAGTTCCCTCTCCCATTTTCATATAGTTGGTATAAATAATGTGGAGCCTTCGCGAAGGGTTCCTGGTTATGCTACAACAATTCGCCATTGTAAATATGTTTAGGGGGGTGGAGAAATAAATCTTTAAAACTAGAAAATTGTCGAGTCTATTAAATCCCTCCTGAAACTGCTAAACTTAACGATATAAAACACTACCGCAAAAGGAGCTCATGTATGCGTTTACGTAATCCCAGAGTTCAGCTCGTTATTGCTCTAGCCGTTATTTTAATTGCGTTGTCAGTCTATTCTTATAGCAAAATCGGGCTCAAGCAAGCAAATGTGGAACCTGCTGTTGTTACAGTGCCGACCAGCACGCATCAAGATTCTCCTCCTGCTAGTGAAGTCCCGCCGACACCGCCCGTAGAAACCAAAAATCCGTATCCATCCGAGCAATATGACGTTGTTGTCATCGGCAGCGAACTGGAGGGTCTCTATCTGGCGAGGGCGGCTGCAGACGAAGGCTTGAAGGTAAAAGTGCTCGATCCTCATAAAGCTTTTGGAGGCCAGATCCTTCAGAGTCAAATGTTGTTTTTGGATGAAACACGTGACGATCAAGGCCATTTATTAGTGCAGGGTCGTGCTAAAGAATTGTTCGATGGCTTCCGAAACGCCAAGATCCGTAAACTGTCCGAATTTTCAACGTATATGGATAAACTGGTCAAAAATATCCCTCTCGAATCCGGCGTTATCTTAAATGAAATTGAGCAAGTCAACACACCTGAGAGTATGCACAAAGTCGCTTCTATCGTTTACACGACAGATAAAAATGAAAAAAAGAAGATTACGGCCGGCTACTGGGTCGATAATAGTGATTACGCTGCACTCATCTCGCGACTAGATGCCAAGAGATTGCCAGGACTGGAGAAGTTTTATGGGCAAAAAGACATCGAATACATGAGCGCCGGTATGATGATGAAGTTCACGCATGTCGATTGGAAAAAGTTCAGCACAACGTTCAACGCGTTAAAACCTGAAGAAAAATCCAAACAATTTGGCGGAGGTTCTGTCAATGACAGCTATGCAATCGGATTAAGCGGTATGACAAAGGCCTACCATCCTTCCAATGACCGCGTATTTTTAAGAGGTTTAAATGCTGTGAATCAAAGAGACGGGGAAGTTTTGATAAACGCTCTTCTTGTGTACACCGTTGATCCATCCAAACCCGAATCTATCCAAGAAGCTGTTACACTGGGCAACAAAGAGACGGCATCCATTCTGGGACATTTCCGTAAAACCTTACCGGGTTGGGAGCATGCCGAACTTGGGGAGCTACCGAATTATCCCTACATAAGGGAATATAATCACTACGAAATGGATTATGTTTTGAAACCGTCCGACCTGCTTTCAGGCGCCATGTTCTGGGATAATGTCAGCATTGGCGGCTATCCGCTCGATTTACAGGGCACTAGCGCCAACAAATGGGGCATTGAGATGGGACGTCCCGACAAATACGGGATGCCGCTGCGCAGCTTTTTACTAAAAAATTACGACAATGTCATTGCCGCCGGAAAAAATGTGGGCTCCTCAGCTATCGCATACGGAAGCACAAGAATTCAACCGAATACGAGTTTGGCTGCTGAATCCATTGGCATCATACTGGGCCAGTTACACGGCAAACAAAAGCTTAGAGAAATCACGCCTGAGGAGATGGCCAAGCTACAGCAGTACTTAGCTGCTCATTATCAAATCAAGCTAACCGGGGTAACCGGTACCAACAAAATCAGCGGTTGGAACGAAGATGAACTCAGAAAACTGGATACCGGAGAAATTACTTATCCTAGCTACGTGAAAACTCGCAAAAAAACAGCTGTGAAATAACCAAATCCGTGCATTCGCTCCTTAAGCGAGTGTACGGTTTTTTTTACGAAAATTTAAGAAAAAAGGTGTTGAAAAAGCGATCTTCCAGTCATATAATAAGCAATATACTTAAATTCGCTTATAAATACTTACGCGAAAGGAGTGAGAAACCTTTGTTTCAAGAAGAAAGACTCATATCCATTATTGATTACTTAAAATCAAATAAGCGCATTACGGTTGACCTGATTTGCGAGCTGTATGATGTATCACGAGATACCGCCCGGCGTGACATGGTAAAACTTGAAGAACAGGGCAGTATTGTGCGAACACGCGGCGGCGCCATCCTCCCCACACTTTCCAAAGAAGTCGGCAATTATGAACAACGGCTCCAATCAGAGTCTTCTTCCAAACTAACCATCGGCAAAACAGCCGCAGGACTCATTCAAGATGGCGACTATATCATGATGGATGCCTCCACAACAGTGCTGCATGCGGCAAGTGCACTATCTTCCAAACAGAACGTTGTGGTGACAAGTTCTATAGAAATTGCTGCTATTTTAACCCGTAAAGATGAAACTACGATCCATATTCTTGGTGGCGTACTGGATAGCAAACACCATAGCGTCTACGGTGCGAAAGCCATCGAGATGTTGAACGATTACCACGTCGATAAGCTGCTGATCGGAACCTGCGGAATTACGGAGGAAGGGCTGTCTGCTCCAAACGAGGAGGATAGCTATTTAGTTCGTGCCATGATGCAGCATGCTGACCAAGTCATCGTTTTAGCGGATCACTCTAAGTTCGGTAAGCGGCTGTTCCATCGCGTGGTCGGTTTTGAAAGCATCGATATTTTGGTCACAGACCAAGACTTGAGCTCCGAAATGAGAGAGAAATTACTGGCAAGTGAAGTTGAAATCGTTTTGGCAAAAGGAGATGACTTAGATGATTAAGCTTATCGTAAGTGATTTGGATGGTACTTTGCTCGATCACAGCAAGAAAGTTAGTTCTAGAGAGCAAGCTGCGCTGAAAAAGGTGAAAGAAGCCGACATCCTGCTTTGCCTGGCCTCAGGAAGAATGAATGTGGAAATGCAGCAGGTTTTAGAGGAAATTGGACATCGTGCTTACTCCGTCTCGCAGAATGGCGCATTCATTCATTTGGAGGATGGCTCGTTTCTGAAATCTCAGCTTTTTGAGCCTGAATTAGCGTATCAAGTGTATCAATTGCTGAAAGATTTTGACGTCGTGAAGATCGTTTGCTCAGGCGAAGCCAATTACATCACGCATTTGACGCCCGCTTCCGATGAGGTCCAATCACGTACATTCCGGCCTTTTATTATAAAAGAGGACATTGAGCAGTCGCTGCAAGCCGAGCTTCCTATTTGTAAGATTTCTACATTCGGGGATATCCAAATCCTTCTGGCACTTAAAGCATTAATAGAAGAAAAACTGGGCGATCAAGTTGAGCTGTTCATCTCCGACAAAGATTGCTTGGACATCATGCCGCGTCAAGTTTCCAAAGGCAACTCCCTTCTCGTCCTCATTGAACAATTGGGACTAAAACCTGAGGAAATTGCCTGTGTCGGTGATTCCTTCAATGATGTATCCATGTTCGGGATTACCCCGCATAGCTTTGCCATGAAAGGTGCTCATCCTGAGGTCAAACAAAAAGCAAACTATCATGTCGAGTCTGTTGCTGAAGTCGTTGATCATGTATTTGCCTATAACGATAAATACATGCAAGAGCAAAAAGGAAGCTCAATCGTATGAGAAGATTATTAATTATGGGGTGCCTGTCCTATCTATTAACAGGATGCACCCACGTTATTTTTGGAGCGGTATTACCCGAGCTGCTCACTCATTATGGACGCAGCTACAGCGATGGCGGCCTGCTGGTGTTCCTTGAATTCGGCGGATTTTTGCTTGGCGTGCTCAGCATGCCGGCGTTCAGCCGCCGATTCAGCCGCCGAAATACGATTACGACGGCTTTCGGGCTGCTTTTCCTGGCCATGATGACGATCGTCATGCTGCCGCCTTGGGCTTTGGCCGTGAGTCTCACCTTCGTAGCCGGCGTGGCTTTCGGTCTCGTAGAAGCGAGCATTTCAACCTTCGTGTTAATGGCTGCAAAAGATAAGCAAGCTTCGGCCTTCAGTACGCTTGAAGTTTTCTTCGGACTTGGCGCACTATTCATGCCGATTGTATCCAGTATTTTGATTGCCAACGGGTTATGGAAATATGGATTTATGCTGCTGGGATTAAGCGCGCTTGCAACAGGACTCATCTGGTCGAAGCTTTCCTTGGGCGAGCATGACGAGTTGTTGGCACACAAAGCCGACAAGTCGCAGCAAGAGGTAAAGCCCCCAGCTCTGACAAGGAGCTCGTTAACCTTCCTTATTCTGTTCATGCTTGTTTTCTTCATCTATGTAGGGATGGAAAATACGATCGTTAACTTCCTGCCTTCGATCTTTATCGATCAAATGCACACTTCAAGCTCTCTGTCCTCTTTGGCGGTAACAGCTTATTGGATTGCCATGGTGGCAGGTCGACTATTTGCCGGTGTGCTTGCCGAGAAAATGACCTATTTCCGTTATTTGGCCGTCGCTTTTGGCGGCAGCTTGATCACCGTCTTTTTGTGGCTGTTCAGCACGCAGTTATGGAGCAGCTTCGCTATTGTTCTGCTGCTTGGGCTCTTCATGTCAGGGATGTTCGCTGTAGCTCTTATTTATGCCAATCAATTACTCCCTGGACGCACGGAGCAAACAACAAGCACGCTTATCGCTGCAGGTGGCTTGGGCGGATCTGTCATTCCGCTTGGTGTCGGATGGGGAATGGATAAGTTTCAAGTTGGCTTATCGATTTGGTTTGTGTTAGTTGGTATGTGTGTGGTTTTCGGCATTGTACTCTATTCGCGCAGGTGGAAGGTTCAGGCTTCGAGTTAAATAAAGGACAACCCCATCGTCGGGTTGTCCTTTTTGATTCTGCCGCGCTATTACCGCAGAGCCTTTAATTGAATAAGTACGGCTTTCTCCTCAAACTTTACATCCTTCACTCCTATTAAAAGCGGCAAGTGATCTTCGATCGAGAGCTCGATTGGAGCGAATTGAAGCCATTCCTTCGGAACTTGTATACCCCTAACCATTGTACTCTGGTGCTGAATGACCACATTCGGCGGGTCCCATGCCAAGGTAAAAAGCAATTGGGCACCAACAGGCAACTTGTCCTGCCATCTAACATTGACATCAGCCACGAGGTTGCTTCCCTGCAAGGAAAGCTTAGCTCCTTCGATTCGAATGCCATTGGGTAGATCTGGATGGGCTGACAGCTGCTTTTTAACCAGATTGTTCAAATCTTGCTCTGTGATCTGAACCTCGAGCTTCCGGTTTTTGACAATGTCCGCGATTTTACTGCCAACAGAAATTTCTTGATAATTCAGGTCTAGATCCTCGGTAGGTTGGATGTGCCGGATGAACAACACCGTGGCGGCCGCAAGGATAAGGACGACCACGATGAGAAAAATAAATCGTTTTTGCAGCACGTTACAACACCCCGCAGAAGACAATTTGGCAAGCCGTATAAGTCTGGATGTAGATTACGGCTACTCTTTATTCTGCTGTTTTTCCTTCAGCCAGCGAGGAGCGCCCTTGCTCTTGCGATCTCGCTCGCGTTGGGCTTTGCTCACGGCCTTGCCACCGGCGGCCGTGATCTTCGGCGCGGCCGGCTTCGCCGGGGCAGCGCTGGATTCGCGCGCGTCCGTCGGC
>NZ_BILW01000084.1 GCF_004000765.1 Paenibacillus chondroitinus NBRC 15376 | reverse complement strand
TGTGTAGCTGCCTACCGTACCAGCCGGTACGTATGGCTTGCGTGCGATTTCCGCTTCAACTTCCAGTTGAATGATTTTCTCTTCCATGCGTTGGAAGCCACGGGATGCGTTGCCGCTTTCGATTACACCGTTGTAGGAAACCTGCGCCATTTGTTTTTTCGCTTTTGCAAGCTGAGCACGGGATACAAGCTCGTTGCGTTTGTTGCGCATTTTGTAGAACTCATCTTTCATTTCATGAAGCTGTTGTGTCAGTTCATCAGCATGCGCTTTGGCAGAAGCATATAAATCCGTATACTCAACAATTTTATCTTCATGGTACAATTTTTCTTCAACCGCTTGGCGGGCGATGGCTTCTTGGCCGTTTTTGATTGCTGTGGAAGCTTTCGCTTCACGATCAGCTACTAGACGAACGGACTCCTCAAGGCGTTGTTTCAATTTGCGCTCACTTGCAATTTGTCGAGCCACTGTTACTTCAGCCTGGGCAATTTCCTGCTCCATGTCGCGCAGATACTGATTTAACATAACGATCGGATCCTCAATTTTATCCAATACCTCGTGAATTGATGCTTTTGTCATATCCTTCATTCTTGTAAATACTCCCATGGTTTACACGTCTCCTTTTTTAATATCAATTGGTTGTTGTTGTTCAAAACGGGCGACTTTGGCTCTTAATTCTTCCACTTCTCTTTGCAGAGCTTTCTTCTCGATATCTTTCATCATTTCATCAATGTTATTGGTTTTGCTTGCCTCGTAAGGCGCGTTGTAGCCTGCATGATGCGGCGGCACGTGACCAGGGTGCGGCTTGTGAGCCGTCGTGTTCCAACCACCGTTGTACGGAGGGCGGGCATACGAGCCGGCATAAGGATCAAAAGGCGGATGCTCGTAGCCAGGCTCCTTCGGAATCACAATGGCGGCGATAAAGTAGATGAAAATGACTGTTCCACCTGTGAAAAATGTTGTGATGACCACTAGCAGTCTTAGTAATGTAGCATCAACGTTCATAGCTTCGGCGAGTCCGCCGCAAAGACCGGTTACTTTTTTATCTCTTCGTGAGCGGTATATTTTGCTCATGATTGTTTGTTCCCTCCTGATTCAGCCTATTGCGTAGCGCCTCAAGTTCAGCGTCTACAGCCGGATTGCCCGCACCGTAGTAGCTTTCGCGGCCCATACGCCGTACATCTCGGAGCGTTCTTGCATGAAGCTCCATATCGGATACGCGCTCTTCCAAGCGGCCGAACATCCGTGGTGACGCATCCTGCGACACGCTGCTGCGAGCATGCAATCTCTGCTGCAAGCGAGCGGATTCCATTCGGGCCAGGTAGTAGCTGCGTTTATCTGCCACTTCTTTGTAATCTGCTTTGAGCTGCTGCAGCTCTTCATCCAAGTCCAGGATGGATTGCTTGGCTTGCTCATACAATTCGCGATATTGCTCGCTTTTCTCCTCAGCTTGCAGCTTCTCTTGAAGCACAATCCGCGCCATATGTTCTTCGCCGGCTTTCAAAGCCAGGAGCGCTTGCTGCTCGCGCTTCTCTTTGGTTTCTAACGCCGTCAGATATTGCTGCCTTAGCGAAGCTGCGTGAGTGACGCATTGCTGGTACAGCCTCTCGGATTGCTGAAGCTGTTCGCGCTGAGCAGCTAAGTATTGGTCGATCAAGCGAACCGGATCTTCGGACCGTTCCAAATGTTCATTCAGGGATGCTACGGTAATGTCTCTCATACGCCTCAATAGGCTCATCTCTCATACCACCTTTTCCACTCTGTTTTGCCATCCTATTTACACGGTTCTTCTTGTCAACATCGAAACCCCGTAACCAATCAATCCAATCGCCAGAAGAATGATGATCCAGCCGGCTAATTTGCCAACCAGGATCACACCGCCGATCCCTGCAATCAGCCAACCGAATTTATTGCCATTCTGAATGCCAATATATCCTAGACCGACCATACCAATCGGGATCAGGTATCCCATCACCGAACCGATAAAGGGTCCCATGTGAAGTCCCAACTTGTTAAGCAGAATCAGTGCGCCGAATGCGATTAGCAGAGCGGCTAAGCCTGTATTTCTTTTCATGATTTCGTCACCGCCTTTCGTTATGTGCTGTGCTCTTGTTCATGTCTTTATTCTAGGTAAAATCGAGCTTTTCCAAAACGGACCGCGGACGGTATTTCATACTAGACCTTAGTCGGGGCGCATCTACGACCTCTGTTCAGACCGGAAATATTACGGTGGCAGATAGGCTGCCGTATACATACAATAACAAGTGAGTGGGAAGGGGGCCGAACCAATGCCTTCAGTGGTCTATGGCGGTGTCAAAATTCTAAGTGTGAACTCGGGTTCGAATGTCCAGTTTGGGGATACCGCCTTAATACGGCTGTCGAGTAATTCCAAGATCTATGCGGGCGCCAACTCATTTTCTCCGGGGGATAGCTTCGGAAGTGTCCAGAATGTCCTAAACGGCAGTGCCAATACGAGTGATCCGGATCTTATTGATACGAATACGAATAATGTGGTGTAACGCAAAAATGAACCCGGGAACAAATTCCCGGGTTCATTTCCATTAAGCCGCTGCCCTGCGCAACAAGCCATATGCTGCTAGCATATAAACCGCAACTAAAGGCACCATCCACCAAAATAGCTCCAGATAATGTTGGCCGATCCATGAAAAGATACTTCCCCACATTCCAAATTGGGATAGTAACATAGATCCACCAGTACCTATCAGAAAAGTTACAGCGAAAAAAATTAACATACCTAACGCTCCGAAACGCCTATGAATGCTGGAGGTGGCAAACCCCAGAAAGTACATTTGCAGCAGGAGAATCAAATAAATACCGAAAACTGCAATGGGCGAAGTATCTCCCAAAAAAGCGATTTTGAAAATATGCAAACGAACTCCCCATCCACCGGTACTTTCTTCAATGAATGACAAAATCATAAGCAGTGCCGCTGTACAAATGCTGTACAGGAAAGTCGTCAATGCTGTTCCGACGAAGTAATCCTTCCTACGGATGCTGAGTCCCAAAGCAAAAGGGAATGTATCTTTGATGGTTACGGCGCCTGAAACTAACGTGTAAATGAATATGGAAGCAAGGCCGCCTGTGTTCATCGTTTCTCCCTCATTCAGGGATAGTGCAATGAAAAAACTGATAACAAAGTTCAAGCCAAGAATGATCCATGGGACGACTAACCATGACATTTTATTCCGCATGTGAAGCTTAATGACGTTACTTACTCGATTCATACCCGCTCAGACCCCTTCCCCACAAGTGGTGTACGTGTCAGATGCACAATGAGCTGCTGCAGGGATACCGGCGCAAACTCCAGCCCTAGCGACTCCGCTTCTCTCCGATCATGATCCGTTAAAGTCCCCAGAATCGTGGCTGTTGCAGCAGCACCAATATACTGACGCTCCAGCACTTCCTTGTCTCTTGAGAATGCGTCGATCGCCGTAGCCAACCCAGATACTGTGCAAGCGCGGCCGCGCAGCGCATCCGCATCTTCATCGAGAATCAACTGTCCATTATCAATGACCAAAATATGCTCAAGCAGACGGCTTACTTCGTCGATCAAATGCGTAGACAAGATCACCGTACGCGGATACTCCGCGTAATCCTCCAGCAAGCGATCATAAAATAAGGCTCTTGCCACGGCGTCCAAGCCTAAATACGGCTCATCAAATATGGTTAACGGCGCGCGGCTGGCCAAACCAACCACAATACCCACGGAAGAAAGCATCCCTCTGGACAACTTTTTCACTCTTCTTTTCAAAGGCAACCGAAAATCTTCAATTAATGACTTGGCATACGTTTCGTCCCACTCCGGGTAAAGTGTTTTAGCAATCTCCATCACATCGGCAACACGATAACCCTCCGGATATCTCTGGCTTTCCTTAATGAAGCAAATTTGATTCAAAACACGGCTATTTTCATAGGGGTTTTCGCCAAATACCTTCAACTCGCCGCTGGTAGAAAACTGCTGGGCGGAAAGAATATGCATGATTGTAGTTTTCCCTGCACCATTTCTCCCCAGTAAACCATAGATTTTATTCGCTTCTATCTTGAAGCTAACCTGATCAACCGCCGTTACGTTCCTATAAGACTTCGTTAACCCGTTCACTTCCACGATGTGGGTCATCACACTTTCCCTCCTCTTCGCACCATTTCAGTTAGCTGTTCCACCGTGATACCTAGCTTTTCAGCTTCTTTCACCATCGCCACAACATACTGTTCATAAAATAATTCTTTTCTCTTCTCCATCAGCTTCGTTCGCGCTCCCTCCGCTACAAACATGCCAATCCCGCGTTTCTTATACAAAATGCCTTGGTCCACCAACAAATTAACGCCTTTCGCCGCGGTCGCCGGATTAATTTGATAAAAAGCTGCGAATTGATTCGTAGAAGGCACCTGCGATTCTTCCGGCATTCTTGCTTCAATTATGTCATCTTCAATCCGTTCCGCGATCTGCACAAAAATCGGGCGGCTATCGTCCATCGTCAAACCCATTTCCTCACCACCACATTGGTTAGTTACTCATGTAATTAACCATACAACCAAAGCACCCTATTGTCAACAGGCATTGTGTATTTTGGGCACCCTTTCAAACATAAATCCCCTGCAAACTGGGAATACCACTAGAAACAAACTGTCTTTCAACTACTCCATGAAAGGTAATTCGCCTATGTTTTTCTCTAAAATACGTCTAACTTTCGCTGCCCTGCTGCTCGTATCAACGCCAGTCACCGCCTATAGTGCGGAGTCAAGGACACAAGACGTGCAGCGTGCAAGCTACCTGGCCGAAAACCAAATAAATGAGGCTCCCTCTACCCTGCAGGGAGCCCCACTATTTTCCTTCTCCGTGCTTAGCGATACCCATATCGTAAACACGGATCAAGTATCCCAGCTGCTGCTCAGCCGCGCGCTGGCCGATCACCACAAGCTGCGCCCGGAGAGCAAGCTGCTGGTGCTCAACGGCGACCTGACGGGCGGCACCGAAGGCGACTATCGCAGCTTGATGGGGCTGCTCAGCAGCCAGCCGCATGCTCCTGTGCACGCGACCATGGGCAACCACGACTACTACGGCGTATGGCGTACGCCGGAGGGTGGCATGGATACATCGAAGATGAATCCAGCCTGGTCCAGTAAACAAGCGGTCGCGTTATTCGACCGCGTGTGGGGCTACGACAAGCCGTACCACGAGCTTATCGTGGAGGGTTACCGCTTCCTCTTCCTTAGCGGGGAAGCGTATCGTGACGTGAACGCCTCCTATAAGGAGGATGCGTTCCTCTCGGCCGAGCAGCTCGCCTGGCTGCGCGATCGGCTTGCCGTCGCGGGCACGGCGGATGCCGGCAAGCCCGTGTTCGTGTTCCTCCACCAGCCGCTGCCGCAGACGCTGGATGGGACAGACCGGGAGCTGGGCGTCGTCCAGCACCAGGAGCTGCGGGCGCTGCTGGATGAGCACCCGAATGTTATTTTGTTCAGCGGCCATACCCACTGGAACCTGGAGACGACCAACCAAGTCAAGCAGCTGAAGTTTCTGGCCGCTTCCAGCGCTTCCATCCGCGAGGTATGGAACGCGCAGAACGAACCGGAGACGATTGGCGTCAGCCAGAGTCTCCTCGTGGACGTCTACAAGGACCGCGTGGTGATCATGCGTCGTGAGCATACGACGAAACGTTGGATTGAGCCTTCCATCGCGAAAGGCTACGACGTCAAATAAAAAAAGCCGCACTCCCATATCCCGAATCAACGGGAAAGGAGTGCGGCTTTTGTATTCGATTAGTTCGTTGCTGCCGAAGTAGCAGCTGCTGCTGCTTCTTTGGCAGGTTTGCCCTTAGGGCCAACAGGGCCTTTTTGTTCGACTTGTTTTTTGATGCTATCCGTCAAACTGTCTTTGATTTTGCTGATCAGATCATCTTCGCTGATGCCTTTGGCAGAAGCCACGTCAGCAATGGATTTCCCTGCTTCCAGCTCCGTTCTCAGTTCATCTTGAGTAATGCCCAGAATCTGTGTCAGTGCTTCAGGGTTGCCGAACATTCCAGGACCTCCAGGACCGCGGTGATCACCGCCTCTGCCTTCAGGTCCGCCTTCTGGACGAGTGTTTTGCACTTCTTTCGTAATGCGATCGGAAAGGTCAGCCAGCATTTTATCCGCTTGCTCTTGTGTCAGCTTGCCAGCTGTAACTTCCGCGTTAATCGCTGTTGTTTCAGCAGCGACTAACTTCGCCACGAAGTCCGCTTCTGTCAGGCCTTTTTCAACTGCGAATGCTGATAGAGTTTTGCCTGCTTTTAAAGCTTCTTGCACAGCGCTTGGCTCAACGCTAAGGATGGTAGCCGTTTCCTCAACGAGTTTGTCGCCACCAGGTCCTCTTCCACCTCGGTCGCCGCCCGGGAAACCACCCGGGAAACCGCCTCCGAAGCCGCCTTTGAACCCTGTTCCGTCGATTTGCTTCGTTAATCGGTCAGAGAGACCGGAGATAATTTTGTCCGCTTGCTCTTGCGTCAATTTACCCGCAGTTACTTGATCCGTGATGGATGTTGTCTCCGCTGCGACCAGCTTTTGCAAGTAGTCTTCTTTCGTCAGGCCTTTCTCTTCTGCGAATGCAGCCAATGTTTTGCCTGCTTTCAATGCCTCTTGCACAGCGCTTTCCTCAACACCCAGGATAGTTGCTGTTTCTTTCAGCACGTTCCCGCCGTGGAAGCCGCCGCGATCTCCGAACCCTTTTCCTCCTTTGCCAAAGCCTGCTTTTTGACTCATGTCGTTTGCGGAAGGGCTTATCGTATCTGCATAGGCTTGATTATGTAGGGCTCCAACAAAACCAACACCAAGTACAAAAGAAGCGATCAATGAACCTGTAAGAATTTTTCTGGAGATATTTTTCATCGTGTGTTCCACCTTTTCTTTCAATTATTTTTTTGTTTGTTCCTTACAAAACCTAGTATAGATGCCTTACCTGAATTACATCTGAGTACAAACTGAATGTTGGTTGAGAAGTATCTGAGAATTGGCTGAAAAAGGAAACTGATCACCGCATGCTCATTTGGTGAAAAAGTGCATGGGCAGACTCTGTAGGGGAACTACAGAGCGCTATTCTGCGTGGAATCCGTGTTTTGACTAGTCAAAGGGAACTGGGGGGCGCTATTTTAGCGATATCGGCTTGTAGGTAAGCTTTGGAGGGGAAATAGAGCCCTGTAGTTCCTTCAAAAGCTGGAATGAGTTCATTTCGCTCAATTAAGGCCCTGTAGTTCCCTTCGTTTCAAGCTCGGGACTGCTGGCGAGGGCGAGTTCTGATTCTGGTTCTGGCTCGTGTGCGGCCGGGATTGGGGATTGGAGGAGTCTCAGGGAGAGTGGCGTTAGGGGCGGGCTGATTGGTGAGCGGCTATTGGTGGGATTCAGGCACTTTAACTAGCTGACTACTTTTGGTGCGATTCAGATACTTAACTAATTGGCTACTTTTGATGCGATTCAGATACTTAACTAGTTAGCTACTTTTGGTGCGATTCAGGTACTTTAACTAGTTAGCTACTATCGGTGGGGTTCAGGTACTTTAACTAGTTAACTACTATCGGTGGGGTTCAGGTACTTTAACTA
>NZ_BILW01000083.1 GCF_004000765.1 Paenibacillus chondroitinus NBRC 15376 | reverse complement strand
CCAGCTCGAGCCGATGACGTTCATCGGCCGAGCTGGCCAAGAGGACCTGCAGATGAGTCTGCAGGTCAATCTCATCGCGCCCACGCTGCTGACGAACAGCTTCATTCGGCAGACGCAGGCGCTGCCGATCAAGAAGCGGGTCGTCCACATCTCCTCGGGCGCGGGGAAGAAGCCCTACCCCGGCTGGGGGGCGTATTGCACCGCCAAGGCCGGGCTTGATATGCTGACGCGCTGCATTGGCGTCGAGCAGATGGAACAGCCCTACCCGGTGGAGGTCATCTCCGTCGCACCGGGGGTGGTGGATACGGATATGCAGCGGGAGATTCGCGCTGCATCCGAAGAGGACTTCCCGCAGCTAAGCCGGTTCGTGAAGCTGCATGCGGACGGCGAGCTGCAATCGCCGGAAGCAACGGCGGCGCAGCTTCTGGAGCTGCTGCAGCGAAATGCTTTTACGCAGGGCGAGATTGCCGATCTGCGCACAAAAAAGGAGTTAAGCAGCTGAGAGGCGCTTAACTCCTTTTATCCTATGTACTACTGAATGCTTCCTGACACAGACGGCCCGGATGACAGCTCAGAGGTACAAAATTTACAGCGGGTCGCTTGCGCCGGAATGTCCGACAAGCAGTGCGGACAAGATTTGGTCGTAGGAGCTTTCTCCTTCGGCTCTTCTTTCTTGCGGAACTTGGACAATTGTTTAACAACGATAAAGATGACGGCAGCAACAATTAAAAAGTCTAAGAACGTAGAAATAAATGCTCCGTATTTCAGAACTGGCGCACCTTTATCGGCTGCAGCGTCAGCAAGTGTATCGTAGTGTTTGCCATTCAAAGATATGAAAAGTTCATTAAAGTTCACTCTGCCCAGCAGTAACCCGATAGGCGGCATGATCACATCGTTGACGATGGATGTAATGACTTTCCCGAATGCTCCCCCGATAATAACCCCCACCGCTAGATCGACCATATTTCCTTTAAAAGCAAAATCTTTAAATTCCTTTAGCATAGTGAACCTCCAACAAACTGCATTTTTTGCATTGTAGCATATTTTGTCGTAGTCAAACAATGAGTTGGATGCTCGTTTAGTTGTTTAGTCCTTCAGAGCGGATAGGAGTGGCTGTTCCTTGGACTCCTGCAACACCTCGCGCAGGGCGCTGATGAATGCTTCATGATCTTCAGGAGTTCCTATTGAAATCCTTACATGATTAGGGAGGTTCCACGCGCCTGCATAACGCAGGATAACGCCTTTTCGCATCAATTGATCATAGATCGCTTTCGCATCAGGGCCAAGTTCCACAAGTACGAAATTACTCATGCTGCGCGTGAAATTGAATCCCAATTCCTGCAGACTGCTGTAAAGCTGCTCTCTGCCGAGTTTATTCATTTCTCGCGTCGCTTCAAGATGAGCATCATCCTGAATGGCGGCGACAGCGCCGATTTGTGCTAAGGCATTTACGTTAAAAGGTTCTTTGACCTGACGAATATTGCGCAGAATGCTTGCAGATGCGATGCCATATCCAACACGGATGCCGGCTAAGCCGTAAATTTTGGAAAAGGTCTGTGTAACGATGATGGGATATCCCTGACGCACCAGCTCAAGCCCGTCGCAGTAATCATCTGCAGTTACAAAGTGACTGTATGCTCCATCAAAAATGACCAGTACATGAGGAGGGAGCTTATCCATTAGCGCATGCAAGTCCTGTTTTGTCATATAGGTGCCAGTTGGATTATTTGGAGAACAAATATATAACAGCTTCGTTTTCTCGGTTACAGCAGCCAAAAGATCCGCGATTTCATAACGGTAATCCTCACGAAGCGGCACCTGTACGACGGATGCGCCCATCAGATTAGCGCCGAATTCATATTCGCTGAAGGTTGGAGAGGGCACGATGACTTCGTCGCCTTCCTCCAAAAACGTTTCGGATAGGAGTGTAATGAGCTCGTCGGCGCCATTCGTAACAAGCACTTGCTCGGGCAGCGCCTCCAACTTGCCGGCAATAGCGCTGCAGAGATCAATTGTATCCGCGTCGGGATAACGATGAATATCAGTCAGATAGGATTGAATGGCTTGGACAGCGAGAGGGGATGGACCAATCGGATTTTCATTGGAAGCAAGCTTGGTCACCTTGTCGATACCTAATTCCCGTTGGACTTCCCAAATGGGTTTGCCCGGAGAATAAGGCTTCATGCGAGAAAGGACGCCGCGTGGACGGATATGGTCTGTTGTACGATTGCTCAAAAGTATCACTCCTTTAAGGATGGTTGCTTTAGTTAAATAATACATTAACTTGGTAAAGTAGTAAAGTATAAAAATCCCATATCCCAACTTTTAGGAGAGTAGTATAATACGTAAAGATGCGTAATTCGATGTTAAGGAGAGGACACTGCGCGGATGGGGAAAAAGAAGAGATTTGGTATCCGATCCAAAATCATGCTTGGCTACATTTTCATTTTCGCTTGTATAAGTGTTGTATTTACGCTAGTGATTAATCAAGTGACCTCGATGCAAACGGATAGAAATTATATCATTGAGCATGATTTTGCCGTCCATAGTGAAATCAACAACATCGAAAAGTATGTGATGGACATGGAAAGCGGGCAGCGGGGATATTTGATAACCGGAGATTCTGCCTACCTGGAACCCTACCACTCCGCAGAGAACAACTGGCGGCAGTCCTACATGAAGCTAAGTCAGCTTACACGTGAAAATGAGGTCCAGGAACAAAGTTTACTATCGATCAAAAAGGCTATAGAGCACTGGATCATGCAGCTTGACGGGACACCCGGTCCAGTCATGAAAAGGGATCAAGGTGCAGGTACCTATTCCATCAATCCTTATGATTTTTATTTGGGCAAGCAAAATGTGGAGGATATCCGCTCTCAGCTCGATCGTTTCAGGAATATTGAGATAGCGCTTACGAAAGATAGGGCCAAGCTCTTGGACAATCAGAACCGGATGTTCACCAGATCCTTGTTCGTTATGTTGACCCTGCTGCTTATTTTCTCGTTAACAGCTGCACTCTTAATATCGCAGTCGATTGTTGGGACGATCAAACAGGTTACCAAAAGTATTTTGAAATTAAGCTCCTTCAAGAGAGACTACACACAGCGCATCCATGTCACAATGAACGATGAAGTAAAGGATCTCGCTGATGCAACGAATATGCTTTTAGAGAACCAAGAGGAAATCGAATGGCAGCAGCGCAAGCTTGCGGAAGTGGTTCATATGCTTCAAGGCATATCGGACATGGAAACGTTAGGTTCTTCCTTTATTAGTAAAGCCGCTGAGCTTTTTGGTGCGTCCTTCGGACTGTTTTACCTCCGATCCACCCACAAGGGCAAGGTTACTATGGAGAAAATAGCAGCCTACGCCATGATGATGGATAACGAGAATGACGTTGGGATTCAGCGGTTTCATCTGGGGGAAGGGCTCGTCGGTCAATGCGCGCTGGAGAAGCGGATGTTCCATTTCATGAATGTGCCGGATCATTATCTCAAAATAACGTCCGGACTCGGCGCTGTAAAAGCGCAAAGCGTACTGATTGTGCCGATTTTACATCATCATGAAGTTATTGCCGTTATGGAATTAGCCAGTTTAAATAAGTTTACTCATCAACAGATGGAGCTTCTTGAAGATATTCTCGACGTCCTCGGAACCATCGTGCACAGTGTGCAATCACGCGTTGAAGTGGAGCGTTTGCTTCGGGAATATCAACTGATGACGGAAGAGCTGCAGATTCAAACGGAGGAGCTCCAAAGCCAGCAGGAAGAGCTGCACATGACGAATGAACAGTTAGAGGAGCATAACCGATGTGCGGATGAAAGGTCCAAGGAACTTGAACGCATCAAGGTGGCTCTCGAAGAACATGCGGTTCAGCTGCAGCTAAGCTCCAGATACAAATCGGAGTTTCTGGCTAATATGTCGCATGAGTTTCGTACTCCACTTAACAGCGTGCTTATTTTATCCCAAATGCTGCAAGAAAATAAGATGGGCAACTTGAGTAGTGATGAGCAGGAATATGCGCGTGTAATCCATTCCTCAGGGACCGATCTGCTGCTGCTTATTGACGACATTCTTGATTTATCGAAAGTGGAAGCCGGCAAGTTGGATATCCATATTGGGGCTCTAAATGTAAGAGAGCTTCCTAAGCTCATTCGAAGTCAATTTGCCAAGGTGGCTGAACAGCGAAATCTGAGTTTGAACATTGAGCTTGAACTCCCGGTGCCGGAGGACTTTTATACGGACGAACAGCGTCTCAGTCAAATTTTGAAAAACTTGTTGTCCAACGCGTTTAAGTTTACGCATGAGGGCGGTGTTCACGTGAGTATCAAGCGTTGTGAAGCGGATCAAGTCACCCAGTTGCTGCCTTCCGCTGACCCTGGTCAAGTTCTGGCCATCTCGGTTAAGGATACGGGGATCGGTATTCCGATTGACAAGCAGGCGCTTATTTTCGAACCCTTCCGGCAAGCTGACGGCACGACGAATCGGAAATACGGGGGAACAGGCCTTGGCCTCTCCATTTCTCGCGAACTGGCGGGACTGCTTGGAGGTGACATCGGCATGAGCAGTGAAGAGGGGGTTGGAAGCACTTTCACAGTCTACCTCCCATCCTTGGAGCCAGGGATCAGTGAGTTTCAACCGGCATGGGAGGAAGCCGCAGCAGCCTATGACGCCACTCCGGCGAAGCTGGAAGAGCCTTCCCTCCCTTTGGCTGAACCAAACTTTCTGCGAGGGAAGGTTGTGCTTGTCGTTGACGATGACGTGCGAAATGTTTTCGTGCTGAGCAACGCTTTTGAAAATGAAGGGATGACCGTCATCATTGCGCATGATGGGCAGGAATGCCTGGCTATTTTGCAGAAGGAGCCTCAGATTGATATCATCCTTATGGATATGATGATGCCTGTGATGGATGGCTATGAGGCCATGCGCATGATTAGAAAAGACGAACGCAACGAGCATCTGCCCATTATTGCGATAACGGCGAAAGCGATGAAGCAGGACCGTGATATTTGCCTGCAAGCAGGCGCTTCCGACTACATCAGCAAGCCATTGAATTTAAACCAGCTGCTGTCGCTTATGCGAGTTTGGCTGGCATAATCAAAAAAGGTCTTTGATTTCTCCCGTAAGGGATTGATCAAAGACCTTCTTTTATTAGTTAATGGGATTAATAAATGAATAAGTGCTTATTATTTAAGATCCAACCGTACGTCGCGCCCGTCATCCTGAACGGATAGCTCTTTACCCGCCGCTTTCAAGGAGTTCGCGTAACTGACCCAAGCATCGAGCATGATGGCGCCATCTTTCCAATCCTTCACTTCACCGAAAACCGTAAAGCCATCGCCGCTGCCTGTTGCCATAAAATCATTCGTCGTCACTTTGAACGTGCGGTCTGTGTTAAACTTACCGTCCACGTAGATCGGCGTACCGTCTACCAGCGTGATTTTGGAATATTTCTCGCCAAGAGGTTTAGTGCTGTCCCACTCGACTTTCAGACCGGAGAATTGAATAGCCGGAAGATTCGTATACTTGTCCGTTACTTCCAATGCTTTTTTGATTTGCTCAGCCGTCATTGTGCCTGTCACATTGTAGTTGCCGAAAGGGAATACTTCAAACATTTCACCATAAGTTAGATCGCCTTTATCGACATCGGCACGGATACCGCCAATATTTGTGAAGGCGATGTCGGATTTCTCGGCAGCGCGCATAGCGTCCGTGATGCTGTTGCCGAGCTGTGAAGCGCCATCACGATCTACGCCGCCATTTTTATCGAAACGGAATGATTTACGTCCAAGCGGTTCAGCGGCAACGACTTCAACTTCACTGGATTTCGTTGAAATTTTCGCCTTATAGTCTTCTACCGTTTGGTGAATTTTCTCGTCAGCCGTGGTCAGGTTCGTGTAGGTTTCAAGCAAGCTGGCGTTCGATGAAACGACCTGTTTAGTTGTTTTATCTACAAATAGTTGAATATGGCCAACCGCGTACAACCAGCTTTGCGCTTCTACAACTGGGATGCCGTTCACAATTCCGGAAACACGCAAATGGGAGTGCCCACCGACGATTGCATCCAGTGTGCCGTTGCCTGTGCCTTTGGCCAGATCTGCAAGCTCGCTGATGATTTCAGCGGATTTTTGGTTTTGCTCACCAGGCAGGTGGGAAGTAACCATAATGATGTCAACGCCTTTGGCACGCAGTTCAGCTGACAATTCTTTGGCTAGAGGAACTGGATCCACGAAGGAAAGTCCTTCAATGTTTGTTGATTTCGTCGTTGATGTTGTTTGTGGAGTCGCGAAGCCGATGATGCCGATTTTTAGTCCATCTTTTTCAATGATGACGTAAGGTTGTGTCCAATCTACACGTTCGCCTGTTTTCGTGTCGATAATATTAGCGCCTAGAATAGGGAATTTCGCATTCTTAATGTTATTAATTAAAACGTCACGTCCAAAATCGAACTCATGGTTTCCGATAGCTGCCGCATCGTATTTCACTTGAGCCATGGTATCCATGACGGATTGACCATTGGTTGTATTCGAAATAAGTGTGCCCTGCCAAGCGTCTCCGCCATCAACCACTACAGTGCCTTCCGGATTCACAGCACGGAAATCGGTGACGATTCCGCCAACGGTTTCAATACCGCCTTGGCTTTGGTTGCGTTTTTTATCGAAGCCAACTTCGATTTTACCGTGAATATCATTTGTAGTTAAAATATCAACAACCTTAAATAAAATTGGCTTAAGCGCCTTGGCAACTTCATCACGCGTAACGGCTGCTGTCGGATTGAAGTTTCCATCCAGTGTCGGGCTGAAAATGCCGCTGATGACGGCATACGCGACATAAGGGCGGGACTCTTTTGCAATGGAATCGGAGTCTTTGAAGTAGTTCAAAACATTCTCATTCACGCTTGGCAGCTTACCGCCCGTTACCACTTTCACGATCAACTCGGCAAGCTCTTGGCGAGTAACCGCAGCATCCGGGTGGAACGTTCCGTCAGCGAATCCGCTGATCAGCTTCGCTGCAACCGCATTGGCAACAGCTTGTTTCTGCCAATTTGCGAGATCAGTGAACGTGACAGAAGCGGGATCTACGCTTTGCAATTTCGCTGCACGGTTGATCATTGTAGCAACTTCAGCGCGTGTTGCCGGGTTTGCACCGCGGTAGTCGGTATCTCCGTAGCCTTCGATTGCGCCGTTATCAATGGCAAGACGCATATCTGACTTCATCGTAGTCGTAGTGGTAGATGCTGGTGCTGCTGTGTCGGCGAAAGCAATACTGCCGGTAAAAGTGCTTGTAAGAGCGGTTACAAGAGCGAGGGCTGTAAGTCGAGTTTGGAATGTTTTTTTCATGTGATGGAAAGACCTCCTTCATAATAATAGAACATAGGTTAATTAACACGTCTATTAGTATAAAGGAAATTGGTAGTTTTTGAGAAGTGAAGAAATCATTATTATAAAAATCAACAAAAAAAGCCCTTAACCCTCCAAGGATTTAAGTGGCTTTGTAGTCATTATGAACTTCAAAATGATAGATTGTATTGCGAGTAAGTACCCGAAAATCCAATCCGTCTCTATCTATGGCTTGAACTCTAGTTGTTTTGAATGGAATATATCGATGTATGCCGGATAAGATCATCGGTGACCCGACTTCAGTTGGGTTCATCTCACGAAAAGTCTGCCCTTGAATCTCATCAAAATCAAATCGTTCAGATCGATGTTTGGGCGTAATCCCATCCACCTCGTAGATTTGAAGAAGCTTTAGCAATCTCATGTTGTTACCCTCCCATCTAACCTTCCTAGCAACAGTATACAACGTCTAAGGTATCTAAGCGAAATTTTAAACCTAACACTTACCTAATAATGTTCTCACACTTTCCTTATTTCCAAAATATACAATTGAAACATTGGAATTGGGGGGTGACCTTGTATGATACATACGAGAGTGCGTGTCGAGGAAAAAGAAGTTCTTATGTTTTATGAATCCAAGCATCAGGATCATTTGCATGTTGCAGTTGAAACGATTCTCAAGCATTTATCTAATGAGAAAATCCGCAGAGTGTTCGATGACCTTGGCTTGGTCAATATTACGAATGAGGAAGTTACGCTCTTTTCGCTTAATGGCGAGATTGAGACACTATGCATAACGTAGATGCTTTTCGATAATCTATTCCTATGTGGTTTAAATTATGACTGATTAGGTGTACCGATATAGATTTGTTATTTTGAAATTATTAGTAGGATGTTCTAGCCCTCATCTGCTATTTTCGTTAAAATAATAGGAAGTAGGAGATTAATAGGGAGGTTATGAACAATGGCAGTATTGAAAATGGAGCACGTCGGTGTGATGGTGGCAAACTTAGAAGCGTCAATTCGTTTCTATGAGGAAGTAATTGGTCTTAAGCACAAAGGGACGTTGCTTCACACAAATGGCGTCATCCGCCTTGCCTTTCTGGGCTTTGAAGCGTTGAACGAGACTGAAGTTGAACTCATCGAAGGTTATCATGCAGATTTGCCGCAAGAAGGGAAAGTTCATCACTTGGCTTTTACCGTTGACGACGTCGAAGCGGAGTTTACGCGGATTCAAGGGCTGGACGTTCAGCAGGTAGATGAAGAAATTACGACGCTGCCTAATGGCTCCAGGTATTTCTTCTTTAATGGGCTAGATGGAGAGCGCATTGAGTTTTTCCAAACGACTCGTTAATTAAACGTACATCTAATAACATACGCAAATGAGACGGGTGCATCTGATGCATCCATTTTTTATGTATGAATAGAACAAAACATTCAAAAGAATGGCAATTGCGGAACATTTCCAAAGGGGTTGTAATTGGTTATTGAGCGTGGTACATTATACCTCGTTGCTTCGGACGGCGAATCACTTAGAACGATAAAGTGAGTTTGCTTCGAAGGGCGACATGTGGTAGTATTAATTTCCCAACAGCGAACGACAGAAATTGACAAGAAAAAAGTGCTTGCAATTGATGAACGAGCTGTGGTATATTACTTC
>NZ_BILW01000082.1 GCF_004000765.1 Paenibacillus chondroitinus NBRC 15376 | reverse complement strand
GATAATTTCCAATGAAAACACCCATAAAGCGCCCATATTGCTCATTTCGTTGGACATAATCCAATGAGGCTGTAATATCCGGCGTTATAGAAGCTTGATTAACCCACTTCATTGGATTTCGTCCAATAGAATCACAATTCAAGCCTTCATATCACTATGTTCAGTGGATTTCATCCAATAGAATCTCAGCTTTACCAACTATTTTATCCTCTTATGTGTGCCAGTGGTGTTTGTAGCGTGATAGAAAAGTGCAGGATTGGTAAAGTAGCTAAAAGCAAAGCCTGACGGATCACATTTTCCGTCAGGCTTTATGATGTCGCTTGCTATGTTGCACTCTCCGTCGTCCGCAATCCCCTCAAATAAGTCTGAAGCAGCCGCCTCAAGCTCTCATCGCGCTCAAGCCCCATGCGGAACCCATTCCTGTGTTCAAGCGACGCGAAGCCATGCACCATACTCCGAAAGCCGCGCACCACATGCAGCGCATCCTCCTCGCTGAGTCCATACGGTTCAAGAATCCGCAGTAAAAAGAACACAACATCATTGCCCGCCTCCTTCAACTCCGGATCTTCATAATCAGGCAAGATGGAAATAGCCTCATACAGACCGGGATGTTTCCGGGCAAAATCCACATAAGCAAAACCTACAGCTAACAAAGCATCGTCTTTCGCTTTGCCAATTACCGCATCGACCATGGCGGCTTTGATGAGCATCAGTCCACGCCGGGAAAGCTGCGTCCGCAGGTCCGGCAAGCCTTTAATATGATTATAAAGCGATGGCGTTTTTACGTTTAATTTGGCTGCTAATGCCGCTAATGTCAGCCCTTCGACACCCTGTGTATCTGCCATTTCTACAGCTGCTTGCAGCACGTTTTCTGCGTCTAGTCCTTGTCGTTGCGCCATTGATGTCCCGTCCCTTTTATCTAAATGTTTGCCGCTGTCATCTGAAATTTCTGAGCTGCCTCCGCAATGGCGCGGTCGATCACCGCAAGCGGCTGGTCAATCATTACACCGTGCCCGACCGCAAGAAGGCTTGGAGACAACTGTCTCAATTTGCGTGCGCTCTCCAGCGACACTTCTTTGTTCCATGTGGCCATGGCCGGGAATGGAAACCAGAACTTCATCAAACCGGAAACCGCCACCCCGCCGCGAACTTGAAAAGCATCACCGGCAATCAGCGCACGGCTGCGTACATCGAGAAATGCCATCAATCCCGGCGTATGCCCTGGAGCGGAAATGGCTTGAAGCGAGCCTACGGTATCGCCATCTTTTAACAACACGTCCGGCCTGGTCTGCACCGACTTTGGAACGTCTCCTTTGATCGGTAAATTCGGCTCACCGGCTTCCAGTTCCTTGCTTCCCGCCAGCAGCTTAGCATCTCTTCGTGAAATATACACCTTCGCCTGCGGCAGGACTTTTTTCAAACCATCCAATGCGCCAATATGATCGCCATGTGCGTGCGTAAGCACGATGCGGGTAATAGGTTTCCCGATGCTCTCTGCAGCCTGAAGAATGCCTTTCACACTGAATGGCAGCGCCGCATCAACCAGCGTCAATTCATTCTCTTCCTCCACCAAATAACAATTTACCGGAAAAAACCTCGGCATAAAAGACACCTGATACAAAAAACCTATTTTCGTTACTTTCATTTTGAACGCCTCCCGTTTATTAACTATATAAGCATAATAACTAATATCATTAGTTTTGTAAAGATATCTTTGGCCTAAATCTCATTTATTTTTCTAATATGATAAAATAACAGTTATCGCACTACCTAATCATGTAAAAAAGTGAGGATTTCCAATGAACACTGAAACGTTAGAGCTTTTTCGTACATTGACTGAACTCCAGGCAGCTCCTGGCTTCGAACGTGACATCCGTAAGTTTGTCCGTGGTGAAATGGAGAAATACACCGACGAGTTCGTCCAAGACGGCCTCGGGAGCTTGTTCGGCATCCTGCGCGGCGACGAGGCCGGTCCGAAAATCATGGTTGCCGGCCATTTCGACGAGGTTGGCTTCCTGGTTAGCGGCATCACCGAGCACGGCACCATCAAATTCCAGCCCCTCGGCGGCTGGTTCAGTCAAGTGCTGCCCGCCCAGCGCGTGCAGATCATGACCGAGCAAGGGCCGATCATCGGCGTGATCGGCTCAGTGCCCGTGCACTTGCTGGACGAAGCGGCACGCAGCAAGCCCGCAGACATCAAGACGATGTACATTGACATCGGCGCAGAAGATAAAGCCGATGCCCTCGCCATCGGCATCAAGCTCGGGCAGCAGATTGTTCCCATCTGCCCGTTCACGCCCCTGGCCAATCCGAAGCGGATTATGGCCAAAGCTTGGGACAATCGCTACGGCGTAGGCCTCGCGATTGAGTTGCTGAAGGAGCTTCACGGCGGGCCGAAGCTCCCGAATGTCCTGTACGCGGGCGCTACCGTACAGGAAGAGGTCGGCGTGCGCGGCGGACGCACGGCGGCGAATCTCATCCAGCCGGACTTGTTCTACGCGCTGGATGCCAGTGCCGCCGGGGATATGACCGGCGACCGCAATGCTTTTGGGCAGCTGGGGCGCGGAGCGCTGCTGCGCATCTTTGACCCTACGATGATCACGCATCGCGGCATGGTTGAGTTCATTCTGGATACGGCGGAGACGCACAAGATCCCGTATCAATATTTTATTTCGGCCGGCGGCACTGACGCCGGACTGGTGCACGTGCAGGGTACGGGCATTCCTTCTGCCGTGATCGGTGTCTGCGCGCGTTATATCCATACTTCCGCTTCGATTCTTCACGTGGATGACTATGCCGCAGCGAAAGAACTGCTCATCAAGCTCGTGCAAGCGAGCGACCGTACGACGTTAAACACGATCCATGCGCAAGCGTAAATCGTGCTCAAGACGATCACCCCGCCCTTCGGCGGGTTTTTTTATGCAAATGTAGAACTTATGTTCCAATATATGGTATAATTAGCAGAATCATAGGATCATAGAAAGAAGGCCCGTAATGACGTATATCATTCGAGAAGCAAACCCCCAAGATACGAAAGAAATCAGCAATTTTGTTTCCAAGCGGACAGGCAAGATGATTTCCCCTTTGCACATTGAAAATAGGCTGCATTTTATGCGTGACAATCCCGATGAATCCCTCTATGTGTACGAAGAAAAGAACCAAATACTTGGCACTCTAGGGTTTCGTATTCGTCAAGCGGATGATGCCGTTGTGAAGTTTAGCGAAGTCTCCGTGATATCTATGGAAGAAACAGACAGCAGCCAAGCAGCAGCCGATAAGCTGAAAAGCTATGCAGAGCAGCTGGCCCAAGAGCACGCTTGCTCCGGGATGTGGTGGATCACAGGTTCGGAGAACCATGGGGATAGCCGGAAAGCGCAGCAACCGCTTGGGTTTCATGAAACCGGATATCGATTCGTCAAAAGATTCCTCTAAAAAGGTCCGCGAATGAACTACGAAACTTTGAGGAGTGATTATTATGTCAACAGGCTTCAACACAGGAGCTTTTCCTAATCAGGGCAGTGCAGGCCTTTTTATGATTATTTTTACAATTGTGGCGGTGCTTATTGGCGGCTTTATTTTATTTGTCATTATCAAAGGATTTATCACATGGTCTTCCAATAACTCAGCCCCCATCGAAAATCTGACCTGTAAAGTTGTAGCCAAAAGAATGCAGGTTAGCGGAGGATCCGGGGATTCAAGTGCTAACACGAGCTATTATGCGACCTTTGAATTTGAAGATCGCCAAAGATTAGAATTGCGTGTCGGACGGGATCAGTTCGGTTATATTGTTGAGGGAGATCAGGGAATACTGACTTACCAAGGAACCAGATTCAAAGGGTTTTCTCGCCATTTATCTTTTCAAGCTTAAGGAGTGTTCAGTATCCTAAAATAATAGATTTACAAAACCTTTACAAAAACTAAGCAATTCGAAGAAAATCAAAGAAAACACGAAGATAGTCAGCAATAATCTCTTTTTAGCAAATATTCTGAATATTTACAATATTATAATAATCGGCTATAGTTGGGTTAGGCTCACTTGAAGGACAAGCCTTACAGCTGGTAAGGACCCCTAAGAGTAGCCAGGATATTCTCAACTTAGGAAGGGGATAGTCCAATGGACAAGGTTAGCGAAACATGCCCACTTTTCCTTCAAACGACGGAAGAAAAGGTGCGGGAACGCGTTACGTTCATCGGGCATGTGGGAATCCAGAAGCGGTAAATGTGATCAGCGTTTATTCGAGGAAAGGATCCTTTTATAGTCGTAATTTCAACGGAAGTTGGTTTGATTGGAGTGTGCGTAGGGACAATTGAATACGATGTGTGAAACTTAGAGACCTCCGGTTATCAGTGATAAGCGGAGGTCTCTATTTGTGCTCCTTCTAAGACTCTTGCAACGAGAAGCGAACGATAAACGTCGTCTTTTTCTCCGGTTTACTTTCTACGGATATTGTACCTGCATGCATATCAATGATCTTTTTCACAATCGATAGTCCTAGTCCGTTGCCTCCTGAAGTTCGATTTCTCGATTTATCCGCTTTGTAGAAACGCTCAAAGATATGAGGCAAATCTTCCTCAGAAATATTAGCTCCATTATTGGAGATTCGAATAATAACTTCTTTTCGGCTGCTTTCAATATGGACCCCTATGGTACCGCCAACAGGCGTGAATTTGACCGCATTATGAATTAAATTCGTCCACACCTGGCTCAATAAATCTTCATCGGCCAATAGCGTAACGGGTTCCAGATCAATATCCATTTCGATATTTTTTTCTATCCATTGCGGTTCACAGGCAAGAATATGATTGCGAATCTGCTTATCCAGCCGATAACTTTTCGGTTCAAAAGGGTGATGCTGTGACTCTAACGACGATAATTTGAGCAAGTTATCACTTAGCTTGGAAAGGCGTGTGCTTTCAGCTTCAATAATTTCCAAATAATGCTTGCGCTCCTCTGGCGTGATGCTCTCGTTCTGGAGCGCCCTTGAGAAGCCGCTGATCGAAGTGAGCGGGGATTGAATTTCATGCGACACGTTAGAGATGAATTCCTGCCTCATTTTCTCCAATTGGCCGAGCTCTACCGCCATGTTGTTAATGGAATCAACCAGCTCTACAAAGGGGCCATTGTGCGGATTATTATCCACAGACACATTGAAGTCCCCTCTGGACATACTCTGGATCGCCGCAATCATGGTTTTAAAAAATTTCATCTGCTCGCTGCGGAAGAACCTGCCCAAGCAAGTCATGGTGACGCCCCATAGAAACATGCCGCTGATACAGTTAATAAGCTGAACGATGACTTCGCTTGGGCGCTTATCAATATGGGTGTAAATCCACTCTGTACCGTAAAAGGCAGCCAGCCAGTAAAGAATGATGAGCAGAAAAAAACCTACGGCGAACAAAGTACCGCGTACACGCTGTCCACGACTTCTGGGGTTTTTCCTCCGCACCTCTTTGTTCATGATGGCAGGACCTCCATCCGGTAGCCTAGTCCCCGAATCGTCGCAATGCGAAAAGCGTGCCGTTCTTCCGGGAACCTCTCGCGAAGCCGATTGATATGCACATCAATAGTCCGTTCGTTGCCTTCATAATCGAAGCCCCAGATTTGCTCGATCAGCTGGTCGCGCGAAAATGTTTTTCCCGGGTAACTCGCCAGCTTATACAGCAGCTCAAATTCTTTGAGCGGCAGTGTCAAGCTCTCGGAGCCGACGGTTACCTCGTAGGTTTTTTTGTTCATGCTGAGGTCGCCGACCTGAACCGTTTGGGACGCAGCAATTTTATAACGCTTCAGCAGTGCTTTGACCCGCATCGCAAGCTCGACAGGCTCGAAGGGCTTAACAAGATAGTCATCGGTGCCCAGCTCAAAACCTTTGACCTTCTGCGAGGTCTCGCCTTTGGCCGTCAGCATGAGCAGTGGGATGTCATAGTGCTCCCGCAGTTCTTTGCATAATTCCCATCCGTCCATATTCGGCATCATGATATCCATAATGACCATGTCGACTTGGACGGTTTCCAGCAGCTTGAGCGCTTCCGCGCCATCCGAAGCTTCAACCACCTCGAAGCCTTCGTTCAGCATAAAGACGCGAACCAGCTCACGAATATAAGGATCATCATCTACGATCAGGATTGGAGCCATTTTATATCAAGCCTCGCTTCATGTTAGGTCTAATTTTCACTTATTTTAGCATAAAGCACTTTTATAAACTGAATTTAAACCAAGGGAGGGACCATTCCTATGTAAGGGCTTTTTTTGGCAAAAAAATTGTGATACATTTTGGAGAAAGTATGTTTTGGGGGGACCTCACCGTATGATAACGAATGCGTATACCGAGTTTTCCATGCTTCAAAGCACTGAAGCCGAAGTTGCTTATCAGCAAGAGGTATGTGCCGAGGGGTATGCAGGCTTTCGCCGCCTGCTGGACGGCTTAACCGAGGCTATTAAAGCAGCCGCAGATGCGGACATCCCTGGGCTGGAGCTGGCACTCGCCAAAGCTGGCCGCCTCTTTCCTGAGCCGGTGCAATTCAGCCCGTCCTGGGAGCGCATTTGGGCCGAGCTTGAGGCTACTTTAGCAGCGAAGAAACACGTCCTGACGGCCATATCACCGTCGGAACGCACAGGAGAATGGCAGGTCATCATGGATAACCCGCAGGTAGTCCAAGAGGTCGTGTGTTACCCCGGCCTGGACTTTCACGACGCGGCGTATTTATACGCCTATTTCCGCCCTCAACTGGAAAAATCGGAATATATTCGCCTTCAGAAGATTCAAACCGTCATTCAAGAGCTTGGCCACTAAAGGACGCATCCACCCATTCATGATTTCAGCTTCGATCTCATCCACTCGCACCAATGCAGATCTGCATCTACTTTGAGCATAGCTTTTTTTACCAGAACATAATTAGCGAACATAGGATCATGAAACTCTAATTCCTCAAGCGGTTTCTCACTTTGTCTTTTGACTTTCTCGAAGGACTCCATAAACCGCTCTTTCTTCCCTTTATAATAACTCGCGCGCTCAACCAACATGCTTAGGGCTTCTTCTTTGTTTACAAGGCCAATGCAGTATATTTTCAGCGCAAATTCATCACGAGTTACCGGCGGGTCTGTAGGCAGCCCGATCCACTCCTGAAGTGCTTTTAATCCGGCTTCTGTTAATGAATATACTTTTTTATCCGGCTTATCTGACTGTATAACGTGTACAAATTCAACATACCCCTTCTGCTCCAGTTGAGCAAGGAGAGGGTATATTTGACTGTGCTTTGCTGGCCAAAAAGGCTGAATATGCTGCATAAGCTCATAGCCCGTTCGAGAATCTTTAGATAGCAGGCTGAGCAATCCATAGGAAAGGGTATTCATAGGAACTCCTTGTTATGTCATAATTGACATATGTCATCTTTGGTAGTATGATGATTTTCATTCAAATTATAGAGAATCCGGCGAGTAAGATCAATGGAGAGTGGAGGTATCAAGTGAGTAAGGATGATTTACAGCAAGTTCGTTTCTGGCCAATTATGATTGCCATCTTCTTCGGATCTTTCGTTTCGATCTTAAGTATGAGTACAATCAACATTGCTATACCGATTTTGAGTGAACATTTCAATGCTGATTTGAGTAAAATCCAATGGACCATCACCGGATTTATGCTGGCAAGTGGTACAATTGCTCCTATTACCGGTTACTTAGGTGAGCGATTCAGTTATAAGCGACTGTATGCTCTAGCTCTTGTGGGCTTTACTGTTTTTTCATTACTATGTGCAATTGCCTGGGATGCTTCTTCCCTCATTGCTTTCCGTATTATCCAGGGGGCATTCAGCGGGCTCATCATGCCGGCGACGATGACAATCGTGTATCAGGTCATTCCTCGCGACAAGCAGCCTATTGCGATTTCCCTATGGTCGTTATCCGCTATGATGGCTCCTGCCATCGGGCCGACATTGAGCGGCTGGCTTCTGCAGAATTGGAGCTGGCACTGGTTATTCCTTCTTAATGTACCTGTTGGACTTATTGCTATTTTTCTCGTTATCAAGCTAATTCCCTTCTACCGTCTTTCTGTGCCAAAAAGGTTCGATGCGATCGGTTTAATCACCGTCGTCCTTGGAAGTCTCTCTTTGCTCGTTGCTTTCTCTCAAGGCCATGCCTGGGGATGGACTTCGGGTCGCGTCATCGGGTTGTTCGCAGGAGGTATCCTTATGCTTGGCCTCTTCATCTGGAGGGAGCTGAAAGCCGATTCTCCTTTGCTGAATGTTCGCGTCTTGGCTAATGCGCGCTACTCTTTGACACTTATCATTTCTAGTATTGTTACCATCAGCTTATACTCGGGAACTTTCCTGACACCTATTTTTCTGCAAAATATTCAGCATGTAACGCCACTTGATACTGGCTTAATCCTGCTGCCGGCTTCCCTGGCTATGGCGCTCTGCATGCCGATTGTAGGTAAACTCTACAGCATTCTGGGTCCGCGTATTCTTCTGTTTGTCGGAATTTCCTTGATCGCGGTAGGCACATTAACACTTAGCTGGTTAAGTGTCGACGTTTCCCGTGGCTATATATTATTTTGGATGATCGTACGTAACGTCGGGATCGCTTTTGCGACGATGCCAGCCAGCAACGCCGGTATGGAGCAAATTCCGCGCACATTGTCCGGTCATGCAACATCCATGAGCAACTGGGTGCGCAACGTTTTTGGTTCTTTCGCTATCGCCCTTTTCACTTCGGTTCTGGCGTCCCAAACCGCAACTCATTCCCGAAAACTCGCAACCAGCGGGATCACGGATAAGGCCGTTATCAGTATGCAGTCCTTTACAATGAGCGTGAACGATGTGTATCTACTGGCTACGTTCATCGTGTTAGTTGCGCTGCCGCTCAGCTTGTTCGTCGGCAAACGTCCGATCGAGAAAGAATCTCCTGCTGCGATTGCTGCGGTGATTAGCCCTAAAGCGGCTAAATAATTGATGAAAAGTCCTTTCCTTTGCTGTGTGTTGCACAGTGAGGTGGGGGCTTTTCTGTTGTGAGACGGCTTTTGGGGACTTCTCAGCTGCATACTCGAGCAATTCCGGCGCTGAGAGAGCCTTTTGGGCTTTGTTGGCTCTTGGATGTGGGTTTGAGACGTGCGATTTCGTCGCGAGACGGCCTTTTCGGGCTTCTCAGCTGCGTACTT
>NZ_BILW01000081.1 GCF_004000765.1 Paenibacillus chondroitinus NBRC 15376 | reverse complement strand
AGTTTTCCCCATAAAGTGAAGCGAAAGCTCCGAAGAGAATTCCGATTACTTTCCGGGGGCCCCTAAGGGTTGCTGATATGTGCTCATTGACTTGCTAGCGAGATTTTTCAATCTCATTTATAGTCGATTGCTCGACTGTGCTTACTCACTCGTTGTTCAGTTTTCAAAGATCAATGACTTCCTTATTCATCCATCGCCTTCAAAAGCGACCTGATCAATATACCACATCGGCCTATTCGATTGCAAGAACTTTTTTCAGTTACTTTCGTTCTTTCGTTCGACCGCCGAAGCGACAAGAAGTAATATAACAAATACGCGAAGGCATTGCAAGTCCTTTTCCAATTGTAAAAAATGGTAACAAAAAAAGCCCCGGTGCGCCATGCACCAGAGCTTAAAGCTTTTTAACCTTGACTTCCTATAAAGATGTAACGAGCTAGAACAAGAATCGCCAATACCCACATAAGCCAGTGAATGGAATAACGCTTCTCACTTTTACCACCCAAATTCGCTGCTGCTGCCAATACCACATAAGTAACAATCCCAAAGGAAATACCATTCGCAATATTGTAAGTGAAAGGCATCAATACGATTGTAAGGAACGCTGGAATAGCAATAACGAAGTCTTGGAAATCAATCTCACGAATCGATTGCACCATTAGAACCCCTACAACAATCAAGGCAGCTGCCGTAGCAGAACCAGGAATTAACATTGCAATTGGAGCTAGGAACAGAGCAAGCAAGAAACATACGCCCGTAGTTACTGCGGTCAAACCAGTACGTCCACCCTCTGCTACACCTGCTGCGCTTTCTACGAATACAGTGACCGTACTCGTTCCAACTAACGCACCACCACTAACACCGATTGCATCAACAAACATCGCTTTACCTACACGCTTGTTGCCTTCTTCTTTGTTCTTCATAATTCCAGCGCGACTCGCTGTTCCAACCATTGTGCCGAATGTATCAAACAACTCAACGAACGTAAATGTAGCAATAACGGAAACAATCCCCGTTGTCATAATCCCTGCAAAATCAAAATCACCAAAACGAAGCTTGCTTAAATCAGGAACCCATGTCGTATCTGCACTTGTCAGCGTACCGAGATTAACCATCCCCATAAAGTAGCCGATTACTGTAGTGGCCAGGATACCGAACAAGATCGCACCGCGAATGCGCAGCACCATAAAAATGGAAATCAACAGAACACCGATAATTGTTAGAATAACGCTTTTATCTTCTAATGAACCCATATGAAACACTGTTTCAAATGAAAGAACGTCTGTAAATTGATGAGCTTTGATATCATTGCCGCTTTCTACTGCAACAGTAAGAATGCCGCTGTTTTTGAAACCGATCATTGCAATAAACAAACCGATTCCGACCGTAATCGCATGCTTCAGGCCATCTGGAACAGCGACAAGGAGGATCTGACGGATTCGGGTCACAGTTAAAATAATAAAAATGATCCCCGAAATAAATACGGCGGTTAACCCCATTGAAAACGTAAACTTACCTTGTGATGTCAAGATAATCGTTGCAAAATAAGCGTTCAAGCCCATTCCCGGCGCAAGCGCAACAGGAAAGTTAACGAATAACCCCATAGCAATCGTCATAACACCCGCAGCAATCGCCGTTGCCAAGAAAATCGAAGTCCAGTCACCACCGGTAGCTCCCGATTTAAAAGCACTCAGCACGTCTGGGTTGACTGCAAGGATGTAAGCCATTGTCATGAAGGTTGTAATCCCCGCCATGATTTCTGTTCTTACGCTCGTGCCGTTTTGTTTCAATTTGAAAAAGCGATCCATTTTTCCTACTCCTCCTAAAACGAATGGTGGGGAACAGCAAAAAACCCAGAATCATGTTGCCTGATTCCGGGTACGAAAAAGGAGCTTCCCTATGAGAGTTGCCCCTTCTATGCATAGCACAAAAAGTCATAGTAACTCACACAGATTCCGTCCTTTTTTTCGTAGCCAGATCATTTGCGGTGATCTCGTAGAAACTCTCGGGCCAATCCCCAAGATTATACGAAAAACTGTTATCCATTTCACATTTTAGTGCGGAAATAACCCTTTGTCAATAAAAAAGACGAACATTCCAGGGTTAAATTTTCCCAGAATGTTCGTCTTTTCCATTTTATCTATTCCCACTCAATTGTAGCAGGCGGTTTGGACGTAATGTCGTACACAATACGGTTTACATTCTCCACTTCGTTCACGATACGAACGGAGATTTTCTCCAGCACATCCCACGGAATACGCGCCCAGTCGGCTGTCATACCGTCGATGGAAGTAACCGCGCGGATACCTACAGTATAGGAGTACGTTCTAGCGTCTCCCATAACCCCAACGCTTTTCATGCCCGGAAGCGCCGTGAAGTATTGCCAGATCTCGCGATCCAAGCCCGCTTTCGCGATTTCATCGCGCAGGATGGCGTCGGATTCACGAACAATTTTCAGCTTGTCCTCTGTAACCTCGCCAAGAACACGAATTGCCAGACCAGGACCTGGGAATGGTTGTCTCCACACGATTGCAGCAGGAAGACCGCACTCTTCACCCACTTTGCGTACTTCGTCTTTAAACAAAGTTTTGAGCGGCTCGATTAGCTTGAACTTCATATCTTTCGGCAGTCCGCCTACATTGTGATGCGATTTAATCGTATGAGCTGTAGCTGTACCGCTTTCTACGATATCCGTATATAGCGTACCTTGTGCCAGGAACGTAAAGTCATCGAATTTACCGGACTCCTCTTCGAACACGCGGATAAATTCCGTACCGATAATTTTACGTTTTTGCTCCGGATCAGCTACACCGGCCAATTTGCCGAGGAAACGTTCACGCGCATCGATTTTGACTACTTGCATATCGAATTTGCCAACAAATGTATCCATAACGCTTTCTGCCTCGCCTTGACGCAGCAAGCCATGGTCAATGAACATACAAGTCAACTGTGAACCAATCGCTTTATGCAAAAGAATCGCAACAACCGATGAATCCACCCCGCCGCTAAGCGCGCAAAGGACTTTCTTGTCGCCTACTTCTTGACGAAGCTCTTTGACCATATCCTCAACAAAGGAGGACATCGTCCAATCCCCTTCACAGCCGCAAACGCCGTAAATGAAGTTATGGATCATTTCGTTCCCTTGAAGGGAGTGACGAACTTCCGGATGGAATTGTACCGCATGAATATTACGCTCACGATGGCTCATTGCGGCAATTTCAAGGGAATCCGTGCTCGCTTCGATGACGAAACCTTCAGGAAGAACGGATACGTGGTCACCATGGCTCATCCATACCGTTTGCTTCGCTTCCAAACCTTTAACCAGCGGGCTTTCATTCGTAAACGAAAGATCTGCTTTGCCATATTCACGCGTATGCGCGCGTTCAACTTTACCGTTCAATTGATGAGCAATTAACTGCATGCCGTAGCAAATCCCCAAAATCGGAATCCCCAAATCAAAGATTTGCGGATCAACAGCTGGTGCTCCCTCACCGTACACGCTGGATGGACCGCCGGAGAACACAATACCCTTCGGCTGAAGCTCGCGAATTTTCTCAACCGTTGTATTGAACGGCAGCAGCTCGCTGTACACGCCCAAATCACGGATTCGTCTAGCAATCAGTTGGTTGTATTGGCCTCCAAAATCTAAAACGACGATCATTTCACTCGGTTTACTCATTATCCGACCTCCTAATTTCATAGCGGTTGAGTCGATAGGGATCCCCTTGTCCTCTTACCGCTATTTATAGGTACTAATTTTAAACATTAGGTACCTAGGATGTAAAGGGGTTTAATGTGTCTTTTGAATGGCTTTCCATATTGCCACAATTTCCCGCTTCGTATAATGCGAAGAATTGACGGCATCATAGCGGATGCTTTCATAGATTAAAGCGAACTTATGCAGCGCCTGCTTTTGGCCTTGATGCTTGAAACTCAAAGCGGTGACATAGTCTCTTACGGTTTGATCCTTAGGTTTGGCGCCATATTTACGGAATAATTGGAGCCACAAGCGATCCATATAAGGAATCAGAGGATGCGGATGATTTAAGCTGTGTTTGTAAAATGGAACTAGCGCTCCGTTAAACAAGAACCCTTTTCGCTTCAGCAATAGGACAATAGCCGCCAGCACAAGGAGGCCTCCTAGCAACAGGATGAGAGGGTTTCGATTTGTTTTGGCATAATTGATGGCGTTATGTTTCGCGGCTTGCAGCCACTCGCTTGAACTTGCTGTAAAATTCCCGGGCACCGGAATATTCATCAGAGAGGCTGTCATCGCCGATTGCTCCATAGCGGCCGTCGTTAAGGTCTCTCTTGGATGATCGGAAGAAATCCCCGAGAACCCTGGCGTAGGCTCAAACGGCACCCACCCCATAGATGGGAAATACACTTCCACCCAAGAGTGCGCATCCGAATTGCGAACCAACACTTCTTGAAGCGGATCCGCACCGCTGTCAACAGATTGCAGCGTGCCAGGTGCGAACCCTTTTACCCAACGAGCAGGTACACCCACAGACCTCAGCATCACAACCATCGACGTTGAAAAGTGATCACAATAACCCGTCTTATCCACGAACAAAAAGTGGCTGACAAAGTCCTCGCTTCGACTCGGAGCTGTCGGCTTCTCAAGACTGTACGTATAGGTATGGCTCAAATACTGCTCAATCGCAACGGCTTTGGCATAAGGCGTAAGCCGGTTCGTTGTGATCTGTTCGGCAATACTGCGCACTGACCTTGGCAACGTTGACGGCAGCTGCAAATAATCGCCTATAATCTCAGGCGGGTAGGAACCGACGTCCGAATTCAGCAAAGTCGGATCTTCCTTTACAGGCTGCACGGTTATTTTGTAATAAGACAAAGGATCTGCGATATCAGGCAAAATCACTTTACCGCTGAGTGCAGACTTAAGCAGAATGTCAGGTGATAACGGTTTCCCCTTCTCCGTCAGAAGAGAGTCCACACCCAATAGATTGCCACCTAAGAACAACTGCTTATTCGGCGACTTGTCGTTCCACAAAACTTCTTGTGTAACTAGCCTTCCAGAACCTGTTTGAACAGGCGCTGCATACGGCTCAAGGGTTTGATTCGTTTGGGTCCAGCCTTTGCCGTCATAAAAATTCTTGGACTCGCCGCGCCAATATGTAAGCTCTGAGGTTTTGGCCGTGAATACCGGAGTCGTGTCTACTTGGAGTGGACCTCCTAAGGACGTATCATTTTGACCGTAGCCCGATTTGGCCACAGTTCCTCCAGCATGCGTCTCCTCATTGTAAAGTTCAAACAACCGATCGGACATATACGCCCAGCTTACCGGCTTCATCAGAGCTTCCGGCTCGGCCTGCTTGGCCGAATACCATCCGGCTGCGGCTAGCACGCCTACTACGGCTGCACTAACAGCCACCCACCTAAAAGCGCTTCCGGGACGAACCGATGCAAAGCCGTAGGTTTGCTCGATTCTCGAAAGATTCAGCAGCGCTAACAGAAGCAGTCCGTATCCTATTGTGCGCATGATGCCCTGCACCGTATCCGCACCAAATACCAATTGTAGGACAACGAGATAACCCAATGTGGCAGCAACAAACCATAGGCTGTGCTGTCTTTGCAGCATGAGCGCCTGTATCACGGAAATAAGCAGCGACCAGCCCAGCAAAAATAGCAAGGTCCTGAGCTCACCGCTGATGAGGTCGAAATGGGCCTGCATCAGATAACGAACATCCTGAAAAATCGTTCCAAGCAAGTCAAAGACCCAGGCTCCGGTGATAAAGGTTTCCCTGTCAAACATAAATCCGACGAAAAGCAGGATCAACACGCCTTTGGCCGTCCATCCCCAAGCGTAAGGAACTTTAAAGCAATCTATGGCGATGCATAACGCAAAAACGACCAATATCGGGCCGGATTCAATCGACGTATCTGTCATCCACGCCAATGGACGGAGCCATTCTGAAATCAACAAAAACAGTAAGAGAGAGATCAAGATGTCTCGGAAAAAAGTTTGGTGGAGCGGCGACGATGCCCCAGTGCCTGTGCCGGTCACTGCGCTGGCGTGGAAGATGGGTCCTGGTGGAATGGCTCCTGAAGGGCGAATAAAGGGCATGCGCGAATCGCGCCGTGGTTCAAGCGGTTGCATCCGCGACACCTCCTTGCTTGGGCCACTGGCCCCGCGGATGTGGCACTTCCGTGAAGCTGCAGCCTGCGGCTTGCAGCTGCGAAGCTCCCTCTCGCTCAGCGACCGAGAGGGAGGGCTTGGCGTGCACGTAAATCACGTGCACGGAACGGCGCCTGGTGCGCGCATCCGCAATCGCGCGCACCAGCGCCACATCCAGCGTCGATGTGATGCACACCATCGACGCATCCGGCGGCAAGGCCGCCGCCTCTTTCCTGACGAGGTCAGGAAAGGCCATGGCGGGCTTGTCGCCCACGCTCGCGAGTACTTCGTACGCGAGCGTCAGATCCGGGCGAATCGTCGGCGCGATTCGCTTGCCGTTCGAGCTGCTGGCGAAGCCGCAGCTCTCGCGCCCGCCGGCGGCGGCTTCGAAGAAGCCTGCCGCGAGGGCGACGCCCTTCTCCAGCAGCGGCTGAGCCGCTTCAGCTGGAGCCGCCGCAGGCGCCGCATCGAGCAGCAGCATCCGCTTCGCGGAGGCGGCCTGCTCGGGGTCCTTGGTCATCAGCCGGTTCAGCCGGGCTGTGGATTTCCAATGAATGCGGTGATACGGGTCACCGCTGGCATAGTCACGGACACCGCTAATGAGCGGTGTCTCCGCTTTGGGACCGCGGGCGGTAGGCACGTCGCCGTCGTCCGCGTGAAAGGTCATGCCAGAGCGGCCCAGCGCATCCGCCTTCGGATACACGAGGCACCGGTGAATCTCCTCCCGGCGCGTTCGGCGAACGGCGAAACCGAACATGTCGCCGGTGACCGCTTCACAGCCTGCGAAGCGGTATACGCCGCGCATAAGGCCCGTAATTTTATAACGGAAAAGGATCGTAGACTGGAACCATGGGAACAGCAGTTTGCTGTAAATCAGCTGAGCCCCGCTTCCTTCATGGACCCACGTTTCTTTGACGACCAGCCAAGGCATGGGCATCCGCGCACGGTGCGCGATCCCAAGGGTAATCGTGATATCTTCTCCCGCCACAAATACTTCTCCCGACAACTGCCGGTTGATCGACAGCCCTCTGAACGCAAAGACATAAAACAATCCAGCCTGTATCCATATCAAAGTCAAGCAGCATCCTAAATACCAGGCAGCGAAACCACCTTGCCAATAAACTAACAAAACCGATAGGACACACCCCACAAAGAGCAGCGACGATTTACCCCAGCTTTTCATGATTGTGCCCCCTACTTCGACGAAACATAGCGAAGTACTGGAGTTTGCAAGGAAGCTAATAAATCCGCCAGTATTCGTTCCGCCGACTTGCCCGTCATCCGAGCCTCGGAGGTCAGAATAAGCCGGTGCGTCCACACAGGCAGCACCAAATCCTTAATATCATCCGGCACAACGAAAGTTCTGCCTTTCATATAAGCGGACGTTTGCGCAGCACGCATCAACGCGTGGGACGCCCTTGGACTTGCACCAAGGTACAAATCGGTATGTTCCCTTGTAGCTAAAGCAAGGCGAACGATGAAATCTTTCAGTGTATTATCGACATGAATCATAGCTGCTTCTCTTTGTAACTGCACAAACTCGTCCTGCACAATAACAGGCTTCACTTGGTCGATCGGATGACGATCCTGGAGTCGGTCGAGCATCAAAATCTCTTGATCCGGCGTCGGATAACCGAGGGATAGCTTCATTAGAAAGCGATCCATTTGCGCTTCAGGCAGCGCGTAAGTCCCCTCATAATCCACGGGATTTTGAGTTGCCAGCAAGACGAAAGGCTTCGGCAGTTCATAGCCCACTCCATCTACCGTGACCCGCTTCTCTTCCATCGCTTCCAGAAAAGCCGACTGTGTTTTCGGAGAGGTCCGGTTGCATTCGTCCGCCAATACAATCGGCGTCATTAAAGGTCCCGGGCGAAATTCAAAATCGCCTGTCTTCGCATTATAAACAGACACGCCCGTCACATCGGATGGCAGCAAATCCGGCGTACATTGTATTCTCTTAAACTCGCAACCAATGGTTCTTGCCAAAGCGCGTACCAGCATTGTTTTTCCCACACCCGGCACGTCTTCCAATAAAAGATGACCACCGCTTAACATCGCGATAAACGCTTGCTCGATCGTCTCTCTTTTGCCAACAATCACTTTCTCCACATTCAGGATCATCCGTTCCACGAGAGGCTGCGGCTGATCGAATATTCGTGTCTTCGACTGCATAGTCAAGAAGCCTCCTTACATAAAGGTATGCTTCTAGTTTTTCCAGTCTTCTACTCTTTTAGACATTAGCCTGCTAGGGCAAATAGAGAGTTTTTCAGAATACTATTATTATCTTTCAGAATATAGAATTGTCGGAAGGCCATTGCCACTTCCCGTCTGCCCTCTTCCATCACCGTGTCCGTAATTCTACCTCCTAGCGAATCTATCGTTTTGCGCAGGGGCACGACCATCGTCCCTTCCCGCAGCTCCATATCTGCCAGCGAGTAAGTGGCTATATTATTTCCCAAAGCATAGGCGCGAATCGTCCTCGCTGGTAAGTCATATTGAATATCATAAATGCCGTAATGGGCATTAGCTGTCTTCGTTTGATCCTGCCACTGTACGTTTCCACCTAACTTTTCAATTAAAAAACGCAATGAAAGCTCAATTCGATTCGATCGTAACTGATACTGTGCAGGCTCCAAAGTAACGCTGCTCCACTGAGAAAAATGAATCTTTAGCGGCACAGTCGGCTTTATAGCGAGTAATGGAGACTCTTCCTCTGCTGCTGCCACCTTTTGCTTGGCTAGCTGCTCATCTGTGTTTTTTGGCTCCTCCTTGACTTGCTGCAGGCTCGGATGCGGGTGTACGGTCGCATATTGCTGTGTTTCCTCCCATAGTTGTTGAAAATGAGCCGCACTCATGTTTCTTGACCACTTGGATTTCCCCACCTGGAATTGCTTCGGCTTCACGTCGGTTGTCAGGGGCGCGAAAGCATAACCCAGGTTCTTATAATATTCGATTACTTTTGGCAGGATCTCTACAGTGGATTCATGCCCTGTGCCATCATGAAATAGAACTGTCAATTCGTGCTCGAGCGGTGAATCTTTTACCGTTTGCCAGATCTCATTTGCCGGTACATGAACTCTCTTCGAATCTCCGCTGTCTACATTCCAGTCCACGACGGTATAGCCCGCTTTATCCATTAAATAGTAGTAATAGGCATCGAAATTGGTATAGGTCCCCCCAGGAGCGCGCACGAATTGCGGGCGGGTGTCTGCGATGTCGGCGAAGATTTCCTCACTGCGCTGAATTTGATCCCAAAACGTTTGAAAATCGCTATAAAGCTCTTTATATACATGATTATAGGAATGATTGCCGAGGGTATGTCCGTCTTTCAAAATTCTTTTCACCATATCCGGATACTCTTTGGCCTGCTCGCCCAGCGCAAAAAATGTAGCTTTCACGCCTTCTTGTTCTAAAATATCCAGAACCTTGCCCGTTAACTTGCTAGGACCGTCATCGAAGGTTAAATAAACCGTAGGCTTCTCAGGTGTTACATAGTTTTTCTCTTCCTGCTGCAAGCGCTTGCCTGTTTTGAGCTTTTGGTAGATCTCCTGCTCATCTTTTGCGGAGGTTCCATCCCCTTCCGTGGCCCTAACAGGGACCGCAGAGAGAAACAGGGAAACTAGTAGTAGCATGACCATAATGAGTTGAAAACTTTTCCGTTTAATGGCTGCATGTTGAACATGAAAACGCATGCGATGATCCCTCCGCTTGTTCTATCATTTTACTAACTGATAGAGTATATGGGAGATGGACGGGGAGTATGTCTCTTGTCTAGCAGTAATTTTTAGATGATGGGGAGTAGTATCTGAAGAGGTGAGAAAGGGAACTAGCGTCCTCTATTTCGGTGAAATCGGTCGTTCTCATGGGCTTGACGGAACTACAGGGTCTTATTTGTTGAAAAATCTAGTATTTCGCTTAAAATTGGCAAAATAGAGGATCATAGTTCCCTCCGACTAACAAACAGCCGCTTCTAGATGAAATAGCGGACTGTAGTTCCTCCTTGAGGAGAAAGAAATCGTTGGAGAGTTAATTTCCCTCCGTAGTTTAGCTTGTTAAGAGCCCACTGGGAGCGAATCTTGGCGGTGGAGAACACCCAACGCCGCTAAAAATTCAGCGTTACTGAGACATTTGGCGGAGGGGCATCCTCATAGGAGAGTAAGCTGGCTGGGCACTTAGAA
>NZ_BILW01000080.1 GCF_004000765.1 Paenibacillus chondroitinus NBRC 15376 | reverse complement strand
CCCCGCCGAGTCTGGCTGAGCGATCCGAAAAGGCTGCCTCGTGCCGGGAAGCCGGCGTAAGCGCGCTCAACCTCCCGCGAGCGATATATTCACCTTAATCTACAGTATCCATCCCCATCAGATTATCGCCTCCAGCTACTCTCACACCCCCGACCGCCTGCCTCTCCCCACATTCACCTTGATCTGTTGTATCCAGCCCCAACTCATTCTCTCCCTACCTCAACTCAGTCCCATACCTACTCCCCCAGATCGTGGAGAGGCAGAGGCAGTTGGATAATCATCTCCCTCCCCAATAATCATCATCTCACATCCTAGAAGAACCAGGCCGAAATGAGTAAATGATTATTTCGGTACCTACATAAGACCTTGTAACGTGGAACTTGTAGCAAACAAACAATTCACGGAGGTCTAACAAATATGAAGAGAAATTTCGTCTCGATTCCGCTCGGCATTCTGCTCGTATCCAGCTTCGCACTTGCAGCTTGCTCAGACGGAGGCAAGGCCACTCCTGCAGCTACGACGGCAGCAGCCGGGACTACAGCACCCAAAGCAACGGCTGATACAACACCAGCCTCAATCACCATTATGGCGCCACTGAACACAGCGCAAACGCCACCAGATACAATCATTAAAGAGCTCGAAAAATTAACAAACACGAAGTTGACCTATCAATTTTTCCCGGCCGATACGTATGAAGAGAAGCTAAACACAACGTTCGCGACCGGCGCATTGCCGCAAGTGACGTACTTGAAAAACCAAGCGACTTTCATTCAAATGAAATCCGCCATCCGCGATGGCCAATTCTGGGAAATCGGACCGCTGCTCAAAGACTTCCCGAACCTGAGCAAGCTGAAGTCCACAACGAATGACAATACAAAAGTAGACGGCAAGCTGTATACGCTATACCGTGGCGTAGATATCGCCCGTCAAGGTCTTATCTATCGCAAAGACTGGGCCGATAAGCTGGGCTTGAAGCCGCCATCCAATATGGATGAGCTGTACGCGATGGCGAAAGCCTTCACGGAGCAAGACCCTGATGGCAACGGCAAAAAGGACACCATCGGTCTAACAGACCGTAACGATCTCATCTACGGTGCCTTCAAAACAGCAGCAACTTGGTTGGGCGTTCCAAACAACTGGGGCGTGAAAGACGGCAAGCTGCAGCCGGAGTTCATGTTCCCTGAATATGTGAAGTCGATGGATTACTTCAAAAAGCTGCGCGACGAAGGCCTGATGAATAAAGACTTCGCAGCAACCAGTAAAACCGACCAACAAAAGCTGTTCACGAACGGTACGGCAGGGATGTACATCGGAGCTATGACAGACGTTTCGTCTCTGAACAAGGATCTGGTCAAAAACGTGCCGACAGCCGTTGTAGACGTACACAGCATGGTAGCTGGACCTGACGGCAAATTCGCTGCATGGGCGCTTCCGGGTTATGCGAACGTCGTGCTTTTCCCGAAATCTGCGATCAAAAACGAAGCTGAGCTGAGAAAAGTTCTCGCCTTCTTCGACAAAATGATGACGCCTGAAGTAGCGAACCTGGCAAACTGGGGCATCAAAGATGTCAACTACAGTGTAGTCGACGGCAAAGCGAAAAAGCTGGATGAAGAGAAATGGACGCGTGAAGTGAAGCCGTTCACTGACGCAGCAATCGGCGATGAAGATACATCGGGAAGATTGCTCGGCATTCCAACGATCCCTGCTCAAGGCAAAGCGGATGAGCTGAAAATTGCGAATCTGAAGTTCGCCGTGCAAGACCCTGTGGCAGCGCTTGACTCCAAAACAAACTTGGAAAAAGGCGTTCAGCTTCAAGACGTTATCAAAGACGCAACGAACAAATACATCTACGGCAGCATTGATAAAGCTGGGTTCGATAAAGCCATTGAGGATTGGAAAAACCGCGGAGGCAACAAAATCATCGAAGAGTACAACGCCCTATACAAAAAATAAGCTATGGACAGGAATTAAGGAAATCATACTGGATTCTAATCGGAGAGGCTGCTGATGATCAGGGGCAGCCTTCTCGTTTTTAGGAAACATCGGGAAAGGAAGAGAATTATGCAGGACGTACATGCTGTGCAAAGTGTGGTGGAAAGGAAACAGAGCAGTGAGTTAGGCAGGCGGCTATGGAGGAACAAATGGATTTATGTCATGCTGCTGCCGGGGATTTTATATTTTATCGTGTTTAAATATGTCCCGATGTATGGTTTGATCATCTCGTTCCAGAACTATAAGCCGTTCAAAGGCGTTAGCGGGAGCGAGTGGGTAGGTTTTGAGCATTTTCAGCGGTTGTTTACAGAGCCTGATTTCTTGAATATTTTGAGCAATACGTTAATTTTATTTGTGATGAACATCCTGTTTTATTTCCCGATTCCGATTATCATGGCCTTGATGCTCAATGAGGTGAGAGGGGAATTTTTTAAGAAAACGTTCCAAACGATCGTCTATTTGCCGCACTTTATGTCTTGGGTCATCATCGTTTCGATCTCTTTCGTTATGTTGACGATGGACGGCGGGATTATTAACGAAATTATTGAATATTTCGGTTTTGAGAAAATCAATTTCCTGTTGGCTCCGGAATGGTTTAGACCGATGTACATCCTTCAAGTCATCTGGCGGGAAGCCGGTTGGGGGACGATCATTTATTTGGCGGCGATTGCCTCCATTGATCCTGGATTGTACGAGGCAGCACGTATGGACGGTGCAGGACGTTTGCGCCAAATGTGGCACATTACGCTTCCGGCACTACGCAGTGTCATTATTGTTTTGTTAATTTTGAAAATTGGTGCGGTTCTCGAACTCGGTTTTGAACATGTGTACTTGCTGCTTAACTCTATGAACCGAAATGTTGCGGAGATCATTGATACTTATGTATATACAGCGGGTTTAAAACAAGGCCAATTCAGCTACAGCGCAGCAATCGGATTGTTCAAATCGTTCATCGGGCTTGTTCTGGTGATGATTGTCAACCGTATTGCGAAGAAAATGGGCGAAGAAGGCGTGTACTAAGCAAGGCATAGAAAGGCAGGAGGCTGCACCATGGTAGAAGATAGAACATTAGCCGGGCGAATGTTTAGCATCATTAACTATTTGCTCTTAACGATTATTGGTTTGATTACAGTGATTCCTTTTGTGCATGTTGTGGCGGGATCCTTTACGACCAGCGCGGAGATGGCGGCGAAGAAGTTCGTTATTATTCCGACGGAATGGAGTATTGAGGCGTACCGGTTTATTTTTTCGACGAATACGATTTTTAAAGCGATGGGCGTTTCCATCTGGACGACGCTGCTTGGAACGATCATTTCGATGTTCATCACAGCCCTCATGGCGTACGGCTTGTCCCGCAGAGATGTGGATGGCCGCAAAGTGATCATGTTCATGGTTGTGTTCACGATGTTGTTCCACGGCGGATTAGTGCCAACATTCCTGGTTGTAAAAGAATTAGGGATGATCGACTCGTACATGGCCTTAATTTTGCCGTCGGCCGTTTCAGCGTTTAACTTGATTATTTTGAAAAACTTTTTCCAAAACATTCCGGAAGGACTGGAAGAGTCGGCGAAAATCGATGGCTGCAGCGACTTCGGCATTTTGTTCCGCATTGTTTTGCCTTTGTCGATGCCGGCGATTGCTACGATTTCCCTCTTTTATGCCGTGACATACTGGAATACCTACCTGAGCGCAATTCTTTATCTGAATGAGAGCGCTATGTGGCCGATTCAAGTTCTTCTGAGACAAATTGTCGTTCTCGCAAGCGGAATGGATCACAGCGTGGATCTTGACAGCGTGACGCCGCCACCGGCTCAGTCGATCAAGATGGCGGTTATCGTTGTAGCGACATTACCGATTCTTGTTGTCTATCCGTTCCTGCAAAAGCACTTTGCGAAAGGCGCGATGATCGGTTCCATCAAAGGGTAAAAGAAAGGATTTCAACATGCAGATGCCTAAGCATCGAATCCATAAATTTATATAGGAATAGAGAGGGAAACTTACTATGACGGATATTTATGCAAAATCACCTATGGAATGGGCGCGAGCTGCCTGTGATTCCATTATGAGCCGGTATACACCGATGGAGCTGCCGCCTGCCGGGCGTTGGCATTATCATCAAGGTGTGTTTTTATGCGGGATGGAGATGCTTTGGGCTGCTGAAAAAGACGATCGCTATGACGCCTACATTCAGGCTTATGTAGATGGCCTGATTGACGATAACGGCAATCTCTACTTTGCTCGCGATGAGCTTGATGCCGTGCAGGCCGGGCTTTTGTTGTTCCGTCTGGAAGAGAAGACGGGACGCGCAAAATACCGGATTGCTGCCGATAAGCTGAGAAGTCTGCTTAACACGATCAACCTGACGTCCGAAGGCGGGTATTGGCACAAAGACAAATATGCCTACAACATGTGGCTCGACGGTTTGTATATGGCGGGTGTCTTCTCGCTGAAATACGCCAATGCTTACGGTGATCTCGCGCTGCGCGATACCGTGCTGCATCAAGAAGGACTGATGCGCAAATACATGAAAGACGACGCAACAGGGCTGCTCTACCATGCATGGGACGAGAGCCGCAAAATGCCTTGGGCCAACGCCGAAACCGGCTGTTCACCCGAGTTCTGGGGCCGTTCGCTGGGCTGGTACGGTCTTGCTCTCGCGCAGTTCCTGGATGAGCTCCCTGCGGATGAGCCAGGGCGCGAGGTTTTGGTCGACTCCTTGCGTGAATTCGTTCATGCCTTGATTCGCTACCAGGATACGGAGAGCGGACTATGGTATCAAGTCGTAGACAAAGGCGATCAACCGGACAATTGGTTGGAATCCTCTTGTACAAGTCTGTTCGTCTACACGATTGCCAAGGCGGTTAAGCACGGGGTTGTCGGCGGGGAGTGTGCGGCTGCAGCAGTGAAAGGCTATGAGGGTTTGATTCGCACACTGAAATTCGATGAGCAGGAGCGGGTCATCCTGCCTTTGATCTGCATCGGAACGTCAGCCGGCGATTACGAAAACTACGTAACACGCCCAACTAGCGAAAATGATCTTCATGGCGTAGGGGCTTTTGTTATGGCTTGTGTAGAAGTCGAATCTCTCGTTAAGCAGACGGTATAAGCATCTAAGAGAAACAGACGTAAGAGCAGAGCATCACCTGTTATTCGTCTGTTTCTTTCTCACGATTATGAAAACGCATACATTTCAATTGTCAGTTAAAAGGGGAGATATGGCTTGTATAAACGGCGTATGATTTCGGTCTTCATGTCTGTTGTTTTGATGTTTTCGATGCTTCCGGTGGCGTTAGCTGCGGAACCAATTCCATGGGAATTCAGTGCCTTCGGTGCAGGGACTAGTCCTATAAATACACCAGTGCCAACCATGAATGCAGACGGTTCCGTTACCATGCTAGCAAAAGACGGCAAGCTGGCTAGCGCAGAAGAAGGGATATCTTTTTATTTTAAAAAATTAGAGAAAGATGCCAACCTTGAAATTCGTGCAACAGCGACTGTCGTTAATTTTAATAGTAAAAGTCCGCCATCCACACCCAACCAGAAATCGTTCGGGCTGATGCTGCGCGGAAGTTTTGCGCAAGGCAATGCCAAACAATCATCGAACTATATAGCCGTTGGAGGCATGGGGGATAAAGACAATACGCCGAATGTGGTGCAAGCTATTTATAAACAAGGCGTTAACGGGACTACTTCTGATGCTGCTAATACGAACAAGAAATTACTATTTAGCGGAGTGAGGGCTCCTGCACCTAAAGAGGTATATAACTTTAAAATCAAAAAATCCGGTGACGCTTTCGAGTTAACTGTCAATGGAGTTACACAAATCCTAACAGTAGATCATCTATTTGATGGCAATAATCAGCTATACGCCGGGTTATATGTTGCCAGAGATGCACAGATCACGTTCAGCAATTTTGACATTAAAGTGGATGAGAGAGCTCCCAAACAGCTGAAATTGAATACAACTGCTATGAAAAAGGACTACTTCATTAAAGATAACCTCGACCTTGGTGGCTTAAAAGTAACAGCCGTGTATGCAGATAATCACGAAGAAGAACTTTCAGTAGGGGATTATCTTGTGACAGGGTTTGATAACAGTGTGGTGGGAACGAATCTCATTACGATCCATTTCAACGGTCAAACGGCCACCATCCCTTTGAACATGAAGGACTTGGTTGTGACGGCCATGGATATCCGGTACAAGCCGGCCAAAACCGACTACTATCCGGAGGAGTTCTTCGATCCGCAAGGCCTGACAGTGCTGGGGCAATTCAACGGAGGCGACGTTTGGTCCGAGATGGCCGATTCGCAATATGCAATTTCCCTTCCGCCAGCGGCTGCAACCGTATCGAATGCAACCTATACACTCAAGACACCTGGAACCCATACCGTTACGGTTAGGTCCACAGTAACTACAACCACTTATGCGACATTCGATGTCACTGTGAAAAACGCCCATCTAACTGGCTTGGATATCAAACAGCTGCCGCAGAAAACCCAATTTTTCGTTGGCAAAACTTTCGACCCAGCCGGCTTGGTGGTAGAGGCGAAGTACAGCGATGCTTCAACCGTTAGATTATTGCGAAGCGACTACACGCTTTCAGCGCCGGATATGTCGACCGCGGGTACGAAGGAGATTACGGTTACTTATAAAAATGTGCCTGATCCTGATAAGACAGTTAAGTTTCCTATCCTAGTAAAACAACAAACGATTACAGGAAGCCAAGTTACCGGATATCCGAAAACAACCTATGCGATTGGCGAGTCTTTTGACCCGGCAGGTTTAGAAGTGAAGGCGGTTTATGACAGCGGGGATCAGGAGCCGTTGGCGGATGCCCAGTTCACGCTGGATACTTCAGCTTTTGACAGCACAAAAGCCGGTGTATATCCCATTACGATTACGCCTGTAAATGCAGCAATTCTACCAACCGTATTGCAAGTATCCGTCGTGGAACCTAGAGAGCACGAGTGGAAAGTCATCCGCTTCGGACAATCCACCTCAAACACGAACAATACGGTTACGGTCGCTGAGCCGGGTAAATCAGCTACACTTGTTGCCTTGGAAGGCGGCGGTAAAGTGACGGGCGACCACGATGGGATCAGCTTTTACTATACGGAGCTGGATGCGGTCAAAGACAACTTTGAATTATCTGCAGATATCAAAGTCGTTGCGTATGCCAAAGATCCGCATGACGGTCAAGAATCGTTCGGCATCATGGCCCGAGACGCGATCGGGACGGCCGGTGACTCCGCCGTATTTGCTTCCAATATAGCTGCTGTTGGCGGATACAGCGGCGGTACAACGAAACAGAACGGTACGCAGTTGTTTGTCAGAACCGGCGTTACGGCACCGAATGGTACAGGCAGCCAAGGTGTCCAAAGCAAAATGTTGAGTGCGGTGAAACCAGCCCTCGCGAATACCTATCCAGCGGCTAATTATAAGCTGACGCTGACGAAAACGAACAGCGGCTTCACGGGTCGATTAAACTCCGATAAGGCCGAAGAGATTTTTGCGCCGGATATTATGACGGTGCAGGATGGCGACAAGATGTATGTCGGCTTCTTCACCGCTCGTCTGGCGACGATTGAAGTGAGCGGCATAGACCTGAAGGTGACCGCTGCACAAACGGATGCGCCCAAGAAGGAACCTGCCCCGGCAGCCATCGATCCGGATATGAACCTGACCGGGCTGACGAGAACTTCAACGACCGCGTTTTCTTTTGGGATGAAATCCAATGTCAGCGGTGTGGTGACGATTAAGCAAGGATCAAGCCTTCTTGCGCAAAATGCCCAAATTCAAGCGGGACAGCCGCTTGTGCTTAATACAACGGTTACGGCTAACACGTATACCAACTTTAGCGCGTCTTTCGTGCCCGACGATACACAGTATTTGACGAACTACGGTAAAATCGTCAAAAACTTCACTGTCGATATGAAAACCTATGTGGATAACGGTGACATCTACGTATCGCCGACTGGAACAGCAGGTGGGGACGGTACAATCAACAACCCTCTCGATTTGGATACGGCCATTGATTACGTGAAAGCAGGCCAGACCATCATCCTGCAGGACGGCAGATATGTACGCAGCGCCAAGGTGGAGATCAAAAAAGGCAACGATGGTACGGTTAATGCCATGAAGTATTTGGTCGCGGCGCCTGGCGCGAAGCCGGTGATCGATTTTGACAAAAAGACCGAAGGTGTCGTGCTTAGCGGGAATTACTGGCATGTGAAAGGCATTGACTTCACGAGGTCGGCGGGCAATACCAAGGGCTTTACGGTCGGCGGAAACCATAACATTGTGGAGCTTAGCCGATTTTATGATAATGGCGACACCGGTTTGCAAATTAGCCGTACCGATGAAACCGATTCGGACAAAACGCTTTGGCCGTCCTACAATCTCATTCTGAATTGTGAGTCTTTTGATAATGTGGACCCTTCGAATAACAATGCCGACGGTTTTGCTGCAAAGTTGACTTCGGGCGTGGGCAACGTTTTCCGGGGAGATATTTCCCATAACAATATCGATGATGGATGGGATTTATACACCAAATCCGGGACAGGGGCGATTGGTCCTGTTGTCATCGAGGATAGCATCGCGTATCACAATGGAACATTAACGAACGGCACGGTAGGTGCAGGGGATAAAAACGGCTTCAAACTCGGTGGCGAAGGCATCCATGTACCGCATGTGATCCGAAATAGCATTGCTTTTGGCAATGGCGCATATGGCTTTGCAAGCAACAGTAATCCGGGAGTGCGGGCGGAAAGCGGGAATATTGCTTTTAACAATACCAAAGGCAATCTGAACTTTACGACGTACACGGGTATTCAGACCGATTTTCGGATCGATGGCTTTACTTCCTATCAAAAGGATTACACGGCTAAAGATAATTATCCGGCAGCCTTGAGTTCTGACACCAACTATCTATTTGATGGCTCTAAAAGCATGAACAAATCTGGCACGCAGCTGACGGATGCGAATTTTGCGAGTCTGGTTCCTTTACTTCCGTATCAAAGAGATGCGGAGGGCAATATCATCAGGGGCAGCTTCCTGAAGCTAGTTAGTCCGAGTCATCCATCCCGGTCGGATTCAGGGGGCGGTTCATCTCCTGGCAGCGCATCTCCTGGCATCACGGTAAAAGAGGCGATGGGTGGTGTGGAGCTAATAGGAGTACCTGCTATAGCTACGATAGACGGGAAAAAAGTATCAACATTCTCAATTACCGCTGATCAATTAAATAAAGCGATCGACCTTTTGAAGAAAGCGAACGGGAATACGATTATTGCTGAAGTAAAAGGCGATGGAGCTGTAGCTGCTGTGGAAGTGCCTGCTAGCTCGATAAGCGCTGGGGCGGCAGCCATGCCAAATTTGGAACTCTCGATTAGAGCGGGCGGCATGACTTACAACCTGCCTCTCAAAGCGCTGGATGTAGAGGCTTTAGCTGCGAGTTTAGGGACAGATGCGGCGAATGTGAAAATCCACATTTCCCTTGAGCAGGTGATTGGAGCTGCTGCTGACCCAATAACAGTAAAAATGAAAGAAGATGGCGTCACGCCGCTAGCCGCACCGGTAGAGTTCAGCATCGTTGCTGAGGGCAACGGCAAGAAGGTGGTTGTGTCTGATTTTGGTGGCACGTATGTCACCCGAGTGCTGACCTTGTCGTCAGCGGTTGACGCTGATGGGGTGTCAGCCGTATGGCTGAATCCGGCGACAGGGGAGCTGACCTTTGTCCCGGCGATCTTTAACATCGTTAACGGTCAAACTGAAGTTACGATGAAACGTACGGGGAACAGTGTGTACGCTATCGTCTCTTCCGATCAGACCTTTGGGGATCTGACAGGCCATTGGGCCCAAGCGGATGTGGAGCTGCTGGCTTCCAAACTTATCGTCAAAGGCGTTGCAGCTGGCACCTTTGCGCCAAACGCGTCCATTACGCGCGCTGAATTTGCAGCGCTGCTCGTCCGCGCACTGGGATTAAATGAAGCTGGCGCCAGCACTTTCTCGGACGTACCTGCGAGCAGTTGGTTCGCTGGGGCGGTTGGTGCATCGGTAAAAGCCGGACTGATTGAGGGCTTTGAAGATGGCTCGTTCGGTCCTGGTGAGCAAATCACGAGGGAGCAGATGGCCGTCATGATCACACGTGCCATGAAGTTTGCCGGGCAGCAGCCTGCGGTGATGGACTTAGCTCAGCTGGATAAGTTTGGCGATAGTTCCGCCATTCATGAATGGGCGAAAGCAGCTGTCGCCGAGGCGGTTCGCGTAGGCATTGTGAACGGCGTAACGGATACGACGTTTGCGCCTGGCGCGTCTGCGACCCGCGGGGAAGCTGCTGTCATGCTGAAAAGATTGCTGCAGAAGCTGCAATTTATGAATTGAAAAGGCGCCCGCGAGGGCGTCTTTTTCATTAAAAAGCTCCTTCAAGCCAGCAATTTGAACCAGCTGCCTCTCTCATTGGATGAAATCCAATAGAAAGACCATTTGGAGGGCGGAATTGTCCAATCCATTGGATGAATTCCAATGGGAGGGAAGAAATCGGTGCCAAATAACCCGGTTTCACCGGGTGCTATTGGATTTTATCCAAGGAGGAGTGGAAAATACGCCTCAAAAAGGTAGTTTCATTGGAATTCGTCCAATGGGGCATACGGCCCGGTTGTTGAGCCATACCCTCTTTTTCACATCTTCACTTCCTTAAACAGGTAATCCCTATGATAAAATAGAATACTAGAGAGACTCGTAGGGGAATGAAGCCTGACAACAGGGGGTACAGTAGATGAAAAGAACGTTAGTCGTAAGCGATATCCATGGTTGTTTGGAGGAATTCAAGCAATTATTAGTTAAAGTCAATTTCAATGCTGAGGAAGACCAACTTGTCCTGCTGGGAGACTATGTGGATCGCGGTCCGGACAGTCGGGGAACGGTAGAATACGTCATGCGCTTAGTGCGTGAAGAGGGCGCTATTGCGCTCAAAGGTAATCATGATCAGCGGTTCGTAGAAGTGTTGAGCGAAGTAGATCCTTTGACGGAGATGAAGTTTTTCGAACATGGCGGTATCCAAACGTTCAGAAGCTTCTGCGGTCAGGACAATCTGGATATTAAGCAATCCAAAGAGCGGATTTTGGGCAAGTGCTTGGAACACGTAACCTTTCTAAACAACCTTCCGCTTTATTACGAGGATGAGGATCATATTTATGTGCACGCAGGGCTAAATCCCGCATTCGTTGATTGGAAAACGCAGCCGGAACGGGACTTTATGTGGATTCGTGCGCCATTTGTTCAGCAGCCGACTGTTGTGAAAAAGACGGTTATTTTCGGCCACACCCCAGCCAAAGATATTCATGGCAAAGCGGATGTGTGGTTTGACCGCGACAAAATCGGTATTGACGGCGCCTGCCCGTACGGCTTTCAACTCAATTGTTTGGAAATCAGGGGGAAAAACGAGTACACGACGTATTCCGTAGCCTCAAGAGGCAGCTGGAAATAGTCGCTGCTCAGCATCTCAAGATCGCCGCACGGAATGATAGGAGTCGTCCCCGGATTCCCTTTTAGCAAGAAAGATCAAGAAGCAAAACGTTCAATCACGTACACTGTGGATAGCAGCAGGAGGGGGCAATAGACGATGGGCACCGAGTATGATACACAAATCCAGGCGACACTGGATTATATTGAGGACCACCTTGCGGAGCCTTTATCCGTGGAGGGGCTTGCTCGTGTAGCCTGTTTCTCTGAATTCCATTTTCATAGGGTTTTTCAGAGCATGGTTGGAGAAGCGGTGATGGAGTATGTTCGGAAAAGAAGATTGGCGAGAGCCGCCTACCGAATCGCGCATACGGATCAAAGGCTGATCGATATTGCCCTCGACCATGGGTTTCAATCCCATGAAAACTTCACTCGAGCTTTTAAAAAGGTGTTTGAGCGAACACCGCTCGCCTATCGGAAACAAGGTATTGTGATACCGTTATATGCCAAAGCGAATGTGCTGCAAAGGAAATTAAATCCCAATCCCTATTTAGGAGGCATACGCATGGACTATCAATTGAGAACGAAACCGGCTTTTAAGCTAATTGGGTACGAACTGAGGACGACTTGCAGGGATGGGCAAAATCACCGGGACATTCCTGCTTTTTGGACCACGTATCTGCAGGAGAATAAGGGAAGCCGCATAGGCAATCGCGTTCACACGGATTCACCGGTGGAGCTTGGCCTTTGCACGGATTTTAATATGGAGACTGGGGAATTAACGTATCTGATCGGGATGGAGGCTACAAGCTTCGAGGGTGTGCCTGCTGATTTGGTATGCCGTGAGTTTCCTGAGGCCAGGTATGCTGTTTTTACGACGCCCAAAGTGACCCCGGATCAATTCGTCGCCTCGATTCAGAGCACGTGGAAGTCTATTTTCGAGGAGTGGTTCCCTCATTCGGGCTTGGAGCATGCGGGAGGCGTGGAGTTTGAGTGGTATGATGAGCGCTGCCATGCCGACAAACATGATCAGATTCAGATTGACATCTACATTCCGGTAAAAGATAAATAACAGCTTGTAAACAAAATAACCATCTTTTGTAATCGAAATGCAATCTTCTTTTCATCTGGGATTAAGGTTCGGGACCTATAATGAAATTCGACCCCCTTTTAATATATATACTTAAGACCCGCAGCCCGTTGCTGTGGGTCTCTTTTT
>NZ_BILW01000079.1 GCF_004000765.1 Paenibacillus chondroitinus NBRC 15376 | reverse complement strand
TAGTTGAACATTCAACAAGAACAAGGCTGCCGGCAATGTGCGGCAGCCTTTCGTTCACCTAACGGGAGTTTAGCGTCAGATAGAAACATCTAATATAATGTGCTTATCCACTTGAATGGAGGGTCTAACCTTGGGCATTAGGAATTATTTGATTGGAGGCGTTTCCGGTGCTGGCAAAACTACGGTCTGCAACGAATTGCAGCGGCGCGGCTACCATGCCATTCATGGTGATCGTGAATTGGCTTATCAAGGCGATCCGGAAACTGGTACCCCAACGGATGGTTTTAAACCCGAACACCACATTTGGCATGTAGATAAAGTAAAAGCTTTGGTCGCCAATCAGGATGAGGAGGTAACATTCTTCTGCGGTGGTTCGCGGAATTTCCCCAAATTCATTGATCTCTTCGACGACGTGTTTGTTCTTGAAGTCGACTTGGAAACCAGTCTCCGGCGGATTGATGAGCGAGTAGCACTGGACCCAACTGATTGGGGTGGCAGACCAGAGGAACGGGAAATCAGTGCACGAATTTATCAAACGAAAGAAGGCGTTCCCAAAAACGGGATTATAATCAACGCCACCGCACCGATCGCGCACGTCGTTGACGAAATCCTCCAACAAATCGAAGCGAATGAACGCCAATGACAGTAACTTATGGTCACTCACGGACAGCACCTGGATACGACCACTGCGCTAACGGGAGACGTTTGTTCAATATACACTCCTGTGGGAGGCTGTCAGAATGATCGGCAGCCATCATTACGTTAATGCAATGACAATGAAATGATTGCGACTACGAAAGCAGATGAGTCGCTTTTTTTGTTATCGGGCCATCAGTAAAACGTCAGTCATAAATTTAGGAGTAGAATGGTAAAAATCAGACTGTGGCTAAATGGAATTATTGAATATGAGGAGGTAACCATGATATGACGTGCTCACTAAACCATCAGAATGTCTCTGAGGCGCCAAGGAGAAAGTACTTGATCTAGTACCGAGTCAAGCTATCCGCACTCGATATCAACCATATTTAGAACATAATGGAGAAATTTGTTATATAAAATATGTAACTGGGTCTGAATTTGCTGTAAAAGTGCAAAGGGAGGTGTAGACCATGAATAATCATGCTCCTTTAGATTATGAATGTCCTATTTGTTTACTTCTTCAAGGAAGAGATAACAAAATTTCAAAACAGTCGGACATCGTATATAAAGATGAGTATGTTATGGCGTTCATTTGTGTTAGCAAAGGCATTTAAGAGCGTTTATAAATGTGAAGGGGTTTCTACAAGACAACATAATGAACCCGCTGGTAATCAAGATACATGGCATTACCATCTACACGTATTTCCGAGATATAAAAATGACAACATGTATAGGAGTGAAGGTCGCAAGACAACCATTGAAGAAAGAATTGAGTATGCTGAAAAATTACGTACATATTTCGAAGAAAGATCATTGCGCTAACGGGACACGTTAGTTCAGGAACTATTCAATGAGGCTGCCCGAAATTGATCGGGCGGCCTAATTAAGTTATTGGGCAGTTTTGTTTGGTTAAACTGCGGCCAACTTTAATACGAAATAGGACTTTTTTTGAAAAAAGGCTGTGTAAATTACCAAAGAGTAATTTATTCGAGTAGATAGAACCAAAAACTCAAGGGGCACCTCCTCAGGGCGGGATGTCGGAGAAGCTGCTCTTTTTAACATTATGCGATAGTGCAATTCCCTCGAATATTTTATTCTGGTAAAAGGAACCATAAGTTTCAAAGAACTCGATATATCGAGGAGGCACTATGGACAATTTCAGGACTAAATACCGGAATAAACGGTACATCGCCCATGTTAGCATTTTAGGGACAACACAACTGCATAAACGTAATCCAATTACACTAGCCTGTTGGTCAATGGCTTTTCCGGGTTTTGGACATTTACTTCTAAATAAATATTTACGTGGGTATGCTCTGATTCTGTGGGAGATGTTTATTAACCAGAAAGTGCATTTAAATTTAGCCCTGGTTTATACTTTTAACGGTCAATTTCAGGCAGCCAGAGATGTATTAGATCCTAGTTTCATGTCACTTTATATCCCAGTTTATTTATTTGCTATCTATGATAGTTATCGAACGGCTGTAGATATGAACAAAATATATCTTTTGGCCCAGAGGGAAAAAGGGCGTTTTAATGAGTTTACAATTGGAGCGTTAGAAATCAACTACCTTGATAAACGTAAACCTTGGGTAGCTGCTGTGTGGTCCATGGGAATTCCCAGTCTTGGTCAAATGTTTTTACATCGTATTGTCTTGGCTGCATTTATATTAATAAGTACAATTGTGATTATATGGAATTCAAATTTCATCCTAGCTATACACTATCTTATCTTAGGTGATGTGGACACCTCTTCATCAGTCCTTGATAAGCAATGGTTATTGTATTTCCCATCCTATTATTTTTTTACAATTTATGATGCCTATATAAACACTATAGAAAACAACAAATTGTTTGATGATGTTCAAAAACAATATTTAATAGAAAATTACCAACCAGTTGGGCATCACATCACTATTGGAGATAAATAATCATGCAAATTATCGCGACATTCGAGTATTCAAACTTCATTGAAATAGCCATTACAGAACTTGAGGAGAAGGGAATTACAGCCATATACGCAGTACCGCTCGATTTGCGTAAAAAAGAACCCAGACTTCTTGATAGTATCCATAGAGCTGACGGACTGTCATTCATAGATAAAGGTATGATTTTTGCCTTTATGCTAGCAACCATCGGTGCCAGTAAAGGGTTTGTGTGGCAAGGCGGACCAATTATTTGGGGAATTGTCGGAGCAGTTTTAGGGTTTCTTTTGGGTGTTGTTTTGAATTGGTTAATTTACCTTTTGAAAAGAGAGAAAAATCAGCTTCAACTTAAAAAGGGCAAAAGGGGAGACGTCGTACTAATTGTTACGTGTGAAGATCATCAGGTATCGGTTGTAGAAGATATACTCTGGGATCATAGAGCTTTTGGATTGGCTATAACGAAATAGGCAACAACAGATATCAATATGGATACAATAGAGGAGCTGCGTCTTGATTGTCATCTCAATATCCTTCCTTTGATGAAATAAAAGCTGTTGAACATAAGCTTTCTGAAATGAGGAGTCAATATTATTTTTACCATGACCTATTTTCAGCTCAATGGTGGCTTCTTCTATTGCTTGCCATTGCACCTTGGATCGTATGGTGGAAGATCGTAGATAAATCAAGAATTAAAGAGATTTTACTTTACGGAGTTGTACTTTCTACAATCGTTGTTCTACTTGATGATATCGGTGGCGAACTAGGGTTATGGTCCTACCCTTATCAAGTTTTACGTTTAATTCCCCGACTCAATGCAATTGATTTTTCTGTTCTGCCTGTAATCCATATGTTAGCATATCAGTATTTTAAAAGTTGGAAAGCCTTCTTAGTTGGCAATGTGATTATGGCTCTCCTGTTTTCATTCATCGCTGAACCCATATTTGTCTGGATTAATATTTATGAGATGGATAATTGGCGATATATTTATTCATTCCCGATATATATTATTAAAGCATTGTTTGTTAGATGGTTGATTGAATATACTTACAAAAAAAGCAATCTAAAAAATAAGTAACCATTGAACTATCTGGGAACGATAGTTTCAACGTGTCACTGTTTTTATTAATTTGTCATATGTATTTCAAAACCAATAAAGTTTTGAAATAAAAAAGCGTTCACTTAACTCTGGGTGGACGTTTTTTTACTGAATTAGAGCATATGATTAGCCTTTTAATTGCAGCGGCGGGGGATTAAGCTAAGTGAGTATACGTTAGATAAACCAGTATGACGTGGTGTGTGTTAAAATATGGGAGGGGACAAAGTGAAAGGGGATGATACCTTGTCAACCCACGTATATTTAATAACTGGAGCATCAAATGGGCTTGGAGCTGAGCTTTCAAAACAACTTTTATTTAGAAGAAAATAGTGTGTTTTGTTTATCGCGATCTGAAAATTACGACGTCAAGTTCCAAGCCTCAGGGTACAGATATAGTTTTCAACCCATTGATCTTAGTCGTGCGGAAAGCATTTCTTCTGGATCGGCAAATTATCCAGCTAAATGTTTGTTTAATAAGAAATCAAGACGAGGCTTGCGGCATGAATCGGCAGCCTCGTTAAAGTAATTGGAGGAGAGTCTCATCATCTAAACGAATATTTCAAATATTAGAACCCAGTGTGGTTATGGGTCTATATGATGATTATGAGGATGATTTCGGTGTTCCATGGATATTTCCATTATCTTACTATAAGAAGATTGAGGATTGAACTTACGGATACGATAGCTCAATACACACCTAGGATAAAGCTGCCGGTACGATCGGTGGCTTTATTACGTTAATGGGCATTTTGGAGAAACTTTCCAATAGGTGGAAGCGTCAAAGAAATCGAAGGAGTGATCTGTTTGGAGTACCACGTTCCTAAACACTGTATTTCGGTAGCAGGTATAGTCACCAATGAGAGTGGTGAGGTATTGTTGCTTAGAACACATTGGCGTTCGGATACCTGGGAAATGCCAGGAGGGAATGTCGAATTAGGAGAACCACTCGACGAAGCAATTTGCAGAGAGTTCCAAGAGGAGACCGGCATCGTTATTAAGCCAATTGGAATAACTGGTGTTTATATGAATACAACGAAACAAGTGCTGACTGTATGTTTCAGAGCTCAATATATTAGTGGGGAAATAAAAATACAAGAAGACGAAATAGTCGAAGCTCGGTACATAAAAATCGATGAAACGAATATTGAGGAATACATAACAAGGCCGCAGCAAAGATCAAGATTATTAGATGCAATGAACGCAAAATGTCTTGTACCCTTTGAAGCCTGGGAAGTAAACCCCAGTTATACATTGTTACATAGATTGGAAGGGGATATGAACAATAAATGATGATTAAACCGATCCCTAAAAGTTTACAAGTAAAAGTTGATCGTGAAGAGCTTCACCTTCCTTACACCCTTCAAGAATCAATAAATACCTATTGGGACTCATTAACAAAAGAAAAACCATACCTTACTCGAGGCGAAATATATTCAATAAGTCATACGATTCAGTTTGAAGAGGAAATGAAGATAACTTTACAAAAAACTGATTATGTTCATTTTTTATACGCTAAACAATTTAGTGTCAATCATAAATACAAGTGCCGTGGAGTGGTTGCGAATGGTGTTATCCTCACAAAGGATGGATTTTTTGTGATTGGTGAGATGAATACACATACCTCCACTCCGGGAAGGTTGCAGTTTGTCGCGGGGGGCATTGATAAAAGTGATATTCAGGGGAACGTTGTTAATATGTTTGAGAACTTGTCGAGGGAAACACAAGAAGAAATTGGAATTGATTTGACCAACTCTAATGTGGTTTCTAGGGTAACGTCTAAATATGTTATACATTGGCAATCGATAGCTTTGATTTACCTTATTGAGTTATCCATTGATTCCCATGAACTAAAATTGCATTATGATAGCTTCGAGAGCAAACTCCATAGTGAAAGCATCATCCCAGAATTTTCATCCATTGTCTTTGTGCACGCAAGGCGGATATCCGAATTCTTAAAAAACGACCAAAGAAGTAAACTCGATTTTTTGCCCAAAGTTCTTGAACAATTAAGTGAGGAATTGATTCAGTAACAAGGAAGAATGTTTAGTATTTCAAGGAGGATTATATGAACACCATCATCTATATGGTTAGGCATGCTGAATCACCCTACAATGAAGGAACAGAAAGAACAAGGGGACTTACCACTAAGGGCAAGGGCGATGTTGAAAAAGTTACAGAAATTCTTAAAGAAGAAGGAATTGATGTCATTGTATCTAGCCCGTATAACCGAGCAATTCTGAGTATTGAGGGATTGGCACAAAACTTGGGATTAGATATCGAAACATTTGAAGATCTCAGGGAAAGGGATTTTGCTAAAGATATTATTGAAAATTTAATGTCCGTCATTAGTGAGAAATTTTATGATTTTGATTATTCACTACCTGGTGGGGAGTCTAATTCTGAATGCCAGAATAGATCGATATCAGTGATAAAAAACATATTAAAAGAACATTCTGGGAAAAAAATAGCTATTGGAACACATGGACTTGTAATGACATTGATGATGAATTATTTTGATTCAAATTATGGTTTGGATTTTTTAAATCAATTAAAGAAACCAGATATTTATAAATTAAGTTTTGAAAATTTAGAACTAAAAGAAGTAATAAGATTGTGAAATGGGGATTTTTGATTAAGTTAACGGGACACGATAGTTTAATGCTATATAGAAGAAGCTTCCGCGAGACCGTACTAGTAGCTTCATAATATTCCTAGACCAGGACGAGGAGGATGAGGATGAGAGATGGCAATTGTACGATTAGCAACATTAGACGATGTAGATGAACTTGTTCAAATGCGTTGGGATTTTTCTATAGAGGATTACGGAGTTAGTACGGTTAGGTTCAGTGAGTTTCACCATACTTGTAGTCAGTTTCTAGTTAAAGCCTTTGAAAGCGGGGATTGGTATATTTGGTTAGCAGAAGTTGAAAGAAAGATAGTTTCACATATGTACGTACAGTTGATACATAAAGTACCGAGACCGGGGAAAACTCGAGATCCTTACTACGGATATGTTACTAATGTCTATACTCGTCCAGCTTTTAGAAGCCAAGGCATTGGAACAGAAATACACATGGAAATGGAAAAATGGTCCAAGGAAAATGATGTAGAGTTTCTTATTCTTTGGCCAAGTAGCAACAGCGTTGAGTTCTATGAAAGAAATGGATTTGCTCGATGTGAAGAAGCAATGGAAAAACATTGGTGATGACTTCAAATAGAAATATTATTTTCAATCTGCCTTAATGAATTAAGCCTATACTAATAATCAAGACCCCCTTTAAAATATATAACTTAGATTCGCGGCCCTTTGCTGTGGGTCTCTTTTTTTATTCACCTAATTGGTCAGATTAGCTGAAATGTATAACTACGTAAGATAACATCATAATTAACAAACTCATATTAAAAGTGGGGGAAAGATTGTGCGAAATTATAAATTGTTTTCAAATTGGTTAAATCATATTTGACAGCAAGGCTTTCCTGAAGGAATAAAAGCATTCAATTTTAACCTATACGAAGGTTCAGATGAGTTCGATGAGAATGACTCAGACTGGGCTTGTACCGACTATTTTTCTTCGGAACAAAATATTTGCTACATAAAAAGAACAGAAGATATTGAACAATGGTAACAAGGTTTAAACCATATTCAGATGTTAGTAGAACGTTATCTTAAAGAAGGAGAGTATGCAAACATCCTAAAAAGTGTGTCTGCAATTGGAATTGGGTTTGTAGACGGAGATATTGATATTATATTTTGTGCTTAAAATACAAGCTTTTCTTATGAACGATTGCTAAACTCCCTCGGTATGATTTAATTTCCTCACGCAAGCTCGTCTATTCGCAGGATTTCATCCTTTAGGTTTCGATGCTGAATGAAAAGGAGCGAGATATATTTAGGGTGTTTCGTTAAAAGGGCATGCGGGAATAGAGGTGGAGTTGAATCACCCAGTTCATTCCAATTACTGCACGTATTCTCCACGGTGCCCTTAGCGATTTTCACTCCCATGTCTCGACGGGTCAATAGCCCTTTCATTCCTTCGTCACATCTATCTAAGGGGTGGAGGTCGGTCTTTCTAACGGAATGGGTCGGAGCCCTTTTGTTTAACGTATCCCGATACTCCGTGCTTTCTTTGTCTCCTGCGAATACGCCAACTTGCGTGAGATAAGGTTTATGTTAAGCTGCTAATGCAAAGATTTTATCGGGTTTGTATGCGACATCACTACGAGCCATTCCTACTAAGAGTCGAGCTAGCTTACCACATAGCTTCATGATAGACTTCATCTTTTTAAGCTTTTTCACCTGAACATTGTAGTGATGTAAGGCTTTAAATTCTTGGTTACTCATGACCATGCACATCGTAATTAAATAGAGAAAGTGACGTAGCCGTGGACGGCCTCGTTTACTGAGCTTCAGTTGTCCCTTCCATTTACCCGAGCTTGCTTCGGTTATATTAAGTCCTGCATGACGGAGTAGAGCGTTCCCGTGCGCATAACCTCGAAGATCTCCAGACTCTCCTAAAACACCAGCTAGAGCAATTGCACTTATTCCAGTAATGGCAAGGATTTTGCCTGAGTAGGGGATACGTTCAACAACGTCTTTGGCTTCTTTTTCGATCCTCTGCAGTTGTTTAGTTGCTAAGTCGTGCTCCTCTAGGAGCTGCTCTAGATGGAGCTTGTAAGCATGTGTTGCCTGCCTAGATCCAACCGTTTTCTTGGCCAGATCGATGAGTAGATGAGCTCTACGCACACCTGAATGCCGTTTCATTGATTTCTGCCATCCTTTAATGACATCGTCAGGACTTAGTTTACATAGCTCAGCTGGGAGCGGAAATAGCCGAAGGGTTAACAGTGCACCTTTGCAAGTTAAGATCTTAAAAACTTGTCTCAGTTCAGGAAAGACAATGTCGACCCAGCGGTGGATCTGGTTAACGGCACTTACGAGTCTTTTAACGACCGTTTCTCGGTTAGCCATAAGCACTCGTAGCTCCTCGTATTCGGAAGAATGGAAGCGGACAGGGGAGTAGTAGCCGTTTTTCACCATGTCGGCAATAACTAAAGCATCTTTTTTGTCGCTTTTAGAGCGTGTGTTGTCGCGGTTTTCTTTATTCTTTTTAACTAGATGAGGATTAACAAGTACGGCTTCAATGGCTTTGTTTTTGAGCCACCCGGCAAGGCTTAGCCAGTAATGGCCAGTCGGTTCCATACCAACGATGACTTGAGATAATTTAAATGAAGCTAGCAAGTCGCGAATCCAACGGTCGAGGGACTTGAAACCATCCTCGTCGTTACTAAACACTAAAGGATTACCAAGAGCGACACCTCGAAAGTTAACCGCTCTGGCAACGTGGGCCTCCTGAGCAATGTCTACACCAACAACAATATGATGAAAGGTAATGTTTTCAATGAGTTGATTTTGCTTATCTTGTGATTTAAACTTCATAGTAGAGCGTCCTCCTGGATGATGGAATTAAAGGGCTTTTGACCCGTTGCGTACTTCCATCGTACCGAGGCGCTCGTTTTTTTACAAAGCTGAAATTTATCCATCTACAGGAATCTAACGGAGGATAACGCGGTGATATTTGGAAATTTATAGTATAATGAAAGGAGATATTTCGAGGAGGGAGTTTATGTATCCGCGTGCCAATGTCCTAGGTATTGTAACTCGAAACAAAGAGGTACTTTTTGAAGAAAAGTTTGGAAAGCATTCAAAAGGAACGGGTTCTTATTACAGACCAATAGGTGGAACAATTGAACTCGGGGAACATTCACGAGAGACACTGGTAAGGGAATTTTATGAAGAGTTGGGTGTTGAAATAGCGATTAAAAGCTATGTTAAGTGTCTAGAAAATATTTTTAAGGTAGGTGAGAATATAGGACATTAAATAACACAAATATATATCGTTGAGTTTATTGATTCAAATCTGTACGAATTAAGTCACTTTAATGTTACTGAAGGAAAAGAAATTACCAGTGCAAAATGGGTAACGGTTGACGATTTTGAACTAGGTAGACGAATTCTTTATCCAGATGGCTTAACAGATTTATTAAAAGACATTACATAAATTTGAACTGAAAACTAACTTAAAACTATAGTTCAATCACGACATGAGGGCAGCCGGCACACTATCGGCTGCCCTTGTCCGTTGAAGTAACGGGCAGATTACTTCCAATATGTGTTAATATAAAGTTGGACATATCAAGAATGTAATTGTTTAAAACTTTATATTTGGGGGATTTTTATGCAACGAATATCTGAAGAAGATGCGCGTTTTTATGGTATCGAAACTAAGTTTGACCTTATGGAAAATGGGGAGCGCAGATTTAGATTAAATTGTTCAGTGGATGGAAGTTCGTATTGTCGGACAGTAGCTGCAGAGATGGGTGCTTGGCAGAATAGCCATTATCATAAGTTAGTATCAGAGCTTTATGTTGTTCAATCAGGATGGATTGTATATGCAGAAAGAAAAGAGGCAGAATTACATTTGTGCATATTAAGAGAAGGAGAAAGTGTGACATTCAAGCCATTAATTCATCATAACATCTTTTTATCTTCCAATTCGGTCATACATACTATTAAATATGGTCCCTCCGTAGAAAATGACTGGTTCCCTTCCTCTGAGTTAGACAAGGTGACTAAACACTTGGATCCATATAACCTTTTTGTATTGGGCTAACGCAGGAATGATAGCTTAATTAATACAGATAGCTGAATACAATACAATATGAAGTTACCACAAGACATTCCCGGCAGCTTCTTTAAGCTATTCTAAGTCCATCACACTAAAAGCTGCGAACGAAATAATAAGCATATTAAACGGAGAACGTTTGTTCAATATAAAGTAATGGAAGACTGCCTGATCTGCAGCCTTCCGCGCACTTGACGAGCAGATAATTTTACTGGATGTTAAATCTCTAAACCTAAAATGTCTTCTCAATAGGGAGCATTATGAAAGTTGTTCTTAGTTTTCTGTATTATTGATTATATTAGCTCTGATCTATGATAAGAAAGAAAGACAATTCAAATGCGACAAATAACGTTTTTAGGAGAACTGCTATGAGAAAATATTTTATTAGTTGTTTGATCACATTTTCGGTAGTTACTCTTTGTTCCTGTACTACAAATAATCAGGAGCAAAAAATAAATACTACATACACCAATGAATCAACCACACCTACTTCTACTCCTATAGAAAGATTAACGAGTACAACTCCAAACGTGATTACTGACCAATCTCCAAAAGCGACTGTTTCTACTTCTCCAACTATTTCTGCTTTTTCCCGTTTGATCTAGGTATTTAAGGTATTTTAATACAGGGATCACAGGTAAACCGTCCCCATCTACCAACATATATCGTTTGATGTTTTCTTCTAAGACAACTTCTTGTACTTTCATAGAATTTCACCACCCAAAACATAAATGATTACGCTCGGTTTAAACCTCGCTACGCCTCCCGCTATGGGCTACGTCCTCCACAAATCAAAACAAATGTTCTATTAATTTTCACATTATATACATAGTAGATACTATTTTCAATATCTAATTAACATATCTATTATATATAAAAATAGAGGTAGTATGATCTCATATTGAACATACTAGCCTCTAATAATTATAGTATAATTAACGGAAAATAAAGTTGTAGACTGGCCGTAGGCATTAGGCTAACGGGCAGGATACTTCCAATATGAGTTAAAATATAGTGTGAAGGTCAGACTTTTGGCAGGAGGGAATTCCGATGAATAGGTGGGCCGGTGCGGCAGTTATTTGTGTCAATGATAGACAATTACTTATGGTACTTCAAGATAAACCAGACTTATCAATATAATGCCAGGTGATGTGATTTATTTCTGGGTGAACCAAATTTCCGACGGCTCTTTCGATACCCTGTATACGAATATTATGATTGAATATTTAAATTAAAGCTGCATTGAAATTAATATTTATAAAAAAGGGGCAGAACCAATAATAACATTGGTTCTGCCCTAAAAAGGTTATATTCCAGCAAAGATGCTGAATTTATTGACTTGTGGCTTCCATTGCTGGTATCAAGGAGAACGATCTAGAGCTGAAATCGGATTTGAACTAGCAAAAGGATATTGGGGAAAAGCAATAAAACAAGAAGCATTGGAGCCTGTAATAGATTTTGGTTTCACACAAATGGGCTTAGTCATAATTGAAGCAACTGTTGAGCAAGGAAATGGCAGATCTATAAACTTACTTCGAAAACTTAATTTTGTAAGAGATAGTGAATCAAGAGAAAAACTAGTTTATTATTACTTGCTATAAGAACTTGGGGATCACGCTAACTGGGATTTCTGACCTTCGATTCGAAAAGGCTATATAAAGGAGGCAACCAAACAAAAGGCATCCCCCCCAAACAGTGAAGAAGAATGAAGAAAAAACGCAGGAAACCATTATCAACCACGAACTCTTTTTAATTGTCCTTGCAGGTCGAGTGTAAGAAGTCATTTCTTTAATTATGATATACCATCCCTTTCATTACTTGTGTCATTCTTTAAATTGCTTAAATTGGCTGCATTAGTCTGCAAACCCTGTTTGGAATAAAAATTAATAATGTCATCAATAGTAGAAAATGCGACATTAACGTTCGAATTAGGTGTACTTATGTTGATAGAAAACCGCTTTTCTGATGTAGTAACATCTTTATTTTATATTATGAGATTAGTCTGCCTTTATGAAGAGACTTCTTATTTTTATTGGAGTTAGAAATGATAGGGAGCATTTTTAAGCTACTAATCATAGGAGAAAGGCACTGATGGCAAGTTGGGATGAACTCAAACGAAAAATTGTCCCGAATCCACCCCTTACAATTTTCGTTATTACATTCCCAGACTTTGGTGTTTTCCTGAACGAGATCCTCTAGCGATTTTCTTCGAAAATACATAGTTTTCTCCTCCTTAGATAAAAAACTGCCCTTAACACTTGTTAAGGACAGTTCACTGTGAATTACAGTTTTATAACATTTTCGGCTTGAGGACCGCGGTTGCCTTGAGCTACATTAAATTCAACGCGTTGTCCTTCGTCCAACGATTTGAATCCATCCCCTTGAATTGCGGAGAAATGAACGAATACGTCATTTCCGCCCTCCACTTCAATAAATCCAAAGCCTTTCTCTGCGTTAAACCATTTCACTGTTCCTGTTTCCATAATAAAATTACCTCCAAATTGTTATTAACATGCTTTTTTAAACAAAAAAAATCACACATTGAAAAAGGTACCATTACACAAATGATCACTTTTTCAATATGTGAGTTTATGTTAGAGCTGTTTATAAACCAATCTTAGCACATAAAAGTGTGATAAGCAAATTTATATTATTTCTCCTTTACCTATATGACAAATGTCCGGCGAACGTTCGTTCAATATAAAATACAATGGGAGGCTGCCTGCACGATTGGCGGCCTTCACTCACCTAACGGGCAGGTTAGTTTGGTGACTTCCTTGAATAAAGAAAGGTAAAGTTAATTAATAAATTGGCCGTATCCGCTTTTGGTTCGGCAACTTCAGAAAGTAGGCCGGGTATGAAGCTCAAAGGAACAATGACTGAACAGGCATATAGGAAAACATTAATAGCCTCGAAAGTTCATTTGTTCAATGATATATCTATGCGAAGGTTCTTAAACATTATTAAAAAGACATTTCCCGCAATGAAGACAGCACACGTTTTATCTTGGACACCCGAACAAGGTGAGGACATAATTAGCTTTCTTGTGGATACCCAGACAGTTATTAAGATTGAACTGGACCGTTATGATGATACTATTGCTCCGATAGTTAATGTGTATCCAATTGAAATGTGGATGAAGGGACTCAGTAAAATGTATCAGATAAAAATCGCAGTAGCATTGGATCTAGCTAAGAGCGATATATCACAAGGCAGTTAAATTAGGGTAGAGCGCTCCGCTAACGGCGAACTACAGTACAATAATGAAATAAGCCTACTTCTTATTAGAAGGTAGGCTCTTTTTTTCATCGAAATTGACGGATAGTTTACTCTGTCCTTTCAATTAATTGCTCGATGCCTTCGAGATCAAATACTTTCATAAAGGCTTCTAGGTGTATAGGCGTCCAATGTTTAGCCTTATTCTTAGAGTAATCGTCCACTGTATTCCAACGAATACCGGTCAGCTCACTTAATTGCTTAACGCTCATATTTCGTGCTTGCATTAGCTTATCAATTTTTAAATTTAACAAATCTAATCACCTCTAAACTATCATACAATATCTCTCGAAAAAACCCAACGAAAAACGTTGATCGATCTATTGTTCATTTGTGATTCAACTATCAGGTGGAGGTTTTATACGAAACAAATGATATTTGAGTTGAATTGCGACAGCGAAGGCAACTGGCATGTTCACAGTTAACAGTCGTAGATAGAATTCAAGTTGGATGTATAACGAATTGTTGA
>NZ_BILW01000078.1 GCF_004000765.1 Paenibacillus chondroitinus NBRC 15376 | reverse complement strand
CTTTCTAATGGTATAGCGCCCTATAGTTCCTCTAAGCCTGCACGATCTCGTGGAAAGTAGGAAAGAGTTGTATTACAATAGTTGCATGTGCAATTATTCATATCTTCGTTAACGGAGTGGAAGGGTGATCTTGGCTTGAGGTATTCGAGATTCGGTAAATCCGGTTATAACGTATCGTCACTGGGCTTTGGGGCAATGAATCTTCCCAATGTACCCTTGGAACAGGCTAGAGAGGCGTTGAACTATGCCCTGGATCACGGCATTAATTATATCGACACTGCAGCCGCCTATCGCAACAGCGAAGAGATCATCGGCGAATGCATTTCGCATCGCAGGGATGAGTATTTCTTGGCGACGAAGACAGGAGCGCGTGATTACGAAACGGCGAAGGCGGAGATCGAGCGAAGCCTGGTGCGTATGAAAACGGACCATGTCGATTTGCTGCAAATTCACTATGTGAACTACGTATCTGAATTTAAAAAGGCTATGGATATCGAAGGCGCTTACAAAGCCGCGCTGGAAGCTCAGCGAGAAGGCAAAGTCCGATTCATTGGAATTTCCGGACATCGGCCGGATTTGCTGACGAAATGGATCGCAAAAGGGCAATTTGATCAAATTTTGTTTCATTTGAATTTAGCGCAGCCTTTTGCCTTAGAGGAGCTTATTCCCAAAGCAACAGAGATGGATCTGATGAAAGTTGCGATGAAGCCACTGTCAGGCGGATTCATTCAACCCGTTGACCGGGCTATCCGGTATCCGTACAGCCAGAACGTTCATGTAACCATTTCGGGGATGGTCAGTGTGAAGGAAGTGCAGGAAAACCTGGATGCACAAGAGCAAGAGGTGGGCACGGAAGAGCGTCAAGAGCTCGAACAATTGGCAATTGAACTCGGTCAGCACGATTGCAGACGGTGCAATTACTGCTCCTGCCCACTTGAAATTGCCATTCCGGATGTGATGATTTCGAGCAAGTTCAGAGAAAAATTTGGTTTGCTGCCGAAGGGCGAGGGATTTTTTCAAAGACAAAAGGATAGAATAGTAGGCTGTGCTGACCATGATCCATGCAAAGAGAAGCCGATTTGCGAAGAGAAATGCCCGTATCACCTGCCTATGCAGTCCGTTATTCAGAAGGCAGCATCTTTTTATTAAGTTAACAGGGAGAATGACACGATGTTTGCAAAAACAACAGCAATTACGACTGGCGTGTTCACGTCATTCACGCATAACGAGCAAGGGGCAGACGCCATCGTCGTCTGCCTAAGTGAAGTTGAGCTGCGCGAGGACACCGTCCTCGGCGAGCCGCAGCTCGATCAAGCCCTTCAGCGCCTGCGCGCGAAGGGCATTTTCACGGGCGCCTCAGGCGAGCTCGAGGCGCTGCCCACCTACGGGCTGCTGCCGTACGCGTACGTGCTCGTTGCGGGGCTAGGCCCCGCAACCTCGCGCGATACGCTGCGAGCAGCCGCCGTGCATGCAGCGCGCGAGGCACTCGCGCTGAAGCTCGAAAGCTTGGCGCTGAAGCTGCCAAGCGGCTTCGACAGCCGGTCCGCCGTCACGGCGCTGACCGAAGGGCTGCTTCTCGGTACATACCGCATCGCGGTGTACCGCAAAAACGAGCCGGCGCGCGCAGAGCTGCGCCGGGCGGTATTGCTTACAGAAGCGGCTGCGGATGCAGCGCTTCTGGCAGCGGCGATCGCAGCCGCTGAGGCGGTTGCGGAGGGCACGAACTATGCCCGGGATCTCACGAACCTCCCGGCCAATAAGCTGCTTCCGGCTACTCTTGCAGAGGAAGCCATGAAGCTTGCCCAGCACTACGGCTTCGGCTGCGAAGTGCTGGATGAGCACGAGATTGCCGCCCGCGGAATGGGCGGCCTGATCGCGGTTGGCGCAGGCAGCGCCAACCCGCCACGGATGATCACCCTGCAATACAAGGGTGATCCGGACTCAGCCGACGTGCTGGGCCTCGTCGGCAAAGGCGTGACCTTCGATACCGGCGGCATCTCGATGAAAAGCCCCGATGGCATGGAAGAGATGATCAGCGATATGGGCGGAGCTGCCACGCTGCTTGGAGCTCTTCACATCGTCGGGCAGTTGAAACCGAAGATGAACTTGGTCGTCGTCATTCCATCCGCGGAAAACATGACGTCCGGCTCGGCTTATCGTCCAGGCGATATCGTGAAGATGCTGAGCGGACACTCCGTGGAAGTGCTGAATACGGACGCAGAGGGCCGTATCATCTTGGCGGAGGGAATTACCTACGCGAAGAAGCTCGGAGCAAACCGCCTGATCGATGTTGCTACTTTGACGGGAGCTATCTTAATCTCCTTCGCTGATGTAGCGACGGGAGCTGTGACGAACGATGACGAGTTCCTGAAACCGTTGCTTCAAGCGGCTGGCGAAGCGGGCGAGAAGCTCTGGCAGCTGCCCAACTATCCAGAGTATCGCGAGATGCTGAAAAGCGATGTGGCGGATATTAAAAACCAAGCCTCCTCAGATCGCTGGGCGGGGGCCATTACCGGAGGGCTTTTCATCGGGTACTTCGCCGAAGAAACGCCTTGGATTCATCTCGATACCGGCGGCACAGCTTGGTTATGGTCAGCCAAAGGCATTGAGCCCAAAGGAGCAACAGGCGTTATGGTACGGACATTAGCTGCTTATTTATGCGCCGATCAATTAAGATAAATGCTTTTCTAATAAATGAGGCTGTCCCAAAAGTCATCGAATGACCGAGGGAGAGCTTTTTTTTGGTTTGATTAAGTGGAAACTTTTACCTTTTAAATGCGTAATGAAAGCTTTGATGGATAAAGAAGGAGGGGATTTGTAATGTTAGGCATTATCGTGATTTTACTGTTGTCTTGGCTTTTGCTTCGCTTCACGATTAGGCAGCAACTGTCCGTACTAGGGTACAATCCCATTGGTCTGCGCCTACGGCAGTTTGGAATTGCTTTACTGATTGGACTGTTCGTTTGTGTGGTTGTCAAATGGACAGAGTCTGTGGTTACGTCAGCGGGCTGGGAAATAAATTCCGGCTATCAATGGTCTGAATTTTTCTCCGCAAGTTGGTGGAGTTTGAAGTCTGTTTGGTTTGAAGAGTTGCTATTTCGAGGTGCATTGCTTGTCATACTGATCCGCTGGCTGGGCGTTCGATTGGGAATTGTTCTTTCGGCAGCTGCGTTTGGGGCTTATCATTGGTTCTCGTATGGTTTGTTCGGCAATATTCCTGTCATGATCTTGATGTTTGCAGCTACTTTTGTGATGGGACTGGTATGGGCGTATGCGTATTCAAAATCGGGTTCCATGGCCATCGCAGCAGGCAGCCATCTTGGTTGGAATGCAGCATCGGCAATCATCTTCTCTGACGGTCCTATTGGTGATCAATTGTTAATTCCGCTTAAGGGTGCTGAGTATGTGCCGCTCACGGGCTTGCCGTCGCTATTGTTTTTTATCGCTTCGAACACAGCGTTACCATTCATACTTTTTTTCTGGATCAAGTACAAGAAATCGACTTAAAAATTCGGCTCCATAAAAAAAGAGGCTGCCCCAAGTCATCCAATGACCGTAGGACAGCCTCGTTTGTCGTTTAAGCACCGACACTTCTTCCGGCTGCGGCAGGCTGCGAAACTGTTTTTTGCAGCAGCTCATTCACATCGGATAATTGAATAACGATTCTGTTGATTTCATTCGTGGTATAAGAGAGCTGGCTCATACGCTGCTGAAGCTGCGGCAAGGAGATGCCGACCCAGCCCTTCTTGCTGCGATGCAGGGATAAGTCATATTTGAGCACCGTCATTGTGGCGGCAAATGGATCTGGTTTGACATAGACATCTCTCATGACATCATCCAGATTGAAATAGAGCTGCCCACGGTCCCAGTTAACAAAACCTTGCTCGAACAAGATCACTAGGAAATCGGAACCTGACTTGTCTTTGTTCTCCATCGTAATAAGTCGGACAGCGCCTTTGGCCTGATTCGGCTTGATGTACTGGCCTGAACGAATGTCAGGAAGGAACGGAACAATGAGAAGCGGGCCTACACTGGCGATATACAAATAAGTTGTTGACTGAAACACAAGAGAGAGTACAATAAAGGTCAAAAAGAGAATTGAGCTTGCGATAAGACCAAAATAGTTTGGTTTCATAATATGTCGATGATCCCGCCTGACATGATAGATTAGGTAGTCTGTCCCATTTTACCATAAGCGCCCTATATCTTGTAAACTATTAGATCAGTCAATAGGTGTTACCCTTACAAAATGGAGGCGAGCATGCTTATGAAAATGCTGGGCACCTTGTGGAATCCCCGGAAAAAACGCTCCTACTACCGAAAAAGTCTCCTCATCGCTACGCTGGAAGGATTCCCGGCTGTTGTGATTTTTCAGCTATTGGGCGGTCCTTTCTTAACCGGTTATTTATTGTACCTTGGTGCGACATCGACGGAGATCGGGTTTATACTAGCCATCACGACGGTGGTGAATATTATCCAAATCGGTATGGCTGTAGCGATGCAGAAATTCAGGAACCGCAAGCGGATGCTCCTCATTTTCGGCTCCTCTCACAGGTTGTTATGGGCTTCCGTGGGTTTGATCCCGTTTCTGTTCCCGCAAGATTGGTGGGTCGTGATGTATATCATTCTGTATACGGTGGCTCATTTGGGCAATGCCGCAGGCGGTGTCGTGTGGACCTCGCTCATTAGCGATGCGGTTCCGGGTCCGGTTCGCGGGCGATATTTTGGAATTCGTAATACAATTCTAGGCGGAGTAAGTTCCCTTGCCCTTTTTATAGGTGGGCAGATTCTGGATAAATATCCTGGCGGACAGGGTTTTACCTATTTATTTATGATTGTCGGTGTTTGCGCGATCCTCAATATACTGGCTTATTGCTTATATCCGAATCCGCCTTTTGAGCCTTCCAAGGAATTGAATCCGATTGGAATGATCGGGAAGCCATTGAGGGACAGTGCTTTTATAAAAGCAATTATTTTCTTAGCTGTGTTTTTATTTGTGCAAAGTTTGACCGTACCGCTATTTTCCTATGTCATGCTAAAGCTCATGGACATTAATTATGAAACAGTTTCCTACATCACCGTCGTCCATACGTTGGTTATGATGGCAAGTTACTATGTTTGGGGTAACCTGAACGCACATTATTCAGCGCAGACCTTGCTGTTATGGTCTTTACCGATCATTGCCCTCGCTTGCCTGTTGTGGGGAGCGATTGCCTTCATTCCGGCGATTGTCGTGCTTTATGCGGTTCATATCGTGCTGGGCGTAGGACTCGGCGGGTTTAACCAGATGGTCTTCACATTTACAATTGGCGATACACCGAAAAGTGAACGGCCCATGTACATTGCAACGTACTCGGCGATTACGGGTTTTGCCGCCTTTTTAGGACCGATTGTTGGGGGAAAAGTATATGAGCTTATTGCAGAGGCCCCGATGTGGATGCAGATTTATGGCGTTTCGACGCTTGTGGGCGCTGTGCTGATGATACTTGGATTCGTGGTAGGACGCCTAGTACTCGGGAAACAAATAAGGAGCTGAATTTTCAAAATGACAAGAAAAAGAATCGGAATCATCGGGCTTGGGGATATCGCGCAAAAAGTATATCTTCCATTGCTGTCCGTTAATGAACAAGTAGACATCGCTGGCATTATGAGCTCCACACCGGCAACCGTTGAACGAATGAAGACAAAATATCGTATTCCGTTCGGAACAACGAGGCTCGAAGAGCTGCTTGCGCTTGATTTGGACGCTGTTTTCGTGCACAGCCCGACCCCGACCCATTATGAAATTGCTATGAAAAGCATGGAGCAGGGTGTAGCGGTTTATGTAGATAAACCATTGTCCTACGATTGGGAGCAGTCGGTAGAGATGGCATCTTACGCGGAACGAAAAGGCGTACTCCTCGCAGCGGGCTTTAACCGCAGGTTTGCTCCGCTCTATCTCGAAGCGCGGGATTGGCTGAAGGAAGCAGGCGGCTTCGATTGGTGTTCAGCGGTTAAACATCGAATTAAGCAGCAGGGTCATGGCGCGAAAGAGACGCTGTATGATGATTTGATCCATATGTTGGATCTCTTGCTCTGGCTGGGGGAGAGCCCTTATGAAGTGGCTTCTTCTCATCAACAAGTGGATGAAGTTGGAAAGCTGCTTCATGCCTCAGGAACCCTGTCTTTTGGCTCCTCGCAGGGCACTTATAGCATGGTGAGGCTGGCTGGCGTGGATCAGGAAAAAGTCGAGCTGCACGGCAGCGGCCGTTCGGTCGAGGTGACGAATCTGGAGTCAGCGGTCTTCTATGAAAAAGGCGCCGCGCCGCGCGTACGTTCCTTCGGAAGCTGGGACACCGTGCTGGAGAGAAGGGGTTTTGCCAGCGTCGTGCAGCATTTTCTGGACAGCCTGGCTGACCCGAATGCTTGCACGATCCGCGGCGACCTTGTGCTTGCGTCTCATCAGCTGGTTGAGCGGCTGTCTGTTTAGAAATGTTGCTAGGGGCTGTCTTTGAGTAGAGCGTAGTGTTCTACTTGGGGGTGGCTTTTTTTATGCTGGGTTGGTTGGGGGCAACGTATCAAGGGTGCTTGTATGTGCCTGCGAGTGCTTGCTGCTGTGCGGGAGCGGGGAGCGGAACTACAGTGCGCTATTTGAGCGGAATGAGCTGATTATGGGTCTTTGGGGGAACTACAGGGTCTTAATTGACGGGGAAGCTGCTACTCGAGTTGAAAATGGCGGAATAGAGGACCACAGTTCCCTTGGCGGACTAAAGTAGCGCTTTATTGCAAAATAGGGGATTGTAGTTCCTATTTATGAGGATTCGTGTGGGATAGCGGCTAATTTTACTCAGCAGGCATTTATGAGGCACTTTGGTCTGATGGAAGGTTGATTTGTAGATCTGGTTATAACGTTTAGTTGGAGTAAATCCAACCAGCAGGTCGTCTGGGCAGATTATTCGTGTAGTTCATTGGATCATTTCCAACGAAATAGCTAGAAGTGACTTGATTATGGCTCATTTCAGAGTCTTTATTGGAAATCATCCAATTGAAAGCTGATTTACGAGCCTAGAATGACCTTCTCATTGGAATTCTTCCAATGTAACTTGAATATGAACCGTATGGCCAGCCACTTAGGCAAATGCGCGTGCGAACCGAATCTTGAAGAGTTACCTCAGCTCCAAGCAGAATAAGAGACCGGAACATGCTATGATAAAACGACATGGAAACTATCCCCTAGGAGGACTAGCCTCGAATGTCAAAAGCGGATCAAATGCTAGCCATACTATGGCTCATCAAATCACATAAACAAATCACGGCAAAGCAATTAGCCGAAAAGCTGGAGATTCACATCCGCACGGTGTACCGGTACATCGATGCGCTGTGCGCGAGCGGTGTTCCGATCATATCGGATTCCGGGCATCATGGCGGTTACCGCTTGCTTGGGCAGTTTAACGAGGCGCCGCTCGTTTTTGATCTGGATGAGCAGAAGGCGCTCATCCACGCTGCCGCGTTTGCCTTGGAGACAGGATATCCCTATGGAGAAAAGCTGAATCAGGCTGTTGCCAAGCTTAAGTTATACACCAATCGGGAGCAATTGGAGCAAATCCATCTTCATGAGCAGGGGCTGGACGTCATTTCGCCGCAGGCAGATGCTGCCGAGTCTTACTTGCTGCAAGAAGTGGAGATGGCTGTTGCCAAACGAGTCACGCTGCGCATGCACTATCAAAAAGGCTACGGAGCGGCAGCAGAAACCCGCCATCTGGATCCATATGGACTCGTTTGCTGGAAAAACAAATGGTATGTCGTTGGGCACTGTCATCTGCGGAATGAAATTCGCAGCTTTCGGGTGGATCGCATCCGGGAGTTGTTCAAGATGGACACGACATTTGAGAGGCCCATCGATTTCTCGGCTCGCCAATTCCTCCTTACAGGCGTCCTGCCTGACGCAGATAAACCGGAAGAACTGATTTCCGTTAAAATTACAGGTAGCGAGCAAGCGCTGGACGACCTGTGCGGCCATTGGTTCCTGGCCCATGCGCTAGTTGAGCGCTCGCGGTATGAAGCCCATTTTCAAGTCCAGGAGAAAGCCATCCACACTCATCTTCCCTATCAAATCCTCAGTTATGGAGGCATGATTCAAGTTAAGGAACCTCTAATGCTTATCAATATGCTGCGGGAGATTACGCTGAATTTACATCAGTATTATCTGTCGATGCCAATTGACTGACCGTTTTTGTCAGTGAAGCCGAGGTACAATGAGCTCATGTTTAACACAGCGTTGCATTCTGAGGAGGATGATGAAACATGAGAGAACAAACGATCAAAACCTATGATTATCACGCCTGGGCCAATAAAAAAGTATTTGAACGACTGGCGGAATTACCGGAGGAAGTACTGCATCAAGAGCTTGGCAACGTGTTTCCGACGATTTACAACGGGTTGGTGCATATTTACCAGGTGGATGCTGTTTGGTTGTCGGGCATGATGGGGAACAGCTATGAGCAGATTATAGAGCTACTAGGTACGATTGAAGCTAAGACAGCGGGTAAAAGTTTGGAGGAGCTGCAAGCTGTGTATTGGGAAAAAGCCGAGGAGTATCGCGTTTTCCTGCATGGAGTCGACGATTTGGAGGCGAAAAAGCAGTTTCCGCATCCAACCTTTGGCGTGTTGAATGCCAGCATTCAAGAATTAATTCAGCATATCGTGAATCATGGCACCTACCACCGAGGCAATATTTCCTCGATGCTCCGTCAGCTGGGACATGCGGGGGCTTCAAGCGACTGGGTCTTCTATTTATATGAGGTCAATAAGTAAAAAAAAGGGCTGCCCTAGAGGTCTAAGAAGCATAAGACTTCTAGGGCAGCCCCATCTTTTTATCCGCAGCTGCAGTTCAGGACAGGCTTGCGGGCGGCAAGCGCTTCGTCCATGCGGCTGACCACGGTGGTGTATGGCGCATTTTTAACGATATCGGGATTTTCCTCCGCCTCTTTGGCGATGGCAATCATCGTGTCGATGAATTCGTCCAGCGTTTGCTTGCTTTCCGTCTCGGTCGGCTCGATCATGATGCATTCTTCGACGCTAAGCGGGAAATAGATTGTCGGCGGATGATAGCCGAAGTCCAGCAATCGTTTGGCGATATCGAGGGTGCGCACGCCAAGCTTCTTCTGACGGTTGCCCGATAGCACGAATTCGTGCTTGCAGAAGCGCGGATGCGGTACGTCGAAGTAAGGCGTCAGCCTGGCGAGCATATAGTTGGCGTTGAGTACGGCAAACTCGGATACTTTGCGCAGGCCTTCAGGACCGAGCGTCCGGATATAGGTATAGGCGCGGACAAGGATGCCGAAGTTGCCGTAGTAGCCTTTTACGCGGCCAATTGACTGCGGGTAGTTGTAGTCAAAGTAAAAGCTGCCGTCCTCCTTCTGCGCCACAAGCGGGGTAGGCAGGAACGGGATGAGCTTTTCTTTGACGCCGACAGGGCCGGCGCCAGGGCCGCCCCCGCCGTGCGGGGTGCTCATTGTTTTGTGCAGGTTGAGATGGACGACATCGAAGCCCATATCGCCGGGTCGGGTAATGCCCATGATGGCATTCGCATTAGCGCCGTCGTAGTAGAGCAATCCGCCCGCAGCATGAACGATCTCGGCGATCTCGACGATCTGCTCCTCGAACAGGCCGAGTGTGTTTGGATTGGTGAGCATCAGGGCGGCCGTGTCCGGCCCAACGGCTTTGCGAAGCTCATCGAGATTCACAAGACCGCGTTCGTTGGACTTGATCGTGATGGTCTCGAAGCCTGCGACTGTTGCGCTGGCTGGATTCGTGCCGTGCGCGGAGTCCGGGCAAATGACCTTGGTGCGCTTCTCGCCGCGGCTTTCATGGTAGGAGCGAATCATCATGAGTCCGGTCCACTCACCATGTGCGCCAGCTGCGGGCTGAAGCGTGACGCGATCCATGCCGGTGATGGCTTCAAGGTCCTTTTGGAGGTTGTAGAGCAGCTCCAGGGCGCCTTGCAGCGATTCTTCCGGCTGGTACGGATGTATTTTGGCGAAGCCTGGAAAGCGAGCGACGTCTTCGTTGATTTTGGGATTGTATTTCATGGTACACGAGCCAAGCGGGTAAAAGCCGTTGTCCACGCCGAAATTGCGGCGGGAGAGGGCTGTATAGTGGCGGATGACATCCACCTCATACACTTCCGGCAGCTCTGCGGCGCTCTTGCGCTGGAACTTGGAAGGCAAGACTTCATTCAGATCCAGCTCCGGCACATCAGATTCCGGCAAGGAATAAGCGACACGGCCTGGATGGCTCATTTCGAAAATGAGGGCTTTGCCGTCATTTTTTACGGTAATGTTGCTTTCATTCGTATTTGTTGTCATACGAGTTCCTCCAGTGCATCAGCGAAGGCATCGATTTCTTCGCGCGTTCTTTGCTCGGTGACGGCGATTAGCATATGACCGGCGAGCTCGGGATAGTCGCGGCCAAGGTCGTAGCCGCCGATGATGTTGTGCTGCAGGAGCTTGCTGCTGAGCTCCTGCACATTCGCGCCGTCCGGAAGCTTGACGGCGAATTCATTGAAGAAGCTGCCTGCGAATGGCAGCGAGAGCTTGCCGGACGCGGTGAGGCGTTTCGCCGCGTAGTGTGCTTTTTGGACGTTGAGCTTGCCAACGTCTTGAATGCCTTGCTTGCCCATCGTGGACAAGTACACGGATGCGCAAAGCGCGAGAAGCGCTTGGTTGGAGCAAATGTTCGACGTGGCTTTCTCACGGCGAATGTGCTGCTCCCGCGCTTGGAGCGTCAAGACGAAGCCGCGCTTGCCGGCGCGGTCGACGGTTTGCCCCACGATGCGCCCCGGCATGCGGCGCATCCAGCTTTCGGCGACGGCGAAGTACCCGCACGTCGGCCCGCCCAGCGCAGCTGGGATGCCGAGCGGCTGGCAGTCGCCGACCACGATGTCAGCGCCGAGCTTGCCCGGCGCTTCGAGCAGCCCGAGCGTGAGCGGATTGGCGCTCACGACAAGCAGGGCGCCCGCGCCGTGCGCGATCGGCTCCGCCGCGCCGATATCCTCCATGCAGCCGAAGAAATTCGGCGATTGGAGGATGACGGCGGCGGCGCCTTCGGCCTTGGAAGCGAGGTCATCGAGGTCCGTCACACCCTCCGGTGTGAGACCGATCTCGACCACTTCCAAGTTCAGCCCGCGGGCGGTCGTGCGCAAGATGGCGCGCGCCTCTGGGTGCACCGCGCGGGAGACGAGCAGACGGCTGCGCTTCGTCGCTCCGCTGGCGAGGGCGCCGGCTTCGGCCAGCGCTGTAGCGCCGTCGTACATCGAAGCGTTAGCCACGGCCATGCCGGTGAGTTCGCAAATGTACGACTGAAATTCAAAAATCGCCTGCAGCTCCCCTTGGGAGATCTCCGGCTGATAAGGCGTATACGCGGTGTAGAACTCTGAACGCGAGATGACGTGATTGATCACCACGGGAAGGTGATGATCGTAGATGCCGGCGCCGAGGAAGCTGGCGTAGCGGTCAAAGTCGGCGTTGCGGCTGGATAGGCCGCGCATGTAGCGCAGCAGTCCCTGCTCATCCAGCGCCTTCGATACGTTCAGTTCGCCTTGAAAGCGAACCTTTTGCGGAATATCTTGAAACATCTCTTCCATCGAGGAGATGCCGATTGTCGCCAGCATATCTTTCTGATCTTGCTCGGTAATAGGCAAATAACGATGCTTCATGGTGGGGGCGTGCTCCTCTCCGGGTTACGGTTTTCTTTTATAAAAAGGGGTGGCCACGACTTTCGCTTTGACCTGTGCCCCGCGGATTTCCACATTCACTTCCGTGCCCAGCGCACTGTAGGCGGAATCAATTAAAGCGAGGCCTATATTCGTTTTGAACGTAGGGGACTGGGTGCCCGTAGTAACTTCCCCGATAGGCGTACCCTCCGTCGTGAAAACCTTGTAATGCGGCCGCGGAATGCCACGATCAATCATCTCAATGCCAACGAGCTTGCGCGGTGTGCCGTTCGCTTTATGCCCAGCGATTACATCACGCCCGATGAAATCTCCTTTATCCAATTTCACAAAATAGTTCAGTCCAGCTTCCAACGGCGAAATATCCTGGGAGAGCTCTTGCCCGTATAGGGGAAGTCGCGCTTCAAAACGCAGCGTATCGCGAGCGCCCAAGCCAGCCGGTACGAGCCCTTGTTCTTGACCTGCCTCCAGCAGCAGCTTCCATAGTTGAACGGCATCGTGCCTATCGATGTATAGCTCGAAGCCGTCTTCTCCGGTATAACCTGTACGGGATAGTAGGGCGTTAATACCGGCTACCTTCACGTCGGGCAGGAAACGAAACGTTTTCAAAGTCTGAATAGGAGCGTCTGTCAATTTGGCTAAAATCCGTTCGGCGTGGGGACCTTGCAAAGCGAGCATAGCGGTTTCATCGGATATGTTGGTGATTTCCGTGCGGCCAACAAGATGCTGCTGCATCCATGCCATATCTTTGTCGATATTGGAGGCGTTAATGACCAGCATGTAGTTGTTGTCGCTTATTTTATAAACGAGCAGATCGTCAACGACACCGCCGTCCGGATAGCACATGAGGCTGTATTGGCATTGCCCGTTTTCGAGCTTTGCCACATCGTTCGTGGTGATCTTTTGCAGAAAAGAGAGGGCGTCTTCCCCGGTAACCCGGACTTCACCCATATGCGACACATCAAAAAGCCCGGCTTGCTGTCTGACGGCATCGTGCTCTTTTTGAATACCTGTGAACTGCACCGGCAGCTCCCAGCCTCCAAAGTCAATAACTCGCGCTCCATGCTCCGCATATACAGGGAAGAGCGGTGTTCGTTTCAGCATGCGTTTACCTCACCTTCGATTTTGTACATCCCATATCTTGCCCAAAATACAAAAAAGAGCAAAAGATATGCAACACAAACATACCTTTTGCCCTGTCCTTTTTACCTGAGAGTTACCTCGACTAGAACCATGTTATCCGGCCGTCAAGTTTCCCCTTTGGTGTCCGAGTTTCCGCGTGCGCGGTCATTCGAAGCTCTCCAGAGTTGCGTCCGGTACAAGTCCTTTTGCCTGAGAGATTCACCGTTACTCGGCTTACTCCTTCGGCGCCGCGATCGTTCACTGCGGTCTCTCCCTGCACCATCATTCGCCAATATTCAATTTGTAGTATTGTATTAATTTTGCCTATGAAGGTGTGAATTGTCAATTGTTACTTTTCATAAAATTTACCTTCGTCCGCCTTGACTTTGATGTTCACATTAGATTAAGCTAAAAGCAAAATTTGCTGGTAAGCGAGGCGTAAAACGATGAGTAACGTACAAGCCAATTTGTTATACACCAAAGAACATGAGTGGGTAGAAAAGCTGTCGGACACGGTTGTTCGTGTAGGTATTACTGATTTTGCCCAAGATCAATTGGGAGATATTGTGTTTGTTGAACTGCCTAAGGCTGGAGCATCCATTACCGCAAATGAAAGCATCGGCAGTGTGGAATCCGTCAAAACGGTTTCCGACATTTTCTCGCCCGTTTCCGGCAAAGTAACGGCTGTGAACGGATCTTTGGAAGGATCGCCGGAGCTGGTAAATAGTGCGCCGTTTGGCGAAGGCTGGATGGTTGAGGTTGAAGTTTCCGGCGCGGATGCGCTTGAAGGTTTGCTGACGGCTGATGAGTATGCTTCGTATATCGGCAACGAGTAAGACGACTTTTGCTTAAAAAACGAGTTCCTAGCTATCGATTTTTCGATAGTAGGGCTCGTTTTTTTTGTTTGCCGGGGATGTGGGAAACAAGCATCCAACCTATGTTGTACTTAGTACAACTAAAACAAATATTTTCTGCGCGAAACAGCCGCTTCGTTGTACAAAATACAACCATTTTAGGTGAGAAGAGGTCAAAACAGCCCTCTAGAGGTCAAATGGTTGTACTAAGTGCAATGAAGGTGAGGGTTGTAGCCTATAAAGCGCTCTCAAGCTGCACAAAGAGCAATGAAGCAAAGGAGTGGAGTCTGTAAAGCGCTTTCTAATCGCACAAAGTGCAATTTAGCGCTTAAGCCAGCGCTGCTCTTGAACCCGAACCCGCGCTTGAACGCACACTGCACTCGAACACTCGCTCAAACACGCACTTGAATTCGGACGGA
>NZ_BILW01000077.1 GCF_004000765.1 Paenibacillus chondroitinus NBRC 15376 | reverse complement strand
TGTCGATTGCTCGACTAATTTGCTGATTTACTTCATCTATTTGTTCAGTTTTCAAAGAGCTTTATTGCGTTACCGTTTAAAGCGTTAATGTGTCGCTCTTGCGGTGACAAGAACATATACTATCAGGTTTCAAAACGAATTGCAAGCATCTTTTTATATACAATATCTTACAGCTCCGAAAACCCTGAATTTGCAGGATCTAGGCGCCAAATCAGCTGCTTCCCTTGCAAATGAACACCGCCGATCCAATCATCGATACCATTCAAAGCAATGTGGTCTTCTTTGCCCGTGAGAACTAGTTTACCCGCATCTGTTAAACTTACTCGCCAATTCTCGAACTGAACAGGTAAAGGTTCACCGTATTGAGGAAGTCTGTCACCTCCGGTAAGAGAGACTAACGGATGTTCACATAACCGGAGCTGCTCTAACATACCCCAGAATTGCATATCTCCTAAACCAAAGTCACTGGCTTTCTCGCTTACATGTTGAAATAACGAATAAAGAGAAACATCTGTACGGTCAATCTCCTCTAGAATGAGCTGCTCCAGGCTGCTCAAACCATTTTGCATAGAGGGATAGCGCCCTAAATTAGCCTCTAGAGCCCTTTTAAGAAAAGGAAGCTCCGACAAGTCCTCCCCCATCAAAACTGCCAAAGACAGCGGTTCAGAGGCCGAATAGGCACTCCACACCTTAGCAGCAAGGTTAAGCTGCCCCTCTGTTATTGGCGACAACTCGCTGTAGAGTTGAGGAATTTGATGTTCGATCTTTTGATCATATTGGATAAGTGATAAACGGATTAAGCCACCGTCCAGACTAGATAATCGCGTTAATAAATAGCAGAGCATCAACTGGTCAAAAAGATCCTGATCAAACCATAGGACAACTTCGCTTGCCTCATCTGAAACCATATCCAATTGCTTTTCTTGATGAAGCGTGGTGGATGTAAACAGATCTTCCGGGATCCCATGCTTTTGAAACATATAGGAGGCCCTAATGGGTAAAAGGAGGCTATCCGACATTCGCATGCCGATAGGTCCTTCATATAGAGACTCGCGCCACACCAGAATTTCACCATCTATGCTCGACTTACGCAGTTTATCTCCAAAAGCGTCACCGTTCACAATATGCAGCTTTCCTGGCATGGCGCAACCCTCTTTTCAAAAAAATTAAATTAACTTTCACCCAGCAGCTGCAGAAGCTCCTGTTCGTCATCAATAATCCGAATGCCAAGCTCCTGTGCTTTGGTCAACTTGCTGCCGGCGCTCTCCCCTGCAATAACGATGTCCGTTTTCTTAGAAACACTGCCGGTAATTTTGGCCCCAAGCGCTTCCAGCTTCTTGGCGCATTCGTCGCGCCCCATAGTGGAAAGCGTACCCGTAAGTACAACCGTTTTGCCAAAAAACGGATTGTCCGGGCTAGCCAGCACGACGGCAGGCTCCTCGGCAATCGGGTTGACGCCGGCAGCCAACATGCGCTCAATACTGGAGACCATGACAGGGTCACGGAAAAATGAGTAGATGCTCTCGGCGACAATACCACCCACGTCCGGGAGCGTGATGAGCTCCTCTGGCGTTGCCGCCATGATTTTGGGCAGGCTGCGATAATAATCGGCCAGCACTTTGGTTGTCGTTTTGCCGGAGTTGGGAATGCCTAAAGCATATAGGAACGACGCGAGGTCGCGGGATTTACTTTTCTCCAAGGCACCCAGTAAATTGTTGGCCTTCTTCTCACCGAAGCGGTCAAGCTTGACCAGATCGTCGAACTTCAGCGTGTAGAGATCCGCAGGATCGTTGACGCCAAGCTCTTGGTGCAACTGCGAAGCCGTCATCTCGCTGAAGAACTCAATGTCCATCGCATCGCGCGAAGCAAAATGCGACATACGGCCAACGAGCTGCGGGCTGCAGCCAAGCCGATTCAAGCAGAAGAGATGCGCACCACGCATCTCCAGCTCGCTGCCGCAGGAAGGACAATGCGTCGGAGCGACGATTTCCTCGCCGTCATTCTCCTCGGTCACTTTACCGAGAATTTCGGGAATGACGTCGTTGGAGCGACGAATGTAAACCAGACTGCCCAAGGCGTGCTTGAGGTTCTTGCGCTCGATGTCGCCGACATTATTTAACGTACAGTTCTGTACGGTAACGCCAGCGAGATCTACAGCTTCTACGCGAGCTAACGGCGTAATTTTACCCGATAAGCATATTATTTATTTTAGACTTTTGTTTAAACAGACATCTAGATTAAGGTTTTGTATTATACACACAAGTGAATATTTCGTCGTGGCAGAGCCGTCGGGTTAATGAGTGAGAGCCATGACGTTAATCAATCGGGAGAGCCATCAATTGAAGAATGGCTCTCCGTCTACCAGTTTAACTATCGTCTCCCTTTAATGTGTATTGCTGCCCTTACAGCGTTTAGGAAAATCGATCCACAGGTTAAAGTGATTTTGTGTTCAGCCATGGGTCAACAGAGAATGGTTACTGACGCGATCCAGGCACGAGCAAAGGATTTTATCGTGAAACCTTTCCACAAAGACAGGGTATCCGAGGCGCTCACTAGAGTGTTACAGTCGTAGTTTGACTGATCTTTACATTACCTGGGCATGTAGATATAATTAACTCAACAACATATTTGGATTATCGGAGGAGCCTGCCATCGGTGGGCTTCTTTTTGCTTTTTTCTGCCTACCGAAGGATTGTCTTCATCGTTATCCGCATTTATTTGGGGAATGATAAACAATAATTTACTTTGGGAGGACTCATGGAACAACAAGCTATTTTAGCAATCGGTATCTTTCTCATCATTTATGGATTCATTATTGCAGAGAAAATCCACCGCACGATCGTTGCCATGATTGGCGGGGTATTAATGGTTGTCTTAGGGATTGTAGACCAAGAAACTGCGCTGCATCACATTGACTTCAACACGCTTGGGCTACTTGTGGGCATGATGATTATTGTAGGCATTACTGCTGAAACGGGACTGTTCAAATACATTGCCGTTGTGGCTGCCAAGAGAGCCAAAGGCGACCCTACCCGCATTCTGATTTCATTAGCTCTTATTACAGCAATAGGATCAGCTTTTCTGGATAATGTGACCACGGTGCTTCTCATGGTGCCAGTGACATTCAGTATTACGCGGCAACTTCGTGTAAATCCCATGCCTTTTCTCATTACTCAGATTATCGCCTCCAACGTGGGGGGGACCGCGACACTAATTGGCGACCCGCCTAACATCATGATCGGGAGCGCAGTCAAAGAATTATCATTTATGGACTTTATCATCAATCTAGCACCGTTAGCGATTATAGTCATGGCTGTTTACATTCCTATCTTCATTCTTCTATTTCGCAAACAAATTCAGACAAAAGATGATTTAAAGTGCAGCATTATGGAGATGGATGAAAGTCAACTTATCACGGATCACAAGCTCTTACGAAAGTGCTTGATTGCTTTGACATTGACGATACTAGGTTTCTTTACGCATCAGTTGTTGCATCTGGAGTCGGCAACAGTCGCCTTGGCGGGTGCCTTTCTGCTGTTATTGCTTACAGGAGAGCATATAATGGAAGAGGCTTTCTCCAGAGTCGAATGGACAACGATTTTTTTCTTCGTCGGTTTGTTCGTATTGGTTTCCGGTCTTATCGAAACAGGTGTGATAGCTAAGTTAGCTGCTCAAGCTATCGAACTGACGGGAGGAGAGCCAATTGCGACGTCGATGCTGATATTGTGGCTCAGCGCTATTGCATCCTCTTTTTTAGACAACATTCCGTTTGTAGCAACGATGATTCCTATGATTCAAGAAATGGGTAATATGGGTGTCAGCAATCTGGAGCCGTTGTGGTGGAGTTTGGCACTTGGTGCCTGCTTGGGGGGCAATGGTTCACTAATTGGCGCAAGTGCCAATCTCATTGTAGCAGGCATGGCTGGTAAGGAAGGTCACCCGATTAGCTTTGTTCAGTTTTTAAAATATGGCTTTCCATTAATGCTGCTCTCTATTGTGTTATCAAGTATTTACTTGTACCTGCGTTACTTAATTTAACTTTAACAAGAAAGGTGACAATATGCTGAAATACGAATACGACCGCCAAATTATCCAAGTTAATGAAACGGACAATGGAAATGATGTTGAATTTCGTATTCACCTTCTCCATGAAGGGTCTTGCCTCGACGGGATGAAAAAAATTCAAAAGAAATTTGAAGAAAACCAAGTGTATACGGACATTCTATTCTACATTTACGCTAACCATGAATATCAGGTTATTGTCCGCCGGGATTACTATGAAGACTTTGTACTCGAACTGATGAAGCAACGACTGTTGCAAAGTGTGAGCTGGGCCGAGTAGACTTTCCGATGTAAAGGGGGAGAACTCGTAAGTTCTCCCCCTCGATGAAATTTAATCAACAAAAAGAAACCTTTCCTTGGTAAAATGGAGGTACCACCCAACCATACACCAAAGGAGAGGTTTCTTTTGTACATTCAATATACCATGGACCAACTCACCCTGCCAATGGATCTGGCCGAAGATATTCCCGACAATCATCTGGTTCGTGTCGTGAATGCGGCGGTGGACCGCTTGAGCGACAAGATTTTCGCAGATGCCTACCCCGGCGGCGGCCGAGACAGCTATCACCCCAAAATGCTCACCAAGGTCATCATCTACGCCTACGCCCAGCGCATCTACTCTTCCCGGCAGATCGCCAAATCCGCGAAAATATCATGTTCATGTGGATCGCAGGGCGCCAGCGACCGGACTTCCGCACGATCAACCGCTTTCGTTCCGAGCGCATGAAAGAGGTGCTGGAGAAAGTCTTTACCGCGGTCCTGCAATTTTTGGCCGAGCAGAACTACTTCAAGCTCGAACATTACTTCCTCGACGGCACCAAGAAAATTTAGCCGTCATTTTATGGTAGGGTTCAGCGCGACTAATCTTAATCTAGTCTGCCCGTTCGTATTAGTCCTTGGCTCTGTTTTATTAACAAAGGTGGCCCTCACAGATTAACCCAATGGCTCTCTGCCGCCGAAATATTCACAAGATTATCATATAGAATAAATTGACTTTTTTCCTGCGCAATACGGGCACTTTGAACCTTTTACCCTTCGTTCCGTTGGAGCAAGCCAACTATGTCCTTTTTTGCATTTCCACCAGATCATTTTGCTGGAACCTTCTGAAATTGAATTTATATTTATTCCGACATTTTTATCCTTATCAAATTCGATTAAAAGTATTGGATACTTATTGAATACTGAATCTTCTTCTGATATTCTTGCCCTAGAGCAATAAGGGCATTCCTTTCTTTTCGTCATTGAGCCAATTTTTTCATTCCATTTGTGCTTCCCACAAATCCAATTAACCTCTTTATTGCTGTGAGGAAAAAAGTTTTCCGGCTTTAAATCGCCATTCGAATCATAATCCCAATAACTCGCTGCTTCTGGTTCTAATGCTTTAAAACTGTTTTTATCAGGGATAACAACAGTGTTGTTACAGAATGGACACTTTTTTCTATCACTCACCCTTTCACATATACTGTCATTCCATTCATGGCCTTCCTTACACTGCCACCAGACTTTCTTGGTACTCTTCTCTTTAAACTCATAAGGTTTTAATTTTCCATTCTTTATCGGATGCCATTCAGAAGCTATGTCCTTATGTAAAGTTTCTAAGTCGTTTTTGCCCCTAATCGCTAGTCTACCTGAACAGTACGGGCATCCACTTCCGCTAGCCCTTGAGTATATTACGGCTTCCCATTCATGACCATTGTCACATACCCACCAAACTTTTTTGGAAGATCCGCGCATAGCCATCTGCGGCGTGAATTCCCCATTTTTGGAATTGTCCCATTCTTTTACCAAATGGGGGTCTGTGGTTGAAAAATCGTTTTCTCCAACTATCGGGACCTGGCCAGCACAATAGATACAACCATGATCATGGACTGCCCTATTTTTAACCAACGCTTGCCAATCATGGCCTTTTTCGCATTTCCACCAAACGGGATCCGGGTAACTAGAATAAATTTCCTCCACCGGAACTGTATTCTTCTCTTTATTATACTCCCTGGATATACGCGGGTAATCGTTTACTATGTACTTCCTTCTCATGTTTAACTCCTATATATTTTTAATTCTATTTATTAATTCGAAACTTATTTTATCATCTTCAACATTTTGGAAGGTATCTTTCACCACCCCTAAGATGTCTGTATCAACGTCTGAAATCACCCTATCTTCACTTAGTTCAACGCCATCATCTTCAAAAACACCATTTTTCTTTAATATTTTTTCCGCTTCCCTATCCCACAACATATGTGTCAGATCGTCTTGTTGCCTCACTTTTATGATTAATTCGTGTATCTTTTGTTTTTGCGCATCTAAGATTTCTTTAGAGGTTTTCTCGCGTTTTTGATATTCAGCATATTTTTCATCAATCTCTTTACTCATCTTTCTAATTTCTAAATCTCTTTCTTGAATCCGAGTTTTTAGTTTTAGATTTTCTTTAATAAGTTCTGTATTTGCATTTGACATATCTTCCAACAAAACGTTAAGATTATTTAATGCAACCTTCAAATCATCCTTCTTCATAGAAAGATAACTGCTTATTTCAATTTGTTTAAATACAGTTTTTGTAATTGGTATTTTCTTATTAGAAAGGCCTGTTATTCTCGCATTCAGACCTTCTAAATATTCTTTTGCTTCTGGATCCCTGTTAATAACGTAGTACTTGAAATTGGGCAATTCCAGTTCATCATTCGCGTATTTGGCAATTTTAGAGGCGTTTAAGAAAACTGTACCTCCCGTATACGCTAAATACGAGTCAATTATGTTCTTTATTTCTTCTGTCGCATAAGCTTTAGGTCTTCCCATTTTATTTGTCATGCATGTCCCCTCCCCCCAGCTCTTCAACATACGCATTTATCAAATTTTCAACACTCGCCTTTAATTGACTTTTCAAAATCACATATTCATCCGTATTTCTATATTCCTTTTCAGAAGATATCCATCTTTTAAGTCTTTTTAATCTTTCTTCCACCTTTAGTTCCTGTTTTTTAATCAATTCTTTTCGGTTCTTATTGCCTTGAAAGTACTTGCATATTTCGCAATCACCCGCAACTGCATAGCAGTCTCCCAAATTTCCTTGAGCAAATAATGTTGAAAAGCATTTTCCTTCGTCAACTTCAACGAATTTCGTTAAACCGCCTCCACTTATTATAAACTCCTTGCCGTTGCCTACTACTGCTTCAACAATAATTTCTTTTCTTTTTGACAACTCAAATAAGCTGTACGCCTTACATTTTATGAGGTTTTTCATGTTACCTGAATAGTGAAATATCATATCTACATTTTCGTGACCTGTAATTTCTTTTGCCATAAGAATATTGGCTCCGTTAAGAAGCATATTTTGCATAGCTATATGTCTAGAATCACCTAATGAAATCTTCACTATTTCATTAACTTTCAATTTATATGCCTCGCCAACAATATTTGTCTCTTTTAATTTTTCTTTTGGAATTACTCTGTAGTTGTAATATTTCTCGATAACATCACAATAAAATTGATCTAATAACCTAGAAAAATGATTTGTATGAAAGAAACCATGATCTTTAAGCTGGTTACTTGCATTTACATATACTTCATTAACAAACAATGAATCTATGTTTGATTCTTTATAACCCTTTACCAGTCTCTTGTAGTCTGAAATCATTGCTGCTATTTCATTTGAAACAGCATACTCATAAATCTTATAATCTTCATCTATCTTATAAGTAATATTTCTATTTCTACTTGTGTTACCTTTCATTTTTGATCTTCTTATTTTAAGATACGGGACCCCATTTCTAACCTCTACACATTCCTTAGGTATTAAGGTAAACTCGGTGACTCGCACCGGAAGTATCATGGTGATATTCCACCACAAATAAATCGGATAAAAGAATATTTTATCATCGATAGTCGCATTGCCCTTCCAATACTCCTCCAATATTCTTCCAAATAAAAAATAACTCTGATATTCTGCTAAATCTCTTCTTTTTACATAATTATATTTATATCGTTCTTCCTCAAGGATAATAACTTCTGAGGTAAAGGGCATTAATTCAATGAAATCTTGAATTCCTGTTTTGAATAATAAATAGCGCTTTGTAGGGATTTTCGTTAAACATTCCGTGTTGTATAACAACTCTTTAATGTTATATACCAATTCTTGCAAAGTGCCTATAACGTATTGCCCTATACAAAAACAAATATAGCATTTAAATATTTCTTTAAATTCCGTTACAGAATAATGATTCATATACTTTTTTACATACACTTCATCAAAAGTAAAGTCTAAAGTAACCGTATCCTTTTCATCATGTAACAGCCATGCATCATTGTTAAATTCAGTTTGTATAACACCATCTTTTTGATATATTTTGAATTTTTCCAAAGCAATATTCTTTTCTTCAGCGCCTATTGTTGAAACCACTTTATGCCGGCTAATATTTTTATTTTGAGTGATTAATGCTAACATCGCCGTTAATCCTCTCCCAAGAAAAGTCTTTGATACTCTGTTATATCCTGTTTATAGATATGCTTCATGGACGCTAGAATTTCATAGACAGCAGGATACAACTTGTTTTCCAAAATCGCTTTCCATTTAAATCTTTCGGCTTTTGTCTTCGCATTTTGAAATTTCATTCTATCAACTTTTATTTCATTATGAAGATCGTTCAAGAACGTTTTTAAATACATTTCCGACCCACAGCCAATGCAATGTTCTCTATTAGGCATGTTACATCCTTCTCCAAATGCCTTCCTAATGCAATATACATCTTCATTCTTCCCCACGCATTTACCGTCAGCAATTTCCTTTAGTGCATTTCCCGCAATCTCTGTTGCATTTTCATCATTTATGTATTTAATTATTTCCGATATTGTCTGTTTCGCTTTTAATTCGGCTTTTTCGTCTTTTTGCAAAAGCAACTCTATTTCATGCGGTATCATCCCAAGCTCTTTTATGGTTTCTGTTTGTTTGTCGATATGTTTTTTCTCAAATTCATTACTATACAAAGCACTGCAAAGTAAATATGGAACAAAACTACAAACACCTCGTTCAAAAAGAATTCTAGTAATATCGTCAACAGAATACCCGTCCATCTTTGCTTTTAGATATTTAGATGTTACTTCTGGTAATGAGCCTAAACCGCCCTTATGGCTTCTGGAGTACGCGGCCAGTAAATAACCATTGTTGTTATTTTTTTCACCGCTCTCCATGATTCTTTCCATATATGCCTTATTCGCTTTTCTGTTTGATATTAATCTTCCGGCAAATAAACTATTATAATCTGCTCCAAACAATTCAACAGCATACTTGACATTATTAGGGTACCAGCATATGGGGCTCCCTTTTCCCTCTAATATCGAATGAGCTTCGCATAATGCTAAAAGCATGCCAATTGTTGATCTAAAACTTTCAGGGATATACATCTTTAAATTAGGGGAGTTCTGACGCCTTTTTGATTTTCGTGGCCTTTTACTTTCAAACCCAACTCTTACAACTAACTCATTAACATATGGGATCCAAGTTGCTTCACAATAATCATGCTCTTTGACCATTCTTATTACTTCTTCCGGCTCAACGTTTAAAGTTACATGAGGAATGTTATTTACTATATCTGCTTTCCGCCAAGCGCAAACATAGTGCATTGCATGATACAACCATGTTGTTGCTACAGGTTTACTATTTGCTGCTTTAATGAGCATATTCCTATCTTTCCAGTACTCTTCATTAAAAACCATATATGCTAATTTTAAATAAACAGCATCATCATATGCACTATTATCTTTTTTAACTGCACCTACATGTGCATCGAACTGGTTAATAACGGAGAATGAGCATTTTTCCGTTTGGCTTATATTGAATATAAGATTTGAGAATAGTATATTGGCATTCTTAGTAATATTATCTGCTGCAAACTCCATATATGTAGAGATTTCTTCATCGTTATATTGATTTATTTCTTTTTTACAGGTTGATCTTAAAAAGTTTGTCAGCTCATTAATGGCGTTTTCCATATCGGGCGGGCTATTCTTTGCAAGTTTTATCAAAGCCGTTTTAGTTTTATGATTACTACTAAAATAATCATCTTCTAGAAGAATTCTAAATTTCTCATCTTTTGTTTTATTATATAATTTTAATTTTAAAACTATATTGCTCTTAAATTGTTCTTTATCGTTCTTATTTATATAAAATACTATTGGATTATATGGTTTTGAGATTAGTCTGTGTTTTACTTTAATCCCGAAATAATCTAACCCTGAAAAAAACGAATGAAGTTCACTGTATTTCACTTGGCTCTCTCTACTTGTAAAATCAACTGTTATGTCTTCATTTTCACTGATACATTCAGCTATAACATCCTTTAAGCCAATCATTGATTTATCTAATCTGTCGGCTTCTTCAAAATCCACTTTAGATATATAAGCCACATTCTGATACTCGATAATACTGATCCCCATCGCCTTCATGTTACGCTTCAATGCAGCTGCGGATATACCAAAATGTGCCGATGACATATTTATTGAAATACATTCAGTTTCATCAATCATTTTATAATCCATAGAAGTCTTCCTTATTAATAGCATTTATAATATCATTTCCAACCTCTTCACTTGCTTTTTGGTAAAGACGCATTATTTCCCCTTTATTTTGTAAATATGCAAATGCCGTTTCGAGAGAAGAATCACCACGCCAGAAAGCAATTCCGTTTATATCTTCACCATTTAATACAAGCTGCACAGTAAACCAATGCCTAAATGCGTGTAACCCCCAATTACTCTCGTTGAGCATCATACCAAACACCTTTAGTTCAATATCATCGGATCTAAGCAGCTCAGGAAGAACAATTCCTCGCATAATATTAACAATCTTTTTACAGTATGACTGTTTAGAAATAGCCATTCTTTTTCCGGTTTTTGCATTTATGCTACTATTAACAAACAACGGAGCTTCTGGCTCTAAGTATTTTTCATTTATCATTTTCAAGTGCTCTTCATATGCTTCTTGTATTATTTCAAGGAAAATCGGATAGACAGTCTGTTTGCGTTTAATTTTTATTTTACCAGTTTTCTTTCCGTCACCTCTTAATACATATTCTCTAGTTAAATCAACTTCAAAACTTGTGAATTTTCCGTTTTCTTTCACATAGCGGATTCCATTAGGGTAAATGCTATTCGCTCTACGAATATTAACTATTTCACCTTCCCTAATCCCTGCACAAAGCTGAAGCAACACGGCTAGTACCAACTCCGGCTCTTCCCGTTTTACTGCTCTTAAAAGGATAGGTATCGCTTTCTGTGGAATGTCCCTCAATAAACCGTAACTCGAATCACCTAAATATTTCGCCGGTATCTCATATTCCCAAACAGCCCTGCTTCTCTTTTTACCTTTCAATTTATTTGTACTTGTAGATTCCACCAAAGCCTTTCTAACATAATAATGCTCATTATAATCAGATCTTTTTTCTCCTAGGTTCTTCATGAAGTGACAAATAGCATATCTCTCTTTTTCAACAGATTGCATACTTGGGTAATTTCCCTTAGAACTTTTCGTCTTAGAATATTCGTTTATATAATCTACAGCGCATTGAAACGGTATATCCGTAATCCTTTTTGCTTTATTTCTGCCATAATGTTTAAAAAGAGCATATGTAAGAAAATTGCATACTCTTCTGACTGAGTCATTATCACTATAATAAGCGTATTCAGACCCATTAAGCACACCAACATACTTATGATAGTCGGTCAATCTTATCAATGTTCTATCTAGTTGTATTGAAATTAAGGACCATTCATGCTTTATTCCGTCTTCTTCTATCCAATTGTATTGATACGGGGCAAACATCAAACGTTCTGATAATTGGATACTTTTCATCATATAAATCACTTTCCTCCCTCTGAGAACAGGGATCCAAGCAGAACCTCCTAGGTTCGAGCTCTACGATTCGTTTCAAGTATTTGTAGTGACGAAGAAAGCCTTTCTTTGCTCTACCGTTAAATTAACTCATTTGCTGCAGTTCAGCAATGACCCCTTGTGCATAATGTTTATACATCGTTCGTCGGCTTGTCATACTTCCCATATTTAGCCCCCCTTAATTATTCTTGACTATGAGTTAGCCACACTTCTCTATAGATCTTTTCAGCTTCTTCACTACTTAGTTCGTTAAGCAGCTCTTCAAATGTTAGAACGACGTATGCAGCATCCATAGACTCCGGGAAGTGAACTTTTTCGACTGTTGCAATTAAATAACCAATTGCTTGGGTATGAGTTATTTTCATTTAATCATCTTCTCCCTGCAGCATCAATCAATTATTATATTTACTCCTTCACCTTGGTACCCGCGGCCATGTCTCATCATTCTAGCGATCACTAATGCATGCTGAATTCCTTTGATTTTCCCTTTCAAGAATTCATTTTGCAGATCCTCTTGCAATTCGGCTTCGAGCTCTTCCAAGTACTTTTCAAAATAGATAATTATAGAGTCAATTTCGGAAATACTGTGTTCTAGGTTTTCAAAGAACAGAATACTATTAGAAATTGCTGCTTTCTGAAGGATTAAATCATCGGTTTTTAAGAAGCTTTGAATGGATTCGATGTAGTTTCTAAATGAGCTCTCGTTCGTAAGTTTTGCCATATGATTGTCAAACAAACCGATCAAATACTGCACTTTTTCTGTGTCATTCAATAAAGTCATTTTATCACTCCTTTTGTCATTGGATATTCTTCAGAAATAAAAATGGACCGCCCTCACCCAGGAAGACTGTCCAGTCATTTCATCTTGTGCTAATTGTTTAGCACCTCATCAATTCTACAAAGTGGACGTATAATCATATCTAGACACCACTTTCCCTGCAGATCCTCTGTTTTGAACGCCAATCCCAAAGCCACATAGAGATCAATAACATCAACTATCGATTTCGGATACAGAAGTCCATTGGCCTGTAATTTTTGCTCAATTTCAGTCTCCCTCTCGTATAAAGACTGAGCCTCATCCTCCTCAAGATTCCCTTTACCTACCCCATTATCGCCTAGGTCAATAAACGTATTCGGTTTGACCTTTTCCTCCATAAAAGCGACTGTTTCTGTCCAGTTAAAACCGCTTGCTACAGAAACACTAAAGTAGGGCAATAACGTAATGTTCGGCATAGGAAGCCATATCCCCCAGCCTCCCTCAAAAAACTGGTTAGGAATCACACACTGCCCTTTAGGGATAAGCCCTAATTGCGAAAGTCCCCTTACAGTAACCCTGCCATTAGTTATAAAATTCAAAGCATCATTCTGAAAAGAACACATGTTCAACCCCCGTCTGGATAATATAAGGTAGTATATCAATCGGCTTCTCGTCGGAAATCCTAAATTCGGAAAAATAACCGTCATTATTTTCTACTTTGTTGAAGCTTATCCCCACAACCCAGAATTCTTCTGCCAAATCAGGGTCCGACGACGTCTTTGCATATCCTTCACGTAAAAAACCAATTAATTCATCGAACTCTTCCTTAGTTGATTCAATTAGTTTAACTGCACCATTGCAACTTTTTATTTTCATCACGTGTTGTTCTTCTTCCCACTGAAGGATCAAGAATTGTGCGTCTTTGTGAAATATAATTTTCCGAAATCGAACTGCAAATTGTTCAGACGATCGATTCGATAAAATCAGTGATTCCACTGATCTGACTTTTGGAATCATTTTGCTCACCCCTGGCTATATTAACAAAATAGTATCACTTTTAAGTGATTTTATCAATAATTATCACTTATATTGTTATATATTTTTTCGATTGAAACACTTACCCTTAGGATAAGCAGGGAGGTTATAACGATGTCTGATTTAAAAAAACTGATCGGTGAAAAAATTCGTAGCATACGTAATAAAAAAAATCTGACCTTACTTCAATTAAGCCAAATAACGGGGCAGCAAACCTCATATCTGACCGAAGTTGAACTTGGAAAAAGAAATCTATCCATTGATTCGTTGGAAAAAATCATGGACGCTCTTAACATAAAGCCAGGGGATCTTTTTGATTTCCGAGAAATCAATCCAGATTCCCAGGATTTTGACACCAGATCCATTCTTGAAGTCCACTACCAATTTCTAATCGAGAAAAAAAGTGAAGACGTAAAGATGATCCATAAGATAACAACGGAGATTTTCAAATCAATTGATACCTCTTCTAAATCTGAATAGTTATTTTCATGAAAGTGACCTTTGGGTGACCTTTGGGTGACCTTTGGGTGACCTTTGGGTGACCTTTGGGTGACCTTTGGGTG
>NZ_BILW01000076.1 GCF_004000765.1 Paenibacillus chondroitinus NBRC 15376 | reverse complement strand
TTTCAACGAAAAAAGGAACAGTTGCCAGCCGCGGCGATCTGCTCCCCTGATTCCTCAACTATCGTGTCCCGTTATTTCAATGAACTCATCTATTCATCACTTTTCTTAATAAATTTCTCATCGTACAGCCCCTCTTTGATGAGATACTCAATTTTCTCTTTTGGAACGCTTACTGACAAGTCGCCCTCCCATGCTTCCCAATCTACAAAGACAATAAAATCATCCGATATGTCCAAGATTTCATTCCATTCAAATTCGTTTAGTCTCATGGATACTTCAAACATAATCTGTTCTGTTTCCTTCCACCACTCGCCGTAATAATCATCTGGGTTCAACATGGAGATTAATAGTTTTTCTTTTTCTTTCAATCTTTCGTCTGTTAGGTCATTCTGATACTTAGCAGGCTGTTCCCCTGAATTAAAAGAAAACCCTGAACTTTCAAAGCATTCTTGGCGATACTTTACCAATCCTAATTGTATTAGGCTAACTAATGGGTCGTAATCATCTCTATAAAGGGCGATAAAGCATACCTTATCATTATGAGGTTTATTAATCTCTGATACAGCCTTTGGAATCAAACGGATTAATTCATTAATAATTTCTTTTTTTAGTTCTTCGACCATCGTACACCTCTTGTCTGTGGAACTGTTGCAAAATATAGCATAACAATGTACTAAATATTACCACAGTGTTTTTATTCCGCCAGTCACTAACAGACTATTTTAAGGAGTGAGAAGTACCTACCATTTTTAAACAAATCTGACCGTTACTTCAATGAAACAGGGAGCAGCGCCGTGACGGCCTGCTCCCTACTCTTGTTGTGCTATCGTGTCCCGTTAGTGCAATGATCGGTTCTCTACGCTGCTTAGGGGTTATGCATTCTCCGTCTTGGACAATCTGTGCGCAATCTCCCAGATATGACCACCCGGATCCGCGAAGCTAGCGGTGCGAATGCCCCACGGCCGGTCCATTGGGCCGTTCAGAAGATCAACGCCGCGTTTGCGAAGCTCCTCGCAGGCGGCATCTACATTTTCCACACCGATTGTGAATTGGAAACGCGCCCCGGATTCGCGTCTTGCGACAACCTGTGGTTCAATCAACTCGTGTGCTGCTGTCTCCACAAGCAGATTAATGAGCATGTTGCCGAATTGGAACACCGCGGAATTCGGATCCTCAAAGAAAACCGGCAGGCCAAACACTTCTTGATAGAACGATTTCGCTTGCTGCAAATCCACGACGAACAATGTAATGACATCAACATTCAGCTTATTCCACAAAGCCAATTCACACTCCGATACGACGAAATTATTGGTGCCAAAATCTAGCAAGACTATTATAGCACTAAAATGCCGACGGTCAGCCGACATTTTGTAAGTTGCTGCCCGTTACTTTAACGTAAGCAGGGAGCAGCTGCCGTGTGGCGCGCTGCTCCCTGCTTATTCGCTATCGTTCCCCGTTTCTTCAGTGAATCCTGAAGCATTGTTTCCTAACTTTTCTCTAATATAACAAGTGAATAAACTGTTGCACCCATCTCACCGCCTGACATAGCACTCTGAGATACAACCTTCCATCCCTCTTGTAAAAGCTGATTTAAATCACTTAAGTTATTCTTTTTATCTTTCTGCAATAATGAACTACAATCGCCTTTTGCATGAATGCACCTCCAGAACACCATTGTACCATACATATTATTCCATTAAACTGCCCGTTACTTCAGAAAAGGCAACCAATCCAAGTGGGATGGCTGCCTTTTACGTTGTAATTGAAGTATCGTTCACCGTTAGCGTAATGGTTATCTCGATCAAATTTTGGTTTGGTAATCAAATCTCACTTATTTTTCGTGATAATTAGTTCGTCATCTTTGATCTCTTCATTATATTTAACTTCTGCTTTCAAACCTAAAGTAGATAATTTAACAAAAACCATTCCACTGATTTCTTTATATCTAAAGGCTTCCGAGTCTTTTACATAATCATTAGTCAATTTTACTGTCACATCATCTGCCCTTTTAATATATACATCTGATATCTGCACGGACGACTTCCCGTTATTTACTGGATGAAATACCCCTGTATCTCGACCAGTCCAATAAAGACTATAAGGACCAATTAAACAGTTAATAGACGCATATTGGTTACCATCAGACTCTAAGTAATAAAAATCTCCATTGTACATTTCTGTATTATCATTTATTTTGACCATCGGGAGATACTTGGTTTGAAGCCCTGTATTATCAAATTTGGGACTTAACTTTATTCCTATATTCTGATCGAATGAAACATTATACCCAATTGAATCCCCAATTTCACGAACAGGTAAGTATGATGTTCCCTCGATAACTATTGCCTTATTGTTAAGTGTCCGCCCATTGATGATTACTGTAAAATCTCCTTCTATGACCTTACCAACTATGCTAGCCACTTCTGCATGAGCACTTATCGATGTACCTAATAAAATTCCAAATATAGCTCCGATAATATACTTACGCATAATTCACCTACCCCACATGGTTTTCAATATTTATTCACCAAAGTAATATGGAAATCCTTTTCCACTCTAAAGAAGTAGATTATTGAAGTAATCTGCCCTTTAGTTGAGAAAACGGCAGCCTTTCGCGCATAAACGTTCGAAAAGGTCGTTAACGTGTAGGTGACAATCAGCCAGCTTTGTTTCTTTCACTCCCTACCGGACCACGAGGTGCTGTTGGCCGATTAACCGTAAGATCTGCTCAAAAAATGCTTGATCGTTATGTGGAGTCATTCGGGAAACCTGCTTTAACGATTCATAAGCTACGTCATACATTTGCAACGAGGTTCCATCAAGAAAATGAGGATATGAATACTACCATGATATATACGCATATTGGGAAAGAGGACCGGCGGGAGTCTGTGAATAAAGCAGATAGCTAACCAGTTATGTTACATCATTAACAGAAAATGCGTACAATTGAACACATTGCGGAGTAAAATTGTGGTCAGCCGGAAGAGGAGCCAAATTCGGCTCCCTTTTCCGGCTGATCATATGCTTGTCTACTCCCCTTACAGGTAATGTGGAATTACTTTGCGAAAGTTTTTCAGCAGAAGAAAATCGAAGATGTTGATAATTCCCCCTGGAGGCCGGTAATAAATAGGTCTTTCACCAATAATGCGATCAATCACATCGACTGTGTTGTTTACCTGTAATCGGACCCTCTTGGGAGTCATAAAGGCGTTCGCCCCATGTACATAATTGTGAACACCAACGAGATGCCCTTCATGATGCATTTGTTTGATAAGTTCAGGGTATTGCTTCGCCTTCAAGCCAAGGACAAAAAAGGTCGCTTTTACATTATGCTGCTTCAATAAATCAAGCAAACGAGACGTATACTCGGGATCCGGCCCATCATCAAAAGTCAGAGCGATCGAGTGCGCGGTTGTTCCCTTCTTATAAACTGCGATACCAAAGAGTCTGATCATCATCGTTGGTATAATTGTATAGACGAACAATGTGATGACAATAAAAATAAATATCCGCTCCATAATCTTCCCCCTCATCGATAGAAATAAATCTTGATTTTACCTCTCAGGAGTAATTCCTTACTTTATTTCCTCTATTATTAACTTCTTTTGTTTCAAAAATTACTACTACGGATGCATAAATGTTCGAGCTGCCTTCTCCAATCATGCCACAACCGCCTCCCATCACTATTACGGTATGCATACGCAGCTCTTAACCATGCTTCACTGCTAATATTTCCCGATAAGAAGACTGTGAAAAAATGTCATCAAACGGGAACAAGGAGCTTGCGCATCGGCAAGCTCCTCATTTTGAATTTTGGCAGAGAATCATGGTTTATCGTAATCCTCAGGTTCATTCATTTTAATTACTTATCGTCTCAACTTCGGCAGCGAGCACATGCTGAATCTTCTTGATTTTACTGTAAACCGTTGTCGTACGATGTTTGTCTGCTGTTGAAATAACTAATTGAATTTGCTGGTTTTCATTTAAGTCTTTAATTTTGATATGCTTCACCTTCATGTATTCAGCACTGATTTCATCAATAAGTGTGGACATGTTTCCTTCAGGACTGAATACGATATTGATTGCCAAATCCTTCTCCCTCAACTTTCGTGGTCCTAGCAGCTTGATAAAGATCGGGAACAGATTGATAGCGAAAATAATGAGAATGACAGCCATCGTCGCCTCTCGAAAAAATCCGGCTCCCGTTGCGATTCCGAGAGCGGACGCAGCCCATACCAATGCCGCTGTCGTAAGTCCCGAGATGATCTCATTACTTCGTCTTAAAATAACGCCAGCTCCGATAAACCCCACTCCGCTGATGATTTGAGCCGCCAATCTCATGGGGTCCATATTCGTATAACCGGGGAGGGAATATTTTTGAACTGCTCCTATAGATACAATAGTGATCAAGCAGCTTGCCACTGAAATCACCATACTTGTTTTCATACCCAATGGCTTATGTTTGAGTTGACGGTCTATCCCGATTAGCAGTCCTAATAATAGCGCCATGCTAAGCTTCTCCAAAACAAGAAGGCTCATTTCAAATCCCCATTTCTCCAAATAAATGAAAAGTAAAACCCCGGAAACCGGGGCTTTACGCATAGCAATTGATTACAGGGTATTCCGGTCTTGCAGCAAAGTTTTCAGTCTGCCGGGGAAATCCGTAATGATGCCCGATACCCCATAATCAGCTAACATCAGGAGATCTTTTTCGTCGTTGGCCGTATAAGGATAGACATAAAGCCCGCTCTCTTTCGCCTTCGTCACATCCTCCGCATCCAGCATTTGAAAGTAAGGATGAAGCGAGTACACTTCTAAGTCCAAACTACGTGCATAAGCAGTCGGATCCAGTAATTTAGCTTGATACAAAAGCCCGATCTTGGTTTCCGGCTCCAGTTGTTTGATCCTTCTGATACACTTATGGTCGAATGATGAAACGATAACATGATTTAAACGGTCACGTCTGCGCAGAAATTCAATTAACTTACGCTCCATTCTGCCTTCGTATGCGTACTTAACTTCCACGTTAATCATAATGCTACCGGGTACCAGATCAAAGACTTCGTCCAAAGTAGGTACGGTCTCCCCTTTGAACTCATCGCCAAACCATAGACCAGCATCATAGGCTTTGATTTCCGCTAAGCTTTTCTCCGCAATTGTGCCTTTCCCGGTTGTAGTCCGGTCTAACGTCATATCATGGCATACAACGATATGATCGTCGGCAGTCAAATGAACGTCAAGCTCAATCCCTTCGCAACCCTGGCTTAACGCAAGCTGGAAAGCGGCGAGTGTATTTTCCGGGGCCATTCCTTTGGCCCCACGGTGTGCAATATTCATCGGTTTGTTAGTAAGCATTCCAATATCCTTTCCGGCTGCTGACGTAGGCCAATTCACTTATTTATTTGACTGTTTTGTTGTAAGTTTGAATCTTCGAAGTGATTTCTTTTTCCGCAGCATCCAAAGCGTCTTTCGGAGATTTCTTGTTGTTGAGCACTTCTTCAATCGCTCCTTCAACAATTTGTCTTGCTTCAGGGAATACCCCCATTACAGCGCCCTGTGTTGCAGTATTCAACTTCGTTTGATGGAGTTGATCAATTGCCGTCTGGAACTGAGGGAACTTTTTCAAGTTTTCCTTGACAATATCTTCGTCATAAGCTTTTTTGGTAATCGGAAAGTATCCCGTATTGACATGCCAGTATGCTTGCTCTTTTGGTGTAGTCAAAAATTTAATGAAATCCCAAGTGGATTTTTGCTCGTCATCAGGACGGTTATTCATGATCCACAAGCTGGCTCCACCGACAATAACACCGCCTTCTTTGGCATCTGTCGGTTTCGGCAAGAAGCTGGTCCCTACTTCGAATTTGCCACTGGCACTGTCTACAAGTCCTTTAAGCGCAGCTGTGGATTCCAAAATCATACCAACCTGGCCTGCGGAAAATGCCTTTTTGGAATCATCTGTTTTGCGTCCCAGATTGTTTGCCGCTTTGGTGTCAATAAGATCCTTCCACCAAGTCAGTACCTTCACACCCGGCTCCGTGTTCACCAGAGATTGGGTTGCAAGAGCCGTCCGGCCGTTTCCGTTGTTTACGTACTCGGACCCTTGATTGGCAAAGAGCTGCTCCATGAACCAGCCATAAATCGCAAAGTTCGCTCCCGTAGCTTTCCCCGATTTGGTAATAGCATCTGCAGCAGTTTTCAATTCCTCGAACGTTTTTGGAGGCTTCGCAGGATCAAGACCGGCTGCTTTAAACAAATCTTTGTTATAATAAAGGACCGGATTCGACGTATTGAAAGGCATGGAATACAGTTTGCCACCGAGGGTATAATACCCGGCGATGTTCGGTTCCAGTTGTGATAAATCCCACTTATCCGCATCAATGAAGTTTTGCATCGGTGTAATAGCTTTGGAATCGATCATAAAGCGGCTGCCGATTTCATACATCTGCACGACCGAAGGGCCCTCATTCGTACCCATTGATGCTTTTAGTTTACTAAGCAGATCATCGTAACTTCCTTGATACACCGCTTCTACCTTAATTTTATTCTGAGAAGCGTTGTAGTCGGCGACCAGCTGATCAACAACTTTCGTATTTGCTCCACCCATCGCATGCCAGAAAACAACTTTTTTAGGCCCGGTGGCCTCGACAGCTCCGGATTTCGTAGCCTCTGGTTTCTTGCTTTCCGTACTTTCCCCCATATTTACGCTGCATGCCGCAAGGAAAACCATCGTTGAAGCTAAAACTAAACTCGTTAACCTTTTTTTCCCCATTTCTATCTCTCCTCGCTCAAAGTGGATAAATATATATGATAAGCCTGTTAGGTGACAGGCGGATCATCGTTCGCTTAACCTTTTACAGCGCCTGCGGTAATTCCACGTACCAATTGTTTCACACCCAATGCTAATAAAAGAAATGAAGGAAGCAGAACGATCGTTACTCCCGCCAAAATCAAATTCCACGACATGACTTCCGCATGCTGTAGCATAGCAACACCGATTTGCACGGTTCTCATGGATGCCCTATTTGTAATTAATAAAGGCCACAAATAGTGGTTCCAGTGCGTAAGAAAGACATATACTGCCAAAGTAGATAGCGCAGGACGAGAAAGTGGAAGCACAATCGAGTAAAAATTGCGAAGATGCCCGCATCCGTCAATTTTTGCCGCATCAAACAGTTCATTAGGCAGTTGAAGGAAAAACTGCCGAAGCAAGAAAACCCCGAAGGCGCCAGCCATAAATGGAACGATCAGCCCTTGGTAGCTGTCCATCCATCCCCAATTTTTTATGGTCAAATAATTAGGAATAATGGTGACTTCCCACGGAATCATCATGGTCGAAAGAAAGACGGCGAACAATACTTTCTTTCCTTTGAAATTCAGGAACGAAAAAGCGTAAGCAGCCAAACTGGATGTGATAACCTGACTTATCGTAATCCCCGAAGATACAATAAAGCTGTTTAAGATAAAGCGCACGATTGGAAAACCCGATATAGCATTTTTGAAATTTTCAAGGTACAGCTGAGAAGGAAATAACGGCGGTGGGAAGTTGGAAACTTCCTTCTCTGTCATAAACGATGAGGATACCGTAAATAACAGTGGATACAAAACGACAAGGGCCAGTACAATTAGCAACACGTAATTCAGGGAGGGTGCGATCCTTTTCGCAATCATTGATAATGCACCTTCTTTTCTAAAACTTTAAACTGCACCACAGTCAAAATCATAATAATCACGAAAAGCACCAAAGCCTGTGCACTTCCGATTCCGAAGCGGAAATTAACGAAAGCGTCCTGGTAGATGGAATACACGATCACATTCGTTGAATTCATCGGCCCACCCTTTGTCAATATATGAATTTGTCCAAAGGCTTGGAAGGCGCTTATGACAGACACGATAAGTGCGAAAAATATCGTTGGCGACAAAAGCGGCAGAACGATCTGAATAAATGTCCGCACCGGCCTTGAACCATCAATTTTAGCGCTTTCATAAATTTCTTCCGGAACTCCTTGAAGACCGCTGGACAGCACAATGAAAAGAAATCCCATATTCATCCATATCGTAAGCAGAGAGATCGAAACCAGTGCCCATGAAGGACTCGTTAACCAGGGGACCGGATCGATGTGTGCAATGCTTAAAAAGTAATTCAGCATGCCTGCTGTCGGATGAAAAAGCAAGAACCAGATCAGCGACCCCGTACCTACCGAAATGACGATAGGAAGAGAAAATATGAACTGAAATATTTTCATGCCCCTCAGTTTGTTGTGAGTGATTGCTGCTAAAAACAAGGACCACAGGATGGAAGTAGGTACCGTAAACAAGATGAACAGCAACGTCACTTTTAAATTTGAATAAAACTGTCCTGATGCAAGTAAGTCGATGAAATTATCAAGCCCGACAAACTCAACGACCCTACCGCGAGGGTCCGTGAGCGTCATACTCAAGTAAACGGATTTGACCATAGGATAAAAAAGGAACATAACAAACAAGGCCAAGGAAGGTGCCAAAAATAAATACGCTAATGCGTTCTCCCCCCACTTCTTTTTACTTGCTGACATACCTTCCGTTGTCTTGCGATTTAAAACGCTTTCATTTCTCAACAAACACCATACCCCTTTCTTTCATTAAGCTGCATTTTCTTTATTTACCGTCTCGCTCATTGGGATGAAACGGGTGAAAAAGAGCGAAAAAAAACACATAAATTGCCTTGTCCGCCGACATGCAATCTACGTGAATCTCCTAGTCTCCATCACAATTATTAACTTGTTCATATCATACACGCAGTAACGGATAGTGTCAACCAATATTCCCCTCGAATTACAAAATATATAATTTATAATACACCTGCGTCACATCAACTGTGATGCTTTCTATTCTGTTCGCAGTTCGGGACGTATGGAACGCAAATAATCCAAGCTTCTGCCTATTCCTTCTTCAACGTCATTCACTTGTTCATATTCGATCAGATAAACGCCTTGAAAAGGCACATTCTTCAGCAGCTCATCATAATTCAAGTCATCGTCACCCGGTGCGCAGGCCACCCAGTAGTCTTCAACTCGTTTCCAATCTTTCAAGTGACAGTAGTTTATCCTGTCCCCGAGTAGTTGGGCATAATCTGTCAAAGATCTTAATGGATCAACAGCCTTTAGGTTGCCGGGATCGAAGTTAAATCCGATAGTTGCCGGCAATTCCAAAAGCAACCGTTGCAACGAATGCCACTCCGTGGACGTCGTATGCTCATGAATGAATCCATTGTTCACTGGTGTGTTTCGCCCGTGTGTCTCTATGGAGATTACCAGTCCAAGTTGTACGCACAGATTGTCCATCCGGGCAAATGCCTCCAGCATAGCTGCCCAACGCTCCTCTGTCATCTCAGAAGCAAGCTCGAATCCTGTGAATAATCGAACATGTGAAGCGCCAAGACGAGAAGCAAGACGAATGTCATGTTCTACACGGTCTTTCATCTGTTTGTATTGAACAGAATCCTCCAAAGTAAAATCGTTCTCCAAAACGACGAACGGGGCTTTGATGCCATAATCATTCAAACAGGTGCGGAGATTGTTTATCTCTTGTTGGGTGATATCTCTTTGAATTCTGCCGGGGAAATCCCCACCTATTCCCAACTCCATATAACGCAGATCGAAATTTCTTGCAATCCTGCAATGATCTTCTATTGTTCGGTAGTGCAAGCCCCATTCCCCTAAACCTACGATCAAGAGTGATACCTCCTTCTCTACTTAATTATTAGCCATGTGTACGTTGAATAATTTTCCAATGGTTCATTGTGTTATACATCTTACTACACTTTGAATGCGTTTACAATTTATTTCGTTTAATGCTTGTTTAATACTGCAATACCATATTACCGCGTTACTGTGTTACCGTCAGCAGTGAAATCGTCCAAGCCGTCGATACACCTCTTAGGCCCGTTTGCTTCGACGACTAGCCTCGATCCCGCCGACACTGCCCGTTACTTTAATGAAGTTTAAATTTCGAGACTTTTACGTTAGAAATACGATAAAGTTACAAATTGCTTAGCACATCATTGTTAAAATGTGCTAATATTGTTAATAAGGCGGTGGTAAATAAAATGCAACAAATCTCTGATTATCTTTTTATGGGTTCTATAATTCTGCTTATATTAACATTGCTTTTTAAAGGAGTAGGCTCTAAAGGTTCTTCTAATCCTATGGGAAACATCGATTTAGCCATGCATGAGAACCATGGGAATGATTTGAAAAGTCAGGACTCGATTATCAAAAGTATATATAAATCAGTTTTCATATGGATATCAATTTTAGGAATACTTGTATCAATTCTCTTGTCGAAATTATAAATTCCTACCCGAAATATTGAACAAAAAAAGGCGCTGAAAAAAAGCGTCTTTTTTTGTTAGCCTCTAAGCAGGATCAACTGGGAATAATACGCCGCTCCGCTTTTCACTAACGTTCTTTCGTTAGTTTAACTACTCGGCATTTTCAAATAATCCCAACACTACTATTACCGCTGGTTGCCCTATCTTTCTCTAACCATCCAAGAAAACCTTTTAGCTTCAAGCATAATTTTTTGTATAAGTTGTTAATCCCTACAAGCAGCTCTGCTTTTTTGTGTATATTTTGGAAAGTTCATCCTATCACTTGTTAAACCCTGTAGACTTAATACTGATGTATCCCCATGCACCTCATGAAACAGTTTTCATACATACGAACCCTAAGGGTATAAATGATCCAGTCATGGATAAATTATAAAGGCATAACCAATATTTTCAACTTTTACTACCCACTTTGTAAGGATGGTGTTTATGTTTTGGAAGAAGCTTAAGATTGGACACCATTTTGAGAAACCTGAACCTCAGAAAACCGTCCTAACCATAGATTCATTTAGACAAATTTTGGCCAACATGGACGATGCAGAAATCATCGAACGCAGGACCAATAATGATCAAATGGTGATGTTTCTCTACATAAGAACATTAATTGACCAAGAACGCTTAAATGAATCCGTTATCGAACCGCTGCTCCACTGTGATCTTGAAGAAATAAATGAATGCATAGCCACAGCTAAGGTATCCAGAATTGTCACGATGGAGGAAGGTCAGCAGAAACTATTAACGGGATCCATCCTTATCTATGAACCTATGAAGAATCAGTGGTGGGCAGCATTTCTTCCAAATCCATTGACTCGCGCCATCGAAACATCGGAAACCGAAACCATTATGTTTGGACCCAAGGACAGCTTCAGTGAGCAAATCGATCAAAATGTGACAATGATTCGCAGACGGCTTCCATCGACATCTTTAAAAGCAGAAAGGTTTTCTGTCGGTTCTGTAAGTAAAACAGAGGTTGTCATGATGTATATGGAAGGGGTGACCAATCCCGAATTTCTTGATATTGCAAGAAATAAACTATCTACCATTGATTTTGATGTTTTTATGGATTCGTCCCATGTTGCGGCATTCATGGAGGATCATTATCATAGTATATTCCCGCAATTTCAACAAAGCGACCGCCCGGATCTATGCGCTTTCGCTTTATCGATGGGAAAAATTACTTTTTTAGTAGCCAATACACCATTTGCGTTAACGGCTCCCATCACATTTTTTCATCTATTTCAATCTCCAGAGGATTACATTAATCGCTGGATGGTTGCCAGTTTTTTGCGGCTGCTGCGATATGTAAGCTATGTACTTTCGTTAATATTAGTCCCGATCTATGTTTCGTTAGCCACGCATCATTATCAGATGCTCCCGATGCAAGTTCTTTTTGTATTATTAGAATCTAGAACCAAATTGCCGTTTACGCCATTTTGGGAAGCATTTTTAATGCTGCTTACCCTGGAGATCATCAAAGAAGCAAGTCTTAGGATGCCCACAAAGTCGGGTCAAGTACTAGGCGTGATCGGTGGCATTGTCGTAGGACAAGCTTCCGTTGAAGCCGGTTTTGCAAGCAAAATATTAATTGTTTTAGTAGGTATTACGGCTATCGCTTCGTTTCTAGTCCCTAATTATCTCGTGACCAAATCAAACACACTGCTTCAATTCGCTTTCCTTTTCCTTGCCAACTATATCGGAATGTTAGGGATAGTATTCGGGATCATTGTTATTCTTGTCCATTTGAATAGTATCACATCTTTGAAACAACCTTATTTTGCCCCCTTAGCTCCTCTTTACTGGAGGGATTGGTTAGATCTTTTCATTCGGGGTCCTTTCCATTCGATGAAGGAACGTCCTGAATATTTACATACCCTACAGAAATGGCGAACCAGTCAAAGGAGAAAATAATGTGAAGGCATCTTCCTTATATGAGAGAACGGCCACGTTTGGCGGGATTTATGTCTTTTTCATGGCCAACCGAAGTCAAATGCTATATTACGTCTTAGTCACTCCTTCCAAATTGGTTTATCCCTATATGATTTGGGCATTAATTGCCGTGGGGATTTTATCACAATTGAATATGATCTTGATTGCAAAATGGTTTTCATCAGACATTTCCACCAAAGGATATCAAGGATTCGTTCAGCTATTTGGAAAGCGGATGGTTCGTGTTTTGGCCTTCGTTGGTCTGTTTTTCATTTTTGCCAAAATATATGTAAGTACACTTGGGACTGTGGAAGTCATTAATAATATCATATTCCCTTCCATGAATCCTTTGTGGTTGATTTTATTTCTCTTTGGGATTTGTTTGTACGCGGCCTCTCGAGGAATGACGAATGCGATACGCTTTGTCGTTATTGCCTTTTTTGGTTCCGCTTGGATGATTGTATGTTTTATTCCTTTCTTCTTCCCATCGATGGCGTCACTTCACGATTTATATCCCTTGATCCCCGCAGACTGGTCGACAGTCTCCTGGAAGAATTTTTTATTCATTTGGCAAGTGTTCTCGGGACCGGAATACTTGGTCTTTATTGGGCCGTGGTTAAACCAAAAACAAAAGATGTTGAAATATTTGACATTTGCTAATACCGCTTCTGTCTTTGAGTATTTGATTATGTTTGTTGTTTCCTTATTATTTTTTAGTTCCCAATACTTGAGCAAAAGCAAATTTCCGGTAACGGACCTTATTCGTTATCTGCAAACTCCTGTTTTTGAGCGAATTGATATCATTTTAATTTGCCTGCAAATGTTTTATTATGTGTGGGCCATTTCCATTTATTTCTTATGGTTTTACGGGGCTATTCGAATAGTTTCAGGAAGATTAAACGAACAGAGCAATCGAATTGGTTTTATAACCTGTTGGATCATGATTTTAATAAGTACGATTATTCTAGACAAGTGGTTTGATGGAACTGAACAGAACCCTTTGGTGAACCTACAGATTTGGTTACGGGCATTTACCTACTTGTTCATCCCAACCTTCCTTCTGATTGCTTGCAAACGAAAGGGGCTTATCTAGCATTGAGGCTGTTTAAACATACGATGTTCCTCGTCATAATGAGCAGTATGCTATGGATGATTGGATGCTCCCCATTTGTAGATAACAATCAGATCGAAGAAATCTCCCCTGTGATTTGGTGGTCGATTACTGAGGGTGCAGAAGGGAAGCTAAGAATAAGCACACTGGTACCACCCATATATTCTGAATCAAAAAAAATGCTTACCCAAGAAGTCGATCTATTGAAGGAGGGAGGAAAGGATTTTAATTTAAGCTATTATCGGGAAGTAAAATCAGGACAACTTCGTATGGTATTTATTGAACAAGAACTGGCGAAAAAAGGCATTACATCACTTATGAACACTTTATTTACGGACCTTGATATTTCTCAACGCCTTTATATTGTCATCATCAATGGAAGCTTCGAGGATTACATTAATAATCAAATAAAAACACAAGATATTCCCGGCTATTTTCTTTATCGTTTGCTTAAACACTATGAAAGTAAGAAACAAGGAGATATGACTATTGTAAATCTACATCAATTTATGAAAAGGTACTATTCACCATACTCCGATCCAGTCGCACCTTTTTTTAAGGTAGATAAAGAACATTTTATCTACGAAGGAACTGCCTTCTTCAAAAACGATAAACTGCAAACGAACATCAATAAGAGAAATGAACAAATATTCCAACTGATTGATCATAATCATCACCTTAAAGTCCTTACCATTCCAGAGTTATCAATAACGATGGGGAATGTCACTTCCGAGACAAAGATGAAATTAAATTCCGACTACTCAACATTATCTCTCAACGTCGAGCTCAAAGGTCGAATTGAAGAGTACCGTGGAAAGGGAGATATAGACAACCTCAATCAATTAGCGGTTATTCATCAACAGATAAAATCGCTTTTCGAAAAACAAACGATTGAGCTGCTAAAGAAAATGCAAAAGTCGGAAGTGGACCCTCTGGAAATAGGTACTCTTACACTAGGTCCTTTTTCGAAGCCCATGAGCGAGGATGAATGGTCTACTCTCTGGGCGAACATGAAATTTAACGTTACATATGAGCTTCATATACAACCTTTGACGAATGTGCGAAAATAAGCTTGCCCCGCTTTGTTAACTTGGTTTGTCCTGTGTGTGTGCCGGATGAATTTGATTTCAAATTCAGTCCAGCGAGCTTCGTGATCTGCTTCGGATGTCGGTACTGGCCAATGTCCCCTACCTCAGCTAGAAAGCCAGCGATAGTGTCCCGGCCTATCCCTTTCATAGCCAATACTTGCTCTACATGAGGGATCTGCAATAGTAGTTCATCCAGCTTTGCTTCCAATTCCTCAAGTTTGTTCATAAGCCTTTCGTAATGTGTCAGCAAAAACTTTAACTCCATTTTAGCCAACTCGGAGCCTTGCTTGATGCCAACAGAACGGCTGGCTGCTGCCTTCAGATTCTGTTTCGACCTAGACCAAGCCCGCGCTTTGCAGCTTCTCTTAAATGCTGCAGCAACGTCTCGTCTGGCACAGAAACAAGCTCATGCGGCAGTAGATGAAGACTTAGCATTTGGATGGCAGATTTGCACTCCCAGTCCTTAAATACCGTCAGAAACTCTGGAAAATACCGATCTAACCAGTTATGGACACGTGCTTGCACAACACAAAGGTCACTTGTTAGGTGCTCGCGAATTTTCATGGCTTCTCTCAGTTCGGCATAAACACCTTGAGGAAGGCTCGGTACAGCGTATCTCCCGTCTTTGACCAACTGTGCAATCACTTTTGCATCCTTCATGTCATTCTTCGTTGGCGAATTGTCATCGAGTTCTTTGCTTTTCTTAACGTGCAGTGGATTTACTACACCATATTTCACTTGCTTTTCTTTTAGAAAATGAGCTAGGTTTAGCCCAGTAGTAACCCGTTGGTTCCATACCAACTATGGCGTCCTTGAACCCCTGCTCCGTCGCAATCTTCCTGAACCAGCTCACGAATAATTTAAAGCCTTCTCGATTGATTTCAAACGTAAGTGGCTTCCCGAACTCGACCCCGCGGAAGTCTTGGGCTCTCGCCACATGCCTAAATTTTGCGATGTCGACTCCGATAATTAAAATTGAAAAAGTAATTTGATTAATTCGATCATTTTGAGTAGAATGCATGTTGTAGTCTCCTTGGTTTTGTTTTTGGATCCGACGCTGGCCAGCATCAGGGACCCATAAACATCATACCAAGGAGTCTTTTTATTTCTCAAACCTCATATTTCCTCATAATAGGAATGCTGCCCGTTAGCGCGGAAACGGCAGCTGATCGTCATGGTCGACTGCCGCGCTGTCTCTATTCAACTAACCTGCCCGTTACTTCAACGGACAACGGCAGCCGTTAGTATG
>NZ_BILW01000075.1 GCF_004000765.1 Paenibacillus chondroitinus NBRC 15376 | reverse complement strand
AATTTCTTTCGCTCGCTGCCGTATTACCGAAGCAGCGAAAAGTAATATACCATGTCGAAATTTGATTTGCAAGCTTTTTTTTAAATTCTTTTTCGACACGTTTCTGAGAGCAATTTAACCTGTCTTTGAACGACAGATTAGCAATATACCATGGTTCCAGAAGGATTACAACCTCTAAATGGACTTTCATGCCCACGAAAAAAGAACAACGCTGTATGTCTACAACTTTGTTCTTCTCATCTAAAGCTATTTCAGTTAAAGCTCCCCCCGCTCAATACCAGCTTGTAAATACGGAAGAAGTCCCATAAGCCAAAGGAAATGCAGCTCCAACCATCAGCACTGGTCCCCACCAAGTGAAGAAAGAAATCCCCATACATAGGCTAATCAGGATCAGCGCAGGCAGCACAAGAACAGGTGTCGATAATTGGAGAGCTTGATGTTTCTCTGTATCCTGGATAGGAAAAAGGGTTAAAAAGGGTGTCCTGAGCTCGTCTTTACAAAATGATTTCCTCCAAAATACCAACGCGCACGCGGCAATAATCCAGACCGTAATTTTAAGAGGTCCCGGCATGATAAACATAGCCGCACTAATCAGAGCGGCAAACTGTATCGTTTGCTTCCACTGCGTGCCGTTTCTGAAGAAAGATTTTACTAGCATATCAGCGATGCCGTTACCGGCGCCTTTCCCCTTAAACAAGCGTTGCGAATTTTTGAATAATAGAGGGCGCTTTCGCTTCGGTTTTCTTTTTCGCTCCGTAACACGAATTAACATTAAAGAAACAATCCGCATCCGCGAGTCGCGCTCTCTGGAGATATCCGCGAAGAAAGCCCCTTTCTCTTGCAAACGTACTTTGCTCAAGATCACAGCCAATACGAGTAAAAGTAGATGAACCGCCCAAATGTAAAGCACGTTCTGACTGATCGCAGCAACCAGCTTTTGATACACAAAGAAAAGCCCTGCAAAAGCAACGATCCGTAATATCCAAAGCAGAAAACCTTGCATACGTAAGGCTACCAATTGGCGAAGCAAGCCTAGATTAATTTTTAGCAGATAGGTAATCAACCACAAGGAAATCAGCTGAGGCACACGAAAGCCATACACCTGAACGAGCAAAGGAAGAAACACAAACATCAAAAGAAGCGTTGTAATCCCCTGCAGCACAAGGGAATATCGATGTCCAAGTCGCATGATATGCTGAAACCACCGCCGGTTCTGCCGAAGGAATAGCTGATCGCCTTCCTCAACAAAGTATCGAATGGTCCCCAGCCAAGTAAACACATAGAATGCCGCACCAACTATAAACAAAGATATCCAACTAAACCATGAAGGCTGAGTCGCCCACCAAGAGTAATATTGATAACCAGCCACAATAATCAGCGGAATGACAAAATAGATCGCAATAACCCAATCCACGGCCATTCGCAACGCTTTATATTGAAAAAACCAATCCGATCGAACGCGACGCGCAAAAAGCTGAAAGCTGCTGTTCAAAGTACGGCCCTCCTTTCTAGAGTAAGGAATGGAAACAATCGAATAATGGCGCGTCTGGCATGCCGCATTGTTCTTGAATGTCCTTCAAGGACCCGTTAGCCACCAATCTCCCACCGGACAGAAGCACAAACGAGCTGCATATCCGTTCTGCCGTGTCCAGCACATGGGTACTCATCAAAATACCGGCGCCTCGCTTACGCTCCTCATCCAACATCCCTATGAAATCTTTGATCGCCTTCGGATCAAGTCCAATGAACGGCTCATCCACAATGTACACGTCCGGTTTATTCAAAAAGCCCAGGATCAGCATGATTTTCTGCTGCATCCCTTTGGAAAATTTGCCCGGCAATTGATGCTTTTCGTCCAACAACCGAAACCTGTGCAAGAGATCATCCGCGCGTTCCAGGAATACGGTTCGGTCCAGTTCATAAACGGAAGCAGCAAATTCCATATGCTCCCACAACGTCAACTCATCATACAAAATAGGATGCTCAGGTATATAAGCGTAGCTTTTTCGCTCACCCATAAAAGAAATTTTCCCTTTAAAATCCTTCAACAAACCCAGGATGCTCTTCATCGTCGTGCTTTTGCCGGCTCCATTGGGACCTAACAGACCTACAAGTTCACCTTGCCGAACCTCAAAATGAATGTTTTTGATAGTATCCGGAACCTCGTCATAACCAGCCTGATCAATATGTACTTCCAATACGGCTAACCGTTCTTCTGACATTACAATCACATTCCCTTCTACCCTCATCCTATATAACGCATCTTTGCATTTCTACCGCTTTTTTTCAAGCTATCAATCCCAGATGTATATAATTCTATGATTTGGTCAAATCTAGTATCTATTACTCTATCAAGTCTTCTACTAACAAAAAGGAGGTGCTGCATATGAAGACTGCTATGAAAAAGGGCGTCCTGCTCAATCGCTATCATTTTCTGATGTGGGCAAAAACAGGCGACACGATGTATCTAAAATTAATCGGAACTGCCCTGTCTCATTAACCGAACTCGAACTCATACCTAAAAGTTGAAGCCGTTAAGGGCCATGTCCCATCGGCTCTTTGTATTTGCAGGTCTTATTCCACTCTCGCCCTCATAAGATGTTAAGTGAAGCACTGAACCATCCTTACGCGAGGGGGGATCCATCATGTCCGGGCATAACGAGCATGGCGCAGCTTATTTTGAAAAAATGCTGAATATCATTGATGTCGGAGTTCATCTCATTGACCGTGAGGGAATTACTATTTTCTATAATGATAAAATGGCGGAAACGGATGGGCTGAAGCGTGAGCAGGTTGTCGGGAAAAATTTTTTTGAGCTGTTCCCTTCTCTAACCAATGAAACAAGCACCTTCATGAAGGTTTTGCAGACCGGTATCGAAATTCGCGAGAAAATCCAAACGTACGTCAGCGTCACTGGCAAAAGAATCACCACAATCAACAGCACGTACCCGCTCCTGGAAAATGGAGACATCATCGGCGCCCTGGAAGTGGCCAAAGATATTACAAGCATCGTGCATCTCCACGATCAAATTCTGGACCTTCGACATCAAATTTACGAGTCCCCTTCCAAAGATAAGAAGCACACAAGCTCCGCCCGCTACCATTTCAGCGATTTAATCGGCAATAATGAAGATTTTCTTCGTACGATTTCTTTTGCCAAAAAAGCATCGCGTACAAGCTCGCCGGTTCTAATTTGCGGCCCCACCGGTACGGGCAAAGAATTAGTAGCCCAGAGCATCCATAATGCCGGGGCTCGCAGAAGCCGTCTTTTTATCGCGCAAAATTGTGCAGCTGTCCCCAACGAGCTGATGGAAGGCATCATGTTTGGAACGGCAAGGGGCGCCTTTACCGGGGCCATTGACCGTGCCGGCTTATTTGAGCAGGCGAATGGCGGAACGCTTTTTCTGGATGAATTGAACAGCTTGGATTTAATTCTGCAGGCCAAACTGCTGCGCGTGCTGCAGGACGGGCTTGTTCGCCGGGTTGGGGGTACACAGGAGCAGCAGGTGGATGTCCGCATCATTACCGCCATGAATATGGATCCAAAAGAGGCGCTGGATAAGGGGCTTTTGCGCAGCGATCTTTTTTACAGGCTGAATGTCGTGAATCTGACGCTTCCTCCGCTCGCTGGGCGCAAAGAAGATATTCCGATTTTGACGAACCATTTTATCGATACGTTTAATGACTTGTTTGGCATGAAAATTACGGGGATAGCGCCAGCGGCCATGCAGCGTTTGCTCGACTATCATTGGCCGGGAAATATTCGCGAACTGAGCCATGCAATCGAATCGACCTACAATATGATGGAGCTGGAATGTGAAATCATTGAAGAGGCGCACCTCCCCGCTTCGGTCATGGGAATCCACCCACTGCGGTATGAAAAGCTGCATGAAGGTGAAATCTCAACCGGCTTAACCGATAAAGTGAAACAGCTGGAAAAAGAAGCGATTGTGAACGCGCTCACCCGCCATCATTACAATATAACCCTCACCGCCCAAGCTCTCGGCATCAAACGCCAAGCCCTGCAGTATAAACTTAATCGCTACGGTATCGTGAGAAAACCTTAGTCTGTGAGACTCCGCATGGAGTCTTTTTTGCGTTTTCCGCTGTCTGGAGGAAATGTTGGCATGCTTTTTGCATCTTCTATTACTGAGCAAACATCATTACTGGAGGTGCCAAGATGGAACGACGTCACTGGAAAGAAGTTGCGCTATGGAAAAACGTCACGGATGAGCAGTGGAATGATTGGCTTTGGCAGCTGACACATACCATTCGTTCCTTGGATGATTTGAAAAAAGTGGTGAATCTGACCCCTGAGGAAGAAGAGGGCGTTCGCATCTCGACGCAAACGATCCCTTTGAATATTACCCCCTACTATGCATCCTTGATGAATCCTGATGATCCAAGATGCCCGATTCGTATGCAATCTGTCCCTGTTTCCGCCGAATTGTTGAAAACAAAATATGATCTGGAGGACCCTCTGCACGAGGATGAAGATTCTCCTACGCCCGGTTTGACCCATCGTTATCCGGATCGGGTGCTTTTCCTGGTTACCAATCAGTGCTCCATGTACTGCCGTTACTGCACGCGCCGCCGTTTCTCCGGTCAAGTGGGCATGGGTGTTCCCAAAAAGCAATTGGATGACGCCATTGCGTACATTCGGAATACGCCTGAGGTGCGCGACGTTCTCCTGTCCGGCGGGGATGGGCTGCTGATTAATGACAATATTTTGGAATATATATTGAAAAATTTGCGGGCGATTCCCCATGTTGAAATCATCCGGATCGGTACGAGGGCACCGGTTGTTTTTCCGCAGCGGATTACGGAGCATTTGTGCACCATCATCAAAAAATATCATCCCGTCTGGCTTAATACGCATTTCAACCACCCTTTGGAAATGACCGAAGAAGCGAAAAAATCATGCGCCATGCTCGCCGATGCGGGTGTTCCGCTTGGCAATCAGTCTGTGATTCTAGCGGGCATCAACGACAGTACTTACATTATGAAAAAGCTCATGCATGATCTTGTCAAAATGCGTGTGCGCCCTTATTACATTTATCAATGTGATTTGTCCGAAGGCATCGGCCATTTCCGGGCTCCGGTGTCCAAGGGCCTCGAAATTATTGAAGCGCTGCGCGGACATACGTCTGGTTATGCTGTGCCAACCTTCGTTGTAGATGCTCCCGGAGGCGGAGGGAAAATCGCGCTCCAGCCGAACTATTTGATCTCGCAGAGCCAAGATAAGGTTATTCTGCGCAACTACGAGGGCGTCATCGTCGGGTACCCGGAGCCCAAAAATTATGTGCCGGGCCGTGCGGATGAGTATTTCAACGAAATCTACGGTGTGGAGAAGCAGCCTGAAAGCACAGGGATTATCGCGCTGATGAAAGATGAAAAATTCAACTTGGTGCCAGAAAACTTGCGCCGGATTGGCAGAAGAAAAGCTTACTCGGAAGCGCCTGAGCACGCGTCCTTGAAGGATCGCCGTACCAAGCGGGATGAGATGAAGGATAAGCTGATGAAGGCGCAGCAGAAGGAGAGTAAAGCTGGCGTTGCGGAAGACAGCCCGTCCTCGGAAGGGTCTGGCGAGGGTAAGGGGTCTGGTGCGGAGAGCTGAGGGCGGAAAGCCAAGGGCGGAGCATGAAGGGCGAAAGGCCACGGGCAATTGCGAGAGGCAGAGTGCGAGACCACGGGTGGAAAGCCAAGTGCGGAAGGGAACTACAGGGCGCTATTCTGCGGGAAAGCGGCTATATGACGCGCCGGAGGGAACTACAGGACGCTATTCTGCCATTGCCTGCTCAAATGCAGGCATTTGAGACCAAATAAAGGCCTGTAGTTCCTCTCAGGTCCCGAGTTCGGCGGATCGCGCTCGAATAGCGCCCTGTAGTTCTCCTGCATGCGCAAAAGTTGCCGCATTGCACAAGAATAAACAAAGAAGGGGATGCCCTCGGGGGCTCCCCTTCAACTTTTATAGCGACGGACAGGCCAGCGGAGCAGCCACGCCTACTTTTTAAAACAGACCAGCTTCAGCTCGGTCAGCTCCTCCACGGCGTATTTCACGCCTTCGCGTCCTGTGCCGCTCTCCTTGACGCCGCCGTACGGCATGTGGTCTACGCGGAAGGTGGGGATGTCATTAATCATGACGCCCCCCACCTCCAACGCTTCGGCAGCGGCGAACGCTGTACGGATATTTTGCGTGTAGATGCCCGCTTGCAGGCCGTACCGGGAGTCGTTCACGAGCCTAATCCCCTCCTCGACGGAGGCAATCTTATTGATCATCACGACAGGAGCAAATGCCTCCCGGCAGGAGATGCTGCTCGCCGCACCAACATGAAGCAGGACTGTCGGATGCACGACATTCCCTTCCTTCTTGTTGCCGGTTGCGACAACAGCGCCGGCGCACTCGGCGTCTGCGATCCACTCCAACGCCCGCAAAGCGTCGCGCGAAGCGATAACAGCCGAGACATCCGTTTGGGGATCAAGCGGATCCCCTAGTTGAAGCATCTCCGTCTGCTTGACAAACTTCCCGACAAATTCGTCAAACAGCCCCTCATGCACGTAAATCCGTTGTATGGAAATGCATACCTGGCCTGCGTAGGAGAAGGCACCCGTAACGGCGCGCGCGATCATGCTGTCCACATCCGTCCCTTGATCCACAATGAGCGCAGAGTTGGAGCCTAATTCTAAGATTACTTTCTTCAGGCCGGCCTTACTGCGTATGGCAATCCCGACCTCCGGGCTTCCCGTGAAGGTAACCGCCTTCACTCTTGCATCCGTCACCAGGATGTCGCCGATGGCGCCCCCGCTGCCGGTTACAACGTTCAACGCCCCTGCGGGAAGCCCCGCCTGCTGCAAAAGCTCCGCCAAAAACAACGCGGACAGCGGCGTTTGTCCCGCCGGTTTCAACACGATCGTGTTGCCCGCAGCCAATGCAGGCCCCACCTTATGCGCAACCAAATTCATCGGAAAGTTAAACGGTGTTATCGCCGCAACAACCCCCAACGGCTGGCGGATCGTATACGCCACGCGATCCTCCCCGCCAGGCGCTGCGTCCATCGGAATCGTTTCGCCGTGAATCCGCTTCGCCTCTTCAGCTGCGAACTTGTACGTTGCGATGGTCCGCTCCACTTCAAGCTTCGCCGTCTTCAGCGGCTTCGCTGCTTCAAGCGCGATAATGCGAGCGCACTCGTCCGCATTATCGCAAATCAAGGCAGCGAGCCGCTCTAATATTGCGGCGCGTTCATGCGCCGGCATACGCGCCATCAAAGGTCTGGCACGTTCAGCCGCCTCCAGTGCATGCTGCACCTCGGCCACTCCTGCGTACGCAATCTCGGCAATTTGTTCGCCGCTGTATGGCGAGAATAAGGGCCGATATTCACCGGCTTCTACCCACTGGCCCTCAATGAATAAATGCTTTTTCATGCTGTTTCCCCTTTTCTAACCGCCGCAAGCCCTGAACGCCGCCTCCAGCACATCAAGGCTCTCAGCGAGCTGTTCATCTGTGATCACTAGCGGGCTTAGGATACGAATCACATTTCCGTAAATACCTGCGCTCATAATGATGACGCCATGCTGATGCGCCTCCTGCAAAATCCGGGCCGTCAACTCCTTATCCGGCGCTCGACTCACGGGATTCTGCACGATCTCTATAGCACTCATAGCACCCAATGTGCGCACATCCCCGATGAAGCTGAGTTCCTGCTGCAGACGCCCGAAACGCTCCATGACAGCTGCACCGATCGTGGCAGCCCGTTCAAGCAGCCGCTCTGCCTCCAACATCTCAATGACTTGCAGCGCTGCTGCGCAACCAAGCGGACTGCCGCCATACGTGCCTCCGATTTCCCCGATCCCCGGTGCATCCATGATTTCCGCCCTGCCCGTCACAGCGCTGATCGGGAGGCCTGCTCCAATCGATTTGGACATCGTCATGAGATCCGGTATAACTCCGTGGTGCTCCATCGCAAACATTTTACCCGTACGCCCAAAACCTGTCTGCACTTCATCCGCGATAAGCAGAATCCCATATTTCTCGCAAATGGCTTTGACGCCTTGAATGAAACGCGTGGAAGGGATGACAAATCCCCCTTCGCCTTGGACTGGCTCCAGAATCACGGCAGCGACGTCCTCGCCCGGAACCTCAGACAAGAAAAAGTCATCAAACTTCTGCAAGATGTATGCATCGAGCTCATCCGCAGACATACCGCTAGGGGCACGGTAGTAGTAGGGATAAGGCATTTTATAGGTGTCGGGTGCAAAAGGGCCGAAGCCATTTTTATAAGGCTTCACTTTACTCGTGAGCGACATCGCCATGTAAGTTCTCCCGTGAAAGCCGCGCTCAAAGGAAATAATGGCTTTGCGCCCCGTAAACTTGCGTGCGATTTTCACCGCATTTTCTACTGCCTCCGCCCCGCTGTTCAAAAAAAACGTTTTTTTCGCATGATCACCTGGCGTCAATTCGTTTAATTTCTCAGCAAGAGCGACATATGGCTCATACATCATCACATGAAAGCATGGATGCAAATAATTGTCCAGCTGCGCCTTCAGAGCTTCCACCACTTGAGGCGGGCAGTGGCCGACATTTAATGAGCCGATGGCTCCAGCCAAGTCGATAAAAGTATTCCCGTCGACATCCGTAAGCAAGGCTCCTTCCCCTTTTGCTGCAAAAGTAGGCACAGTATTGAACGGCCCCCGTGGGATGCTCGCCATACGCCGCTCCAGCAGCTTCTGAGCCTCAGGTCCCGGCAGAGAGGTCTTCATGTCAATGTACTTCGTCCTTCTCTCCTTCACATCCATCCCCTATGCCTCCATTCTGTCAAAACCGCACCAGTGAATCAAGGTCAGCGCGATAATCTCAGCAGCCTTGAACACATCCTCCAGCACAATGTGCTCGTTCGGGTAATGCGCCACTTCCGTAATCCCGGGGCCAAAAACAATGCAAGGCGTATCGCCCAGCTGCGTCAGCAAGCCGCCATCCGTGCCCCAGGGCGATGCTTCGATGACCGGCTCCTCCTGCTTAATCGCGCGAAACTGCTGCATAAGCACTTGCATCAAAGGGTGCTCGGGGTCGACGCTGCCAGGTACCCATTGCGCCCCAAACCACTCAAGATCAGGCGGATGCTCGGCAAACCATGGATCAATTTCCTGTAATCGCTCCAACCACCTCAGCATTTCCTCCTTGGCATCTTGCAGCCTCTCCTCAGGGGCTACCCCCATGCGGCCCTCCAGTTTTACGGTATCGGGGACAGACGAGGGCCAATTCCCGCCTTGAATAACACCCAGATTAATAGGGATCGGTATCGGGTTGTTAGCATACAGCGGGTCTGTGATCCGTGCATTTCTCTCCTTCTCAAGCTCCAGGATATGCTGGATGACTTTAACGCTTTTCTCGATCGCGCTCACACCTTCATACCTTGTTCCGCCATGCGCCGAACGCCCTTTAACTTCAATGCGGAACCACATCGAGCCTTGCTGTTTGGGGAAAATGCGGAAATTCGTAGGTTCCGGAATCAGAGCCGCATCGGCCCGGTAACCTCTTAGAATAGCCGCCAACGTCCCGGCTCCTCCGCTTTCTTCCTCCACAACGCTTTGAAAAATAACGTCTCCTTTCAGCTTCAGCCCCAATCCCTGAATAGCCCCGAGGGCAAGCAAAAGCGCTGTATTCCCGCCTTTCATATCCGTCGATCCACGTCCATACAGCTTGCCGTCAACCACTTCTCCGCTGTAAGGATCGTTCGTCCACTGATTCCGCTGGCCTTCCGGCACAACGTCTACGTGGCCGTTCAACAGGATGGAACGTCCGCCTCCTGCCCCCTTCATAACCCCCACAACATTGGGACTGCCTGCAAAACGGCTCCGTGGCGAACAAAAATACGGATGATCCGCAAGCTCCTCTCCATCCGGCTCCCACATATCCACATCCATTCTCATGCCCCGCAGTTGATCGGCAACGAGGAGTTGAACTTCCTTCTCGTTGCCTTGTGTACTTGCAATTCGGACCATTTGCTGCAGCAGTGCGGTCCCTGCATCACGATGAAGCGTGATCCACGCATGAATTCGCTCCGGCAGTTCGGCTTTCGGATTCGGCATCGGATTCGGCAATGGAATTCCCTCCTTCTGGTTCACCTTCCATTATGGAATATAGGTAATCTGCTCAGGAATGATCAAAGCCGCTTCGGTATGGCGAACGACGTCATCAACGGTATAGGGAGACATAATCTCCTTCAAAAGCAAGCCATGTTCCACCACTTCCATCACGGCCATTTCCGTAATTATCAGCTTCACGCAAGCCCTGGCCGTCAGCGGCAATTCGCACTGCTTTTTCACTTTGGACTCTCCCTGCCGATTGACATGGTTCATGAGCACGATGACTTTTTTCGCCTTTTGCGCAAGCTCCATCGCCCCGCCAATGCCGGCCACCCGCTTCCCAGGCACGATCCAATTCGCCAAATCCCCCCGTTCGCTAACCTCCAGCGCCCCAAGGATCGTAACATCAATGCAGCCCCTGCGAATCATGGCAAAAGCAATGGAACTGTCGCAATAGGAGGCTCCGTCGACAATGGTGACCGGATACCCGCCCGCATTGCAGAGAAACGCATCTTCCTCCCCCGGGTTCGGGGCTCCGCCCGCATACAAGATGCCGTTTTCCGCATGAAAAACGATTTGCACACCCTCCGGCACATAGTCCGCCACCTGGGTCGGGATGCCAATACCTAAATTGACGGCCATGCCGTTTTTTAATTCCTGAGCGGCCCGTTTCGCTATTCGGTCACGGTTTTCTTTTCCCATACCCATTGCCAATTCACTCCTTTACTAAGGATGACCATGTCGACGAAAATGCCCGGCGTAACAATGCTTTCAGGGTCCAGCGCGCCAAGAGGCACAATTTCATCCACCTCGGCAATGGTAAAGGTCCCAGCCATCGCCACGAGCGGATTATAATTTCTGCCGCTTTTATCGTAGACAAGATTGCCGTAGGGGTCCGCCTTCAAAGCATGAACAATCGCCACATCGGCGGTCAAAGCCGGCTCCACCAAATACGTTCGCTCGTCGATCGAAACCGTCTCCCTGCCTTCTCCCATCATCGTCCCGACGCCGACGTCCACCAGAATGCCTCCGAGGCCGACGCCGCCTGCCCGGATCTTCTCCGCCAGCGTACCTTGCGGGTAAAAAACGACCTCCATGGTGCCGTCTTCCATCATTTGACCAGCGTTAGGATTGGAGCCGATATGGGAAGCGATCACCTTTTTCACCCGTCCTGCGGTTACTAAACGGCCAATTCCGATATGAGGGAACCCAGTATCGTTGCCGATAATCGTTAAGTCTTTGACCCCTTTGCTTAAAATGCCATCAATCAGCGTCGGTGGTGTCCCGATACCGCCAAACCCGCCGTACATCAGCGTACAGCCGTCATTAATCGCATGAAGCGCCTCTTCCAAGCTTTTCACTTTGCTCAGCTCAGATTTCTCCATCTTTGCCACCTCCCGCCGACTCTCTGGACAACTCATCAGCAACTTCCCGAATCGCTTCCTCCAAAAGCTGTACGAGTTGATCGGCTTCCGCTTCCGTAATAACCAGAGGCGGCGCCACAATAATGGCGTCCCCAGCCCCATCCACAGCGCCGGCTGCGGGATAAACGAGCAAGCCTTTCTGAAAGGCTGTATCTATGATTCGAGATGTGATGCCCGCCGCAGGTGGAAACATCGTTTTATCGTCTCGATTCCGTACGAACTCCAGGGCCAGAAGAAGACCTCTCCCCCTGACATCGCCAATGATCTCGATGCCTTCCGCCATTAGACGCAGCTTATCTAGCAGATATGCTCCCATGCTTCGAGCTGACTCAGCTAGTTGATGCTTATTGACGTAGTCCAGCACCGCTAATGAAATGGCTGCCGACTGTGGGTTGGCACTGTAAGTATGGCCGGCCATTATGCTCTTGGAGCCTTGTAAAATAGGCGCCATCACATGATCCTTAACCAGCGTTGCAGCCATCGGTGTGTAACCGGCGCTCAAGCCTTTCCCCAGCGCGATCAGATCGGGCTCTACGCCTTCATGCTGCATGCCAAACATTTCACCCGTACGAGCAATGCCCGTCATCACCTCGTCGGCGATAAATAAGATCTCATAGCGCTCACAAATCTCTTTGATTTTTTTAAAATAACCCGCAGGCGGCACAATCGCCCCTCCGGCAGCCCCTACGATCGGCTCCGCAATGAAGGCGGCGATATGCTCGGCGCCGATTCGTTTAATCGCTGTTTCCAAATCGTCTGCGCATGCCAGCTTGCAGGAAGCTGCGTTCAACGGACACCGGTAGCAATAAGCAGGGGCAACCACCGGGAAATCCTCTAAGAGCGGTATAAACCGCCTTCTTCTAAGTACGTGGCCTGACATCGAAAGCGCGCCCATGGTGATACCATGATAGCTCATCCTGCGGGATATCACTTTGTTTTTCCCGAATCGGCCCTTCTCCTGCCAGTGCTGAATGGCAATCTTCATCGCCGTTTCCGTCGCTTCTGAGCCGCTGTTCACGAAGAAGGACCAATAGTCGCCCCCTGGCGCCAAATCGCTCAGCTTCTTCGCGAGTTTCTCCGCCGGTTCACTTGTGAACTGTGAACGGTATACAAAAGATACCTTACTCGCCTGTTCCATCATGGCATCGATAATGTCTTGCACGCCGTGCCCGATGCCGGCCGTCACAGCCCCTGACGATGCGTCCAGATACGCCTTGCCCTGCTCATCGTAGAGGAACACCCCTTTGCCATATTGAATCGTAGGATATGGATGATCCAGAACCGGCTTGATTAAATGCTCTCGCCCCATAAGGCACCCCCGTTAATCAGCCTTCACTATTGTTGATGATTTCATTTCAGAAACATATTTTTGACCCGAGGAGCTTTCATCAGATCTTCATAGTGAAAGGAGCTTCCGAGCGCAGAAACATCATGCCAATACAGCATCTCTTCGATCTGCTGGGCAGTGCCTTCCAGTACATACGTTCGGCAGTTCGCGCACTCGATCGCGGGTACGTTCAAAATCTGTACAGCCATCCTCCCGTCCGGCATGATCCAATAGCAATCTTTTACCCCTTCACGGACATCTTCCGTTTCACACCACATGCACTGCATAAGCGCTCAACCTCCTTCATGAGATATGGTTTGCGTTACTGCTGCTACTGCCTAATAACGAAGCAAAATGCATGCCAACTTTGGTCCGACAACCCCAATTATTGCAAGGCTAATCTAACGGATCGAAGCATATAACCATGGTAAGAAGAAGGAGGGGACTGCCAGATGCCTAATCAAATGCCAAATGATCGGCCAACATCCCGTTTGGAAGTTGAAAGCGGCAGTGATTATACGGTAAGCTTTTACCTCGATTTCATGAACAAAAGATTGCGGGTAGACGACTATCAAGGCAATGTCGATGCCATCTACGAACGAGCAGCCTACGTTGCCAAAAGCCATGCGCTGACTAAGGTTTTTATCAAATCGCGAGAGCAGGATTGGCAGAGCTTCTTAGGAAAAGGCTGCATGCTGGAGGGCATTTATAAAGGATATTTTCATGGCATGGACGCTTACTGCATGGCGTTTTATTACGATTTGGGGCGGCGGAGCAGCGATTATTGGATGGAGGAGGATAGCATTTTACATCAAGTGCTAGCGCTTTCTCGTAAGTCCATAAGGCCCGTTATACCGGAACCTTTTACTCTGCGTTTAGCTTTGCCCAAGGATGCGGAGCAGCTGTCGCAGTTGTACAGCCAGATTTTCCAGACCTACCCGACACCCATGAACGATCCGCTTTATGTTGCAAAAACGATGCAGGAGGGGACGATTTATTATCTCGTCGAATCGCAAAATGAGCTCATTAGCGCCGCTTCCGCTGAAATCAATGCGACATATGCCAATGCTGAAATGACCGATTGCGCCACACTGCCTGCCTTCCGCAACAAAGGGCTCATGCGGCTTTTGATGCATGCTTTGGAGGATGAATTGATCGCTCGCCAGATTACCTGCGCCTACTCGTTGTCCAGAGCGCTTTCCTTCGGCATGAATGCCGTTTTCCATCAAATGGGCTATGGGTATTACGGCAGGCTGACGAAAAACTGCGATATCTACGATAAATATGAGGATATGAATTTATGGGCCAAAACCTTAATCAAGCCATAACCCTATAGGTTAACTATATGCGTTTCCTTCTCAAGGAAGAAGAAATGCCGAGCTCCTCCCGATATTTCGTCACGGTGCGGCGCGAGATCTGGATGCCTTCCTGCTTCAGCAGCACGGTCAGCTTCTGATCGGAGTATGGCTTAGCGGTGTTTTCGCTGCGAATCCACTCTTTTATTCTGGCTTTGACACGCTCGGAGGACGCTGACTCTCCGCAGTCTTTGGGCAAGCCTGACGGAAAAAAGTGCTTGAGCTCGAAGATGCCCCAAGGCGTTTGAGCATATTTGCCGGCAGTTGCCCGGCTGACTGTCGATTCATGCATGCCGAGCTTATCGGCAATGTGTTTCAAGGTCATCGGCTTGAGATTGGCCGTCCCCTTCCAAAAAAAATCGCTTTGTTCCTCGGCGATGGCTTGAGCCACACGAAAAATCGTCTTTCGGCGCTGCTCCAGGCACCTTAAAAAAAACATCGCCGATTGGAACTTGCCGGTTAGAAAGCGAGCGGCTTCGTTCGCATCTTTTCCCTCCTTCACAAGTCGCTCATAATAACCATTCATCGATAGACGGGGCAGCGCTGCCTGATGAGTAAACACGACAAGCTTGTCGCCTGACTTTTCAATGATCACCTCCGGTAGGATATAGTGAATGTCTTCCGTCTGAAAGGCAGCTCCTGGCCTGGGATTCAGGCCTTTGATGACGGCCACGGCTGCCTGAATTTCTTGCGGCGAAGCTTGCAGATGCTGCGATAGTTTATGAATGTGATAATCGGCAACATCCTTTAAATGATGGCGAATGAGTATGGCGACGAGCGGAAAGCTTTCCGCCAAAGACTTTACCTGCAAAAGCAGGCACTCGCGCAAATTTCTCGCCCCCACACCGGCAGGCTCAAAACTTTGCAGAATCGTAAGGGCTTGCTCCACCAGCTCACGCTCCATTTTCAAAACATCCGAAATTTCACTTATCGAAGAGGTCAGATAGCCATTGCCATCCACATTTCCAATCATAAAAATGACAATGCGGCGCACGGCTTGCGGCACTTTTTTCATGAAGAATAACTGCTCCTTCAAATGCCTTTCCAGCGACACCTCATTCGACACTGCATGGTGCAGCGGATCGTAAGGAGTTTCGCCATCCCTCGTACGGGTAGGACGAGTAGGAGTATCGACTGTCCGCTCATTAACGGAGGCGAACTCCAATACCGGATTCTCATGCATCTCCTGCTGAACAACCTCCAGCAATTCAGGAAGCGAGAGCTGCAGAATCGATATGGCTTTGCGCAGCTGCGGCGTGAGCCGCATTTTCGCCGACTGTTGTTGAAACATTCCGTATCCTGGGCGCATGAACATCATTCCTTTAGGTTGTTGCTATAGTGTATTCACGTGAGGACGAACGTTTGCCAATCTGTCTGTAAACAGCAAAAAAGCCCGTAAAGGGACCTTTTGCGGGTTCTAATCTAGTAAATTTTCATAGAATACGTATAGAAAAATATAAATTTGACGAGTCTAGTAGCTATAACTCTATTAACTTTTTGAGGAGGAGCTATGATGTTTCTAAGAATTTTGTTTACGACTCTGACAATTCCTTTGTTAGTAAGTTTATGGCTTACTGGTAAAGCCTTTTCCTATCCTAGCAGCGACGAGTTCACGGATCTACCGCAATCTTACAGTCTTGTAGCAAATACCACATCTGCCGTTGAACCTGAAACCACTACCACCGCTACCGTGCCGCCAACAACGCAGTATCAGGTTAACCGGGGAGATACCTTGTTCAAAATCGCTCGCGACTTTGAAGTGGATGTGAACGACCTGATGGCAGCCAACGGAATTAGTGATCCGCGCGGATTGACCATTGGACAAACCCTGAATGTTCCTTCAAGTGGAACAGGGGCTGTCACGAAAACACAACCAAAAATCATTAAAAAAGTAATCAACACCACATTGACAGCCTATACAGCAGGTTTCGAATCGACCGGTAAAAAGGCTTCCCATCCCATGTACGGCATAACCTTCAGCGGGTTAAAAGCCAAAGAGGGACGGACGATCGCCGTCGATCCGGCTGTCATTCCATTAGGCTCCACCGTCTTCATTGAGGGGATCGGCATTCGCAAAGCTGAAGATATCGGCTCGGCGATTCGCGGTTCGAGAATTGATGTGTTCATGAACGATTTGAGTCAGGCCCAGGAATTCGGCGTGAAGAAAAACGTGAAAGTTTATGTGCTGAACCGGGAGAATATCTAATTTGCTGTTTGTTAGAAAGGCGAGTGGCTAGTGGTGGGAGTATAGGGGAACTACAGGCCACTATTTCTATAAAAAGGCACGTTTTCCCCAGGTCAAGGGAACTACAAGCCACTATTTTGACCATTTCTGCTGAAAAACGTGTCATG
>NZ_BILW01000074.1 GCF_004000765.1 Paenibacillus chondroitinus NBRC 15376 | reverse complement strand
ATCACGTGTCGGCTGCCGTCATGTCGTAATAGAACTATCGTTCCCTGTTAGCGGAATACTATATCGACTTGCAAACAATCATGGCGAGCTGGTTTCTGTAAATGAATGTGAATCTTCATCGAGATTGTATCTACCCCACGTCCCCCCCCAGTCGCGCATCCGTACAAGAACCTCATTGAATGCCTTTCCACTCTCTGTTAATGCATATTCGACGGTAACCGGTACAGTTGGAACCACATTACGGCTAATGATACCACGCTGCTCAAGGTGACGAAGGGTATCGGTCAGCGATTTGATGCTAATACCAGGCAGATTGCGACGAAGTTGGTTGAAACGCTGTGTTCCCTGGCACAACTGCGAAATTACAGAATACGACCATTTGCCGCTAATGACTTCGATAGCGGAAACAATCGCTCGGAAGCATGGATGCTCATCGGGTTGATTCATAGCAACACTCCCCTTACAAAAAGTTAGTTAAACTAGAAATACATTCTATAACAAAAAAATTTGCGTTCTTTCGCGATTATGGCATTTGGAATATGCTCGTATTAGGGTCCCTACAGCGGCTCATGAAGGAGGAGAATACAGATGAAAATTGGTATTATTGGAGCCGGAAATGCTGGCAAAACATTAGGATCTGCATTTGCAAGGCAGGGTTATCATGTAATGCTCGGATCCAGACAACCGGAGAAACTTGCAGACTGGCTTCGGTTAGAAGATGTGAACAAAAAAACAATCCTAGTTAGTACAATCCACGAGACGGCTGCCTTCGGCGATTTGCTTGTTCACGCAATAACCGGCCATGGAGCGATCGAGGCACTCAAAATGGCAGGGGAAGAAAATCTGCGGGGAAAAACCCTCTTGGACATATCCCTTCCAATTAATTTTACTGAGGGGCGAATATCGCTTTTCACGTCTACTGGAGAATCGCTCGGCGAACGAATTCAGACCACATTTCCTGAAGTTAAAGTAGTCAAGGCTATGAACCACATAGCGGCTGCCGTGATGGTGAATCCTGGTATAGTCGCTAACGGAGATCACGACTTGTTTATGTGTGGAAACGATGCAGCTGCTAAGCAAATGGTCTCGGCCTTGCTTAAAGGAGCATTCGGCTGGAAACGGATATACGATCTTGGTGATCTGTCGGCTGCGCAGGCGACAGAAGGGCTCGCCTTATTGGCTACTCACGTTGCTAGCGCCCTTGGACACGGTATGATCAATTTCAAGGTAGCACAATGAAGATAACACAAAAGCAGTACGAAGTAGAATCTTTTTAGCGCTTTTGTTCATCACATATGTTAAGGATCGATAATTGTCCGGATTGTCGGTTCCATATTTATTTTAGTTAACGTTCTTTCGTTAGTTCAATCAGAAGTACTTTTTAAAACCTTTACTAACCGATCCGTCATATCCTTCTCGTTCGAAGATTTTCTTACTATTTGGTACTAACATACGATAGAGGTCGTACAGTTGGTCTCTATCAGATCGTTCAGCTTGACGAATCAAATAGAATCATCTCCTAAATAGCATCAATATTACAATTTATTCCACATTGAATTTAAGCATTCCTTCCTGTTAATTTAATAAAAATCACTCACCAGAAACCTGTATAATATTTGAAGCCTTGGCCGGCGTAAGAGTATGGAGGCATAAGTTACTAAAAATAGCAGTAGCCTTGACTGAAATTAATAGTCGTGGCAGCTGCTATTTTTTTTCAAATATCTATAGCTTAACTAAGCAGCAATCGATTCATAATGTCTGCTGCTGTGCTGTTAAAATTAAAAACTAAGGTTCCCCGTTTAATGGATTAATTCACTGCATTGCAGCAATCATCCAAAAAAACCCAAAAAATACTCCCCACAAACTTAGAAGCGAACTAATCATAAAAGGTAGCCATTTTACTCTTTTAGATTTTAAATACACAAACACGAAAAATGGATATAAAACAAATATCTTTATAAGAAAGAAAATTAACATAGCAATTAATTGGTTAAAGTGAAACAGTAATAGGATAACCATAGGTATTAATCCAGTTAGTCCAACTGAGTAGCCAATAAACTCCACAAAAATATTCGATATGTAGGGGTTAGCATCAAGCACAATTGCTGCTACCATTGGGGGAAACCAAGTGATTATATACTGAAATATCTACCTCCACCGCAGCAGCATCAGTTCTTTGTTAAACTAACGTTCCTCCCTAGTTTATAGTTCCAAGGAATGCTTACATTTTATTGAATTTATCAATACTATCTAGAATTGATTTATCTAAGGAAGTAAAATGATTGCCTTCCATGAGAATAATATCAACGTTCTTACCATTTTCTTTTGCTATTTGAACGAAGGAGTAACTTTCCTTTAGGTGATCGTTATCCTTGTTACCGACATAAACTAATAATTTCTTTTGAATACGTCAAAGGATCCTTGCTTAAAGAATAATGGAAATCTGCTCTTAAACCAGTCTTGCATTGGCAACCATTGATCACTTCACGTATTGCTCCATCAACTATACTTTCAAGATAATCAACTTTGCCTCCAGGAGCAATATAACCTGGAAAACCTAGTTTATTGGGGCGATTTATTAAAAGAACTTTATGACGGACGTATTCCCCGGCAACAGGACACTTGATGCATTAAAAAATAGAGCAAAGACAGTCATACTATTAATAGACTCTTTTGCATCCAATTTTCAATATTAAAAGGCACATGGCCAATCAAAATACTTGCAGTATTCCCTCGTATTTATTTTATCGAGTTATCTTTCTCGTTAGTTCAACAAAGTTCTGTACTTTGTTATCATTGCTTTATGACTTTTTGCTATGTTGTCAGGCAGATCATTAATACTAATAAACTCTAAACTCATGGATTCTGAATCATTAATTCTTAGATTACCACTAAAATCCTTAGTCCAATAAGCTGTAACAACAACATAGAATTCATCACCGTTGGGAGCTTTAATATAATTCTCTTTACCAGAGAAAACATCAATTAAGTTAAGATTTCTAACTTTAAGTCCTGTTTCTTCATACACTTCTCTTTGAGCTGTTTCTACTGTAGACTCCCCCAATTCCATTAACCCGCCAGGTAATCCATAACGCCCTACTGGATGATGCATTCGTTTTTGCAATAAAATTCTATTTTCTTCATCGATGATAATAACCACCGCGCCAACAAGAATTAATGGAATAGTACCTACAATTTTTCTTAAGTCTTCTACATAGCCCATTAAACTTCCCCATTCGTTGAATTTATTGTTAAAACATTTCTAACAATCTACTCAAATCCCTTTATTTTTCCTTGTAGTTTAAAAAAGGCAGCAGGCTATTTGGCCGCTGCCTTCATGTTTAATTCAATCAACTAACGTTTCCCGTTGAGCGCAATGATCGATTATAAAGAAATGAACAATATTTAGCCGGTTGCGGCTTTTGTGTCAACCGGATACGGTATCTTTGCGACCGACCCATCTCGTTCGCTTCATCAGCTCGGGAAAAGCAACCGCAAGCAGTACCAACAGGACCCCAGCCCATTGGAGCAAGCTTACGTGCTCGTGTAGAACGATGGATGACAGCATAACCGCGACAGGCAACTCGGCGGCACCGAGAATGCCTGTCAAACCTTCTCCAATTTTCGGAACCCCTACCGCGAACAATAATGGAGGCAAGAACGCGCCAAACAAGCCGAGCAGTACCCCAAACGGAAGCAATCCCTCCAATAGCGCATGGTTGAACAGGAAGCTGGGTGGGAACAAGAAAAATACAAATAACATCCCCCCTGTAACCATCCAAGCGCTTCGGTATATCGGATGCATGGAAGGCACAGCTTTGCCACTGAACAGAATAAACAACGAGTAGCTTATCGCGGACATAAAGCCAAAAATGACGCCCTTCCAGTTAAACTCAGACAAGCCTTGATCAAGTATGCCGGCCGCTAGCCATGTCCCTCCAAACAGGACGGTCAGCGTGATCAACATGATGCCGTTCGGACGCCTCCTCTGTTCGACCGAATTGATCAAAACCCCCATCCATGTGAATTGGAATAACAACAGAATGGCTAGCGAATTGGGAATATATCGCAGGGATTGGTAATACAACAAGCCTGTTACAGCTGTAGGCACACCAGCGACCATCAGGATGACGCGATGCCTCCACGATAACTTCGTGGCAGCCGTCGTGGATGAAGACGTCGTCTTAACATTTGCGCTCCATCTTCCTTTCGATTTCATGAATAGAACAAGAGTCCAAGCCAATACGAACCCCGTCAATAATTGACTTCCCACGATTTCTCCGAGCGTATAGCCTTTTGCGTATGCCTTTGTAACGATTGTCGATAGAATGCCGTAACAGACTGCGCCTAACAAAACCAATATTCTGTATTTCATCGTTATGATTCCTTCCTTGGGTTTCTTCTACTGTATATTGGAAACAAAAAAACTTCCTTACTATCGAATATAGAATCGTTGAAACTCGATTCCATATTCGTAGCAAGGAAGTTAAGGCTTCCTGTAGAGACCCCCACCCTGTATTTCATGGGGTTATACGAATGTATTGTTGATTCCTCAAACTAAAGCAAAACAACATAACAAATAATAAGGCGCTCGCTCGCATTTGTCAACTGATGCCGGCTGCCATGGTGTCTTTATTAAGCTATAGTGTCCCATTAGAGCTTAATTCCGAGAATAGAAAATTCACTCTCTCCTAAAATCGAATTTCTCATTTGGTGTAAAAATACGCCTATAATTAGCGTAAGTGGCATTAAAATTATTCAAGGTGTCCTTTTAGTTCAAAAAGAAGCCCTGTAAAGAGACTAAGTTATATTTTAACACATATTGGAAACATCCCACCCCTTACTTTAATGAAAAAGGGAGCTGCTGCCTGCGCGGCAAACTGCTCCCTTTATTGGAACGAACATGGTGTTCTGATCAATGAGTTATTTATTCAAGAATTTACTACGGTCAATTGCCTCCGGTGGTTTTTCTAACCATCCATTTTCAATCAAGAGATTTGCACCATCTTCCACATATAACATTACTTCCGCTTGGCATTTCAAAAATAAAGCACCAATATCTTTTCTACCGTCAAGCGATATGCCATTGGCATACTCCCTTATTTTCACATTAAACATGTCCACTTTATGAAAAACCATGATTTTGTCAGAAAATGGTGAGACTGTCGAAGAAGTCACGAAATGATCTATTAGTGTCGGGGAGGGCAATCCATCCTGGGACAACTTTTCTGTTAAAGATTCAATGTGCTTTTGATTAATATCTTTTCCGCGTTCTAGAAATGTTCTTACCTTATTGTCATTTGCTACTTGAGCAAATCCAATAATAAGTGCTTTGCTTGTGATATCGTTATTCAGATTTCCGAAGATATGCGCAATTTCTAATCCTTGTAGGGGTCTGCCTTTTCCGAAAAAAGAACCCAGAAACTTTTCACTATGTACAAAATCAACTTTTTCTGGGGGCTGAATGACAGGCGAATTCATTAGCTCATTTTTAGATTCTGAAATTACCGCAACCACTGACTGCAATTTCATTGTATCTTGGACGCATTTGATAAAAAAATCCCGAATATCTCTTCTTGTAACCAATGGTACTGCAATCGAGTAGAGACTCATACCAGCTTTACTCGCATATTTCAAATAATGAAGATAAAACTCATCAATAAACAACCGAGGCGCATTCAAATTCACGTCACTATCAGTAAACCCAAGAGGTATAGGAAAGTTTGCTTGATTAAAGAAGAACTCAATTGTTTGGATATTATTATTGCTTAACTCCATTGCATATTCTAAAGCCACTTTAATCTCGGGATCATCTACATTCTTTAGATAATAATTGAGCATGCATTTTCCCATTGAATTTCCGATATAAGTCGCCCAAAGTTTCCCCATTTCAGTTCCTGTGAGCACAGATTTCATAATTGCATAGTCCTCTTTTCTAGAGTTAGAAGGTGTGAAAGCATTATTAATCTTACCCAATAAGAAATTCAATATGTAAAATTTTATTATTTATCCTCAATCATCCTAAATTTATAATCAACCGATAAAAAACTTCAAATTAATCAAGGCAAACTTACGCTTCCAAAATTTAAAGTCCTTGATCTAAAAGACTTATTCTAAATTGCTTTAAATCGCTCATTCAACTATCGTTCCTCATTAGCGGAAAGAACTCTGTCGAAAGAACCGAGGGTGGTGTTATCGAATGCTATTGCCACATCTGAGAACCTTCATAGTTTATTTGTTAATTTCTTCTTCATTACCTAACATATTTAATCTATTAGCAATGTCCTCTTCTGTATATCCAAACCAAGTCATTTCATAAAGACATAATGCGATTATTTGTTCATTAGTTAATACATCAAATACGCTATTATCAATGGTAATTCATATTGATAAGCAAGAATCAGAACAAGTTTCTGAACAAAGTATATTAGCTGATAAAGATGTAGAAGAGTATCGAGTACACGGGAAGAATAATTCTGCAGAATGGTCGGGATATTGGGATTTATCACCTTCCAAGTGGAATGATTGGCTTGGTTATTTTATCTGTTTTTCACAAGATTTCCGAGATTAAACCCCAACCTAACTAAAACAGGGCTATAGGAGAATTGAAATTTTCGATAGTTTCTCTTCTTAAAAAAGTCTTTTTATTTCCCCTGTAAAAGCTTTTTAATCTCCGCCAAATCTTCTTTCACTTCATTCCTAAACTCAGCAAAATCTGCCTCAAGTCTATGCAGATGACCCTGCATATCATCAATTTCTTGCTCCGCTTTATAATTGATTGCAAAATCAATTATAGCTTCTTGTTTGTCTCTTGCTGACTGTCTATTCTGACTCATCATGATAATTGGAGCTTGGAATCCAGCAAGAAAGGATAATAAAAGATTTAATAAAATAAAAGGTGGTTCATCAAAATGAATGACCTTAGTGATCGCCAATGTGTTTAAGATAACCCAAGCTGCCAAAAATACAATGAAGATATTAATAAATTTCCAACTTCCAACAAACTCCGCTACATTATCAGCAAGTTTATCTGACCATTTTGTTGATTTTGCATAATCTTCATTTAAATGGTCATGTATATTGCTTTGAAAATTTTCAACCAATTGTTGAATTCGTCCTGCGTATTCTTTTAAATCCTTTGTGTTTTCCTTCTCCATGTTATCACCATTCCCATTGTATTTGTTTAATTCATCCTTTACTAATTAATATTAGGCTCATAGGCCTTATCATTGTCCTTTCAAATTCAGGCTCAATCGAGTTCGCAATATCTTTATCTTTAAGAATTTATAAATACCAATGGATTTCATACAAAGATCGATTCTCCTCGAAAGCATGTAAATAGCTGCAGCATACTTAATATAGGGATGCTCATGATTAAGCATTAGCATTCCATATAGTCTCTTAATTTCCCCCTACCCAATCCAAAAGATATTATCAACAATATTCTAACACAATCTATTCCACTAACCGTTACTCAAAAACGAAAAAGGAGCTGACGCGGTAAACTACTCCAATATCCGTTCAACTAACGTTCTGCGTTAGCGTAATGGTTTTAAAGGTTTTCAAGAAGTTCCACTACTCTCAGTAACAATCTTATAAAAGATATTTTCATGTTCGTTTATTTTGTTTTTATTGCAATTCGGGCAGAGCAAGTTATTTCGTTTGATACCAGTTAGTTTAACTTTGTTGGAACCACATTTCTTACATTGGGAGTATCTCACTTCATGATAAGGTTTAAAAAAAAACACATTCTGTATTTCTTAATTGAGCCGATAACCATGCAAAGTCATAGGTCGAAAATGTATTCTCTGTTTCAAACTTTTGCAATTGTTTCAAGTGACCTAATGGCTTTAAGCCGAATTCCTCTGCTATGCTTTTCATTATTACTAATTTTTTAAGGTTCGATAGCTTACCTATTGGATTCAGATTATCAAAAACCAACGTTTTCCCTGAGGAATCCCAACTTGGTAAAGATTCTAGAGATAACTCCTGCAAGTTGGTTAATAGCCCCAATTTATCTAATTTATTTACTTTTGGCATATGTATCAACCTCAACTTTGATAGGTTCCTAAGATTGCACATATCATCTAACGTCCCATCAAAGCTAAAGATTTCTAGCTCGGTTAATTTCGTTAAAGAATTAAGTTTTGAGTAATCTTTAATTTTGCAATTCCAAATTTTAAGTGCTTCTATTTCCCTATCCTCTAAGGCTGCATCAAAATCATATTGTGTCTTCTGTATTAATTCCAACCTTTTCATGTATATAACACACCTATCCTAAACCGGTTTATCTACAATTGATCTTTTACTGCATTGAATCAATCTTCTACAGCTGACAAAAGTGAAGTGACATTATAAATCCAGGCCCCTTTTTCGTCGGCTAATATGGTTTTCCACCCGAGCGAATTTGCTTCATTAAAATTTTTATCCTGATCATCAACAAACAATATATCTCCCTGGTGGTTTAGTTGCTCATGCACTAGAGCGTATATTTCAGGCTTAGGCTTGCAGCAACCTACTTCACTGGATACTGTAATACTGCATACATAAGGTTCGATAGGTTTAAGAATGGATTTAATCCACTCTATGCGATGGTTACTTAATATATGGATATTTGCGTATTTACTCCAAATCTTTACTTTCTCAATAGCTGGCATTGGACGAATATTTGAAATAAGGATTTCTTTTGCGTTTTCTATATGAATTGCAGGAAATTTCAAATGCAACTGTTCCCAGAACCCCTCCTCTGGCATCTTTCCAGTCCATAACTCTTCACGTATTTCCTTTCTAAAATTAAAAAGCATTGCATAAGGAGTACTAGATTGTTCCGACAGATCTTTCCAAAAATGAGGAGAAAAATTAGTAGCAAGCACCCCACCAATATCGAGGACTAATTCTTTATCAGCCATGCAAGAAACCTCCACTAAAAAGTTTCAAACATATTCGACTTATAGAGTACAAACACCTCTAGTTCAACTAATCTCCCGTCAGTTCAATGAAAAAGCAGCCATCATCTCAGCTACCTCCACTAGTGTTTATATGTATAGTTCAACGTTAAACTGTACCTATCTCTTCCCTACTTCCCATCGGGAACGAGATAATCTAATCATTCAATAATGGGTTTGATTTTCTTTCCGCTCTCATTATAAACTGTATACCCTCCGCGAACCGTGATCCAAATCTCGTTATCTGTGTAGAGATCGGCCTGAAGATCCAAACCTGCAGTAAGATCCGGAATACCTTCTTTATTCGTAGCTACAGCCACTGTTTTTCCCATTCGTACGATCATTTGGGAGCCCGACTTTCCGTAAATTGTTTGCTCCCCTATCAACTCTACATTTGTAATGGATTTATGTTTAGAATCGTTAACAACGCCTTAAGTCCTATGAATAGTGCAGCAATTGCAATTATTGCAATACTGTCCCAGCGCAAATAAGTTAGTTTCATTTTAATATTGGCACCCTTTCTTTTCTTAACATTGTCCGATCCGTAAGGAAATGAGGACATAATATGAAAAAGCCGCATAACATGCGACTTTAATGTAACCGTATTTTTGTCACCCGACAAGTTTATCTTTGCTTTCTGAATTTATGTACATCTATTATCAATTCTATTGAACAAAAAGCCACCGTCAAAATACCAATAAAAGATAGAATATAGAGCATGCATCTAACAGTAATATAAGCAATTGGCATGCTATCGAAAAGACTTTTTATTGTACTGAAAGCAATAGAATTATTTAAGAAAAGAAGGAGTACTCCAGCTACTATCCCGTAAAGCAAATTTTTTTTATGCTCCATAAAAAGCCCCCCTTTTTAAGAACAAGTTGATCTTTGATAGGTTGTTTATACAGCTCCAATCTTAGGCCATGCCAGTTCGATGCCGTTCGCCGTCAGTAAAGCTTGAAGTTCTTTGAGCTTTGCTGTGTCAGCGCGAACCTCACTTGGGGTCATGCCTTGGTTCAAACAAAAAGCAGCCGTATAGCCTGCAGACTCCCCGATATTCCATTCAACGGGATGAAGCCTGTAGCAACCGTTAGTAATGTGGGTTGTTCCTATATTTTTACAGGCAGCTAGCAAGTTCGTAACCTGCTTGGGGATCAGACTTCCTAATGGGATCTGAAAAGGCATTGAAGAAATATCGAGGAAGTTCCGTCCCGTCATACTCGGATGCAAATCGATTCGGTAACATCCAATCCCTACGCTGTCAGGGAACTCTACTGCTCCTTGATCGCCTCGGATAGCTGTGCTTACGTGCTGTTCCAAAACCGTAAATTCCGCTTTAATTCTACGCGATTCCCGAATATACGGCGCCTGGGCCATGCCGTCAGCGGTCCCGACGACGTCCGGACGCAGCCTCAACCCTGGGTATCCCACTCCCCCGTCAGGCCGAGGAGCTTCTGTTTGCAGCCAATATAACAAAGAAAAGCTCAGTTGTTTCGCTTGATATAGATGCTTTTCGGCCAACTGTTCAGGTACATCATAAACATTTCCAAGAAAGTAATCGTTCTGCGCCCAATTGACTAACGAAATGTCCGACGTGTATGTCCCTGCCGCGAAGTTCGCTTTATCCACAATTCGGCGATAGATAAACAAAGGGTATTTATCCGTACCGGGAAAGAGCGTTTCTTCTGTTGGTTCCAACGTTTTGGGATCAGGCGATACCCAATTCAACTGCGGATTCGGCCAAAATGGTGCCTGAAATGAACGCCAGAACTCGTAATCATGAGGTTTATCTATGACATGATTCTCTCCTTCGAAGTAGTCCATCGCAAAGCAGTAAGTAAAAGCCTGGATATCATGAGGATCCGCGGGACCCTCCAAGGCATGAGGTTCGTTTGTTACTGACTTCGATTCTGCTCCGGTTACGTAGTCGACTTCCGCAAGTGGCAATACATCCCCACATTCCGTTGCATCTAGAAAATAAGGTGCATGGACAGTCAGCCTTTCCCCGTTTTCGCGTTTGACAGTAACGGCTTGGATCTCGTTGCCATGTCTACACGCTTTTACAATTTTACTTCGTGTGTGGATGGTAAGTTTCCCGCTGTTAACGAACGGCGCGAGCATCTGCTGCAATACGGCATGCGTGACACGTGGTTCAGCGCACAGCCGGCTTACTCCACCATTTCCAGGATTCAAATAGTACACCGAACGCCCATACTCGGACAACGGATAGTGTTGCCGGTAGTACTCTCTGACCTCGTCGCGAAATTGGCGATAACTTCGTGTACAGCCGAATTGCTCGATCCATTTGTGCTCGTCAGGCGGCACAGCCTGACTCGTCAACTGACCGCCAATCCAGTCGAATTCATCGGTCATATACACATTTTTCCCCATCCTACAGGCAGCCAATGCTGCAGCGCACCCTCCCACTCCTCCGCCTATTATTGCAATATCTACGTGCAGATCTCGTTCCATGTTCATCATTCAACTTTTACCTCCTTCATCCACATTAGTAAAATTAAGCCTATATAATAGACGGATGGGATCTTCTTAAAGTTGCAAAGTTATCTCAATTTTATAAGCTTCCAGGGATTCCTCGGTTGAAATCATTTAATGTATAAAAATTAACTCCAATGTTAAAAAAGCTGTCGAATGACAGATCAACCTATAATCACAATCATCCCTATGTTGCACTTTGTGCAGCATAGAGGCCTCAAATCAGCCACTGGCTCCTTCCACGTTGTACAAATGACAACGTGGAAAGCAGGATAGTGCGGTTTTCACGCTATTTTGCTTGAATTTATTGCAATTAGTGCAATGAAGAGTAGGGTGGTGGGCTTTAAAGCTGTTTTATGTTGTATAACGTACAACGTAGACATGGAGCAAGGGGCCGTGGCACAAGGCGCTCAATGCCGCGCTATGATTAATTAGCGCGAAACGCTCATTCGCGTTGCAATCAATAAGGCTTAAACTTCTCCCAAGCCTAAACCATACAAAAAAGCCTCCATCCTCAAAAAGGATGAAGGCTCCCGCTCACCAATCTATTTCGTCCTCATAACCGTAAATTCATGCTGCCATAAAATCCTGCCGCCAATCTCAAGTCTAGCCCGCAGCTGGTTCTGCCCGACCTTCAGCGGCTTGGCAGCTTGGTATTGGAAGAAAGCCATGTCCCACTGAAGGGGTGCAACCCATTTTGAATAGGCCTGAATAGCCTCTGCCGGTGGGACTCCGTTCTCTTCGACAGTCAACTTGGGTCTTAACTCAGGTGAAGCGTCGGCCGCGAGCTGCTGAGTGCTGTCTCTAAAAGCTACATTGAGCACTATCTGATCGGAATCCACTGATGTGGGAATAGCAAGAGTAGTCACATTGTAGGCCTGAAGTGTAAAAGTAAGGGAGTTATCAACCTTAGTAATAAGAGTACCGAACAAGTACCGTACATCGGCTTCGTTCAGATATATTTCTCCGTTTGGCGAGACCTGTGGTGCTGCCGTCAAGTTTACCTGTTGTACCTCTTTACCATTCCAAAGTGTTGTCGCCTGCAAGGAGCCAGCCTGAATGCGAAAACCATTGCCAAACCTGCTGTTCTGATAAGTGGTCCAGCCTCCAGACTCACTTTTGTCGTATCGGAAACCTTCGGATAAAAAGGGAATGGATATATACCAAGCGTTATCGCGCATATATCCCACCTGTCGGTCTTGAAGCTTAAGCTCGTCGCCATCAATCTTCGCACTGTTGTAGTACAAAGTGTAGAAGGACATGTCTATAGCCGGATCAAATCCATCAGTCACAATTCGATCGGAATATGAATTTAACTTCAACCAGGCAAGCCCAACATAAGAATCGATCTGGTACCAACGGTTCCCTACGCTATCATCCCAATAACGAATCGGATGTACAATTTGAGGGGAAGCTTGTGCGAATTTATACCAATTACCTAAGGGATAGTTCATCAACTCCGCATTGGATTTCAATTCTATGGCCACGTCTGTCGGTTTGGCATCTATCGGATCGGCAAACTGTTTATTCACCCAACCATCCCCTGCCGATGTATGAACATGATACCAGATGGATTCATCCTGTGAGTTCCCATATGGATTATTGTTAATTCGTTCGAACACTTCGACTTTCTGAGGCTGAAGAATGGCCACCTCTTCCCCATAGGAATCAGGTTGTGCAAAAAGCGTTGTTCGCGTATACAATACTAAACTTTCTTGGGACTCTTCAACCCTCGCGCCTCGGTAATACATCCACTGAACTCCGCTCTTTGTCTCTACACGATAGCTTGTGCTGTTGAATGGCGAAATGAACTCTGCTGTAATTTCCCCAACACCTTGCGGAATGCTGCTTACGTTCATGAAATATTCCTTCTCAGGGACAACGCTCCGCAGCGTACCAATGCGATTAAGAGGAATTTGAATCCATTGATCACCGAGCCAAGTCGTATGAATCTGCAGCCATGTCATCGTATTGTAATCGAAGTTATCGGCAACAAACCACCTTTTCGCAGCAGCCACCACCTCCACATCCTGCGGTGCCAATGAACCCGTTGATGGTGAATTGGTATCCGGGTTGGCATACATCAGCGTATTGTCCAGCAGCGATATTTGCTTCGGTGGAGCGACGTCCAACGCTTTTGAAGGCACATTGATCCACTTATCGCCAAGCCAGGTGCGGACTTTCCACCAATTATGCGCATCCGACCAAGGCATGCCTGCCTTGACTACTTGCACCTCCTGAGGAGCTAGATAGCCCTGAGGTTGACCACCGGAATCTTCGTATTTGTCATAATAAGGGATGTTGCTCAATAACTGAATAACCGCAGGCACTCTACCTGATTCGGGGACCTCCGAAGGGAACATTTCGTGCTGGAACTCCGGCTGCACGCTAGGTATGGGCTTCCAAACAACAGTTGCTCCTTCCGCTGAAGCGTCGAAAGCACATGACATCATGACTTGCGCTCCAACTACAGCCGCAATGGCTGCTTTTTTCCAGCTCATTGGATCACACTCCTATTCATTCTCTCAACTTAAATCGCTATATTGGTTATACTCGGTATTTGTTCCAAAGTTTCCTATATCCACTCATTAGATTCAGCATAAATAACACGAGTAGCTCAACAGCTGCGGACTGTGGAGCTACTCGTATGAAGATACAAATTATCGATGTTGTTCATACCTATTTGAACGCGTCAATTTCTGAAGCAAAATGATCTCTTCATCCCTTAGGGGAGGGGCCTCTGCAACGGCGATGTTCTCCAACAATTGTTCTAAAGAGCTAGCCCCTGGGATGGTCACAGCCACCGCAGGATGAGAAAGCACATAGCGAATGGCAAGCTGACTTAAACTGCGGCCATTTACATTGGCTGAATCCAGTAATTTGGGATACAGGCTGCTAATTGATTCTCCTGTGTAGTCAAGGTAATTTTCCTGAAGCCGCCGTCCCCTATTCGACAGAATTCCTTTCGCCACTGGACCACGTGCTATCATACTGATTAAATGCTCGGCAAGCAAAGGTAGCACTTCTTCCTCCGGCCGTCGATCTAGTAAACTATACTGACTCATGACGCTTATAATCGATGATCGGTTTGTATATTCCCGAATCACATTTGGACGTATCGAGGATATGCCATAATAGCGGATGACCCCCTCTCGTTTCAATTGTTCAAAAGCTTCGATCGTCTCGTCGATCGGGTCTTCAAGTGTACCGCCATGCAATTGATATAAATCAATATAATCCGTACGCAGCCGTCTCAAGCTTTCTTTAACCGCGGAAAGTATGTACGCTTTGGAGGCATCCCATACCCAGCCCTCTTTGCCTGGTATTCGTCTGTTACCGACTTTTGTAGCAATAATGATTTCGCCACGATTGCGACCTTGAATCGCTGAACCTACGATTTCTTCATTAAGACCTTCATCGTACAAATCAGCCGTATCTAGAAAATTCACCCCACGGTCCAATGCTGCATGAATCATAGAAATGGCATGCTGGCGATCTGTGCCTAACGACATGCAACCTAATCCTATTTCGCCTACCATGAGCTCTGAAGCACCTAATCTGTTTCGTTTCATTATTTTGTATCCCTCCTAAATATGGATCTAATTTCTCTTCCATTTATCATATACAATTTTTCACTTGAAGGACAATTTAACAAAACAAGCTCTTGCCTAATAGATTAGACAAGAGCTTGCTTCATTTTTCATATAAGGCCTTACGTTTATTTCTCTACTCGTACCGTTAGCACGTCACTGGAGGTTACTCCGCCCGCATTGACCAATTCACTCCGGTACTCGTAAGTACCAACTCCACGTCCGGCAATTGTACTCACCGCACTTTGAGCGCCAGGCGTAGCAGCTTGCATTGATTTCGTTTCGATTAACACACCATTTTCGTATAAACGGTATTCGGTCGCATTGAAGCCTGGGATGACCAAGGACCAGATGGTATTGAGCATATGCAGCTCTTTGACCAGCAAATAGGTCGGAATTAATCCACCTCCAAAAAACATCGTAAATATAATGAGTCCCATCCACCATTTTCTGCCTAACAAATATCGTTTGGATAACGGATAGGCGAGCATAGCCGAAACAACAACCGTCAGCAGGGTTCCCAAGACCGTACGTAGAATTGTCGTGTAATAGGATTCAAGCAAAGCGCCAGTTGCAAAAATCTGTTTATAAGCATCAAAAGTTGGATTGCTGGTAAACAAGTGTAGCCCGATTATGAATGAATAGTAATGATTTATCTTTACAAAAAATGATGTATTTTTACTTTCGTCGTAGTGACTGCGCGAAGAACCTTATCCCGCAGCGAAAAGACTGAAACATATTCGTTTCAGCCTACTCCATGTGCACAAACGCCCACTCCGTTGCATATGGTGGAAGCAATGCAGGAATCTCATTTCAAAGGAGATAACCATATGTGGAATAACTTCCCGTCCTATCAAGATAACAGACCAGGGATTGCAAACCTTTTACAGTGTATGAATAAATGGGTGACCATCCAATTAACAGATGGGACTAATTTACATGTATATGTAACGAATGCCAATTTCAATATGGCATCAGGATTTTTGACCCACCAATCTTATAACTCCATAGTCTGCAACGGATCTGCCATTCAAAACGCACAACAAGCAGAGGCTTGCTTAAATCAGTGGGTTCAGCTTGTGCTTCCCAATCACATATCCCTCTCATTTTATTTGACTCATTTTGATGATCAAGTGATCGGGGGCAGTTTCCAATCGAATCAGCTTTTCGGACTGTTTAACCTTGTCGCTTCAGTTCAATGTTGAATGATTGAAATTTTTAGGTAAATTATATTTTCAGGGAAAACCTGTTTCTATACTGCTGAGGCGTTTCGCCTAGATACTTTTTGAATGAATAGCTAAAATATTGGGAGTTTTCATAACCCAAATCTTCGGAAATATCCATAATCTTCATTTTGGTGGAACGATAGGATAGATTGGCCGTTTTGACGCTCACACAATGCCGACATGTTTTCTGAAAGCTGCGACGTGAGGCGCTGAATGACCTGTTCGCGTTGGAACTCCATTTCAATGGTATCCCGCGCTTTTTTCAATACGGATGTCACTTCTTTAAGCTGAATAGGTTTCAGAATGTACCCAGTTGCTTTCACATTCAGCGCCAGCCTGGCATAGTTAAAATCTTGTACCCCGACCGGTCCTTTTCACGGGGTCAGATACAGCGACTGAACTTATCGAAACTTACAGGAGGAATATCTTGGTTAACGGATAACTGCAAATAGGTACATACGTCCAATCAATTGCTACTTAGCAGACATAATGTATACCGTAGTTACAAATTACCAGGAAGG
>NZ_BILW01000073.1 GCF_004000765.1 Paenibacillus chondroitinus NBRC 15376 | reverse complement strand
TACCTAGCAAAAAGGATTAAGTTATCACTAACTTAATCCTTTTTGCTTTTTGTGTGTTCTTTGTGTAGATAAGTGAACAAATTTGCTAGTATTCACCTCTTCGATTGGAAGTAACGAAGCGTCTTTCTCATTTACAATAAAGTCATATCCACAAAGGAGGTTGAGGCATATGACACAAGTCACAAGGTTTGTACTGACGCAGGAAATGGTGGAGCAGTTTTATCGAGAAGGGTTCTTTTATGCTCGAGGCTTTCTTACAAAAGAAATGGTTGATGCGATCAATGAAGAGAATACTGCCTTTGCTAACGAAAAAGGGACAGGCGAATGGAAAAGTAAATCCATCATCGATATTGGCGCGGAGCAGGAACTATATCCTGAGACTACGAGGTTTTTGACGAATCCGGAGATTGTAAGCCTTTTAGAACAAATTCTAGGAGATCAAGTTAAACTGTGGATGGGGATGTACGCGGTCGTAGCTCCCCACGGCAATGGATTGGAGTGGCATCAAGATAATCAGTACACCCATATTCTCGGTCATATGCTCAATGGTTTTATTGCACTTGATAATATCAGTCAGGAGAACGCAGGCCTGTGGCTCGCCCCAAGATCACATTTACTTGGGCGTCAGCCAAACATCAATACAGAGCCTGGCCATAAGCGCGCTGCAGAGCCGGAGAATGGTGTGCCTTGTCCCCCATTAGCCCCTGGCGATGCTGTGTTCTTCCACCGTGAGACGCTGCACCACAGCAAGAAGAATCACACGGATAAGCCCAGACGCGCCTATGCCTTCCAAGTCGCAGCGGCAAGCTGCCGTTACGCCCAGTCGGGCAAACGGCTAGAGGACCGTGTCCTTTTGTCCGGATACGCCAAAGGATAATCTCCTCTTTTTAATCACCCTTAGCTGTGATACTGGATGATGTTGCTGCCTGTCTGCGGTATACGCTGGGTGTCATTCCCCGTTGTTCCTTGAACACTTTGTTGAAGTAGCTAGGGGTGCTGAAGCCGCAGGCGAGGGCAATATCAGTGATGGATTCATGCGTATGCATCAGCATATGAGCTGCATACTGAAGGCGAAGCCGAATGATGAATTCATTAGGGGAAGAGCCTGTCAATTCTCTGAATTTGGTATAAAACCAGGTCTTTTTTAGATCAGACCTTTGGATAAGTAAGTCTACGTCCACTTCCTCAGACCAGTGGGTGATGAGATGCTCTATGGCTGCTATGACGCCGGATAGGGAGGGAGCCGCGAGCGATTGCTCTAACGAATGGTAGTACCTTTGAATCTGAACAAGGATTTGAATGAACAACGTCATCTGCTGGATCTCCCAGCCAGGCTGAGCTTGCTTATGCTCCTGCAGGGCCTCCTTAGCAAGCCGGATGATCGACTGTGCGTATGGCGATGCTGCTGGGATTACCTGCGATGTGTTCATCGTATAGAAGGGAACTAGCAAGCTGTATCCGTTCGGGATGAAAGCAACGTAATCGGGTGAGAACAGGAGCATGATCCAACGGCTAGGTTTCCCTTCCTCGCGAGTTAAATTCCAGTGCGGTTCGAACGGGCGCAGCAAAAGGATATCGCCAGGATCGGCATAATACCACTCGTCGCCAATCGGATATTTCATTGTACTATCAAGGGCTATACTGACCTCCAAAGCGGCATGCATATGAAATTCATGCTCCGTGTATACCGCCAGCTTTTCTTCGAAGATGATCCCTTGTGCAACCTTGACGTTCTGATCAAAGAAAGATGCTTCCACATATTCCCTCCTCTCCGCATAGAAAACCACAGGTAAAAATTGGCGATAAATAATTAAACAAATGATTTGCTTTTTGTAAAGAATCCTGTTATATTACTACTTGTCGCTTTTAAAGAAGCGGCATGAAACACCTACTTGCGGAAGTGGCTCAGCGGTAGAGCATCGCCTTGCCAAGGCGAGGGTCGCGGGTTCGATCCCCGTCTTCCGCTCCATATTTTAAGCGCCCTTAGCTCAGCTGGATAGAGTATTTGACTACGAATCAAAAGGTCGGGAGTTCGAATCTCTCAGGGCGCGCCATTTTTACATTTAACATACATAGCAGTATCGGGACGTAGCTCAGCTTGGTAGAGCACCTGCTTTGGGAGCAGGGGGTCGCATGTTCAAATCGTGTCGTCCCGATCAAACAAAAAGAAGTATAATCGATCAGTAGAAAGACTGGGAGATTATGCTTCTTTTTATGTTTTCTGTGTTATCGTTGCGTGGTAGCAGTCATCTCATTGGCTAGGGCAACAAGCTTACTTAGCGTTTTCCAATTGCGCACGGTAGCAGGCACATCAAGCTTCGGCAGGTTATTGGCGAGCTTGGATTTTAGAACGCTGTGTCGGTACAGCAGATAGATTTCTCTTTCTTTTGCCCGCAGCTGGTCATTCTCTGTTTGGAACGCTTCAAGACGAGCTAAGCTTTCTTTGGACGGCTCTTTAGGGAGGAAGGCTACGTAAAGGCTTTCGGCATCGGACATAGATTCCGCTTCGGAGATTTCGTCGGCCGTGTACGGGCAATTGGCGGCTATGAGATTCAGTTCCTCCGCAGTTCTCAAAATCACAGCTAAAGAGATATGAAAGGCTCGCTCAATCTCATTCTCAATCAGCTTGCGCAGCGATTCTTCATCCGCATCCGATTCGAACAATACATTTCCGCTCTGAATATAGGTCTGAACACGAAGCAGCCCAATTTGCTCCAATGTTTTTCGAAGCTCAGCCATTTTGATGATATTTTTCCCACCCACATTAATGCCACGCAATAACGCGATATAGATCGCCATCCTATTCACTTCTCTCTTTTAATATACATGAAATATACATCAAAATATCCATCAGCGCCATTCCCTTAATATCCATACTTTACCATGGAAATAGTGTTGTTACATACTACATCATGGAGGGTAGTGACATCATGTGTCGAAAGTCCCATCCAGTTTGCGATGTGGCGCCTAATTTGCTTTGACACAAATCGACGAATGTCTCTCGGACAAACACTCACAACGTGTGAAATTATAACTATTCTAGTAAAAAAATATTAAAATTATGGAAAAAATTATTTATAATAGAGGAGATTCTCCTTAACAAGAAGAACTAGTACTAATTAAAATGTCGGGGCAGTCTACTTGAGAAGAATAAGAGGTAACATCTATGCAGAATTCATTGTTTTTCAAGAATGTGATAAATTCTGATTCCATCTTCGAATCGATCGGCCAATTGAATGATATCGCCAAAAAATCAATAGGCTGTGAACATATCTCTCTTTTTCTAATGGATGAGAAACATCAGATTACCCCAGCTTCTTATTCCGTAAATATTAGTACAGCAGTCATGGAGCAGCTAAAGTACATAGTCCTTCACACACAATTTTTTTCCCAAATGCCAGAAGGTTCCCGTTTGTCGGTGTATGAGGCAGATGGAATGCTTCGCGATCACCTTCTAAAATCCAGATACGAATGTATTTATGGATTCCACATAAAGCACGGCCCTTCGTACGGTGCCCTACTATTCTCATTTCCTTCGGATACTCAGTTGAAAGACGATCAATTGCAGTTATGCAATCTCATCAAATTACATATGGAGCAGTTGATTAAAAAGATTCAATTCCGCAAGCAGGTGCTTAAGCAGCAGGCTTACGAAAGTCTTTTTAATACATTAAGAGTGAAAGACAGTTTTACAGTTGATCATTGCTATAATGTTGCTTTCTATTCTACGCTGCTTGGCGCGAGAGCCGGCGTCAGTGACACCGAGTTGGAAACTTTGAAACTGGGCGCTTTGCTTCACGATGTAGGGAAGTTAGCTATTCCCGATCATATTCTCATGAAGCCTGGCCGTTTAACGGACGAAGAGTTTAGTGTCATCCGCCAACATCCTGTGATCGGGTTTGAATTGCTGAAGGAACTGCAGGATGTGGAACATCTATTACCGATGGTAAGGTGGCATCACGAGCGGATGGATGGACGGGGGTACCCGGATCAATTGAGCGGATCGGACATCCCTTATCTGGTACGGATTGTAAGTATCGCCGATGCGTTCGACGCGATGACATCCACGAGAGTTTATCGGAACTCGCTCCACGTTCATGAGGTAAGAGAGCAGCTGCTTACTCATGCGGGCAAACAATTTGACGAGAAATTGGTACGGATCTTTTTAAGCATCATCGATGAGCAAATGCAAATGAATGGTTAGTGGACTCGAAACTATTATCGTAATGAAAGATGGGATAAATGAATGAGCGGTCGTATTCTTATCATCGATGATGAACCTCATAACTTAAATATACTGCGTATATTTTTGAATTCGTTACATTATGAAATTTTTACCGTTGAAGATGGTACAGAAGCGCAGGCGATGGTCAAAGAAGTGATGCCTGATCTGATTTTGCTCGATGTGATGATGCCGGAAATTACAGGGTTTGAAATATGTAAAAGCTTGATTGCGGAACCTGATTTTGACACACCCATTATTTTCTTATCGGCCAATGCGCAGAAAGAAGACATTTTACAGGGATTGCGCCTAGGAGCGGTTGATTATTTAACAAAGCCTTTTGATTTGGATGTGCTGGAACGGAAAGTGGAGATCGCCCTTCATCAAAAAGCCAAGATTAAAAATTTGAAGAAAGACAATAAACAACTGGCCAAGTTGGTCTACGTAGACGCATTAACTGGCCTATATAATCGAGCTTATTTAGATATAACGATCCGGATGATCAGTGAGGGAACTAAGAAATTCCAGGCTGCTATGATGGTGGATATGGACTATTTTAAAGATATTAACGATAATTTCGGCCATTTGGTTGGCGATCAAGTATTGCGGGAAGTTGCTGCAATCATACAGTCTAAAGTTTCAAGCGATCACGACTTAGCGTTTCGGTATGGCGGAGATGAATATTTGGTTCTGCTTCATAATGAAGCGAATTGTGTTGAAATAGCCAACAGCATTATTAAAGATGTAGATAGCTTAAAGGTAAGCCTGGCGCCTAATAAGATGCAAGAGTTTTCCGTAAGTATTGGATTAACCAATAATTTCGATCCGACCTGTTTTGAGCAAATTATTACACAAGCGGATGCCGCACTACTCGGAGCCAAAAACAGTGGAAGACATCAAATAAAGATTCGTTAGACAAAGGAGAATGAGGAAAGCATGGTCATGGAGCTTATGAGTTTTCAGAAATTGTTTCAAATGACAAAAGTTATCAATTCACAGTTTGAGCTGTCGGAAATTTTGCAGGTTTTCGTAGATGCGATCGCCGGCGAGATAACGCAAGCGGATCTGGTTGGTTTTTTCCTGAAGCAGCCAGACGGTACGTTCAAAGGATATAAAGGCAATAAATTACCTGTTGATATCACGGAATTGTTAATTGATCCGAAAGAGGATGAATTTGTAAGGGATATTTTACGAAATCAATCCAGTGACTACATTTCTGATACGAGTATAGATTTGCGTTTGGATCAGTCCAAAAGACAATTGCTGAAAATTAAATCCATCCTCGGTATCCCGGTCATCGTCGATAATGAGGTGTTTGGTCTAGTCTTCGTTCATGATTTCGGTAAACCAATGAATATTACGCCAGAGCAGATGGAAGTCACGGAAGCCTTTGTTAATATGGCCAGTGTAGCCATTCGCAATATCCGGATGTTTGAGCAGCGTCAACTGCTTATGGAAAAGCAGCAGCTTCTTCTTGATGCGACGAAAGCATTGTCCGAATCGTTATCTGTCAAGGATGTACTGAACACGTTTTTCTACTACATGCGCAAAGCAAGTGGATCGAAGGACATCGGAATTCATTTATATAATGAAAAAGAACATACGATTGAGCCTTATCAGTTGTCCTCAGAGAACGTGACGATGGATGAATGGAAGGTAAAGCATCGCGAGGTCAAATTAACGATCGAAAACGATCGGCTGTTGTATGAAGTCATCACGGAGAAAAAAGCGGCAGCCATCGAGGATGTTTATGCAGACCCACGGCCTAATCATAAAGCGTTCGTTTCTTTTGACATTAAAAGTATCATGGTATTCCCGCTGGTAGCCAAAGGCTCGGTATACGGCGTCGTGGCGATCCCGTCGATCGGGAAGCAGCGCAAGTATGAAGCCAGTATTCTGGAGTTCTGCCAATCCATCTCGGATGCGACGGCAACGGCATTATCCAATGCGCAGCATACCGAAACACTGGATCATTCCGTGCACGAGCGTTCCATAGAGCTGCAGCAAGCTAACTTCAAGTTAGAGGGCCTTGTGCGGGAATTGGAACATTTGAACGAGCTCAAAAGCGATTTCATAGCGACACTCTCGCATGAGCTGCGTACGCCGATTACAGCGGTTAAAGGGTCTGTTGATATTCTTGGAAAAGGCATTCTAGGCGATCTCAACGATTCGCAGAAGGATTTGCTGGATATTGCGGCTAAGTCCATCGACCGATTGCTTGATCAAGTGAATGAATTGCTCGATTTTGCCAAAATGGAAAATGGGAAGTTTGAGCTCCTATACACCGAAGCGGACTTCAATGAAATTGTTAAGGAATCAGTTCATATCGTACAGTCGCTTATTAATAAAAAGAAATTGATCCTGGTTGTTGAAACCGAAGTGGATAAGGATACCGTCGTCCGAGTGGATAAACAACGCATTCTGCAAATTCTGCTTAATTTACTTTCCAACGCGATTAAATTTACGCCTCCACTGGGTGTTATTACGATAAAAACGAAATTCGAGGATAGCTTGCTCACGGTTGAGGTGCAGGATAACGGGATTGGGATTCCTTTTGAAAAGCAGAAAAATATTTTTACCAAGTTCTACCAGGCGAATAATCAAATCAATGGGACGGGACTTGGCCTTGCGATTTCCAAACAACTGATCGAACTGCACGGCGGCCGTATCTGGTTCGAAAGCAGTGAAGGCCAAGGTTCGGCATTTAAATTTACATTACCTATTGGAAAGGAGTAACGAAGATGCGGGCGATTGAAGTAGGATTGAGATTTCTTGTGCAGCAAGGAGTAAAGTATGTATTCGGTATTCCGGCGGGTTCGATCAATGCTATTTATGATGCCCTGCTGGATATCCCAGAGCTTAAACCGATAGTAGCCAAACATGAGAACAGCTCCGGTTATATGGCGGGTTCTTATACGAGAATTACCGGTATTCCATCACTATGTGTAGCATCTAGCGGCCCAGGAGCGACGAATCTGGTAACGCCGGCTGCGAATGCCTGGAAACAGAAGCTGCCCGTTATTTTCATAACGGGCTCGGTTCCTTCGACGAAGCTGGGCAAGGGCGGTGCGCAAGAGTTGTATGCGGAGCCGATCTTTGCTTCGATCACGAAGATGAGCCGGACGGTGCTGGATCCGCATGAACTGCCGGAGATTCTGGCAGAAGCTTATCACACAGCGGTTAGCGGTGTACCAGGTCCTGTTCATCTAGCGATTCCGATTGACATTCAAATGAAGGATATCGGAGAAAGAGAACTTCCGGTGCTGCCTCCCGTGGAGCAGCCCATTATAGATTTGGCGGCTGCCAAAGCGGCTGCACAGCGAATAAAGGCGGCAGGCTCCAAGGGAGCCATTTTGCTCGGACATGGAGCAAAAACAGCATCGGAAAGCATTGTGCAATTTGCTGAAATGCTGGGTTGGGGCGTTGCGACCACACCACGCGGTAAGGGAGCGTTCCCGGAGAATCACCCGCTGTCGCTAGGGGGATATGGCCTTTCAGCTAACTGGAAGGCAAGCGAGTATTTGAATGGCGGCAACCACGAAGTGCTGCTGATCATTGGGTCAAGCCTTGGCGAGCTGGCGACAAGTAATTGGGAGCCGCGTTTGGTGGCAGGCCGTGAGCTGATTCACATCGATTATGACGCTAATGAGCTGGGGAAGGTGTACGAGACGCATTACCCGGTGCATGGCGAAATCAAGCTGGTTATCGCGGAGCTGCTTGAACAGCTGTCGGCAGATGGACAGAAGGATGAAGCAGCTGTCGGCGAGGCTTTCGCCGGTTTGGCAGAGGCTGCAGCGGCAGCCGAGCCTGGCGAGGAGAAGTGGAATACACGCTCAGCCATCCGCGGACTAAGTGCTGCAGCACCGAAGCATGCACGCTTCTTCCTGGATATCGGTGAATTCATGACCTACTCGATTCAAAATGTGTTGATCGAAAGCGGCCAAGCATTCGATATCGACATTAATTTCGGAGGCATGGGCTCCGGACTTGGCGGAGTTATCGGCGCTCAATTAGCAGAGCCGAGCAGGCCAACGATTTGTATAACAGGCGACGGCTGCTTCTTCATGCATGGTTTGGAAGTGCTGACAGCGAAAGAGTATCAGCTTCCGATTCTTTTTGTCGTCATCAATAATGCCCGCTTGGGTATGGTCTATCATGGACACATGCTGCAGTACAAACGCTGCCTCGATGATTTCTCACAAGAACGCGTAAGTATCGCAGGAATTGCGAGATCCCTTGGACTGCGCCATGCTGAGATTACATCGCTGGATCAACTGCAGAGTGAGCATGTGAGTGAGTGGTTATCCCATGGGGAGCCGGTTGTTGTAGAAGTGATTGTGGACGGGAACGAAATTCCTCCTATGGGGGAAAGAGTGAAGTTTCTGCAAGGAGCAACCTATTAATTGAAGTTGCTGATTAAAGCTCTTGGATGCTTGCATCCGGGAGCTTTTTTGCTTATGTGAGGAAGGTGATTGTATTCTTGGTTCTGGAAATGATATGGTTATAGAGAGCAAGAACACTAAGGAAGGGGCGCTTCATCCAATGTTGAAACGTACCATAGGTCGTTTGAATTACGAAAGCTCAGTCGTTATGTTTGGAGCCGCAAGTCTCGGCAATGTCAAGCAGGAGGAAGCGGATGCGTCAATTGCTTATGCCCTGCAGCATGGGGTGAACCATTTCGATACAGCCGCCAGTTATGGCGATGCTGAGCTGCGCATGGGACCTACGATTAGCCAAGTGCGCGGAGAGATTTTTCTAGCTACGAAAACAGGGCAAAGATCGAAAAAGGAAGCGAAGGAAGAGATTTATCGCTCTTTGGAACGAATGAAAGTGGATTCCGTTGACTTGCTTCAGCTGCATGCCGTAGGTTCGATGGAAGAACTGGACCGCTGCACAGAAAAGGGCGGTGCCTTGGAAGCAGCTTTGGAAGCGAAGGCTGAGGGCATCGTGAAGGAAATTGGCATTACGGGACACGGGCATGATGCGCCTAAAGTTCATTTGGAAGCGTTACATAGATTTCCCTTCGCTACGGTGCTGCTGCCACTGAACTATTACATGTACAGCTTGCCGGAGTATCGCGAGGCTTTCGATGCATTGATGGAAGAGGCGGGCAAGCAGCAGGTGGCTGTGCGGGTCATTAAAGCCATCGCCAAGGCGCCGTGGGCTGAAGGGCAGGAACGTCCTTATGCCACGTGGTACGAGCCGTTTGATCAGCAGCAGGTGATTGATGCCTGTGTGCATTTTGTACTGTCGTTCCCTGGCATTTGCGGGTTCGCTAGCGCAGGGGATGTTCATTTGTTCCCGAAAATCGTGGACGCCGTCGAACGTTACGGTGCCATGAAGGATGAAGAGGCTGAGCGGATTCTGAGCGGGATTAGCGGGTATACCTCTGTTTTTGGAGCTCCGACCTCGATCGCTTAGTAAATAAACGCGTTTTCTCCGCAAGGGGAGGGCGCGTTTTTTTGTTGCCCAAAATTGACATGAATTGGACTCACTTATGCGTCGCTAACTCAGGGCCGAGGACGAATACCTATAGCATACATAAGGGGGAAGGTTAGATGGTTAAACGATTGTGGAGAAGCAAGAGGTTCTGGCTAATAAGCTTGGCGACGTTGATGGCTGGAGGCGTAGCCATATTCGCAGCTTGTTATACTTACATTCGCGGGCTCGATGTGTCGAAATTAAATCAGCCGCTGCCCGAGGCTACGCTCGTGCTAGATAAAAACGGCAAACCGGCGGCGCAGTTGTCTTCTTCAAAGATTGACCCGGTACCGATATCACAGATGCCAAAGGTGCTTACGGATGCCGTTGTGGCTGTGGAGGATCGGAGATTTTATGAGCATACCGGCATTGATCTTCAGTCTATTTTCCGCGCAGTAGCCCGCGATGTGGTGCGGGGCAGCTATTCGGAAGGTGCAAGTACGATCACTCAGCAGCTGGCAAGGAATCTTTTTCTCAATGCGGACAAAACCCTGGGGAGAAAATTACGCGAAGCAGCATACGCGATCAAAATTGATACGACGTACAGCAAAGATGAAATTCTGGAGATGTATTTGAACAGCATTTATTTTGGGGAAGGCAGCTGGGGGGTTCAAGGGGCGGCAAGGACCTATTTTAATAAAAATGTGCAAGACTTGACCCTGCCGGAAGCGGCCGTGCTTGCCGCGCTGCCGAAGGCGCCGAGCCGCTACTCGCCCTTTCAGGACGAAGCGCATGCACTTGAACGCAGGAACACGGTGCTGGTATTAATGCGCGATGAAGGCAAGATTACGCCGCAGGCATATGAAAGTGCAAAGGCGGCGCCGATCGGTGTAATGAAGTCGGATAAAAGCAATGATCTGAAAGGTAAATATCCCGCTTATGTCGATGCGGTCATTAGTGAAGCTGTTCGTCTGTACGGTTTCACAGAAGAGCAGCTGTTAACGGGCGGCTTACGCATTACAACAGAGCTGGATCCTACCGTACAAAACGCGGTAACGGAAGTTTATAAGGATGACAGTCTCTTTCCTGAAAGCAAGCCGGATCAGCTCATCCAGAGCGGCGCGGTCATTGTTGACCAGCGGACTGGCGGTATCCGCGCTTTGGCAGGGGGACGGGGAGAAAGCGTCTTTCGAGGTTTCAGTCATGCTACACAGCTGAAGCGGCAGCCGGGATCGACTTTTAAGCCGATTGTCGTATACGGTCCTGCGCTGGAGCAAGGCTATCAGCCATATTCCACGTTATATGATGGGCCACTCAACATTGAGGGGTATCAGCCTCAAGACTGGGATCATCAATCGCGCGGGCAAGTGACGATGCAGGAGGCGATCGTGTCTTCCTGGAACGTGCCGGCCGTGTGGCTGCTGCATGAGGTCGGCATTGACCGCGGACTGCAATTTGCCAAATCGCTGGGCATCCCGCTGCCCGCCCAAGACCGCCAGCTTAGCATCGCCTTGGGGGGACTGTCGGAGGGGGTCTCACCGCTCCAAATGGCGCAGGGGTTCAGTGCATTTGCTGCTAAAGGGATTTATCACGAAGCACACACGATCACGAAAATAGAAACTAGCACAGGCCATGTGCTCATACAAGCTGCACCGCAGAGTGTACAGGTCATGAAGCCTGAGACAGCCTATGCGATGACATCGATGCTCCAAGTGGCTGTACAGGAAGGGACAGGGAAAAATGCTGCGATGAACCGACCTGTTGCCGGGAAATCGGGTACCACGCAGCTGCCGCAGACGAAGGAGTTCGAGGGGATAAGCAGCGGCAGCGCTAAGGATGCCTGGTTCGTGGGGTACACACCAGAGCTGACGGCCGCCGTTTGGGTTGGTTATGACCGCACGGACAAAACCCATTATTTAACGACTTCCGGCGGGGCTGTGCCGGCTGTTTTATTTCGCGAGATGATGGGGCGGGCGCTAGCTCAAGCTCCTGTTGTTCTGTTTGATATGCCCGTTGTGGGGGCGGAGGAACCGGCGGATAAACCGGAGAAGGAGTCCGGCAAAGGGCCAGACAAGGGACCGGGTAAAGGACCGGATAAGAAGCCGGATAAAGGGCCTGGCAAAGGGCATGGAAAAGGGAAGGATTAACACACTTCCACTAGCTGCATACGAAAAAGCCGCCAGCTCCACAGGAGACTGGCGGCTTTCTTATTAATCGTCGTGCTGGCTGTTGCCACGTGGCTTATCCTTATCTTTATGCTCATCCTTACGCTCATCTTTGTGATCGTCTTTAGCTTTTGGCCCATTTTTAGGCTCATCTTTGCGCTTGTCGTCATGATCATCGCCAGGTTTCTTTGGAGCCTGTTGCGGTGGCTGCTGCTGCGGTTGCTGTTGCTGCCATTTGGTTTTCATGTGGACATTCAATTTGTTCGCGTCCAAGTTATAGTGCTGGGCAAGCAACCCTGCGATTTTCTGCTCGGCATCGGATGATTTGAGGTCGATGGAAGCGAGCAGATTCTGGATCCACTGGGCAGCTTCGTCCCCTTTGAGGTGAATCATGCCGGAATCTTCAGGCTTAACGCTGAGATCATACGTTGTTCCTTTATCATCCTTGGATTGCCCGATGTGCAGCTTGAAATGCTTGCCGTCAACATTAAGATCAAAGCCTTGCAGGTCTGGATAACTGTTTTTATCCGATGAAGCTGGCTTCGTGCTGGATTCCGGCTTGGGAGCAGCTGACGTAGGTGCAGGCGTCTGCGTCGGCACAACCGTTGCAGCCGGACTTTGTGTCGGCTCAACCGGAGCCGCAGAAGCAGTTGGGGATGGCGTGGGCTCATTGGCAACCGAAGATGTTGCTTTGACATAGGCAGCCTGCTGCTTGCTATTGAGGATTAACTCGATCTGGTCCCCTGCGTGTAAGTCGGCAAGCTGAGCTTTTTGGTCATTTTTAAAAACCCACACCGATTTCGCTAAGGGTACCGTTTGGTCTCCAGTGTCCGTAGTGACAGTGACGGCCTCTGAACTAGCTGATTTGAAAGTGCCGTTGACTGAAGTAGAAATGGCAGAGTTAGTTGATGATGTTGATGCATAAGCTGTCCACCCGCAAACCAACAAAGCCACAATCGTAATAGAAATAATAATAAACGGTAATCTTTTGCGCATAAAAAAACACCTCCACTAACACCTTTCGGCATAGGGGAGTGTTTTGGGACGGTCTTAGGGCTTTTAGTCGCTTTGCAAACGCTGCATGAATTCTTCGGCTGCACTGTATCCCTGCTGGCGCAAATACCAGCTGTTCGCCGCAGCTTCAACAAGTCCGGCAACGTCGCGTCCAGGCTGCAGTTGAATTTCAATATGCGGAATTCGAATATCCATATATTCCGTGAAAGCAGGCTCAAGCTCCAAATCGTTATTGAGCGCATGCTCCTGCCACTTGGTCAGCTCGATGTCGAGCACGATCCTTGTTTCATCTTGGAACGCCTTGCGGCCATAAAGACGCGACACGTTAATAAGCCCGATGCTGCGCAGTGCAAGGAATTCCTTCGTTTTTCCGTTGTGCGTACCCAGCAGGGTCTCCGGGCTAATTTTTTTCAGCACCACGATATCATCGGCAACGAGGCGGTGTCCTCGGCGAATCAACGTGTGGGCGGTTTCGCTTTTGCCGACACCGGATTTGCCACGAAGCAAGATGCCGATTCCCGATACATTGACGCAGACGCCGTGAATCGCCATCTCTTGCGCCAAGGATTTGCTGAGATATAAATCAACGAGATCCTGGAATTTACTTGTGGCTGCAGCTGTACGGAGCAGGGGAATGCGTTCTTCTTCGCAATATTTCGTTAAATATTTCAAGCCTTCCTGGTTTCTTGTGACGACGAAACAAGGCGGATGATATTTGACAATATTACCGATATGCAGATTTCTTTCATGTTCGGTGAGCTTGTGCAGGTAAGTAATTTCTTTCCTCCCTAAAAGCTGTACGTGCTCTTGCGGGAAGTACTCGAAATAGCCGACAAACTCAAGGCCGGGGCGATGCGCCTTCGTTTTGGTAATCGGACGGTGCAGTTCCGAGTGTCCGGCAAGTACTTCGAGCGAGAAGCGCTCGACTAAATCTTTGACTGTGACGGGCTTCACAATCTGTCCCTCCTTTATAAATTCATGCTAATCTCATATCATTCGCTTATATCCTGCAAGATTCCTGCTATGAAAGCGCTTGAATGTGGCATTTTTGTACAGAATGTGTCAAATTATGCGTTTGCTTTAGAAAGCTGCAGAGATGGTCCTCGAACAAATAGCGAAAAAAAACGCCCTATGCAAGAAGCGCACAGAGCGTAGGCCATGTTGGTCGTTTCGTATGTTTATGTAAAAGCAGCTTACCTGTTGTAGCCGCATTTTTTCGCAAGTGTTGGCCATGTTGAGAGAAACATGTTTTCCCACCGGTCTTCAGGTAATACCATGATCCATCTTGCAATTTGATCCAAGCCCATGTCACACAAAGTTTGAACGACTTCTTCTCTTTCACAGCTCGTTTTTAATGCTAACATCTCAAAACCACCTCATCAATTGTATTCAAACAATTATGCATATGCAGCGGAGAGCCGGAATGTGACGATTTTCCATAAAAAAGTCAAAGAGGCCATGCCATTGAATGCGGCACAGCCTCTTTTTGGTTTACAAAGTAGGCGAATTTGGCTATTTGAAGTGATTGCGAAGGCTAGGCTCGGCCGCTTGCAGCACTTGATCCAGCTGAGCGTCGGAGATGTCGGTTTCCCCGTACCGAACTTGATTATAAGCCGTTGTAATGGCGTGAACGGTTTCGGATGGAAGCTGCTTGCCTAAGCTTAAGTCTTTTTCCGTTTCATTAGGAGTCAGAGCTTCCTTATACGTATACCCGCTCTGTGCAGCCTGCTCGATCAAGAGTCGGTAAAGATAGCGGACGCGCTCTCGATTGTTCGGTAAAAGCGACCATTTCCTCGCATGGCTTCTCTCCCTGTTTCTTCCTTTTCTCACTTGCTGCCACCACAGGCGTGGAAGCCCTTTCCAATCGACAAGCGCTTCTTTTTCATCAATGAAGCCCTCGGATTCCCCATCTTGCTTGCTGCTGAGAGAACGGTTCATTAATCGCCTTAGGAAAGCATTCACTACGGGCAGGAGCTTGGTTACAATCACATAAACAGCAAGAACGATCAACGCGATAACGATGAGATATCCGAAGATAACCTGAATATAGTGAAACAAGGCGTCCAACCAGCTCGGTTCTTTCGCTTCAGCCGGGGGCAGGAGCGGCGGTGGTGCGGACGAACTGGGCTCAGGCAGCGTTTCCGGCGGCGGACCGGATTGCAGGAGAGACATCAGCCATGCGATGGCAGCGCGTAAACCGGCAACGATGCCTTGTCGAAGCTGCTGAAAGTAGGCAACGACGAAGATAAGGGCAATTAATACCGTTAACCAAATCCGGCTCGAGCGCTTCACGGTTTCCGATAAGGAAGAAGAGGCGGCTCGCTCATCGCTGGCAAGTGTCGCTGTTAGCAGGCCTGTTCGCTGCATAGCAAAGAAAAAGATAATGAGCGAGACGAAGCCAAGACCATTCAACCAGCCCATATAAGGTTGAAAGATGGCCTGATGTCCCATGATCGGTACACCGATGAAGTATACCGCTCCTGCAACTGCAAACGAGGCTCCAGGAAAGATGGCAGGCCAGCCGTCTTTCGTACAGCGAATACCGCGATAGGCGAGCAGCATGCCAATTGCGGCACAAGTCCAGCTGTGCCAGTTGTTCCCTTGGAACAGATAAGCTGCTGCAAAGCCGACTAGTGCACATCCCAGAAGCTCATAAAGTGTGCGAGATAGCCAAGTTATGCGTCCCAATAAGCTGCCTGCCACGAAAACAAGCATGAACTGCACGATCAACGGCCAGAGAGATATCTCTGACAAATAAAGGTGCGTAGTCACGACAAGGGGCGAGAATAGAATAAGTTCAGCTCCCGCGAACAAAAGAGAATTTCCGAAGACTCGAAGATAAGTATCCCTAATCCGATTAACTTGCTGAGTTTGCTCCTGAAGCGGTGTTGACATCGGATGGACTCGCCTCCTTTTCATGAAGGGTTAATAGCCCATGCTGCAAGGGAACGATAAAGACGGTATGTCCCTGCGCTTCCAGTCGCTGAATACTATCTTCAATGGCATCGGAAACGAAAGCAGTCAGTAGAATAATATCCAGGGCGCTCCCTTCCTGCAGAGTACATTCATCCAGAAAATCACTGCAGGAGCGGGTGTAGGAAACAGTTAGCTTCGCCATTGTTTCGAACAGATACTCCAGATGCGGGTGACCGCCGGCTGGAGAGATATGCACCGTGACACCGGGCTGCTGGGCGAGAGATCCGTTATACCCGAAGCCAACAGGAATTCCTTGGCTAATCGCATATTCGGCCAACGTGGCGGCGTACGATAAGCCTTTCTCAACTAGATCCGGATCGCTAACAGCGTCCCACATGGTTGCGGTTATTTGGGTATTGACGATGATGAGCAGCCTCGGGTCCGCTGTGAATTCCCGATTATAGACCTGCAGTCTCTGGCTGCGAGCCGTGGCTTTCCAATGAATGCTGTTCATCGTATCCCCGTAACGATACTCGCGCACACCCGAGACGAGAAACGGATCGGGCATTATCCAGCGCTTCACCGTGACATCTCCTTGCCAGCGGCTGGATAGAAGCGGGATGTCATCCCGGCTTACCAAGCGCGGATACACGAGGAGCTCCAAATCTGTGCGCTGGCTCTTCGTTGCCGCCTGCATGCCGACAAGATCCCCAATGGATGCGGAAACGGTCTCCAGCTTATACCAGCCACGCTGTGCGCAGTATACCTGATGGCGTCTAACGATTCGGGTATACGGCATCAGACTGAAAAGACTGCGATGATTCTGAAACATCGCGCCGCTGCTTACGGCAAGATTGCTTTGCTTGGCAAAATGAAGCCCGGCATGAATCGTGGATTCCAAACGCAGCCAAGGCACCGGAGCGAGCTTGCGATTCTGAATCGTTTCGATCATTTCGATGCGATCACCAGCATGGCAGTGTGCTGTATTAAAGGTTCGTTTAATCGTAAGACCACGAAAGCCCCAACGGTTGAAAATGGTGTGTTGGACTAGGTAGACAAGGCCGGCGATGATGAGGATCCATGAGATACCCATCCGCTACCTCAGCTTGACTTCCGTCGGGACGGGCGTTGCCGCAAGGATGCCCGCCAGCAGCGTCTGCACCTGCTGGTCCGGCTGGCGCGACCGTGTCCGCAGCAGGATGCGGTGCGCCCAGACGGGCCCGGCCAGCGCCTTGATGTCGTCCGGCAGCACATAGTCGCGGCCGC
>NZ_BILW01000072.1 GCF_004000765.1 Paenibacillus chondroitinus NBRC 15376 | reverse complement strand
AGTGTTGCCGAGCACCAAACAAATCAAAAAAAATCCTAGCCTAAGCTAGGATTTTTAAAATTACACTTCAAAAGAACTTTTCAGCGAAACAATCAGGTTGAACACCAGTTTATCGCTAGTTGTATGCTTCGGATCCACGTTGAAATAGCCATGGCGGAAGAATTGGAACTTATCATGAGGCTTCGCTTCTTTCATGCCCGCTTCCACGAAACCTTGTACGATTTGCAGGGAGTTCGGGTTCAGGTTTTCTAAGAAGGAGGCATTTTCGTCTTCTTGGTCGTCCAAGATAAGCGGTTCGTACAAGCGGAACTCCGCAGGTACAGCGCTTTTCGCATCGACCCAGTGAATCGTGCCTTTGACTTTACGGCCTGTAAAGCCGCTGCCGCTTTTCGTTTCGACGTCGTACGTACAGTGGAGCTCGATCACTTTGCCGCTGTCGTCTTTGACGAAATCGTTGCATTTGATGAAGTAGGCATTTTTCAGGCGCACTTCATTGCCGGGAAATAAGCGGAAATATTTGTTCGGAGGATTTTCCATGAAATCCTCTTGCTCGATGTAGATCTCACGGGAGAATGGAATTTGGCGGCTGCCCATTTCCGGGTTCTCCGAGTTATTCTCGGCATCCAGCATCTCAACGCTATCCTCCGGATAGTTGGTGATGACGACTTTCAGCGGATTGAGAATACCCATCGTGCGGAGCGCCTTCAATTTCAAATCTTCGCGGATAAAATGATCCAGCATCTTCGCATCAACCGTGCTGTTACTGCGGGCAACACCGATTTCACGGGCAAAAGTGCGAATCGCTTCCGGTGTAAACCCTCTGCGTCGCAGTCCGGAAATGGTCGGCATCCGCGGATCGTCCCAACCGTCAACGGCCTTCTCGTCCACGAGTTGTTTCAGCTTTCTTTTACTCATCACAGTGTTCGTGAGATTCAAACGTGCAAATTCGTATTGTCTCGGCACATTTGGCATTTCGCACTCGCGGATGACCCAGTCGTAGAAAGGTCGTTGATCCTCGAACTCCAGGGTACAGATGGAATGCGTGACACCCTCGATCGCGTCCTCAATAGGATGCGCGTACGCGTACATCGGGTAGATGCACCAAGCGTCACCCGTATTGTGGTGGTGAGCATGAACCACACGATAGATCACAGGATCGCGGAAGTTAATGTTCGGCGAGGACATGTCGATCTTCGCGCGCAGCACGCGCTCGCCATCTTTGAACTCACCGGCACGCATGCGATCGAACAAGCTGAGGTTTTCTTCCACGCTGCAGTCGCGATGCGGGCTGTTCGTACCAGGCGCAGTCAATGTTCCGCGACTTTCACGGATTTGATCCGCTGTTTGATCATCTACGTAAGCCAAACCTTTACGAATCAGAATGACAGCGCGGTTGTACATTTCCTCGAAATAATTCGAAGCAAAAAAGAGACCGTCCCATTTAAATCCGAGCCACTCGACATCAGCTTTAATGGATTCCACATACTCTGTATCTTCCTTAACGGGATTCGTATCGTCAAAGCGGAGGTTCGTTAGCCCTTTGAACTCATCCGCCAATTCAAAATTAAGAACAATTGACTTCGCATGTCCTATATGAAGGTATCCGTTCGGCTCTGGGGGAAAACGGGTGACCACCTGGCTGACTTTGCCTGAATTCAAATCTTCGATTACAATATTCTTAATGAAATTGGACGGGGTGCTCGTTGGAGTCTTCGTTTCCATATTGCGCCAGCCTTTCTCCCAATGGTTAAAGTTTTTTATTTTCTATCATACACTAAAAGTTACTAAAATATAAAGGAGCCCGAGCGATGGAAACATTCGATCATTATCTGGATAAATACGCAGAACTCGCAATTCGTGTAGGATTAAACGTACAGAAGGACCAAACCGTCGTCATCATGACGCCGATTTCATGTGCAGAATTCGTGCGCAAGCTGACTAAAAAAGCCTATGAAGCAGGCGCGAAAGACGTCGTAATCGACTGGGATGACGATGAAGTAAAAGCGCTGCGCCTTAAACATGCGCCTGAGTCAACACTTCGTGAATACCCGATGTGGCGTGCCAACGGCCTGGAAGAAATGGCGAAAAACGACGCTGCATTTTTGCAAATTTACGCACCGAACTCCGACTTACTTAAGGATGTAGACCCTGAGCGTGTTGCTATTTCCAGCAAAACAGCAGCTACAGCGCGGGAAGGCTTCCTCAACTACATGCGCAACAATCAAGTCAGTTGGTTGATGGTCTCCTACCCGACGGCCGAATGGTCCGCTAAGGTATTCCCGAATTTGAGCGAAGCTGAGCGTGTTAAGAAGCTTTGGGAGCAAATTTTCAAACTTACTCGCGTGGATAAAGATGATCCTGTTGCTGCATGGAATGAACACATCGAGACTTTGACAGGTAAACAGAACATGCTGAACAGCAAGAAATATAAGCAGCTTCATTTCAAGGCAGAAGGCACTGATCTGTACATTGAGCTTGCGCCTAAGCACCAATGGGTGGCTGCAGGAAGCGAAACCGAGAAAGGTGTTTTCTTCATTCCGAACATCCCAACGGAAGAAGTGTTCACCATGCCTGCCAAAACAGGCACGAACGGAACGGTGCGCAGCACGCTGCCACTGAGCTATCAAGGTTCTCTTATCGATGGCTTCTCGCTTACTTTCGAGAACGGCAAAGTGGTAAAAGCAACCGCCGAAGTTGGCCAAGAAGTGCTGAACAAAATGCTGGATATGGATGAAGGCGCCCGCTATTTGGGAGAAGTGGCACTTGTGCCGTATGATTCGCCGATTTCCAACTCCGGATTGATCTACTACAATACATTATTTGATGAAAATGCCTCCTGCCATATCGCGTTAGGTAATTCGTATCCTTTCACGATTGAAGGCGGAACGTCGATGAGTCTCGAAGAGCTCAACCAGAATGGTTTTAACAAAAGCTTAATCCACGTCGATTTCATGATTGGTTCAGCCGACATGGCTATCGATGGCTTATCGGAAGATGGCACTCGCGAGCCATTGTTCCGCAATGGCAACTGGGTGTAAGAACGCTCTCAACAAGAAGACCGCCAAATCTGGAGCATGAGCCCCTTAACTTGGCGGTCTTTCTTCAATGGCTGTGATAGTTTTTGACGACAGCAGACTCTTTTAATACCCATCTGCCTTTCTTCCACTGCCACAAAGAGGTGGCGTAACCAAGCGTATCGGCGTTGGCAATGCCGGTAATACGCTGCACTCCTCTCAAATCACACTTCCCGGTTCCAGCCTTATCAACAGGCTTCAAGAGGCTGTATGCACCCACATCCACGATAATCGGCTTCACAACCTTACCGTCTTTATACACGCCGAACTTTTCGTAATCGTCTTTCCGGTCTTTGATATCGATATTGAACGATTTACCGCTCTCTTCGATCTTCATTTTCACCACATAGTTGTTCTTAAAAGTCGCATTAACGCGGAGTGGTGCAGGCAGCGGAATGGCGGTCGGCACATTATTTTTCAGTGAATAGAGGTAAAAAGTCGATAATCCGCCGCTTCCCCCATTTTCCGCGGAAACATAAATCTGAGGCAGCTTCTCGCCGATAAAATCGCAGAACTGCATGCTGGGATTGTAACCGCCTTGCAGAGGGATGACGACTTGCGTTTGCCCAGGGCTCGTCACAACAATGAACAGCTGGTCATAATATGGACTGTTCATGTCCAGCTTCGTACCGGAAAGAGCCACCTGATCCAGCACGCCGTCGCCTGTCACGTCGATGTCGCGCGTCTGAATGAGCTGCGCTTGTCTAAGCTGTCCTGGCTGCTGCTGAGACGATGGCGGCGCTGGAAGGTCTTCGTTGTTCACCGCTTGAGCCACAACCGTGCCCTGGCCTCCAAAGGATAAGCACCCCAGAAGCAAGCCAATTACCGCTGCTAGCAGCGCTATTTTAGCGCTTTTTTGAAACATGTGAATCATCAGACTCCCTTTGACTTGGATTTGAATTCGGCTTATTGTTTCAAATTTTTCCAAGTTGTATGCGGGAATCTGGCGTTTTACAGATTAGGAGGCCGACGATATTTCGTTGCCTGCTCAAAGGCATACCCCAAAGCCAATAGCTTCCCTTCGCTGAACGCGCCAGCGGAAAACATGACGCCCATAGGCCCTTTAGCTGTATAGCCCGCAGGCACGTTCAGCAGCGGATATCCGGCACGAGCTGCAATGTCATAACCCTCATCGCCAGGAAAAAACAGCGCATCCAGCTGATGCTCCTCAAGCACATGATCAATGCCGCTAGAACGCGTGAGCTCCTGATATTTGGTTAAATTGCGGAGATATTCATCCTCTGTCAACGTACCGCTCGTTTCATCCGACCAAATCAGTGTGTTTTGCCCATAAACCAAAGCCTTTTCTGCATGCTCATGATTAAAAGCAATAACCTCCCGCAACGTATGTACTGGAACGGAGACATCGAGCTTGGCCAAATAGTCGTTAAGGTCTTTTTTAAATTCGTATCGCAGCACTTCGGAATTCCACTCTGCCTGCTCGCATGGAAGCGACACGGGGTCAATCACAACGGCGCCCTGCTCGCGCAGCACTTGGATGGCGTTTTCAGCAATACGTTGCTCTTCCTCGTTCAAATCTTTGTAGAACCATCGAGGAATGCCAATTCTAGCCCCTCGAAGGCTATTAGCGTCCAGAAAGGTAGTATGATCCTTCTCACTGGGACTGTTCCCTTCGCTGACAAGACTCAAAGGATCACGTGCATCCACGCCAGTCAGCGCTCCGAGAAGCAGCGCAGCGTCCGTAACTGTCCGTGTCATCGGCCCCGGGGTATCCTGAGAGTGAGAGATGGGAATGATGCCAATACGGCTAAGTAATCCTACCGTAGGCTTCAGACCGACCAAGCTGTTATGATGTGCAGGGTTCACGATAGAACCGGACGTTTCCGTCCCGATAGCCGCTGCTGCGAAGCCGGCTGCGGTTGCTGCGCCGGAGCCCGAACTGGATCCACCAACCTCAAACCGTCCCGGACCGTAAGGGTTCAGGACTTGTCCGCCTCTGGAACTATAGCCTGACGGCATCGGTCCGGACATGAAATTGGCCCATTCGGTCATATTCACTTTCCCTAATAACACAGCACCGGATTCCCGCAGTTTGGCGGCTATGAATGCATCCTCAGCAGCATATGATTGCGCTAAGGCCATAGAACCGGCACTCGTATGCATGCGGTCACCCGTATCTATATTATCTTTAAGCAGGATCGGAATGCCGTGCAGCGGGCCTCGGCTTCCCTGCTTTTGACGCTCATCATCAAGCGCTTGTGCGATTTGAAGGGCATCCGGATTGATTTCCAGCACGGCATTGATAATCTTATTACATTTTTCAATTCTTTTTACATAGAAAGCAACCAGATCGACGGCACGAATTTCGCCCGCTTCCATAGCTTTTTGCAATGTTTTGATATCGGCTTCTACAATCCATTCATCCGGTTTTTTAGACAAATTTGATCGCCTCCTGTAAGTTTCGAGACATGACTGCCTAAGTTATACTATACTCTTGGTGTGGGTATTTTTGGAATGCATTTCAGCGGGTATTTTCCGCTCTTCAAATAAGGCAGGTGATCCTCGTGCAAATGATCAAACGAATAACAGACAGCGATATGTTGGGCGGCGATCCTGTATTAATAGACCGCGTTTCCCGCTATTCATCCCGGGGCATTCTCATTGACGGCTTGATGAACATTGCGATGATGTATTTATCAGAATCAGATCTGTACAAGCTGCCTGGCGGCGGGATTGAGGACAACGAGCTGCCGAAGGCTGCTTTTTTACGGGAAATCAAGGAAGAGACCGGCTATGAGGCGGAAATTACGCACGAATTAGGCGTTATCGAGGAGCATAAGAACCGCAATCATTTTATGCAGCTTTCCTACTGTTACATTGCCAAAGCGCACCACCCTTCCAGCGCCCCTTCACTAACCGAAAATGAATTGAGGCTGGGGATGTCGGTGGCCTGGATGACACTCGATGAAGCATTGGACGTGATGGCTGCCTCCCTGCACAAATGTCAGCGTTATTCGGCCAAATTCATGCTTTTACGCGATAGAATCATTCTGGAACATGCCGTTAGCTTTTTAACCGGACAAGACCGGGCGAAAGGAACGTATTTTTAATCCGTGAGGTGTTTTTTTGAAAATCGACCGTTTACTAGCGATCACCATGCTGCTGTTGAACCGCCGAAGAATAAGCGCGAAGGAGCTTTCGGAGCGTTTTGAGGTGTCTCTGCGAACTGTATACCGGGACGTGGAAGCCATTAACCAAGCGGGTATTCCTATCGTGTCATTTGCCGGGTTGAGCGGCGGGTATGAAATTATGGACCAGTACCGATTGGAGCGCCAATTCCTCTCCCTGGAAGAGCTGCAATCCATCATCGTCGGGTTAAAAGGAATTCGCTCCACGGTCGGCGACCAGGAAATCGGCAACCTGCTCGATAAAGTCGGCGCACTTGTAGCAAAGTCGGAACAAAACACCGCTGCCCGATTGGACGACCAGCTCATCATTGATATGAATCCGTGGCGACGAGGCGGCGAGGATAAAGAGAAGCTGAACATGCTGCGATCCGCTATTAAGGAATCGAGACAGATCTCCTTTCAATATATCTCTTCACAAAGCGAGCAGTCCATTCGCACAGCGGAGCCTATGAGCATCGTCGCCAAAGGGTTTGGCTGGTACTTGTACGGCTACTGCCTGCTTCGTCAGGATTTTCGGATTTTCCGGCTAAACCGCATGAAGGAAATTGAAGTGCTCCCGGAGACGTTTGAACGTCGGGCTGAGGTGAAGGAACCGTTTCAATATGGTTGGGGCAAAAGAGACCCTTCCATATTGATTAATATGGTTTTGCATGCGCAGCAAAGCATCCAGGCGCAAATTGAGGATTATTTCCAGCCTCAGCAGATCGCTTATCAGACGGATGGCTCTATGATCATTACGGCCAGACAGCCGGACGAGCCCTGGCTGCACAGCCTGCTGCTCGGCTATGGGCCTAGTGTGCGAATTCTCGAACCCGCCCATCTCGCAGTCACCATCAAAGAAAAAGCTGAAAAAATTGTTCAGCTCTATTCCTAACACTGACATTATGCTGTCAGTCATGGTTGTCTATACTTAGGGTATATCCAATCTAAGGAGGCTTTTTCCTCATGTTTAGATCAATTCAAGATTTCGTGAACGAATGGAAAGAAGAATCTACTGCGACACAACGCGTACTCGACACACTTACAGATGCATCCCTGAAGCAGCAAATCGCGCCGGACTTCCGCACACTCGGACAGCTAGCTTGGCATATCGCCACAACCATCCATGAAATGTTATCTCGCGTAGGACTCGAATTCGAAGCGCCGGAAGGGGATGAGCATGCGCCTGACTCAGCCAAAACCATAGCCGATGCTTACCGCGCTACATCAGCGGCACTGACAAGTGCCATCCAGTCCCAGTGGATAGATACCAAGCTTACAGAGTCCACCGACATGTACGGCCAAATGTGGCTGAATGCAACAACGTTGCGTATGCTGATCTCACACGAAATCCACCACCGTGGCGAAATGATCGTTTTGATGCGCCAAGCCGGTCTACGCGTTCCGGATATTTACGGACCCACTCGCGAAGATTGGTTGGAAAGAGGCATGCAGCCGCTGGTCTAATTGATTACTTGAGCCACGCGACCCTCCTTGAGCTATAATGGAAAAAAAGCCCAAGGAGTGGTCTCGTTTGTACAATCAAACCGTTATCGTTACCGGCGCTAATTCCGGAATGGGACTTGCAACAACCGTGGAGCTCGCCCGTAAGGGGGCTTACGTGATCATGCTGTGCCGCAGTCAGCCAAGAGGCGAGCTGGCGCTTGCCGAAGCCCGCCGCCAGAGCGGGTCAGAGCGCATCGAGCTTATGCTTTGCGATCTTGGCTCTCTCGCTAGCATTCGTACGTTCGCTGACGCCTTCCTCGCCAAACATAACGTGCTGGACGTGCTTGTGAACAACGCAGGCGTGGTTACCGTGAAACGGCAAACAACGTCCAACGGTTACGAAGCGATGCTCGGCGTGAACCATCTGGGCCACTTCCTGCTGACCCAGCTGCTGCTCGAAGCCCTGGTTCGCGCCCCGCAGGGGCGGATCATCAATGTCTCCTCAGGCGCCCACAAGATCGGGCGCTTCGACTTCAACAACCCTCACCTGACCCGAGGGTTCAGTGTTTGGAGAGGCTATTCGCAATCCAAGATTGCGAATATTTGGTTTACACGCGAGCTGGCCAAGCGGCTTGCAGGCACAGCAGTGACGGTGAACGCGCTGCATCCCGGCGCGGTCGGTACGAACATCGGTGTCGATCGGGACACCGGTTTCGGGAAGGCCGTTCACCGCTTGCTGCGGCCTTTTTTCCTAACGCCGGCACAGGGCGCGGAGACAGCCATTTATTTGGCGTCCAGTCCGGATGTGCGCTCCGTTAGCGGCGAATATTTTTATAAGAAGAAGATTGCGCCTGTCTCCGAGAAGGCCCGAGATGATGAATTCGCCGAACGGTTCTGGGCATGGAGCGAGCGGGAAGTTGGATTAAAGCCTGGAAAATAAGGGGAGAATAATCGAGGTTTACGATTCTGATACACGGAGTGTGACTTCGATTGGCCTTCTTTCATAGCCAGGAATCCTTAACTGCGCTTGAATGGATGATGAGAGCTGTTGTCGGCTACTTTTTCCTGCTCATTGCCGCTAAATTGCTCGGACAGCGCTCCATTTCCCAGCTTAGATTCCTAGATTTCATCATTGCACTGATCTTGGGCAATATTATTGCCCACCCTCTCTCGGATGAGCGTTTGTCGTTGACCGGCTCTATGATTTCCACCACCGTACTTGTAGTCTTGTACGTCTTAACATCCTGGTTAAGTCTGAAGTGGAATGTGCTTAAGCATTTTCTGGACCCGTCGCCTTTGACGCTAATCAAGCATGGGAATATGGTTATGAGGAATTTGCGCAAAGCGCGCATTTCGGTAGACCATCTGTTCTCTGAGCTGCGGAAGCAACAGGTTGAGGATATTGATAAGGTGGCTCTTGCTTTATGGGAGCCAGGAGGAACGATTTCCGTATTCCTTGAGCCGCAGTACCAACCGGTTACGCCCAAAGACATGCACCTTCCTACCTCCTCCTTCTCATTGGTGAAGCCGATTATTGTTGAAGGTACGATGAATGAGAAACAGCTAACCCAGCAAGGAAAAAACAGAAAATGGCTGGAAGCCCAGATTCATGCTAATCTGGTTGACTGGGACGATGTCGTGTTTGCCACCATGGATGATCAAGCTCAAATACGGGTATATACAGAAGCTGATATGACCGAAAAAAATGAACGAACGACTTCCTGAGAAGCGTCCGTTCATTTTTAATTAATGACTAAACCGTTTTTCAATTCTTTTACTAATCACCATCGAAGCCCCTACGAATAGAACGACGTAGATCAGACGGGCTGGGTTCTCGATAAACCGATGAATATCATAGCCGATAAAGGAAACCGACATCACCATAACAGCTTTTCCGGCAAGCACAGCAACCAGAAAGGAACGGAATCTCATCCCAACTAAACCTGCCGCCATATTAATGACGACAAACGGTCCCACGGGAAAGAGACTCAGCAGAAACACATAATTAAAAGCCTGCCGACGAGCCCATACCAGACTTTTCTGCACCTTCGGTTTCTGCGACCACCGCACTAAATAGGGGTGCCCAGCCACTTTTTTCACAATCGCGAACGTCACCAAACAGCCGCCGACGATCCCGATCCATGAGTACAAAAATCCGAGCCATAGCCCGTATACAGCCGCATTTACGCTAATAATGACAAGTGTCGGCAGAGGCGGGATGAATGATTTCATAAAAGGCAGAAGAAGACCCGGCAGCGGGCCCAGGGATCGGTATTTATCGACCAGCATGGCCAAGTTCTCTTCCGTCATATAAGACAGAAGCTCTGATAATCCCATTGGGAAACACCTACTTTGCTTGCAAGAATGAATGGCGGAAGCGCCGCCGCCTATAGGCATGATAGCATATTTTACGAGATTGGAGCACGTTTTGGGGCAAGCGCATACAACGAAAACAGGGCCGTCTCAACATGTCAGGAATGACCAGTTGGATAGCCCCTTTTCCAATCCAGGAAATTCGAAAAAAAAGCCCATCGGGCCGTGTAAACGGTTACGATAGACTTTACGTGTTCTTTTCTTTGGCTTTTTTGCGTTCAACCACACACTGCTCCCACTTCTCCTCTACTTCCTTGATCATAGGATGCAGCATATCGTACATCGCAGCCAGCAACGAGAATCTTTGGGAAAATTGCTCCAGCGACTCCTTCTGCTCTGAACTGCAAGTTTCGATATTGGGGATTTCTTGTACGGTTTTCTCCGCCCATTTATGAAATAATTCCAAATCCTGAACGATTTTGCGAACGTGATTCAGACTATAGCTTTCAGAAACATAGTAATAATCTCTTCGATCGTTACTCGAAGGCATCTTCCTGCACATGCCCATTCTTTCCATATTACGTATTTGAATGCTTACAGCAGCCTTGGTAACGCCAAGCTGTTCCACAATATCCTGCAAACTAAGAGGACAAGTAGCGAACATAAGCTGTGCGAATATTTTCCCAACAAGCGGACTAAAGCCTTTTTTTTCGTAATTCAGTGACATAAAATCGCTAATTGTTTGTTTCCACTCAGAGAAAGTCTGTTCATGTTGATCCATCGCTACTCTCCTCCTCTGTGAAAAATTAAGATATCAAGGATAATTGTAGTCAAAAAAAAACAGCCAGTCAACTTTAATGTCGAAATATTGACAAAAATCGATATTGTGAACATTGTGTAACATTTCACAATCCGGAATTGACAATACCCGGCAGCGGATTTATATTATGATCATTAACAACGTTGTTAACGATAAATACTAACGCAATGCAGTTAGTAATATTTTATAGATATACGAGGGAGATGTTTCGAGTGAAGAAACCATTCAAAATTTTATCAACAGGCACACTTGCTGCCGCAATTCTGCTTTCAGGCTCTGCCCTTACTGCGGGTAAGGCATTCGCTGACGAAGCGGTTCCAGCAGCAAAATCAACTTTGCAAGAAAATTCTTTTGCAAGCCAACTTATCAACTATCACCTGTCTATCCTTGCTAAGGATGCCGCTCAAGCCACAGGCAAAGACGAAGACGATATTAGAGACGCTCTTGCTGTTGGAGACACGCTGCCTGAAGCTACTGGAATTAGCAGCGCTGATCTGCTTTCTGATTTGACACCTATCATTACCTTTGATTTACATAAGGCAAGCAGCTACGGCATCATTTCAGCTGACGAATTGTTAGCTAGCGAAGCCGCAGTTGCTGAACAACTGGGTGCCATCTTGGAAACAAAAGGCGATAAGCTTCCTACTGCTGACAGCAACGCAATTCTAGCTCATCTTGTTATGAATCGATTGGATAACGTCGTGCGTGATACAGCCAGCTTTGCAAGAAAAGATCAAAATGACATTTCCGAAGCTCTTCGCCAAGGGAATACACTTGTTCAATCCGCAACATCCTTGGATCCAGGCGAGTTAAAAGATGATTTGCTGGGCTTGCTTAAACAAGATCTGCAATTCCAGGTCTCTACGTACGGAATGTCTCAAGCTGATGCCGATCGTTTCTACGCCCTAGGCGCAGGTAAACTTTCCGAAATCATGAATACATCCGGCTACAATCCAGATAGCGTGAAATGGGCAGCTAAAGATTTAAGTAAACTTGTTGCTAGCCGCATTAACCGTGTTATTACTGACACAGCTTTCTTCGCTAGAAAAGATGAAAAAGACGTTCGTGAGGATTTACTCCAAGGCAAAACACTTGTTGCTTCGGCAGCTAATTTAGATCCAGGCGAACTAAAAGAAAAAATTTCGAATGTCATTCGACAAGATCTTGATTTCGTAGTCGCTATGGGTCAAGCAACTCAAGAAGATGCTAACAAGTCTTATGCAGAAGCAGTTTCCAAAATTGCGGATATCATTAATACACCTGGTTACACGCCTGAGACTGCCGCGGTTCAAGCGGATCTGAAAAATGTCGTTCAAGCTCGTATCGATCGCGTGATCAATGATGCAGCTGTCTTCGGTAAAAAAGAAGAGCGCGATGTTCGCGAGGACCTTCGTCAAGGTAAATCGCTTGTTGCCTCTGCAGCAAGATTGGATCCAGGCGAATTCAAAGAAAAAGTTTTGAACCTTCTGAGACAGGATCTTGATTTCCAAGTATCTTTGAATCGCGCAACACAAGAAGATGCTAATAAATATTATTCCGAAGGCGCAGCGAAGCTTACGGACATTATCAACGCACCTGGTTACACACCTGAATCTGTTACAGCTCAGGCCGATCTAGAAAAGGTCATTCAAACCCGTATCGATCGCGTAATCAACGACACCGCCGTTTTCGGTAAAAGAGAAGAGAAAGACGTGCTTGAGGATCTTCGCCAAGGTAAAACCCTTGCAGCTTCTGCGGCTAACCTGGATCCAGGCGAACTGAAAGAAAAGGTTCTGAAAGTCCTTAGACAAGACCTTGATTTCCAAGTTTCCATGCACCGCGCAACACAAGCAGATGCTGATAAGTATTACTCCGAAGGCGCTTTGAAGCTCTCAGAAATTATCAACACCCCTGGTTACACACCAAGCAAAGCCTAATCGGTAATTGAAAAAGAGCTGTCTCATAGGTCAATCCTGACCTTTTGAGACAGCTCTTTTTGGGTTTTCCGTAACGCCGATTTCTCCTGTTATTCACCGCATCTCGTCCACTTTAAACAACTTAAATGGAATTCCTGCAGTTAATTCCACGAAATCCAGCGATTTCGTCCATTATCCGATGAATTAGCTGGAGCTTCTCCTGCAATTGCTTAGCCTAGACCAACGCAGCTCCGATTAGCGGTAGTTTTTCCTTCTATTGTAGCAGAGGCAACATTAGTCATCCTAGAGGAACCCCCGCTCGAGCTCACGCCTCGAGCGGGTTCACCGCCTCATGGAGCAGCTGCTCCAACTCGGCGGTGTAGGCCGCCTGCTGCGCTTCGTTCCAGCCGAAGCGCTCCGCCATGAAGGCGATGGCCGGCGCCTTCCACTGCCGTGCCCACGCGATATCGAAGAAGAGGGCCCCCGTGCGGCGGATGAAGAAATCCGCCGGCTTCACAGCCATCTCGCACTCGATCGCGTACACGAGCGAAGCGAGCACAGCGGCGGGCATCTTCCGGCACTCCGCCTCATTCCAGTACTGCGCCACCAAGGCAAACACGGCATCCACATTGGAGCCGTACCGCCGCGCCAGCAGCGCAGCCTCAGCACTCGTCAGCCCGAGCCGCTGGCCTTGGCTGATCTTGCTCTGCAAGAACGACTCCAGCTTCGCGGAGCCGCCGACCTCGCCGCCGGAAATCGGCAGCGTGCGGGTACGGCTCGGCGACAACGCCGTCGCCGAAACCAGTCCCTCCGCCACCAGCATGGCGGCGATCTTGTCTACGACCGTCTCCGCCATTTTGCGGTAGCCGGTCAGCTTGCCCCCGGCCATCGAAATAAGGCCGGAGTCCGACACGAAGATTTCATCGCGGCGCGAAATCTCCGAAGGGTCTTTGCCCTCCTGATGGATCAGCGGGCGCAGCCCGGTCCAGCTCGACTCCACGTCCGCTTCCGTCAAGCCGAGGGTCGGGAACATCTCATTCGCGGCGCGCAGCACATAGGCGCGGTCCGCAACGGTAATTCGGGGATTCACGATATCCCCTTTATAATTCGTATCCGTCGTCCCGACATAAGTTTTGCCGTCACGCGGAATGGCAAACACCATGCGCCCATCCGGCGTATCAAAATAAATCGCCTGACGCAGCGGGAATTTGCTTTGATCGAACACCAGATGTACCCCTTTGGTCAGATGGAGCGTTTTGCCTTTCTTGGAGTGGTCCATTTCACGCAGTGTATCCACCCAAGGTCCAGCTGCATTCACAATCTTGCTCGCGTATAGCGAGTATGATGATTTCTCGCCGTTACCACCCAGCTGATCCGCCACCCGAACGCCAACTAATTTGCCGTTTTTCATCAGCAGCTCTTCTACTTTGGCATAATTCACAGCTTGTGCGCCAAGCTCCACAGCCTTTTTCATAACCTCAATCGTCAGACGCGCATCATCCGTGCGATATTCCACATAGTAGCCGCCGCCTCGCAGATCTTTCTTTTTCAGTAGCGGTTCATGCCCCAGTGTTTCCTGTGGACGGAACATTTTACGGCGCTCCGCTCGTTTCACTCCCGCTAAGAAATCGTAGACCCTTAAACCAAGAGACGTAGACAGCTTGCCGAACGTGCCCCCTTTATAAAAAGGCAGCAGCATCCACTCCGGCGTCGTGACGTGCGGACCATTTTCGTACACAATCGCACGCTCTTTGCCCACTTCAGCGACAACCTTCACATCCAGCTGTTTCAAATACCGCAGCCCTCCGTGCACAAGCTTCGTCGACCGGCTCGACGTTCCCGCAGCAAAATCCTGCATATCGATCAGCGCCGTGCGCAGCCCTCTACTCTGGGCGTCAAGCGCGATGCCTGCGCCAGTAATGCCTCCTCCGATTACGATTAAATCAAAGGTTTTCTCCGACATGTTTTGCAGCATTTCTTTTCTTTGTAACCCGCTAAAGCTATGTGTCATTTCTCGCATCTCCGTCATTACAGTCATCTCAATAATCTCCCTTCGTATATGAAAAATAAAAAGCCGCAACAAACCCAACACGCTATCACGTGCAGGCCGCTGTGGCTTCTCCCTAGTCTCCAACCAAATTATTAACTTGTTATAAGTATATCATAGCATAACCCAAATTATTTAAAAGCCATCGCGGCTCCAACTGCTTTTTTCCAACCGCTGTACAATTGTTCTTGGCGTTCTGCATCCATCACAGGCTTGAAAGCCTCATCCACCTGCCACTGTGCCGCAATTTCCGCTTGATCTTGCCAAAAACCTACAGCCAACCCAGCCAAGAAAGCTGCCCCAAGCGCCGTCGTTTCGCTGATGACCGGACGCTCCACCGTGACGCCAAGCATGTCGCTTTGGAACTGCATGAGGAAGTTATTCCTCACGGCGCCGCCATCAACCCGCAACTTCGTGAGCTGAATGCCGGAATCGTCCTCCATCGCCTGCAGCACATCTTTCGTCTGATAAGCAAGGGATTCAAGCGTTGCCCGGATAAAATGCTCCTTGGACGTTCCCCGCGTCAACCCGAAAATCGCGCCTCGAACGTCGCTATCCCAATAGGGCGTACCCAGACCGACAAAAGCCGGAACGACATAAACGCCGTCCGTCGACTCTACACGCTGGGCGTAAGCCTCGGTGTCCTGCGCCATTTTGATCATCCGCAGCCCGTCACGCAGCCACTGAATTGCCGATCCCGCAACGAAAATACTGCCTTCCAGCGCATACTCCACTTTCCCGTTCAGTCCCCAGGCAATCGTGGTCAAAAGCCCGCTGCGCGAAGGAATCGCATGATTGCCCGTGTTCATCAGCATAAAACAGCCGGTGCCATAGGTATTCTTCGCCATCCCTTTTTCAAAACAAGCCTGCCCGAACAAGGCTGCCTGCTGATCACCCGCCGCACCCGCAATCGGGATCGCCGAGCCGAACAAGAGATTTTCCTGCGTATAGCCATACACTTCCGAAGAAGAACGCACCTCTGGCAGCATGGAAGCCGGGATATCCAGATAACCTAACAGCACTTCATCCCACTTCAGCTCATGGATATTATAGAGCAGCGTACGCGAAGCGTTGGAATAATCCGTCACATGCGCCTTGCCGCCTGTCAGCTTCCAAATCAGCCAAGTGTCCATCGTGCCAAACAGCAAATCTCCACGCTCCGCTTTCTCTCTTGCGCCGTCCACGTGATCCAGAATCCATTTGATCTTGGTCCCCGAGAAGTAAGCGTCAATTAAAAGCCCCGTGCGCTCGCGAAAAATATCGTTAAGCCCTTGCGCCTTAAGCGCCTCGCAAATATCCGCTGTCTGGCGAGATTGCCATACAATGGCATGATACACCGGCATTCCCGTATGCCGATCCCAGACAACCGCCGTTTCACGTTGGTTCGTGATGCCAATACCTGCGATCTCCGCCGGCTGAATGCCGGATTCCGACAAAACCGCCGCGATGACTCCCTGAATCGATAGCCATATTTCATTCGCATCATGCTCTACCCAGCCCGGCTTCGGAAAATGCTGCTTAAACTCCTGCTGGGCCGTGTGCACGATGCTCCCTTTTTGATTAAACAAAATCGCTCTGGAACTTGTCGTTCCCTGATCCAGCGAAAGAATATAGGAAGAGGCTTCTGCCATTGTTCTACCTCCAAAAGTTAGGATCGTTGATGATACTGCTGCCACAGCTCTGTGTTCGACGTCGTGACGGCTGTCGCTCCAGCTCCTAATGCCTGCTCCACATCGCCTACAGAACGAATGAGTCCTCCTGCAAAAATAGGAATACCCGAACGTTCCTTCACTTCCTTAATAATGTGCGGAATAATGCCAGGTAGGACCTCGATGTAATCTGGCTGCGTTCGTTCCAAGAGCGTATAGCTCTTTTCAAGTGCGCTGCTATCCAGGAGAAAAAGGCGCTGAATGGCGATGAGCCCATTCTGTTTCGTCTTCGTGATGACCGTGCCCCGTGTAGAAATGATCCCGGCAGGACGAATGCTCTGACACAGGAACTCCGCCGCATACTCGTCATTTTTCAGCCCTTCAATCAAATCCGCGTGCAGCAGCAGCTTTTTGCCGTTTGCCCGGCCCAGATCCACGATGTTTTTCAACTGTCCAACATGGCTGTCCAGCAGCACAATATAGGTATAAGAAGTTTTTAGCAGCTTCTCTAAATCCTTCATTCTGCGAATCGCCGGTAAAATTCGTTGCTCCTGCAAAGACAAGCTCATCATCTCCATTCACACGTTCCTATGCACGCCCCTGAGGGATGACAACAAAAAACTCACCAAAAGATATGCCCATTCCTATGAAAATGGCAATCCCCTGTGAGTCTCCTGTTCTCCGTCACATGTTATTAACTTACTTCCCATTGTACTGACACCTGCTCCACCTGTCAATGAGAACCGCGCCCATTCTAAATCATGTTGATAACGCCTTGCGTACGGCTAAAATGTATTTGGATTGATCGAGAGGATTCACGCCTCGCCGCTTCCGCTCCGCGTGCACATCCGGCGGACTCGGCTGGTAGCCCCCGAACGACGAAGTGATAACCCCTCTGCCTCCGGACATCGCACTAAGCTTCACTGGATAGTCCAGAGAAGTAGCCACGGGCAGCCGGCCTTCAACGACAAATCGATCACCGCTCAGCTGCGGCGGATCAAAACTTGCCCGCATTTGCACCAAATCGCTCAGCACCTTGCCTCCGTAAACCTCTGGAACGGTAATGCGCACTTGCAGCATCGGCTCAAGCAGTGTAGTTCCCGTTTGCGCCAAGCCCTGCATGAGACCCATCGGTGTCGCAACAGCAAAATCAAGCGGGTGCGTATGCCATACATGATGCTCACCCTCCACGAGCGTTACCTTGAGATCGGTAACTTCCCAACCGAGCAGCCCTTGTTGCAGCGCTTCCGGCACTCGGCGCTCCACTTCGCTTTGGTACTGCGCCAACAATTGATCGGCGCGTACCTGCGACGAATACACGAGTCCGCTGCCCGGCGCCCCGGGCTCGATGCGGAAGCGCAGTATGGCCCAGCACGGCTTGGGCATCGTATAAGCAATGAAACCTTCACCTGGCTGAGAAGGCGTTTCTTTGTAGATCACGGAAGGCTGATCGAACCTTGCTTGCAGCCCGAATCGCGAAGCCAGCAGACTGGTTAGAATCTCAAGCTGGATAGCGCCCATCACCTTCACATGCAGCTCGCGTTCCTCTTGCAGCCATTGGAGATCAAGCAGCGGATCCTCGTCCGTAAGCTCCTGCAGCGCGGCAACGAGTGCCGGATACTGCGCGTCGCTCTCCGCATGCACCTGCACGGTCAACAGCGGCACGGCAAGCCGTGGAGCCGGCGGCACCGCATCAGGCCGGCCCAGCACGTCGCCGATGCGTACCTGCGTCAAGCCGCAGATCGCGGCGATGTCGCCTGCCGCAACATAACCGATATCTTCGGCGCGGCGGCCGTCGATTTTGCGAATCTGGGTCACCTTCTCCTCCACGCCCCGCGTGGCATTGAGCACGGTGTCCCGGTTGCGGATCGCCCCCTCGTAGAGACGGACGTACGCCATTCTCCCCATGGTCTTGTCCCGCTCGACCTTGAACACCACGGCCGATAGCGGCTGCTCCGCGCTGCCGCTCGGCCCGGGCAAATAATCGAGGATGGCTTCCATCAGCTCCTCGATCCCCAACCCTTTGCTCGATGCTCCGACGAGCAAAGGAAAGGCCCGCCCCTGCCGCGCAAAGCGCTGCAGGGTTGCTTTTACTTCGCGTGCCGGGATGGGCACGCCTTCGATGTAGCTCGTGAGCAGCTGCTCATCGAGCTCGGACAGCTTTTCGACCGCTGCCGCGAGGTCGAAGCCGGGCGCGCCTGACGCGCCCTCGACCAGCACGTTCTCCGCACCGCGGAACGTGTCTTCGGCGCCGAGCGGTGCGTAGATAGGCACTGCCATACCCGTGAGCTGCTTCTCTATGTCGCGCAGCACTCTGTCCGCGTCCGCGCCAACGCGGTCCATTTTATTCACATAGAGTAGAGTTGGAATTTGGAGCGACTGCAGCGCATGCCAAATCATCTCGGTCTGTGACTGGACCCCTTCAACGGCAGAAACAATCAAAATCGCGCCATCCATCACGCGCAGAGAACGCTCCACTTCGGATAGGAAATCTACGTGTCCAGGAGTGTCTACCAGATTAATAGAAGTTTCTTTCCATGTAAAAGTGGTTGTTGCACTGCGCACCGAAATGCCGCGTTCCCGTTCCACATCCATAGAATCCGTTTGCGCGGTGCCGCTATCTACACTGCCTAAGGCGCGAATTCGCCCGCTATGATAAAGCAAATGCTCTGTTGTCGTCGTTTTGCCTGCGTCCACGTGAGCGAAAATGCCCACATTTCTTCGCGGAATAGTAAGATCTTTGCCCATTTCGTCGGTCATTGAAGTGCTCTGCTCCTTCTATTTACCAGCCTTTGTCTCCCTATTATACTTGAAGAACAGACACCTACGTACATTTACCCGTAAACTTTTGAGGAGGTAAGCGGCTATGTTAGATATCGATCCTTCTAATTCTGATTCTAACTCCAATGAACAAAAGCCAACCGTTACATCGCGTACAACGATCCTGCTGCATCAAAAGCATCCTGCTATCCTGGCGCTTTCTGAAGCTGACCACCGTTTAGCCTGCCTTATTCGCCTGGTTGGCGAGCTGACTTTGACACCGAGTGCCTCCCCTTTCGAATCGCTGGCAATGTCAATTATTTCCCAACAGCTATCCACCAAAGCGGCCGCTACCATCAAGGCCAGAGTAAAAGAAATCGTTCCCGAATTCACTCCGGAGCTTGTGCTCGCCGCGGATGAGACTGCCATCCGGCAATGCGGAGTCTCTTTTCCCAAGATTCGCTATATTCGCGATCTTAGCATGAAAGTCATAGCCGGAGATCTGCAATTGGATGCCTTGCATGAGCTGGATAACGAGGAGCTTCTGAAGCAGCTTACAAGTGTCAAAGGCATTGGAACTTGGACAGCAGAAATGTTCATGATGTTTGCTTTGGGCCGGCAGGATATCATGTCCGTCGGTGATGCCGGTCTCCAGCGCGCTGCCCGTTGGCTGCACCAATTGGAGGAGCGTAAGGACGGCAACTACTTGGGGCAAATCGCCCCGGCATGGTCCCCGTATCGGACCTTCGCCTCGCTGTATTTATGGCGTGCCGTCGATATGGGCTTCGTAGATTCCGGGCTTTCGGTGGAAGCCTGTCTGGATTCGTCGGTGATTGCGGAGGAGACGTGAGGTTGAAGCAGATCAGCTTCATTGGATAATTTCC
>NZ_BILW01000071.1 GCF_004000765.1 Paenibacillus chondroitinus NBRC 15376 | reverse complement strand
GAGCTGGAGAGTCTGGAGCAGTCGCTGCGCCGCAGCCGTGACTTGGCAGCCGATTATGATCGGCTGCAGGGAGAGCGCCGCTCCGCGGAGAAGCGCATTGCTGCTCTGGAGGAGCAGCAGGAGGCGCTGCGCGCGGAGCAGCTCCGGCTCAGCCTGGCCGGCAAGGCGCGCAGCGGATGGATCCGGCTGCGGCAGATCGGCCAGGAGCTCGCGGCGCTGCCGGAGCTGGCTGGCTTCCCAGAGCGCGCCTCGGCGAGGCTGGACGCGCTCGAAGCGGAGCTGGAGCGCCTCCATGCGGAGCGCGCTAGGCTCAGCCTGCGGCAGCAGACGCTTGCGGATCAGCTGGGCGCGATCCGCATCCAGCCTGATGTGCTCGAGCATCAGACGGAGCTGAATCATTGGCTGGAGCAAGCAGCCACATATGAAGAACAGAAGCGCAGTTTGAACGGGCTGTGCGTGGAACAAGAACACGGGCGCGCGCAGATCGACAGACTGCTGAAACAAATAGACGGCGCAGACGGGGAAAGTCAGATGGATCTTGGCGCCTTTGCCGTGTCCATCTCCCTTCGCGAGCAGATTCGATCCTACAAGGAACAGTTCCACAAGTGCCGGGCGGATGAGCTGCGCGTTCGAACCGAGCTGGAAAGCCTGGAGCAGCAGCTTCAGCGGGTGGAGGATAGCATTCTCATCTTGGAAGCCGATGTTCGGTTAGCCCCCTCATTTCCAGGAGGGATAGACCCTGGCACGGCGCTGCAAAAAATCGCAAGAGACTACGCGCAGTGGCAGATGCTGGTCAGGGAAGTTCAGCATCACAAAGAACGGGAAGCTGTGCAGAACCAATACAAACTCAGCCTGGAGGAAGCCGCCAAGGCAGGGAAAGCGGCTTCACGGAAACTACGAAAACGGATGGTGCTTTTCTTCGGCGCATTGGCAATTATTGTTCCAATTCTGCTGGCTTGGCAGAGCAGCTGGGCAATAGCTGTTTGTGCGTTCCTGCTATTTGCAGGCGCGGCATTCTTTATCCAGTTCGGCGACCGATCAGGTTCGGATCGTAGGGCTTCCCGCACGATGACGGCGTCCTCTAGCCAGGAGCCCTCTCCGAATGAAGCGATCAATCGTGAACTTCTTGAGTTGGAAGGCCGTTTGCAGGAACAAATCACTGCATTCATGACATCGAGTCAGACGCAGATGGGCTTTAACGAAGCTGCGGCAGCATCCGCTTTGCACGCTTCGCAGCCAAGAAGCCGTGCGGAGGCGTACGCTCTTCATAACTTTCAGCCTCAGTTGGATGCCTGGTTGAGAGAAGCCGAGCACAACAAGCAGCAGCTGGATCAGCAGAAACGCAAGGTGGACAAGCTGCAAGATGCGAGGGAAATGCGCGACTCCCTCCAACTCCAAGAAGAGCAGCGAGGGATTGTGTATGAACAGCACGTAGCGGAGTCTGAGCAGCTTCAGAGGAACTGGAGCAGTTGGCTCGTATCCCTTGGCTTAAGCGGGCGATTGTCCCCTGACGCCGCGATGGAAACGATTCAAGCGATTGAGCAGGGGCAGGAAAGTCTACGCCAGCTCCATAAACTGGAAGCAAGGCTTGCGGCTTTGCTTCAAAGTGTAAAGCAGTATGAAGAAGCTATTGTAATGCGGCTTCAACTATCCCCAGCGCAAGAGCCTTTATTTGCGCTCAAACGCTGGAAAGAGCAGGAGCAAGAGCAGCTGAAGCTGCTTGCAGCGAAAAAGCATAGCGAAGCGCTTTATGCAGAGGTTGCTGAAGAGCTGCTGCTTCTGGATGCTGCCGAGCAGCGCACGCTTGAGCGGCTTACGATCTTACTTCAGGAAGCTTCTGCAGAAGATGGCGAAGCGCTGCGCTTACAGGAGAGAGAGCTGGAAGAACGCAAGAAGTTAAGCGATGAACAGAAGCTGTTGGAATCTTCGCTTGAGGCTTTGCTGAGCCGTGCGTCTCTTGCCAGTTATACGGAGCTGTTGGAGACGCATGGGGAAGCCGATATCGCTTACCGTTTGGAAACCCTTGAACAGCAGATGGCGGACACGGCAGCCTTAACGAACGAACTCCGCGAAGCGGCCGGTAAACTGACGGCACACATCGAACAGCTGGAGCAAGGTTCTGAGCAAGCCGACGGCCAACTTCAGGCCGAAGCTTACCGGGCTTCGATTCGGGAACAGGTCGATCAGTATGCCGTTGCTTCTTTTGCTTCCTTGCTGATGAAGAAAGCGCGCGAAGTTTACGAGCAGGAACGGCAGCCAGGTGTGCTTTTACGAGCGTCCGATTATTTGAACAGGATGACGAATGGAGCATTCACCCATGTCAAAGCGCCGTTTGGAGAACAGCGTCTTGTTGCGGTTAGATCCAATGGACAGTCCGTGGACACGAGTCAACTGAGTCGTGGAACTGCGGAGCAGCTCTATCTGTCCATGCGTTTTGCGCTTGTGGAAGAATACGCCGGCAAGGCGGTATTACCGCTCGTCATGGATGATATTTTGGTTAATTTCGATGAGGAACGGATGGAGAGCTGTCTGCGTGTGCTCGCTGACTTAAGCAGCAGGCATCAAGTGCTGTTGTTTACGTGTCACGGGCATGTGCGGGATGCGGCTGCACGCGTTATTCCCAACTATCAATTAATAAACTTGTAAACCCGTTGTCCTTCATGGCATGAGAACCGGTTCACACTCATATAAGTTGAAGAAAAAAGCTGGAGGAATCAAGGTGAAGCCAGGAAACGAGAAGAAGAAAGAACACCGTGAAATTACGTACCAGGTTGGTTGGAAAAAAGGGAAGATCGAGTGGAACGAAGGGGCAGCGGAGGCGTTATCCGTTAAATCACTTAAGCCTGCAGAAAGTCCGGAGGAAGCTGAAGTAAGGCGGCTTCAGCTTCTATGGAAACCAGCGATGAATCTCCCAAGCTGGATGCTGTTTCCCCTTCTTTATGCGCTCCCGGTTCTTTGCTTTGGTTTGACGCTTATCCTGATTTATGGTCTACGGCATGGATAGTCGACAATTCAGAAGGGAGACTTAGGCATGAATATGCTATTAGCGATAATAGGCGGGTTGTTGGGCCTTTTTGTAACCGGAGTCGCCATTTACACGGCTTGGATGATTCATCAGCTTTGGCGTCAGCAGGCGGCAGCGCCAAAGGCTTTGAGCCAAGTGGAGATTGCCGTAAGCTATTTTTCACGTTGGACGGTGATGGATTATACGGTGATCGGACTGTTTATCAGTGGTTTGCTGTTATTGTTAGCTCAACTATTCGCGATTTTGCGCGATCAAACGGCGACGACAGCTGCTTTTCATTTTTCCTATTTGCTTACCGGTCTTATTTTATGCGCGATGGGGATGCTCTTGTTGATGATTCGTTTGATCGTCGTTCTCGGCTTCGCACAAACCGGCGTTCTACACCGTACGTTTACGGTTGCGCCAGATCATGAGCACGAGCCAGACAACACTAATTAAGCCGAATACAGGGTACAGAGCGGCAAGAAGTGTTTTGAAACCAATTTGGCTGACGAGATAACTAAGTCCTAAGATGCTAAACAGAAGGAGCTTAGGGTTTAATTTGGTACGTTGCTGCAGCTGCAAGGACAAGCCATATGCATCAGCGATAAATGTCGTGAAAATCTCTCCGTAGATGACGAGCAAATAGGCGATTTGAGGGGCTGAGCCCAGCCTGTTAATGATATTCCCCATTGGAATCTCATACTGTGCGATGCCAGGCATTTGCGCTGAAAGCGCATAGTGTGCGGAGAGTAGCAGCAGTCCAATGCCTGCTCCGCCGATAAGCCCGCCCCAGTAAAGCTCTGAGCGCTTCGTGATGGAAGCTCCCATCGGCACGAGAACGGCTTGTGCCATGGCCAGATTGAAGGCTGTGTAGAGAAATGGGGCGAACCATATTTTACCAAGCGAATCATCCGTTGTGATCCTCAGCCAGTTTCCAGAAGACGGTGAATGCCACGTATAAACGACGATAACCACGCTAAAAAGCAGCATGATAGGAACGACAATCGAGTTGACGGTCATGATGGCTCCAATTCCTCGTGATAATACGAGATAGGAGAGAATCAAGGTGACCAAAAGTCCAGTTTGATAGGACAGATGCAGCTGCTCCTCAAATACTGTTCCGCCGCCGGCAAGCATGACCGTAGTGATTCCGAACAGTACGATCATCGTAAACAAGCTGATCCCATTTCCTATTTTCGGCCCAAAAATGACCCGATTCAAATCCTCATAAGATGTTGCTTTTAATGTATGAGCCATTAGCATGAGTTTGATGCCAATCCATATAAATAGGAGGGTGGACAAAGCGATCGTTAATGAAGCTATCCATCCGTAGCGCGTAAAAAATTGCAAAATCTCTTGTCCGGAAGCAAAACCTGCTCCAACGACAGTCCCGATATAGGTAAAGGCAATACGGACGATCTGTGACCCTTTTCGCATGGATTGCCCCGCTTTCTTTCGTTTGGTATAGTACAAGGTATGTTCGCGGAGACAGTAGCATGACTGCAACTTGGGGCAAGCCCTTATTTTTGATAAAATGGTTAGGAACAGAAAGACGTAAGAAATTGGGAGTGTGTCTTTTGTGAAAGAAGCTCTTTATGACTTTATTGGACATTATGGCTATATTGCTCTGTACATTTTGTTGTCTGCCGGCATCGTTGGCGTACCTATACCGGATGAAACGTTGATGGCTTTCGTGGGCTCGTTGACCGCGCCTGGAGGTCCTTTTGACTATGTGACAACGTTAATAGTGATTTATGCCGGTACGATGACGGGGATGATTGTGAGTTATCTCATTGGTCACCGGGTGGGCAAGCCTTTCTTGTACCGCTATGGAAAATGGTTCAAATTGACGCCTGACCGGATCGAAAGAGCGGAAGGCTGGTTTCATAAATATGGGCTGTGGACCGTATTCTTCGGGTATTTCGTGCCGGGAGTCCGCCATTTCACCTGCTATTTGTCCGGAGTAAGCGGAGTGAAGTTCTACAAATACATGCTCTATGCGGGGACAGGGGCGCTGCTGTGGTGTACGACCTTCTTGACCTTGGGCCATTTTATTGGCAGCAATTTGGATGGCTTGTTCAATTTGATTCATAAATATATGGGTGTCAGTTTCATTATTCTCGTGGTTGTGGCTGCGATAGGAGCGGTGATTTATTTCCGCTTTCGGAAAAGAAGAGCGATCTGAACGCAAAGAAAGACCATACTTGCCATCCTATGGATGACGGTATGGTCTTCGGTTTGTAGAGCGGTATTAACGATCTGCGAAAAGCTTAATCGATTGGATCGTGTTGGCATTCGGATCTACATCGAGCTTCAGAAGCGTCCCTTGTGATTTGTAAGAAAGTACATAGGTTGTGTTGGAATCCGGTTTTCCGAGAATGCTAATGGCATCCTCCACTTTCTGGCCGAGGTGCAGGCCGCGCAGTCCCGGATCAATATCCGTGGAGTGTACATCCACGAATTCAAGGGCATCCTTGACATTAAAGCCAACGGAGAAATCACCAAAATCGTAGACCTGAATCGCATCATCGTCTTCATCCATAACGAATTGTTTCTTGGCTTTGCCGAATCGGTCCAGCACTACATTTTTGCTCGTTCCCAGCTTTAAGCCCATTAATGTCGGTTTCTCCTGCTGGTAAGCATCTTCCGCTTTCACCCGCGGTTTGGACGTTGGCTTGGCGTTTGAAGAGCTCTGTGGCAGATCCGATAAATCCGTTTTGTTCGTGTTTGCAACTTGCGCTTCATGCTTGGCTATCGTATCCTCCGGTGCCAAGGAAGCAGCTGGAGTTTCTACAGCCAGCACGGCAGGCGTGCTGACCGGGGTTGTACTTGGATTCTGCTTCTGAACATGAACCGATGGATCTATAGTAGGCTGAGCGGAAGGTGCAGATGACTCTTGGCAGCCAGCTACGATAAGCAAGGAAAATGCAACAGGCACAAAGCCAAGCATGACGGGTCTCATCGCATTGTTCATCATCATCTTTCCTTTCTGCCGAATAGTTGTCTTAAAAAGAATATTACTAATCATACTGCGATCGGGTTATCAATCTCAATGGATCTTGCTGCCTAAATGTGAGCATTTCTAAAACAAATTCGAAAAAGTTAAATCCTGTATAAGTATAGACACCTATTCGGCAAGAAAAGTTTCACTTCCAAGAGCGATATTCGCAAATTGGGACTTGAAACCTACTTCACCATTATGGTAACTTACTCATAATAGACAGGATTAAGGGGGCCAGTATCATGGAATTGTTAAAGCAGCGGATCCAGGAAGTCGGTGTCGTTGTATCGGATAAAGTACTTAAGCTTGATGCCATTCTTAATCATCAGGTGGATCCGGTTTTGACCATGGAAATGGGACGGGAGTTTGCAAGACTTTTCAGAGAGACCAAGCCGGACAAGGTGTTAACCGTAGAGTCCTCTGGTATCCCAATTGCCTTCACAACCGCACTGCATCTTGAGATTCCCATGATTTTTGCGCGCCGCAAGAAGACATTAACGATGGATCAAGATACGTATAGCGAGCGTGTGCCTTCTTTTACCAAAGGCATTGTGACCGACATTATGGTCTCTTCGCATTTGCTGCATAAGGGTGAACGTGTGCTGCTTATTGATGATTTTATTGCCAATGGGGACGCGGCTCGCGGCTTAATTCGCATTATTGAGAAGGCGGGGGCTGAACTCGTCGGTGTCGGTATTGCGGTGGAGAAATCGTTCCAATCCGGCGGCAGTTCGATTAGAGAACGCGGCGTTCGAGTGGAATCTTTAGCAAGAATTGCCTCGCTGGAGAACGGGCAAATCACTTTTGACTGATTTTACATCTAGTCTTTGACTTCCCTGATTGCCAATTATCCATTATAATGGTTACAAGGTAAGAGAGGAGGCTGACATCTATGGGTATCGAAAATGGTTCCATTGAATATTTCATGACTAAGCTTGGGGAAGCCAAAACACATTTTGAACGTGCTCTTGATTGTAAGCATACAGAATTTGATGATCTATATCCGTATATGATCGAACATCCTCAATTTTTCTGGTACAAACGCTATGTCGCTTGGTCTGAGTTGTTAACGATCGTGAAGCTCTGCACAGAGCTGACCATTGAATGGGAACAGCAATTTTCCGCAGCGCAAGTGGAATATATTCAGAAGCGTGTCATGTCAAGCAAGGTCCTTGATTTCTGGTTTGAGACGAATGATTCCAAGGAACATGTAAGCTAATGTAAAATTCAAGAGGCCAATGGATCCATTACGGATTCGTTGGCCTTTTTTCATTCCAGAGGCAGTCTGCCGGAGAGATCTGGTTAGACACCATTTTGAAGAATATTCATACTTTCAATATGCCTTTTGGTTTGTTCATTCCCTAATCGGTGCAAGGTGCGATACACTTCCGTCAAATAATAATCATATGCTTGATTGGTCTCATTGGAGTAATAAACTGACCAAGGGAGCCAAGAGGTCGCATAGCTGGCTTGGGACGTGTTATCTGTCTCTTCAAAGAGCTCCATCAATTGATCAAATTCCTCATCGGTAGCGGAAATTTCAAATTCATAATTGAGCGCGGTCCTGTCTTCCAATACTTCACCTGTCCCGACGTTAACGTAATATGTTTTTTTGTCCAATATGAAAACCCCCAAGGATATAATGGCGTTCTATTAACTTTGTCATGATTAAGGTAACCCTGATCTAGCGGATTTATGTAATGTTTCAACTTCGGCAGGAATTGGTGTATGCTTAAGGAGTAAAACTGGATGGCTGGAGGTAAGCGTAATGATAACAGAGGATCAGTTGGATCTTTATCGTGTTGAAAGCACATTGCTTCGCGTGATTCGCGATGTTAACCCAAGGAATGATGTCCGCGGCATTGTTGTCGCTTGGGATGATGATAGTGTTTTAATCCGCAAAAAAAATCGCAGAGTGGTCAAGCTTGCACGCAGCTATGTGTATCAGCCTTATGAAGCTGAACGGCCACCGGAATATATGCTTCCGCAAGAATTGATTGAACCGGATGATGCTGCGGATGAATCAGAATAGGGTTCCCATCACCGGAATCCAGATGGATTTGGTGCATTCCGAATACGGCAGTTACGTGCTAATTCGTAGCGATAGTCCGATGCGTACCTTGAATTCTTCGCCGTGGGGCGGAGGATTCGGGATGTTTCGATCGTTGATGAATAGGCAAGTACATAGGCTTTATAACGAGGCTGATCCCCTTCGCGAGATGGATGATTTCATCCAACGGGAAGGGTTGAATCCTCGGGAAACGGCTGGCATGCTGACGGCAGCTTGGGTGAAGGATGTTGGGTACAGCACGCTCACTTGGACGCGAAATGGCGCCGAGGATGCCGAGAACGAGACAAATCCGCTGCACGTTTGTGCGTGGGTCACCGTAGGTCTCGGGAACAAAGCTAGGGCAGGGACCGAAATGGCTGCCGCCTCGCTTTATCCCGGTACGATAAATACCATTGTCGTTATCGAGGGGCAATTAACCGATGCCGCGATGGTCAACGCGGTCATCACTGCGACGGAAGCCAAGTCGGCAGCGCTTCAAGCATTAGGCGTTGAAGTGGACGGGTTTCCGGCTACTGGAACGACTACGGACGCGGTGCTCATCGCCACGACATGCCGCGGCCGCTTGTACAGCTATGCGGGTACAGCTACAGCGCTGGGAAACCTGATTGGAAGAACTGTGTACGAGGCCATCTTGGCATCGGGACAATTGTATGAGAAAACGCCCGACTGATCGGTGAGGATGCAGTGGGGCGTTTTTCTATGTCTGTCCGTATCTGTGCTTACTGGAGGCTTCCTCGAACTTTGAGTAACCTTGTCATGCCAGCCACACGCACGTGCATTGACAGGTGGGCTAGCTACGGTTTGCGGAAAACGCCGAAAGCAACCCCGGCAGGATACACATCAACACCATCGGGATCTTCGTCTTCATTTTTGAAATTGGGATCATGTACGATACCTTCAGCTTCACCTTCTGTGAGATGTCGCTGATTGCCTGTGTATTTGGGTTCGAGAGCTTTGATTTCTTCCTCATCCATTCGTCATCCCTCCTTTGGGAATAGGTTTAGGAGCGGGGTTTGTATTTATACATGGATTGTAAAAGTTTCGTTGACGAGCTTTCTAGTCCCATGTTATATTTATTTTTGTCACCACATGATGTGCGATCATGGCGGAATTGGCAGACGCGCACGGTTCAGGTCCGTGTGGGCTTACCCCCGTGGAGGTTCGAGTCCTCTTGATCGCATCAACCGCAACAACCCTTTCAGGTTCTGAAGGGGTTGTTTTTTTATTTCCTAGGAAATCATGCGCAGACGGGTAGGCAGCTAGGCCTAAGACTTATATAATAAATATTATCTGGAAAGGAAATAGGGGGGCATCCTATGGAAGAAGATTGGAATTTGTTCGAACGCATCCGGGATCGGGAGCAGGTTCTAGTCTTTATGAACACTGCTTTGAAGCAGAAAGCTCCTTTCATAGGATATGGTCAAAGAATTACAATCGTATTTAATATGTATAGCTTGTGGGACCTCTCGGACAGCTCAACGCAAAAGGCGCAGCAAGCCTTTTATGAGCTCGAAGACAAACTTATTTCACGGTTGAAAGATCAGGGATATGCCCTTTATGCCGGGCGCATTTCTTCAAATAATAAAATGGAGATGTACTTTTACGCCAAGGATGACTGGGATTGGGAGCGGGAAATGAAGCGGGTACTGGCGGATTTTCCTAACTTCCGTTATTATTTCTCGATGAATTTGGATGCAGACTGGAGCTTCTACCTGGAAGAAATGGCACCTTCACCCTTGGAAGAGCAGTGGATGCGGAATGCCAAGATTGCCTATGCGCTGAAGCGTCGGGGGGATAATCTGGAGAAGGCCAGGGAAGTTCAGCATTGGCTGCATTTTCCGGATTCAACCCGGATGGATGCGATGAAAAGCAAAGTCGGTGCGCTTGGCTACAGAATCATTGTCTCCGAATTTGATACGACACGTCAGGTGGAGCCCTACGTGCTTCACTTGAGTAAATTACACACGCTGGATGTTCCGACCGTCAATGCGGTAACCAAAGAATTGTTCGTTCTAGCGGCAGAAGTCGGCGGAACTTATGACGGTTGGGGCACACGTCTGATCCTGCGATTTCCTGCGAAACTTCGAGCGCATTTGAAACGTATATTCCTAAAGATGATCTCCGCATTCAAATAAAGCCTAAAGTCCAGGTGTATAGCGGTTTTCATGAAGTTTAGGTATAATGCATAGTATAGATTGTACATGTTTTCTAATAGAAGGAGTTGACAGTTTCATGGATAGAACGGTTACGGTTTCTCATTCAGGCAGTTTTGCTCATGTGCTTCAAACATTTGCCATCTCCCTCTTGGTTTCCTTCCTGGGGACACTAGTCGGTGCTATGGTCGTTCCGCCTTCAATGATCATGCTTTTCGTCATTGCCGAAGTGGCCATGCTGGTGGCAGCCATCGTGATTCGGATTCGCGGCAAAAATATTGGATATGGTTTTCTTTATGCCTTTACGGCAATTTCCGGTGTAACCTTATATCCGGTGATTATGGCATACGGGGGTATGCTCGGAGCTAACGTGGTGTCGGGAGCATTCTTCGCGACAGCGGCGATTTTTGGCGGACTAGCCTTCTACGCGCACCGTTCGCAACGTGATTTCAGCTTCCTCGGCGGCTTTTTGTTCGCTGGAACGATTGGCCTTGTCTTGATGAGTGTCATAGGCATGTTCGTTAATTTCGACTCGATGACGAACTTGATTTGGTCCATGCTCGGCATTCTGATTTTCAGCGGTTGGGTGCTGTATGATGTGGCTCAATACCGCAATGGCGTATCGGCCGAAGAGGTTCCGCTCGCTGCACTTAATATTTATTTGGATTTCATCAATCTCTTCTTGTACATCTTGCGCTTCTTGGCTTCCATTGTTGGAGTTAGCCGAGACTAACAGATAGGAATTGCTATGGAAAAAGCACTTTCGACACCCGCTAACGGGAATCGAAGGTGCTTTTTTAATTGTGAAAATATGGGATATCCCCGCGAAAACACCGATTCACTTCCAGCAGGGTATGGAGAAGTAAAATGAGCTCAGCATGGCTTAGCTGAACTGTGGAGAACGTATCTTCCTGTTCGTGGTCTCGAAGCTTCAATTCCAGCATGTGGTTGGCTTTATCCATGTGGATGTTGAGCTGTTCAGTCAGGAGCATCTCTTCCCACATTCGATGCACCCCTTTCTCTCTAGTTACTTTAATATATGCAGCAAGGAAGAGGTTAGAAGCATGTTTGGAAGCATGCAGCGCCGGACTGATTTTTTTGAAACAAGCACGATTTAAGCCCTCTCTTCATACAATTTAGTGATCCTATATGGGGAGAGAGGAGATTGACCTATGGCGGCTTGCAATGCTTGGACGTATAGAGGGATTTCGTCTTCGGTGTTTCGTTCGTTACAACAAGTAGGCAAAAAACAAGGCTTCACCATTCCCAATGCTGCATCGGGGAAATTCATGATTACCGTGGTAGGAATGAACGTTGGTTTCCAATACGCTTGGGATATGAACGCACAGACCTTGCTATTGCAGTGCGATAACAAACCGATGCTGCTCGGCTGTAGTACGATTAAATCATTTGCCGATAAAATTATTTCGGAGAGCGGCGGAAGAGTCAGTTGAATCCATGTCCTCCACCTGTCTTACCGTTTAAGTCCGGGGCTCTCTGGTTACAATAGGGAGAAAAGGCAGGTGGGCGTATGGCCAAAAGTGATGACTTGGTCAAGTACATAACACAGCAGGTCGTGACGTTTATAGACACGCCAAGAGATGTTCGCCAACAAGCAAAAGCGATGCATAAAGAGCAGCGGGAGCATTGGCAGACACGTTGGTTTGGCATGCTGCCCTTGGCAGCCCGGATGCTGTTTGACCAGTTTAAAATCAAAAAATAAAAAGCCACAAAAAAAGGGCTGCCCGAGAAGTAGAATCGTCTACTTGACGGGGAGTCCTTTTTCCATTTAATAAATATGCCCCATCGCCAGAGCGGTAGGCAGTTGAATGTATCTTGGTCCTTCGTGATCGAGAACCAGATAAGGTAACCCATCCTGCCATGATTGATAGCCTAATACGGCCAGCGGCAGAGTAACCTGACCATCGTACAGCTCGGTGACAAAGGTCAGATGTTGATCGGTGGCAAGAGCGCTTTGGAGTTCGCTCAGTCCAGTCATAGGAAGCGGTGAGCCGACAATCCAAGGCATCCGTTCATAAGGATCAAAGGCGGGATGCATAATGGTGCTTGCTTCTTTTAATTCCGTTGTCATCAGTGTGCTATCATCGGCCCCAAGCTTTGGCGTCGGGTCATCTTTTAGAGGGAGTACTTCACCTGATTTGGCATCCACATAGTACAGTTGATTATCCAACTTGATTCTCCAAACAGCGGTGAAGCCGTCCATATATAAGCGGTCTTTGGCGATCGTTTCATTGGCGATAAAATCAGAATAAGTAAGGGTTGCCGGAATGAGTTCTTGCTGTACCATGGAACGATACAGCGTGGTCAAACTGAAAAGAGGGTGCTTGCCTGTCCCGTATTCCGTTAATCGGAAGGAGCCATTTTCTACAGACTGTACGATCATATAGCCGACATCCTCGCCATGATCCGTGAGAATCACGACCCAGCCATGTGTCCCTGGACCAAGCGGGTAACTGTTCCAAGCTGCTGATTGCCAGTTATGGAACCCTTCTTCGCGAGCGAGTGCTACCCGCCACTTCTCAACCGTGGCCGATAAAGTGGATTCGCTTCGCAAATCCGGTACGGGCTTTGCAGTTTCAGCTACTTGACTGCTGACAGCTGCGGGTTGTCCTACTGGCTGCACGAGGCTTGTCCGATCTGGATTATCGCCCGCAGAGCTTTGGGAGGGTATGAATAAGAGACTGCCAATACATATGAAGCAAGTTGCTGTCCATGCAGTCCACAACTTCATCCATGTTCACCTGCCTATCGCTAACTTCTCATTTGTATGAATCTATTGTAATTCTTATGCTATAAAAAGATTGTTAGAACCTGCAGCGTTAATTTGCGAGGTTTTAGCGACTATCGTCAGTTCCTAGGCGATCGCCCGGCGGTTAAATGAAACAATCCGCAATTGATGACAGAAACGGCGATGCGCGGCTTGTGCTGCCAGTCGATTTCTCTGAGGCGGTTGCGGCATTGCGTCTCGATTTCATCTCTTTTATCGGGCTCTGCGTTTAGCAAAAGGCCGTTGTAGTAGGATTCGACACGGTCAATCTCACTGCGGTGCTGCTCATTCGCCTCGTCCGCCCATCTATGGTCATAGGCGCTTATTTTACGTTCAAGCGTCGTTTCCAGCAGGTTCACGGCTTTGGTCAGCGATATCGTATCCGGCAAAATGTGACTATTCGCCGGCAGCTTGGGAGAAAGACCTTTGGTCAGCAGATGTTTATGAAAATTCTCGCGAATCTCGCCGTTGTTCAATTGAATGGCAAGGGAGTGGATCTCACTTCGTTTGCGGTCGCAGGCGAGTTCAACCTTGTAATTGATGCAAAACCAAGTATCATATACGAGCGCAGCATGATAAGTGGCTCCCGTAGGAAATGGTTCCTCAAACAGATGAACGAATTTCCCGCGCTCTCGCACGATGGAGAACATTTGTTCCAGTCTTCTACTGCCAAAAGTGACATCATCCTGCGGAACACGTGCTGTAATTGTCGTTGGAACGAAGCCGAAATAACGTCCCAGAATGCTGTCGGAGGAGCCGTCAGGCGCTTGCTCCTGGTTCGGTGCGGCTGGCGCGCCTGGGTTAGGCGGATTCTTCACAGCCGTCGATGCAGCCTTGGACTTGGCATCGAGCCTCATTTGTTCCGGGTCGAATACGAATTTATAGGTCATGGTTTCAGCAGGCGTCCCGGTTCGCTCCACGAAGCTCCAATAATAAGGCCGGCCCGTCATTTCCCGATCTGCTTCCGGAGAAAGCTTGGCTGTGACATAAGAGGGGCTTTTCTCCAGAATGGTGCAGTCATAAGCTTCAAGAAATCGCATGACAAAGGTATGAACGTTTCGTTTGTTCATGATCTGACCTCACCGCTTTGCGCGCCGCCTACGGCATCAAGGATATGTTGAAACTCAGTTCCATACACGGGATTGTGTTCGATTTCTTCTTTGATTTCGGTGAAAGAATGACCCAGCTCGTCGATTTTCCGGCGAATATCCTCGCGCGACCCTGCTTCCATCACCATGCGGAATAACGAAGTTTCAAGAGATCCTTTTTTTTCGATCTTCTCCAAAATCGTATCGAGCTGCCCGATAACCATCTCAAACATATTGATTTTCTCATGCAGCAAAGAGAGGATATGCTCCTCAATCGTATTGTTTGTCGAAAGATTATAGATGTTCACATCATGCGTCTGGCCAAGTCGATGAACGCGGCCAATCCGTTGTTCCACGCGCATCGGGTTCCACGGCAGGTCAAAATTAATCATGTTATGGCAAAACTGCAGATTAATTCCTTCGCCGCCAGCTTCCGTAGCAACAAGCACTTGTACGCGATTGCGGAATAAATCCATCATCCAATCTTTTTTGCCACGGTTCATGCCGCCGCGATAGGGGACCGCTGTAATTTTATGCTCTTTCAAATAGTTGAGCAGATACTCCTGGGAAGCGCGATACTCCGTGAAAATAATGACTTTATCATTAATTTCCTGCACGAGCTTCATGGTGGTTTCCGCTTTGCTATTCGATTTGATGCTGCGGATCAGCTCGACAAGCTCCCATATTTTGGCGCGTACAGGCGAATCTTCCGCTGTTTTTTTGAACAAATTCACGAGCGTGATGAAGACGGCATCCCTGGAGGAGCAGACCTCGCGTTGAAGTGTGATGAGCGAAAGCATGCTGTTTAAATCGCCGGAGCTCTCTGCATACCGCGTGCGTACGAAATTGGTGACGCCGTCATAGAGCGCCTGCTCGTCCGGTGAAAGCGTCAGCGGGATATTTTTCACCACCCGCTTGGTGTAATGAACACCGCCGTCGCCGCGACGATTTCGGATCATCACCTTGGATAGCTCCTGCTGCAGCTGAATCTCATTTTTCGGAATCCTTTTGCCGACAACAAAATTAGATTTAAAGGAGCTGTGAACACCGAGTTGACCGGGCTTGAGCAGGGTGATGAGATTATAGAGCTCTTTCAAATCATTTTGAACCGGCGTGGCCGTGAGCAGCAGGCAGTATTTTTTGCGCAGCTCATTAACGAAGGTGTAGTTGGTCGTTTTTTTATTTTTTAATTTATGAGCTTCATCAACAATCAGCATGTCGTATTCCAGACCCATCACGATTTCCCGGTGAGGATCGCGTTTGGCGGTATCCATGGAGGCCACGATAATGTCGCTTTGCTGCCACATGTACGCTTTTTTATGGGCGATGGCAGGTATGCCGAATTTGGTGTTTAATTCACGAACCCATTGCAGGACAAGGGATGCCGGCACCAGGATAAGGGTTTTGCGGACCAATCCGCGGATCATGTATTCTTTTAAAATCAACCCAGCCTCAATCGTTTTCCCGAGTCCCACCTCATCGGCCAAAATGGCTCGACCGCGCATTTCATTAAGCACTCTCTTCGCTGTTTCGATCTGATGAGCCATAGGCTCAAGCTGTCCCAAATGAGGGAGGCACTGCATTTCATCAAACGTTGAAATAAGTCCCGACTCTTCCGATTCGTAGGCGAGCTGGTACAAAGTCCAATCGTCCCACGGCCCTCCTCCGCGCACACGATGATCCAGCTCAGTAAACCAGTCCCTCTCAAAGTGCATGTCCAACCGATGATGAATGGGGCGAATGTTCTCTTGCTGTTCATGTTGACGCATGGTTGTGCCCTCCTAAGAGTTTTCGTAAGAAAACTGACTTCGTGAATCTAAGCTTGTATGAAGCACGGGCGCTAAACGCCGAATACGTGTTAGTATGTCCATAAGAGGCGCTTTCATAACTTTTTCCATGGTAAAACAGATGAGGAGATCAGCGCGGGAGCTTGGAGAGGGAGCGGAATCGTAACTTAAGGCGGTTATGTGGTATGATAGAGGTTGTCTTTTGACAAGCATGGTTGGAAAGAAAGGGTGAAGATTTCGATGACGGCATGGCGATTTATACATACGGGGGATCGTTCTCCTGCTGAAAATATGGCTTTAGATGAAGCGATTTTGACCGCTCATAGTGAGGGGATCGTCCCTCCTACGGTGCGTTTTTACGGATGGAATCCAGCAACACTGTCGATCGGTTATTTCCAAAAAGCAGCTGAGGTCGATCAGGAGGCTGTGGCGAATGAAGGCATTGGCTTCGTACGCCGTCCGACAGGAGGCAGAGCGGTTCTGCACGATAAAGAATTGACCTACAGTATCATTGTGGCCGAGGATTATCCGGGCATCCCCCGAAATGTGACGGACGCTTACCGCGTCCTGAGCGAAGGGCTGCTGCAAGGTTTCCGCGCGTTAGGACTTAACGCCGAGATGGTGCAGCTTGCAAGCGATGAGGAGAAAGAGAAATATGCCTCTGCAGGCTCGGCCGCATGTTTCGATTCTCCGTCCTGGTATGAGCTCGTGGTTGAGGGACGTAAAGTCGCCGGCAGCGCGCAGGTACGGCAAAAAAACGTCGTGCTGCAGCACGGCTCGATCCTGCTTGATATGGATACGGACCAACTATTCCGTATGCTGCGTTTCTCTAACGAGAAGGTGGCGGAGCGAATGAAGACGAGCTTTTTGAAAAAAGCGGTGGCCATTAACGAGCTGCTGCGGGCACAGGGGAAAGAGGCCGTTACCTTGGGGCAAGTTGAAGAAGCCTTCCGCCGTGAAATTGGACTCGGTTTAGGTGTGGAGCTGGTTGAGGACTCGTTGACACCGTTTGAGATCGAGCTGACCAATCGTCTTGTGCAGGAGAAATATGGGACGGATGAGTGGAACTTGCGGCGGTAATCGTGAGGCGTGTGGTAGCGCCCTGGCGTTCCTCGTGTGGGGATTTAAAAAACCTAAGGCAGTGTAGTGGGCCTTAGGTTTTTTGCTGATTACGAGAACGTGCGAACAAACTCCTCTTGCAGCTTGCGGGTATATGCACCTGGCGTGCCGGCTCCAATCTTGCGGCCGTCCACTTCCAGAATTGGCGTTATTTCTACCGTTGTCCCTGAGATAAAGGCCTCGTCAGCCTCCATAAGCTGTCCCGTCGTAAAAGCTTCTTCTTTAACCGGCATCTCCAAACCTCTGGCTAAACGCAAGACGACTGCTCGGGTAATTCCGTGCAAAATCAAATGATTCGCAGGGTGCGTATAAAGCACGCCATCCTTGATTATCATCAGGTTAGATGCGCTGCACTCCGTCACCGTACCTTCGCGATGCAGCACAACCTCCTGCACGTTGTTATCGAGCGCTGCTTGCTTGGCCATGACGTTGGGCAGCAGATTGAGCGTTTTGAGATCGCATCTTAACCAGCGAATATCGGCGAAAGTAATGGCTTTAATTCCGTTATGTATGGTTGCCGTTGGTCTTGGCACTTCCGTGCAGTAGGCCAGCATGATCGGTTCTGCCTGAGTCGGAAACGGATGTGCGCGTGGAGCTTCGCCACGGGTGATTTGCAGATATACAGTGCCATCGATCAGCTTATTTTTGGCTACCAGCTCGGTGAGAATTTGCCCGATTTTCTCGATGGTAAAAGGGAGCGTAAGCCGCACCTCGCTTGCGGTTCTTTGAAGCCTCTGCATATGGGCATCCTGCTCATAGAGCTTACCTTGATAGACACGGAAAACTTCATAAATACCGTCTCCAAAATAATAACCGCGATCATCGGGCGAGAGTTGAATGTCCGCTTTATTCATAAATTCATTTTTATAAAAATACATGTCTTTAACATCTCCTTAGAAAAAATAAATAACGAACAAATGTTCTAAAAATGAGCGAATTGTGGTATCCTAAATATAGGTTAGCAGAGGAACACGCCATCGTCAAAAGCAACGAACCACCAGCTCGCATTCTATAAAATAAAGAGAGATTTCGAGTAAATTCCAGCTAAAGCGATCATTACTTGTCTTATTAAACAAAATTGGTCCTTTGGCCATTCGAAGGTCCATATCTAGTGTTGTATAATGGATTTCTCACACCAGATATTGTAATTTTCAATTTAGTTGGAGCTGAATCTGTAGCTTATTGGGAGGGCATTTATCAATGGGGATTTCGCAATCAGGTAAGAGGCTGGAAGGTTTAAGCGAGAAAATATTTTTGGATCGCTACGCACTTAAGAATGCGGATACGAGCTTTGCTAAAGTGGGGGACACCGTACTCGTATTGACGAAGGATGATCCCAAATTCCCAGCCAAAGAAGTAGGCGAAATTATTAGCCGTGAAGGCGACATCGTGCAAGTAAGAACACGCAGTGGCGAGACAGTCAAATCTGCAGTTGAGAAGCTTACATTAAACATAGAAAAGACACCGGAAGAAATGTGGGACCGTCTGGCCGGAGCCATGGCATCCGTGGAAACGACACCTGAGAAACGCAGGGAATGGACGGAGAAATTCAGATATATTTTGGATGATTGGAAACTTGTTCCAGGTGGGCGAATTGCGGCAGGGGCGGATGCAAGTGATGAATTAACGCTGTTCAACTGTTATGTAATCCCATCTCCTCACGATAGCCGTGGCGGCATTATGAGCACACTTTCGGAGATGACGGAAATCATGTCACGCGGCGGTGGTGTGGGGATCAATCTGTCTTCCCTGCGTCCACGCCGTTCCGTTGTCAAAGGAGTTAACGGCTCTTCGAGCGGTGCTGTATCATGGGGCGGTTTGTTCAGCTATACAACAGGTCTGATTGAGCAAGGCGGAAGCCGTCGCGGCGCACTTATGCTGATGATCAATGACTGGCATCCAGATCTGGAAGATTTCATCACGGTGAAGTCAACGATGGGCCAAATCACCAATGCCAATTTATCCGTTTGTGTAAGCAATGGATTTATGAAGGCTGTGAAGGAAGATTTGGAGTGGGAGCTCGTTTTCCCGGATACGACGGATCCTGAATATAACGAGAAATGGGACGGCAATTTGGAAGCTTGGAAACAGCTTGGCAAAGCCGTCAAGCCTTACCGCACAGTCAGAGCACGTGAAGTGTGGCACACGATTATTGAGTCCGCTTGGAAATCGGCTGAGCCTGGCGTTGTTTTCATGGAATACTATAACCAAATGTCGAATAGCTGGTATTTCAATCCGATTATTTGTACGAATCCGTGCGGGGAGCAGGGGCTTCCGGCTTGGGGAGTTTGCAACTTGTCGGCGATTAACTTATCTAAATTTTATGATGCAGAGAAGCATGATGTCGACTGGGCGGATCTGGCGACGGTTGTTCGCTACTCGACGCGTTTCCTTGATAATGTCATTGACAAAACGCCATATCACTTCGAAGAAAACCGTGAGAATCAACAGAAGGAACGCCGCGTAGGCCTAGGATCAATGGGCTTGGCGGAACTTATGATTAAGTTGAAAATTCGTTACGGCAGTCCGGAATCCTTAGTGTTTTTGGACAAAATCTATGGCTTCATGGCAAGAGAAGCTTACCTGGCATCAGCGGAAATTGCTGCTGAAAAAGGATCTTTCCAAGCATTTATTGCAGATAAGTTCCTGGAGAGCGGCTTTATGAAAAATATGACCCGGGTATTCCCGGAAGTTGGCGAAGCCATTAAATCAAACGGTATGCGCAACGTAACGGTTATCACGCAGGCTCCAACGGGAAGCACAGGGACCATGGTGGGCACTTCGACGGGCATTGAGCCGTATTTTGCTTTTGAATATTTCCGCCAAAGCCGCTTGGGCTTTGATAAACAATATGTACCGATTGCTCAAGAATGGAAAGATGCCAATCCGAATCAGGAATTGCCGGATTACTTTGTAACATCCATGACGTTGACGGCTGAAGATCATATTCGCGCACAAGCAGCGATCCAGAAATGGGTTGACAGTTCAATCTCCAAAACAGCGAATTGCCCATCCGATTTCACAGTTGAAGAGACCAAACGGTTATATGAATTGGCTTTTGATCTGGGTTGTAAAGGCGTTACCATCTACCGCGATGGAAGCCGTGATGTGCAAGTTCTTAGCACAAGTTCTGACAAGAAAGAGGAGAAGAAAGTTGAGAAGGCAGAAGCAGCACCAGTTGCTGTAGCTGCGGAGGCTATGAAAGAAGAAGCCAGCTTAACGAATCTTTCAGGCAAACTTGCGGTTAATGTTGACGCCAAAACAGAGCAAGTTTTCGATAAGCAATATAAGCGCCGTCCACAAATTCTGCGAGGCGCAACCTATAAAGTGAATACACCATTTGGCATGGCGTATATTACAATCAATGATATGAACGGAACGCCGAGTGAAATTTTCCTTAACGTGGGGAAAGCGGGATCAGACGTTTTTGCAATGTCTGAAGCACTAGGCCGCGTGTGCTCCTTGTTCTTGCGTTACGGCGACCACGGCGACAAAGTGAAGCTGCTTGTGAAGCACTTGAAAGGCATTGGCGGCTCCGGCGCCATTGGATTTGGCACGAACCGCGTCGAGTCGATCGCTGACGCGGTTGCCAAAGCGCTCGAGCAGCACGACGAAGTGATGAACGAGCAAGACGACGCGCGGAACTACGTGACCGCGACGAGTGAAGTGCTGGATGCGCCAGCACCGGCACCGGTGGCTGCTCCTAGCGGGCACGCCGCGCATGGCGCTCATGGCAGCAACGCTGCTAGCGCCGCGACGAAGGACTTGTGCCCGTCTTGCGGTTCCGCTTCGCTGATTAACAGCGAAGGGTGTAAGAATTGCGCGAACTGTGGCTACAGTCGCTGCTCATAAGAGGACCGGGGGCGGGAGCCCCTGGTTTTTTTTTTTTTTTTTTTTTT
>NZ_BILW01000070.1 GCF_004000765.1 Paenibacillus chondroitinus NBRC 15376 | reverse complement strand
CCCGCAGGCGCGGCAGCATCGCGCGAGCCGGCGGAGCCGCTGCGCACAGGTGCTGCGCCCCGCGGGCGTGCAGCTTCACGGCGGCTGCGCATCGTAGCCGCACTGCGATCCTGGGCCGGATCGACGAGCCGGCCCTCGTACATCGCCTTCGGCGCGATCGTGATGCCGAGCTGCTTCTCGAATTTCTCGAGAATGAACTGCTCCTTCGGTGTCACGATGGAAATGGTCGTGCCCTCGCGGCCCATCCGACCGGTCCGGCCTACGCGGTGAAGGTAATACTCCGCGTTAGTGGCAGGATCCAAGTGGAAGACGTGGGTCACGCCTTCAATGTCCAGCCCTCTTGCTGCAACATCCGTGGCCAGCAGCAGCTGGAATTTCCCATCCCGGAAATTCCCCATGACTTTAGCCCTATCCTGTTTGCTTGCTTCTCCGTACAAAGCTTCAATAGATAACCCAACATACTGGAGCTTAGCCACAACTTGAGCGATATCGTCTGTAACATTGATAAAAACAATCGCAGACTTCGGTTTAATCAAACGAACAAGTCTCCGAAGCGTATCCACCTTCTCGCGCTCCTGGCACAGCACATACATGTGCTCCAGCGTTTCCGCTGTGCGCTGGCTCGGGTTGATTTTAATAATAACAGGCTCCTTCAACCATCTACCGGCCGCTTGCTCGGTGCTTTGCGGAATGGTCGCAGACACGAACACCTTTTGACTGGATTTCAGCATGCCTTTGAGTACAGACTCGACATCCTGCATGGAACCAAGCTCAAATACTTGATCCACTTCATCGACTACGCCAATTTTCACATGGTGCAGAGTCAATTTCTTGATTTTCATAAGCTCAAGCAAACGCCCCGGGGTTCCCACAACAATATGAGGGTGCAGGCGAAGCTTCTCAACTTGTCGAACCACAGCCGCTCCGCCAATCAAAGATTGTGAACGAATGGGACCTCCAGCTGTTAATTTTTCGATTTCTTGCATAATTTGCATACCCAGCTCCCTGGTAGGAACAACAACTAATACTTGCAGCTGTTTCTGCGTAGGATCAATTTGTTCCAGAGCGGGCAGTAAATAAGCTAACGTTTTGCCTGTGCCTGTTTGGGACTGAATGATCGCATCGCTGCCTTGTTTCAAAACCGGGATGGCTTCTGCCTGAATCGGCGTTGGCTCACCTATACCCAATTCTTTCAATTTATCTAAATAAGTTTGTGCAATTTGCAGCTGTTCAAAGCTTGTACTCAATGGACGTAAACCCCTTTTCTCATTCAACCTGATGATCTTATTATATGTCACGCTGTATATCGATACAAATCGATACTTTGAAAATGCTGCTCATAGACATAGACGGCCCACTCTCTCCCTATAAGCAGAAATAAGAGTCCATCTGGACTCTTATTTCCCCGTTCCCCATTCTTCCAGCAGTTTCTGCTTGATGACATCTCTGGCCCTGAATAGCCGCTGCCGCACAACACCCTCAGTGACCCCTAATTCAATCGCCATATCTTTGTAAGATAAATTATGTATCCATTTCATAGCAATAATTTGACGGTAGGAGGGAGTTAGCTGATTAATGTAAGAGATAATGGCTTCCCGCATGAGCTTCAGCTCGACTTCTTGATCCAGGGAACCCAAATAATCCGAGGTAGGCGCCGTTTCCTTGATGCACAGCATCAATTCCGTTTCCAATTCATCGCGGTTGCGTTTGTGCTTGCGAAGATGATTCAGCGTGACATTCCGGGTCAGTTTCTTGACCCAACTTTCATATTTATCAATATCCTGAAGCAGCGGCGCTTTCCGGACAGCCCGAAGAAAAGACTCTTGAATAATATCCTCCACGGCCGCATGATCCCTAAGTATAAAATAAATCATCGGATAGACAAGTAGATAAAACTCTTGATATATCTGTTCCTGCACGCTCTTCTCTAAAGTGTAAAAATCACTGCTAAATAACAATTTGAGAGACTTCGAAATAAACGCCCCCTAGCCAACCAGGTAAAAACATTCTCTGTTTCTTACCCTTATTTTAGGGCAAAGCAAGGGAGTAAACAACAATAAAAACTTTGTAATATGGTAATAAAACCCACTTAGTGCTTATGTTGGTTTTTTTCATGTTATGGACACGGGTCGCGCTATTTTTGACAGTTGTCAGATCATCAGATAAACTAGAAGTGTCTTACTATTTTCCATCCGAAGGGATGAAACTATGAATACAGATTTCGAGAAAGAATTCAACGCACTTGTGTTAAAAACCGCAGAACTCATTACGGGAGATACGTCGCCTGAAATGCTTGAGAAAATAAAAGTATGGGCATTTTTTAATCATGTTCATAAATCGCTCCCAGCCCTGACTTCTCATTGGAATCAAACGCATCCCGAAAGCAAAGCGGAAGTGCGTCGAATTTTCGAAGAGATTCGTGATTTAAATCAAGCTCTGCAAGCCAATAAGCCTGGGTCGAAGTAATTCGCTCACCATGAAAAAAAGCGGATGCCCAGTCCATAGACCGGGACCCGCTTATTTTTTATTTAGAATCCCCGATGCCAATCGATCGAATAGCCGCGGAAATAAGTGAAACAGCTTAATGCCAACGCCAGCTACAAAGGGAAGATTTTTCTCCGGTATTTTCTTCTCGATGGCATGGATCAGTTCTTTCACAACCTTCTCCGGTTTGAGCATAAACCAGGCTACATTTTTAACATAGTTCCCGCTCGGATCTGCTTTATCGAAAAATGGTGTGGAGATCGGACCCGGATTAATTGCCGTCACAGAAACCCCCGTTCGCATTAGCTCCTGGCGCAAGCTGTTCGTGAAACCAAGCACCGCATGTTTCGTTGCCGAATAGCCCGTAGATTTGGCCGAACCGATTTTCCCCGCCATGGACGCTATGTTAACAATATGACCACTTCCCGCCTTCAACATATGAGGCAATACAGCTTGCGTGCAGCGGACCACCCCCATGTAGTTCACGTTCATCATATCCTCAAAATGCTCCAGCGGCGCACCGGCGAACGACTCAAATATCCCGTAACCGGCATTGTTGATTAAAATATCAATACGACCGAACTTCGCGATAACCTGACTAACCACGTCCTGTACTTGCTGAGTATTCGTAACATCAAGCGCGTAAACAGCATGCTGGCCTTGTATGCCTGCAGCAATCGACTCAAGCTTGTCTGTACTGCGGGCTGTCAAAATGGGGATCGCCCCCATCGCCGCAAATTGCTGTGCCATGACAGCGCCGATGCCGCTTGACGCTCCTGTGATCAAGACGATTTTGTTCGAAATGTTCAACGTCATTTCTCCCCATTCCAGTAAATTACAAAAAAAAGAGAACCGCTAATCGCAGTACTCCATTCATTCTAGCTTATGTATACAACATTTCATTCCATATTCATATTACGTAATTAACACTTGAATGTCCAGTTCCCCAATGCTATCCATAATCAAAGGAATCGTCAGCGCTCTCTTCGGCACAAAACCGGCAGCCGTCGCTGATTGAACCAGCTTCGGAGGCGTGATATCTACCCTTACGCCTTGATTAAACAACATGGTACTAGCATTCCCGCTAATCATATTGCCTAGCTCCGATATAGCGCTCTTGCCCATTTCGTCCATCTCCGTAATTACAAACCCGCCCATCATCGCGGAAACCATCTTCAAAGCGACGTCCTCAGCCAAGCCGAATACAATATCGCCTTCCATTTGTCCGGTCATCCCGATTTGGATCCAAATATACTTTTCCACAAATTTGACGTCTTTGACGCCGAGCTGCCCTGTAGTTGGGCGAATGTTAGCAACCTGCTCGATGACAATTCTAGCCGACTCCAAAAAAGGATTAATGTACTCAGCCTTCATAGCTCCGCTCCGATCTCATTTGTGAATAAGTTCCACCAAAAACGACCTTTTTCAACATTATACCTAAAATACTAGGACAAGTATACTGTATTTTTTCATAAAATAGTTCCTTATACTCACATACAGACACTCTTCCTGCCTTCATACTAAAATTGTCGAATCTGGATTTATGGATCATTATCAGCAGGAAATACAGCAAGTAATCTGGAAGAATATATAAATATGTGTCGAATCCTGATAGGCTTGCAGGGTATTCGTCCTTTTAAAGGAGCGATGAAAGGCAACCATGATGAAACAGAAAACGACAATAAAACATTCCACGTTATATCAACTTACGCTTGTCTATCATATTATCGCTCTGCTGCTAATCGGTACGAACTTTTTCATCGTTCATCAGCTTCCATATGTAGTCGAGCACCGTCCCATTGGACTGGCTATCGATATTGTCGTACTATGTACGATGCTCGGATTAGCCTTATACGGGCTCAGAAGAATCAAAAAAGGTGAAACTTCCATTCTGGAAACCGCTGAGCGGTACCAATCTCTATACGACAATCATCCGGACTCGATTATTTCTTTTAGCCTGGACGGTGAAGTGCTGTCAGCCAATCACGGGCTTGAGAGCCTCTTGGGTCTTGGGCGCGAGAACGCCACGACTTCTTTTATCCCAATGATCAGCCCGCCGGATTTACTTAAAGCTTTGCATCATTTCCAAGTGGCATCCGCCGGGATGCCGCAAAATTTCGAGGCTGCTTTTATTCAACAAAACGGGATTCCGATCCCTTCTAATGTAACGTTCGTCCCGACGAAAGTCGACGGTCAGGTAGTAGGGATTTATGCGATTCTCAAGGACCTGACAGAAGTGAAAGAACAGAAAAAAGTTATCGACAAACTTTATAAGCAAAATCAACTCATCCTCAATTCTGTCTCCGAAGGCATCTATGGGATTGATATGAGCGGGCGCACGATCTTCTGGAATCAGGCTGCGGAAGCGATAACCGGCTGGAAAGTAGATGAAATGCTCGGCAGGCAAATACACAATCTAATTCGGCCTGAGAAGGCCGACGGCACTCCTTTTTCGCGTGAAGATAGTCCTGTTTTGAACACGATTCTAAATCGGGATACTCCTATTCTGAGAGAGGACCTGTTCTGGAGAAAGGATGGCACCGCCTTCCCTGTCGAGTTCATGTCGAGTCCCATCCTGGAGGAGAAGGGGCACATTCTCGGTACCGTAATTACATTTAAAGATATTACCGAGTTAAAAAAGACCCAGGAGCTGCTGATCAAATCGGATAAGCTCTCAGCTGTAGGCCAACTGGCGGCTGGGGTGGCGCACGAAATCCGCAATCCATTAACAGCTTTGAAGGGGTTCCTGCAATTATTGAAAACAAACAGTACAAAAGAGCAATATTACATAGAAATTATGCAAAAAGAGCTGCAGCGCATTGAGTTTATCGTGAATGAGTTCCTGTTCGTCTCAAAACCGCAGGCTACCAATTTTGATATCCGAACCATTGATTCTATTGTGATGAGCACGATCGAGCTGCTGCAACCTCAAGCCATATTGGAAAATATTCAAATCGAAGCCGATATCGAGCCCCATCTGCCCCCTGTCTCTTGCGACGAGAGGCAAATTAAACAAGTTTTCATCAATATTTTGAAAAATGCGCTGGAGTCCATGGAAGAGGGCGGTTTAATGCGTATCGAAGCTGCAGCCGATGCCGCCAAGAAAAACATCACCATCCGTTTCATCGATCAAGGGTGCGGTATTGCACCTGAGCGGCTGCCCAAGCTGGGGGAACCCTTTTATAGTACCAAGGAAAAAGGCACCGGTCTTGGCCTCATGGTATGCTACCGTATTATTGAAGCACACGGGGGTATGATGGAAATTCAAAGTAAGCTGGAAGAAGGAACGACGGTTGAAATTACACTTCCTTCCACGCAAGTTAAAATAACCGAAGGAGTGTCTGTAATATGAACGGTTTTCTCATAGATTTGGATGGTACCTTATATCGAGGACATGAACCTATTCCACATGCAGCTACTTTCATTCAGTGGCTGCAGCAGCACCAATTGCCCTACTTGTTGGTGACGAATAATTCGTCCCGTACACCAGCGCAGGTCGCCGAACATCTGCTGGCGTTCGGCATCGAAGTGCCGGAGGCGGCGGTGTATACGTCCTCGCAGGCCGCCGCCAAGTACTTAACCGAGCAGCGCCGGGGCCGCAGCGTGCATATGGTCGGCGAAGCCGGACTGCGGATCGCCCTGGAGGCGTCCGGCTTCGATATAGAGGGGACGACGCCTCCGGATTACGTCGTCCAAGGCATTGACCGCAGCTTCACCTATGCGAAGCTGACCGAAGCGGTCCGCCACCTGAAGGCCGGCGCGACCTATGTGTTAACCAATCCCGACCGCATGCTGCCGTCGGATGGAGGGCTTATGCCAGGGGCTGGCTCCCTGGCCGCTTCGATCACCGCCGCCTCCGGCGTGGAGCCGGTGGTGATCGGGAAGCCTTCGCCGATCATCATGGCTTACGCCATCGAGCGGCTTGGTCTGCCTGCCGCCGATGTCTGGGTCATCGGCGATAACGTGCACACCGACATCCGCGGAGGCGTGGTGTCGGGGTGCCGCACGGCGCTCGTGCTGACCGGCGTCGCAACGGCGGATAACGTGCACGAGCAGATGGCGTCGGCGGGCGTGACGCCGGACCTGGTTTGCGATGATTTGGCACATTTCATCGCGCAATTTACTCGGCTTGGCGGGATATAAGCCGCTGAGGTCGAGGGTTTCCACCTTACTATCACACTACACACCATGGCGCTATCTTCCACCTAACTGCCGCCAACAAATAACAAAAACCCTAGCGGGGAATACCGCTAGGGTTTTTATTTACGGGAACCACAGTCCTCAATTAGCAGGAGAAACACGTTGTTTCCTCTTGAAGCGGAACTACAGGGCTTTATTCGGCCACTATCATCCGATTTTCAGGGCATTCCTGCAAAATAACGGACCACAGTTCCCCTCATGGGTGGAAAATGCACCTTTTCTACGGAATAGCATACCGTAGTTCCCTTTCCATCCGGATGGACACTCGCAAAACAGAAAACCTCCAACCCACACTGCATGTTTCCGATTTCTTCCACGCACGATCAATCCAAACGGTCCCAGTCCACCTCAGGCGGGGAGCCCTTTTCCTGCAAACGGCCTTCCCTTGCATCCTTTTGCAGCTGCTCCAGCCATTTTAACTCGCTGAACGAACGTTTATAGGTGCCAATCAGCATCTGTAAAATAACGCGAGGAACTACGTTCCGATGCTCTTCATACAAGCTTTTCATTCGGTTCATGACCATTTTCTGAGCCAGTATTTTATTTTCCAGGATATCGGCTATTTTGGCCTGATCGCCATGCACGGAAAATGGCAGAGCGACGTAGAGCGGGTGATAGTGTTTGATTTCTTCATGGAACTGCTCGATCAACAGCTCTTGAAATTTAAGCTTCCCGGACTCCGTAATTTGAAAAACGGTTTTCTCCGGACGATTCGTATCGCGCACGACTTCAAGTGCTTCCACATGGCCGTCTTTGCGCAATTGATCCATCGCATAATAAAGCGAGCCGTCCTGCAGCTTCATATAATTATGCATGCCTCTTTCTTTCATCGTTTGCCGAATCTCATACGTATGCCGGTTGGCTTCCATCAACAGACCAAGTATGACGAGCTTCATCGACATAGCGGTTACCTCCTAGTGCCCTACAGGCGCATTCCCTTTGACAGGAGCTTTCCCCACTTCCAGCTTCGCATTCCCCATAAGTAAGATAAACGCGAGTCCAATGACAGCTAAAACAATCGTTGTTTGAAAAACAACTGCAATGGAATCCGCAAGTGCAGTCAGCAGCTTGTGCAGCACATCGGCAGGAATGTTGGCACGAACCTGAGGCTGCAGCAAAGCGCGCGCATCATGAAACTTTTCAGCCATAGCCGGATCTTGTAGGGATTTTGTAATATTATCTCTAAGTGAGTTTACTTGAATACTGCCGAACACCGCAACTCCGATGGCGGAACCTACGGAACGGAAGAAGCTAACAAGCGAAGTCACTGTGCCTCTGCGCCGGAAGTCTACTTTATGCAAAGCGGACATAGAAGTAATCGGGAAGCATGCTCCGATGCTAAGTCCCATTAAAATCATAAAAGTCGTGATGACCCAGCGCTTGGAATCGATCGAAATGCTGCCCAAAAGCGATGTAGCCACAATCAACAATGCAACGGATACGAGCATCACATTGCGGTAAGAGAATTTCCCAATGAAACGTCCGCCTAATGCGGAGCTGACAACAACACCAAGCATCATCGGCGTGAGCGTAGACCCAGCGCTTGTTGCAGAGCCTTCAAATACACCTTGAATAAATAAAGGAATATACGTCCCCCCTGAAATCAAAACGGCCCCGTAAGCGAAGCTGACACCCATGCTTGCGGTGAACAGGCGGTTTTTGAACAGGTCGAGCGGAACGATCGGTTCGGCTGCAAATTTTTCAACCGTCAGGAACACGGCCAACAGGACAGCAAACCCTGCAAAAAGACTAATAATTTGCCAGGATGCCCATGCATAGTCTTTACCACCAAGCTCCAGTGCAAACATCAGGGACACAATCGCTGCTGTCAGTAAAATGGTACCGCTCCAGTCGATTTTGGCCTTGCTGTGCTCCACAGTCTCATGGTAAGCGAAAATAATAAGTAACAAGGATACAATGCCGAGCGGTAGATTAATGAAGAAAATCCATTCCCACGTGACATAGTCCGTAAAATAAGCGCCGATGATTGGACCGAGTACACTCGATAAACCGAATACGGCCCCGAAAAGCCCTTGCATTTTACCCCGTTTCTCCGGTGGGAAAATGTCAAAAATAATCGCAAAGGTAATCGGCATCAAGGCGCCGCCTCCGATACCTTGAATCGCGCGATACACAATGAGTTGCGTCATCGATGTAGCGGTTCCGCAAAGCGCAGATCCGATCATGAATACGATGATCCCGATGATGAAAAACAACTTACGCCCGTACATATCCGAGAGCTTTCCGAAAATCGGCATGGCTGCCACGTTAGCAATCAAATAAGCTGAGAAAACCCAGACATACTGGTTGAATCCCCCTAGTTTGGACACAATGGTTGGCATCGCTGTAGAAACAATTGTTTGATCCAGCGCAGCCAGCAAAAGTCCCAACATCAACCCGACGACTGTCCAGGTAGGGTTAGACTTGCGTGTTAACGACATGAAATAAATCTCCTTTACTATTCAATTTATTATATACTAATTATTATAATCAAATTTGAGTATATGGCAATGAAATTCGACAGGCCGTTGTCCGAGTTTTCCGGGAGACATTGCCGACCCCCTCCTTCCTATCATATAATAAGCTTAGAAAAGGTTTTTATGCCCTTTACAATTTCGATAAATTTTATTTGTAATTACAATTTGAATAGCAGGAGGTAATCGCATGAATATGAACCAGTTGGAAACGTTGCTCACGATTTCCAAGACGATGAGCTTCCGCAAAGCTGGCGAAATTCTTAACTTGACCCAACCTGCCGTTTCCGCGCAAATTAAGAGCCTAGAAGACGAATTCGGCACGATTCTCATCGATCGCAACCAGCCTGTCACGTTAACGGATAGCGGTAAGCTATTTCTGGAGCATGCTGAGAAAATGCTGCGGATCGCCAGTGACCTCAAGCAGCGCTTATCAGATTTACACCAAACACCTCAAGGCCATATCCACATCGGCACGACGACCTCAATTGCCATGCAAATTTTACCGCGGGTGCTTTCTTATTTCCAGGACCAATTCCCTTTGATCAAAACGACCATTCACTCCATGACTTCTTCACAAATTATGACCTCAGTTGAGAATAGTCAAATCGATATCGGGATTACTTATTTATTTGAGAAAAATCAGGCCTTGGAAACTTCCGTGCTGTATTATGACAATTTCGAGCTCGTTGTATCGACGCAGCATCCACTCAGCCGATTCGCCCATTTATCCATTGAAAAACTGCGCAATATTCCAATCATCATGCTTTCTCCAGAGACCGCAGGGCGACGCTTTGTCGATCAAGTTTTCAAAAACTATGATGTCGCGCCTCATATTGTCATGGAGTTGTCCAGCAGTGAAGAAGTGAAGCGAATGGTTGAATTAAATCTCGGCGTCGCCATCATTTCCAAGCTGTCTGTAGCGGATGAACTGCGGCACGGCACTTTGAAAATTGTAAAAGTAAATGAGTTGGATAGTACCCATCCTGTAGGTGTAGTATATAAGTCGGGACGTTACTTAAATTCTGCCATGCAGCAGTTCCTTCGAGATTTAAAAGGGATGCCGGAAACTCAATTTCTTGGCTCAGAATAAATAACAGGCTTAGGAGGTATTCTCGTATGAAATTCGACCTACATACCCATCACGATCGGTGCGGGCACGCCCAGGATAAAATTCGCGACTATATTGAGGCCGCTATTGCCGGCGGTTTGAAGGCGATTGGGATCTCAGACCACTCCCCTTATTTCGGAAGTCCGGAAGATCACGCACAACCTTTAATCGCCATGGCCAAAAGCGAATTCCCCCGCTATATCGAGGAAGTGCTTCAGCTGAAAAAAGAATACGAAGGTAAAATTGATGTCCTGTTAGGCGTAGAATCCGATTATTTCCCTGAGCATGTTGATGTTTACCGGCAGGAGTATGCCAAATACCCGTTCGACTACATCATCGGATCGGTGCATTTGTCTGGCGGCGTCAGTATTTTCAATCGCAACAGATGGAAGAATTTGAATGACGTGCAGAAAATCGAGCAGAAGGAAGAGTACTATCGCCTTATTGCGGAATCCGCCCGCTCCGGCATGTTCAACATCCTTGGGCATATTGATGCTATGAAAGGCTTCTACCCGGCTTTCTCTGACATTCCGACACCAGCCGTCAACGAAACATTAAAAGTCATCGGCGAATCCGGTGTAGCCATCGAAATCAATACGTCAGGCAAAACCAAAGACGTAGGCGGTTGGTACCCTTCGCATGCGATGTTAGAGCAAGCTCTTCACTATGGCGTTGAGGTTACGTTCGGCTCCGATGCGCATATCCCAAGCCGTGTTGGCGATGACTGGGATGAAGTGAGTAAAACGCTGAAAGAGATCGGCTTCAAACATTGGGTTTATTTCAAAAATAAACAAAAACAAGTTGTTCCTCTATAAAAACGAGGCTGCTCCGCAAGTAGGTGATTCTACTCCGGTGCAGCCTCTTTTCACTTAAATAACATTCATAAAGCCAAGCTTCGGTTGCATGCTCATCTGCAAGATAACCTGCGTCTGATCGGCCGGCATCGGTTGGAAGAAGTAATAACCTTGAATTTGGCTGCAGCCATTCGCGACCAAAAATCTAGCCTGCTCTTCCGTTTCAACTCCTTCAGCAATGATTTGCAATTGGAACGATTTGGCCACCGAAATGATCGCTTTGATCATAGCCCGGTCCTTGTCATCGGTGTGTACGCCGCGAACAAACGATTGGTCCAGCTTGATTTTGGTAACGGGAAACCTTTTCAAATAACTAAGCGAAGAATAATGCGTGCCGAAATCGTCAACGGATATCGCAATACCCAACTTGCGCAAACGTCCGAGAGCCTCCAGCTGATCATCTCGCATCGCGACATTTTCCGTAATTTCAATTTCCAGATACTTGGCCTCCAGGCCTGTTTCCTCTAAGATTTGAATTACTTTATCGACAAAACGTTCATCATTCAGCTGTTTAGCAGAGAGATTAACGGATATCGTTAATGGTTCTTGTAAAACGTTGTGCCACGCCTTCATCTGCATGCAAGCCCCCCGCATCACCCACTCGCCTATAGTGACGATAAAGCCCATTTCTTCGGCAATCGGAATAAATTCTGAAGGGGAAATGTAGCCCTTCGTCGTGTGGTTCCAGCGCAGCAAGGCTTCAACACCTATGACTTTACCCAGATGGCAATCGATCTGCGGCTGATAGACAATCTCGAGTTCGTTCCGATCCATAGCCTGACGAAGGTGGTTCCCCATTTCGAGCTTGGATACGGAATTCATCGCCATTTGCTTATCGAAGAAGCTGTAGGAGCTGCCGCTCTCCTTTTTGGCCATATACATGGCGATATCCGCATTTTTAAGCAGGGATTCCCATGTTAATCCGCCATAAGGATACTGCACAATCCCAATGCTTGCACTGATGAAAAAAGCACGGCCAGACAGCAGGCACGGCGGCTTCAAAATCTCAATCAATTGCTCGCAGAAATCCCGAACGTCCTGCTCATCTGCGCAATCTTCGAGCAGAATCGCGAACTCGTCCCCGCCGAATCTGGCAAAGGTGTGAAAGGGAAGCCCGGATTGCTGAATCCGGTTTACAACCTCCCGCAGCATCAGATCGCCCATATGATGACCATGCGAATCATTGACCATTTTAAAATTATCCAAGTCAAAAAACAGCACCGCCAGCGAGGTATGGCTGATTTCGTTATAAACGATCTGTTCCTTCAAAACCATTTGAAAATACGTACGATTATGAATCCCTGTCAGTACATCATGATAGGCCAGATAGGAAAGCATCTGTTCGGACTCCATCAGTCTTTTGGTCGATTCTTGCAGCTCCTGTTGTCCGGCTAGCAGCTCCTCATTCACCGCCGTCAAATCTTCATTGGCAAGCTGCAATTCTTGCGTTCGTTCATTCACTGCTTTACTTAATATGTCTCGCTGTCTAAGCATATAAAGGAAAAAGAGCAGACCGAGAACCAATATCGTAATGAATGAAGCACGCGTCACTAAAATCTGCTGCTTGATGCTCTCAACCGCACTGCTCGGAGGAAGCGCACCCAGCTCCCAATGATGATCCGCAAGCTCTATGTTGGCCTTCGTGTGCCTCTCTTGAAAGACTGAATCATCCCCAAAAAAAGCAGGTTGACCCGGATTGCGGATCGCAAGTCGATCATTTCTGGGGTCCCCGTTTTTTATGCCCGCTTCCACAAGCAATTGATCCACATCGACGCCAACGGATACGAATCCCCAGAATTCCCCGTTTTGATAAATCGCTTTGCGCGCAACTAACCCGTCCATCCCCTGCAGCAGCTTAAAAGGACCATCCATGGTCATCTTCTTCGTTGTAAGCGCGTTTACAATTTGCTGCTGTACGTTCGGGCGAGGGTCGTTCAACAAATCCCAATTCATTATGCTTTCATTGCCCTTAAGCGGAAAGACGGCCTTTACAATCCCTTTGGGGGCAATGAGTAGATTAAGTGTAGAAGCTTGGGCGCCAAGATATAGAGAAGCAATGTAATTCAAAACTTCTTGATCATCTTTGTTTTGCAAATAATTTGAACTAACATAAGCTTCCAGACTGACCATTAAGTTAAAATTGCGGTCAATGACTGATTGCAATACCAAAGCCCTTGAGGACAATTGCGACTGTTCGGTCATTCTAAGCTCATTCAATAAGGAGTTTCTGTACTTATCGAGAACAAACTCGGAGGATGAGACCAATATGACGAAAACTAGAGCTATAATCGTGTATTGCATCGTTTTCATGAGACTCTACTCCCGTCATCCTTAAACTTTAAACGTCATAATTCGACATCTCCTCTCTATTATTTCATCTGCGAACCGCTAGATCAATCTTTTTATATGAAATGGATGTCTTCCAAAATCAGGACATAGAAAAGAGTTTACCTCCCGAATAGGTCTTGCACTTTTCACAGATAGTGTGAAACAATAGAGGCAAGTCACACCCTTGTGGGGGGATGTCCATGAAGACGCATCTCGGATCTCTCGGAAATCTGCGTCCTACGGTCAATTTCAGTAATTATTTTCAAGCTCCGGCAGGTACGTTCTGGGGGCCCCGCACCATTCCCGACTGCCAACTCATCCTCTTGGTAGCTGGTTCCGCCAGTTTTGAATTCGCAGGCAAATGCCTGAATTTGCTGCCTGGGAATTGCCTGTTCTATGGCTCAGACACACCGCATCGACTAACCATTTCTTCCGACGGTCCCTCGACGCTGGGGAGCATCCATTTTAGCTGGGACTCCGACTCGACCGAAGCCATACATCCAGAACCGACAATCATTTTACATACGAGAGAACATTTAGTAAGACCTGCCAAAACCTATACCGTTCATGTGGAAGGTCACGGGGATGTGGATATGTGGCATTTCTACGAGTTTACGCAGCTGGAAAGCCTGTTTGCGCGGATCGCCAAGGAATTCGTTCATCAAGAGCCCGGTTACGGTTCGATTGCCCGCGGTTACCTCATTCAAATCCTTACCACTTTGTTGCGTTATCAAATGGACAAACGTTTTCGCGCTGCAACCGAACATAGCAAAATTGCAGCATCCATTGAAGCGATTCAGCAGGATGCATCCCGCAATTGGTCAACGCCTGAGCTTGCTGCTATAAGCGGCTATCATCCCACCTACTTCGCAGAGCTGTTCCGCGAAGCAACCGGCTATGCCCCCAAGCACTATTTGGTTCTGGAAAGAGTGAAGCAAGCGCAGCTGCTTTTGCTGCACGAATCCACCATTGAAGCCGTAGCCATGAAATTAGGATATTCCAGCATTCATTATTTTTGCAGAAATTTCAAGGCGGTTACCGGATTGACCCCAACGGAGTTTAAACAACGCAATGTCGCACTTTAGATGAAATATAGAACGATTGGAGATATGTTATGGATATCATTGAAATTCCTATCGCATTAATTGATGAAGACACGGACCAGCCCAGATATCAATTCGATGAAGAAGCCCTTCAAGAACTTATGAAAAGTATTGAGGAAATTGGTCTGCTTTCTCCCATTAAAGTAAGAACAACGGCGAACAACCGCTACAAGATTATCTATGGAAACCGCAGGTACAAAGCCAGTAAAATGCTCGGTAAAGCCACCATGTCCTGTATTGTGTCTAATGTTACCGATGAGATGGAAATTTATTTGGAGCAAATTGCGGAGAATTTGACGCGGGAAGGCTTTTCGCCGATTGAGGAAGCCGAGGCTTTTCATAAGCTGATGAACGATGCGAAATTCAGCTCTTCTATTAAGTACCTCTCCAGCAAACTGGGCAAACCTGAGTCCTATATTAAAAATAAATGTGATCTATTAAAATTTGGCAACGCCGTAAAAAAGCTGATCGTCAGCGGTACAGAAATTCGTAAGGACAAGCTGACCGAAGATCAGCTGCTGCCTATCAAAGATCTCGCCATCGAGCATCGCGACCCGCTTGCCTTGATTATTGCAAGAGACGAAATGCCGGTAAGCGACGTGAAGAAAATCGCAAAAATGTTCAAAGATAAGGATATTTCGGAGAGTACGAAAGGGAAGCTTTTGTACAAATCGGGGCACGAGTTGGTCGAAACGTGGTCTGTTTTTCAAAATAACCGCGCAGAGCGAGCTAAGCCTGCTCCGGCAAAGGCACCAGCCAAAGCGCAAAAAGCAGAAAAAGCCAGCACGGCGATCGAGACGCCGCTGGCGGAGCAAAGCGGGCACTTGCCAAGCAGCCAATCTCAACTTGTTGAGACTGCGGCGGCAATAGATATGGAAATGGCAGTAGCCCCTATTCAAATGAAGCTGCAGCAACTTCTCTCGGTTGTACAAGCTCCAACGGAGAGCGATTTGCAGAGCGATGCTTCCAAGCTCGACGCCAGCGAAAAAGACAAGTTTCTAAGCGATGTCGATACGTTAGTCGAGCATTTGGAAAAGCAGTTAAGCCAGTGGAAAAAAGTTAAAGAACTAGCTTTTTCAGAATAGCTTCTTCGCATAACAGTGCCTTGGTAAACCACCGTACATCGGGCGGGAGAACTGCAGCGTCAACCCAGCGGACTCTAAATTTTGCCGGCTTATTACATTGTCTGGATGAACGGTAGCATATAAATAGAGCATGTCCTTCTCCCGCGCGCGCTGTTCTCTCCAGGCATGAAAACGCCGCTGCAGGCCTTGTCCTCTCACCGATTCGTGAACAATGGACCCTTCCAGCGAAGCAACTCTTGGCAGTTCTGCCTCCGGCACGCCAAACTCACGTCCGAGATTACCGGCGCTTAGCCCAGGGAATGCAATCACCGTATACGCAACGAGTGTATCTCCTTGGAAAGCGCCATACATCTCGCCTTTTTGCTCAACATATTCATATAACGCTTCTAAACGATCCGTCGAATAATAAGCACTGGACGGCAGCCGTGAAACCACATCCATCAAAAGCGCTTGTACCTGCGGCACATCCCGCTCCCCTAATCGTTGTATGTCCAAAATAAATGGATCCTCCTTCAACTGAATGCTCTAATCCCCCATGGCCGACTTTTTTTGCAAGGCAACCCACATGGATTTATTACGGAATTCGTCCTCTGAGCCCAACTCACGTCCGAACCAAGCTGGCGCTTCAAATTGCTCCGCCGCTTCAATGCTTGGAAACTCGACCTCAACCACCGCTAAATCCACTTGCTTGTATTCATCAATTTCGTAATAAAGTCCCGCGTGTTCTACCGTAGTACGAATCTTCTCTAACGGGATCAAACCCGTGTGATCCAAAAGTTGTTTATACACCGTTTCAGAGATGTTGTACTCAATTTCTTCGCGAACCATCCCATGGCCGGACTTGAACGTATGCGTAAAATGCGACTCACCGGAGCTATCAACCAGCTGACGCACTCGAATTTCCTGATCCTCCGAAAAAGCCAAATACGTTTGATAAATGTACTGTTTGGACACTAACTTAATGTCTTGATTTTCCAATTCACTTGCAGGGAATGCAGGCAATAAATATTTTTTCTCAATCTCAGCACTCATCGGTCAAGCCCCTCTCCCAAACCAATCTGTATTTTAACCACCATTTTACCATAAAAATGCTTGCGCAACCTGATACCGTTTATTTGTACAAAGCTCTGAATCGAGCCGGCGAAATGTCATTCCATGCCCGAAACATTTTACCAAAATGAAATTCATCGGCAAAGCCGCAAGCGACCGCGATCGCTTTCATAGGTTCCTCCGTCAGCAGCAGCAGTGTTTTGGCTTTCTCATTGCGAATTCGGTTCAAGTACTCCTTGGGAGATATGCCCATCTGCTGCATGAACATTTTCCGCAATTGGGAAACGGAGATGTGAAAATTCCGCGCCAGCTCCTCCATCTTGAGAGGACGGTTGTAGCAGGTTTCCATCCAAAACTTTGCTTGCTGAAAAGCTTTCATATACGGGTCCGTCGAAGCCTGCGTATCTCTCATATAATGAAGCAATTTGGAGAGCACATATTGAAACTCCGCTTGTCTCTCATGCGGATCGGTCCCTTGGATCGACCACATTTGCTTAAACTGCTCATGAATCCAAACCGCTTGTTCCGGAGCGTATTGTTTGATAAAAGGCAAGTTCAGTGTATCCAGGTACACAGGCTTTTGCCAGCTTGTCTGCTCATAAGGCACATCGAAAGCATCAAATAAGAGCATTCGGATGTAAAGAGGTTGGTCTATGGAAGATGACATCGTAAGGGTAAAACCGGGCTTGAGATAAATCAGTGTGCCCGTCCTCACTTGAATGGGCTCCTCATCCGGAGAATGCGAGAATTCCCCCTCCCCGCTCATTATCCAGTAAAGCGAATGAACATCCATCGTATTGCGGATATCCTTCCATCCAGGTACGGGAAGTTTCTCATAAGTCAGGCGAAGATGATAAATTCTGTGAGCTTTCGATTCCATATAACCACCACCTGCAAAGCGATTTTGACAAATGATAATACCCTTTATCCATAGATTATCCCCATTCTTCCATGATACGCTTTACGAAACAGACATGAAAGGGGCTTTTTCCTTTGATTCGTACTTTTGGACAACACATCCTCCGCAAAACACGCACACTTGATGGACTATGGGATTTTGTCACAGATCCAAGCAATTTAGGCACAACAGAGGAATGGTACAAGAAATTTCCTTCCGATTCCCGTAAGCTCGTTGTTCCTTCCTGTTGGAATAATGAATTAGGCTTATTCGAATACATTGGCGTTGCGTGGTACCGCACCTATTTTGACACAACCCAAGACAGCAATATTCGCCTGATCTTTGAGGGCATTCTTCATCATGCCGATATTTATGTCGATGGTCAGCATCTTGGTTATCATTTTGGTGGATATACACAGTTTAGTACACTGCTTCCGCATTTGGCCCAGGGCCAGCATGAACTTATTATTCGCGTAGACAGCACTTTGGACTGGCAGACACTGCCTACCGATGTGGCGGATTGGTACTCCTACGGCGGTATTATCCGTTCCGTAGAGCTGCAAGAGCTGCCTGACGTCTATATTGATACGATGAAAATCGATTACCATTTGACAGGTGATCAAGCGGATATCAGCTTGCAAGTACAGGTCAACTCGCTTAGCCATACAGACAGTGAAGTCGAGGTTAACGCTTCTACAAGCGGACTCGTTTTCCCCGCTGTCACCGTGCAGCTGCCAGCAGGCCAATCCACACAATTAACCCTGCGTGGAACCCTCGTTAACATCCGTCGATGGGATGTAGGCCGCCCAGAACTGTATACGTTCACCGTTCAGGCTGGCGAAGACGACCTGATCGACCGCACAGGATTCCGTACAGTTGCCGTCGACAATGGCCAAATCTTTTTGAATGGGCAAAAGCTCTACCTGCAAGGGGTTAATCGGCACGAGGAGCATCCGGAGTGGGGCTTTGCTTTCCCGCCGAAGCTCATGCTGAAAGACCTTGCCATTTTGCAGGATCTAGGCTGCAACATCGTGCGCGGTTCGCATTATCCGCAAAGCCAGTTCTGGATGGATCTGCTGGATGAACACGGCATGCTTCTATGGAGCGAAATCCCGATGTGGGGTTGTTTCATGAGCACAGAAACGCTGGCTAGCCCACTATTTGCAGAGCGTGGCGTTAAAATGCTGGATGAAATGATTACCCGCGATTATCATCATCCTTCGATCATTTTCTGGGGAGCCCATAATGAAATCGATACACGCACGACAGAAGCGCTTGAGTTAACGAAAAAGTTCGTAGGTAAAATCCGCAGCATGGACGAAAGCCGTCTAGTTACGTATGCCACCATGCACCCTGTGGAAGATATCGTCTTGTCTTATTTCGATGTCATCGGCATCAATAAATATTACGGCTGGTACGAAGGGAACGTAAACGGATTCCGTGATATGCTGCAAAATTACTACCGCAATGCCGAAGCGCAAGGTGCCGGAGACAAGCCGCTGATCATGAGCGAGTTCGGTGCAGCCGGCATTTTTGGAGACGCCGGCTGGGAGCCGCGCTTGTTCAGCGAAGACTACCAAGCTGACGTTGTGCAGCAGGCGCTGCACATTTTCCGCGACGATCCGCGTATCGTCGGTACGCTGATTTGGCACTTCGCCGACATCCGCGTCGATGTGCGCAGCGACCGCCCTTACTTCCGCGATCGTGCGCGGAGCTTTAACAACAAAGGCTTGCTGAACGAATACCGCAAGCCTAAGCTGGCTTACCGGATCGTGAAGGATATTTATCGTTCGAAGCGATAATAGGAAGGGACCCTGCCTTGGTGGCTGGGTCCCTTTTTTGCTGCGGGGTTGGCGGGCGGGATTTCGAGTGAAAACGTAGAACCTAGTAACTCGAGGGCAACCTCTGTAGCTCAAGTGCATCCTCAGTAGCATAAGTGCATCCTCAGTACCTCAAGTGTAACCTCAAAATCGCGCGCACAACGTCAAATGTCGCCCCGATTGAGGGTGTTGGGGAACTACAGGGCTCTATTTGAGCAAAATCAGCTATTATCCACATGTGAGCGGAACTACAGGATCTTATTTGCTTCCAGACGGCTGTATATCGGCAGAAATCGGCAAAATAGAGGACCGTAGTTCCCTCTGAGCTGCGATCTCGCCATTTTCAGACAAATAGAGGACTGTAGTTCCTCTTTACTGTTTATTCAAAAAAACTCATCCAAAAGTTGATAATAATGAACTTTAGCCTCATCTATCGTTGGCATGCCATAAGCATCCAGGAAAGTTTGCACATATTCATGGCCAAAGTTATATCGGATACTACGGATCGCCAGGGCTATATCCTGATACCGATCTGCCATCCCTGCCCTGCCCCAGTCAATAAAACCGTGCACCTTGCCATCCTTGAGGATGATATTGGGTAAGCAGTAGTCACCGTGCGTAAAAACCAAATCCTCGGTCTCGGGCCTTAGGCATATAAGCTCCTGCGCTAAATCCTCCGCTTTTCGTCCTTGTCTCTGCGAATCAAAATCTTCTTCATCAACAAGCTGCTGCTCCACACGTCTTGCAGCTTCAACGATCTTCGATTCCAGCGTTTGATCAAAAGGGCAGCCATCAACGGGGACTTCATGAACGCTTCTAAGTCCAATGGCTAATTGCTGCATTAATTGCGGCAGCATGCTTTCATAGGACTTGTCCGAGGCGTTGACTCCTTCAATCTCAGTCATCAGCAAGTATTCATTGGTTTCGTCTTGTCCATAATATACGAGCTCTGGAACAGGCAGCTTGCCTTGCAGCCAAATTAACCTTTCCTTTTCATGATGAAGACTTTCAGCCGCCGTGCGGGATTGGATTTTTATGTATAAGTTGGATAAGGCACCTGACAATAAGTACGTTTGAGATTGAGATAAACCAAGGGTGATTCTTTGCCAGTTGTAACCGTTTGTCAATTTCGACAAGTCCTCTGGAAGCGCTATACTTTTCATACTGAGATCCCCCCACTCCGCTTATGAGTTAGTTGTCTTGAGAATTCAACAAAGCCATCTTTATCGATTTAATCAAAAGAGCGTAATCAAAACTGTCAGGAGTCGTTGTGTCCACTTCTATCATTGTACCACCAAGAGTTAGCGGAGTAAGGTCGCCCCGCAAGATTCTTTCTTTATTTTCCTCCTGTTCAATCCATTCCAAATCAGCGTGAGCAGCATGGCGATCTTTTGCTCCCATACGTGTCAGGAACCGCTCAAGAAGTACTTTCCCATCCGTTCTGCACAGGATTTGAATGGGCTCGAATCCGGAAGTACGCTGCTGTAATTTCAAAAATTCGGCGCTTCTTAACTCAGGTCGACCAAAAAATCCTTCAATGATCATGGATTGGCCCGCTGATAGCAAAGTGCCTGCAATGGCGTAAAGCATGGTAAAAGAGGCTGGTGCCATCAAAGGAGGACAACTGTTATTCTGGCAATCTAGCGCATCGTAAAGGGTTTCATATATACCATCCCTCGAGAATAATGGCATACGCAGGTCTTGTTCAAGCCGCTTCGCTAAGGTTGTTTTTCCTGTGCCGGGAAGTCCGTTAATGATGATGACGAAAGGTTTTGACATGAGCATGAGCAACACCTCCATAGATT
>NZ_BILW01000069.1 GCF_004000765.1 Paenibacillus chondroitinus NBRC 15376 | reverse complement strand
GGCCCGCGCGCGTTGCGCCGGCCGCGCCGCCGCAGGCCGCGTGGCTAGCGCGGGATCCGCGCGCGAAGTGGCTGCTCTACCTGCTGCTGGTCATCGGAACGATGCAGCTGCAGGTCTGGAGCGGCCTCGCGGCTGCTGCGCTGCTCTTGGGCCTTTCGTGCCTCGGCCTTCCGCGCGCCGCGATTCGCGGCAGTTGGAAGATCACCGTGCCGTTCCTGATCTTCATGTTCCTCTCTATTGTGCTGGGCGGCTTGGAGTGGGGGACGGCTGACGGGCAATTCCCGCTTGGCTTCGCGACCGAGCGCGCGTGGAGCGCGGGCTTCGTGCTCACGCGTTTGTTCCTGATCCTAATGGCCGGCTACTGGCTGGTCGTGTCTACGCCGTATGGCCAGCTTGTGCAGGGACTGAACTGGGCGTTGTCTTTTTTTCGCAAAATGAAGTTGCCCGTGGAGTCATTTGCTTTGGCGGTTTCGCTCTTGTTTCGGTTCATTCCGCTTATTTTGCGGGAGTGGCAGCGGTTTTCGGCGATTGTGAGGGCTAGAGGCAAAGCAGCGATCAGGCCTGGTATGGTACGCATGCGAGATATTCCGGCGCTGGTTGTACCGCTCCTCCTCGCCATGTTTCACAAAGCTGAGCAAATGACCGTAGCGATGGAGATGAAAAAAATCGACGGTAAGCAGCAGCTGCTGAAAAAAAGCACCTTGCGCTGGCAGCCAAAGGATACGTTGATTTTCATTTGGAGTGTAGTTATTTTTGGCGTGCTGATCGTTATGCGTGACTAATAGGAGGGGCAGCTCAATTTGGAAGAGCTGCTCTTTTTGTGCTCGGCGGCTGTGGGTGGAGGGGGAATCTTGAGGATACAAACCCCGTATACTATACTTTAACTAAGAACCTCGACCGGCGGTGACAAGCATGAAATTTTCTGATTACACCCTCTATGAGCAGCAAATGCTGCGTAAAGTGAAGCTCTGGGAAATACGCCAACAGAAGACCCCGAATTTGCTCGAAAGAACCTCGAAAACCGTCTCCACAAACATCAATAAGCTCATCCCCGAAAAGGTGCACAAAACGATCACGGCCACTGTCAAGGGGATGTTTCAGACCACATTATTCGGGATGAATTATATCCCTCAGAACGACCCGCTTGTAGGCGCTTCTCTGGCTGAAAGTGATGCTAAAGCTGAGGAATTGCTGTCGCTTTATAAAAAGATTGCCGCTGCCGAGGGAGCAGGTACGGGAGCGGGTGGGATTCTGCTCGGCTTGGCGGACTTCCCGATTCTCATCGGGATCAAGCTGAAATTTCTGTTCGAGCTTGCGCACGCCTATGGCTACTCCACGAAGGATTATAGAGAGCGCTTGTTTATCCTGTATGTGTTTCAAATCGCGTTCTCCAGCCCGGCGAAAAAGCCTGCTCTACTAGACACGATCAAAAATTGGCACGAGATCGCAAGCGGATTTCCGCACTCTGATGCCTATATGAACCAAGTGGATTGGCAGCAGCTGCAGCAGGAATATCGGGACACCATTGATTTCCGTAAAATGCTGCAGCTTGTCCCCGGCATTGGAGCTGTCGTAGGCGCGTGGGCGAATTTTGGCCTGCTGGAAGAGTTGGGCGTGGCGGGCATGAACAGCTTTCGCTTGCGTCGTTTAGAGGATAAAGCCAGGTTGGAGGCTGAGGGTAAGGATGAGCAGTGAACGGGTGGACTCCCGTTGGAGAAAATCCAATGGAAGTGCCAATTTCCACGTTAAGATGCTGATTTGGTTGGATGAAATCCAACGCATAAGGTGAAATTGGCGTCCTGTGGGCTGATTTTGGCTTGCCTCGTTGGATTTCATCCAACGGAATGCGTTATTTCCGCCTCATAAAGGTGTCCCCATTGGAATTCATCCAATGAGAAGAGGCGAGCCTGCGCTGGCCCGCGACCCAGGGCCTTACGTGCCGCATGGCGTCCGTTTCCGGCGATCCAGCGCCTTATGTGCCGCATGGCGTCCGTTGCCGGCGCTCCCGCGCCATTAGTCCCGCCCCGCGCGCTCGCCCTACGTCCGGCATCACCCCCAGCCCCGCACATTGATGCCCCTGCGCCCGCCACCCCCGCTCTCCCGCGCCTTATGTGCCGCATAGCTGCACCCGCCGCGCGATCCAGCTCCCTTAATCTGGCATCTCGCCCACGCACCCACGGCCCACGCTCTGGTCCCGCATCACGAAGCCCTTTTTGACCAAGCTAGGCAATGTTCCAGTGATTTTTAAGAAAGAGGCACATATACTAATGATGAGCCAAACCATGTGTACGCCCTGAATGACTATGTGATTTTTTTCACATGACAACCTTTGAATGGTTTGGTCGATCTTTTTCACCAAAGATGGTAGAGAAAAAAGCTGATGTAATCGGAGGAGAGGATTCGAATGAGTAAACCGAAGGTGGTTATTCTTGGAGCGGGGTACGGTGGGCTTGTAACGGCAATAAGGTTGCAGAAGTTGATCAAAGCAGATGAAGTGGAGGTCACGCTGGTGAACAAACACGACTATCACTACATGACGACACATCTGCATATGCCGGCAGCCGGCACGGATCATCATGAGAATGCGCGTGTAGCCATTAAGGATCTGATCGATGAGCGGAAAATTCATTTCATCAAAGCGACGGTTCAGCAAATTGTACCTGAGGAGAAAAAGGTGATTCTGCCGGACGAAGTCCTCACCTACGACTATTTGGTCGTGGGGCTTGGAAGTGAGACGGAAACCTTCGGCATTCCGGGATTGCGCGAGTATGCGATGACGATTAACAGCATTAATAGTGTTCGCTTCATTCGTCAGCATACGCAGTATATGTTCGCAAAATATAAATTGGATTCCAAGCATAAGGATTATTTGACAATCGTCGTTGGTGGCGCCGGTTTCACAGGCACGGAGTTTGTTGGAGAGTTGGCCGACCGGATTCCTGATCTTTGCCAAATGTTTGACGTTGATCCTTCTCTTGTTCAGATCATCAATATCGAAGCATCGCCTACTGCTTTGCCGCCCGGACTGCCGAATGACCTCGTGGAATACGGCATGGACGTGATGCGCCGCAAAGGCGTTCAATATAAATTGTCTACCGCCATCAAGGCATGCGAGCCCGGGGGTGTACTGCTGGGAGACGGCCAATTCATTCCTGCTGGCACGGTCATTTGGTCGGGAGGTGTCCGCGGGAATTCCCTGCTGCAAGATGCAGGCTTCCACGTCCAACGAGGCAGAGTGAAAGTGGATGACTACTTGCGTTCGTTGCAGTTTCCCGATGTTTTTATTACGGGAGATTGCTCGATTGTTATGAGCCCGGAAGGCACGCCATACCCAGCCAATGCCCAAATCGCCGTCCAACAAGGATGTAATACAGCAAAAAATTTATTTTATTCACTGCGTGGAAAGCCATTGCGACCTTTCGCCTATGATTACAAAGGCACGGTCGCCTCGCTTGGTCGCGGAGAAGCGATTGGCATCCTGAAGGTCAAAAAAGTGAAAGGCAGGCTGGCCGCATTCCTCAAAAAAATAATCGATGCCCGCTATTTATTTCTCATTGGCGGTATCCCACTCATCTTCAAAAAGATGATTTTTAAGCAAAAACAAACCACTAGAAAGCGTCATGTGAGAAATTAATTTTGCTAAAATACCCTAAAATCTAATGAATCAGACAATAAGCAAGTAAAACAGAGATACTGAAAGGATTATACCATTGTAAGCGGATTATCAAATGAATGCGGGGAGGGAATAATCTTTTTTAAGATTATTCTCTCCTTTACTATGAGCCAATAAGAGAGTAGTATCAACTCGTACGTTAACAGTTGAATATTTCGCTTAATTTTCTTATCAGAAAAGCGGGGGAACCATAGGTTTCAACGGGGTGAGTAAGGTATGTTTTGTCGCATGCGGCAGCTACCTTTAGGGCAGATTTCTCGCAGCCCGAACCCGTCAGCTAACCTCGTAAGCGGTCGTGAGAAAGGAGAACATGTGGCTAAGCACAAGGTCTATCCTTGTGTTTTTTTGCGCCTAAAAAAGGGAAATCAAGCTGAAAACTAGGTTATTTGGAGGAATTTCACAGCATGACAAGTGACTCATTGAAAAAGATTGTATTCGGCAAACCGCTGAAATCAGCGGAGCTGGAATCTGAGAAAATGCAGGTATGGAAGGCTCTGCCCATCCTGTCTTCAGATGCCCTGTCTTCGGTAGCCTATGGCACGGAGCAAATTTTGCTAGAGCTTGCAACTGTTGGGGTTGCAGCTTTTGCGTTCTCATTGCCGATTGCAATCTCGATTATTGCTTTAATCATGCTTCTTGTATTAAGTTATCGCCAAGTGATTGAGGCCTATCCGATGGGCGGCGGAGCTTACATGGTGGCCAAGGAAAATTTGGGCATGATGTCGGGAAGGCTCACTGGGGTTTCACTGCTGATTGATTACACGTTAACCGTTGCCGTTTCGATTTCGGCAGGCGTGCAGGCGATAACGTCAGCTTTCCCAGTTACGGTGCCTTACATTGTCCCCATAGCCTTAGTGCTGGTCTGGTTGATGGTTTGGCTGAATTTGCGGGGCACTTCTGAATCCGGAACGGTGTTCGCGATTCCAACGTACTTTTTTATCCTGTGTATCTTACTGCTGATCGGCAAAGGGATCTTCGATATGCTGACAGGATCCATGAATATGCATGAATTCCAGGTTGTTCCCAGCTCGATGACGAGCTCATTGACATTGTTTGTAATTCTAAAAGCTTTTTCATCCGGCTGCTCGGCCGTGACAGGGATCGAGGCGATTTCCGATGCGGTGCCGCATTTCCGTACCCCATCTGTCAAGAATGCCAAGAAAACACTGGCTTCGCTCGGTACGCTACTGGCGATTGTCTTCGGGGGCGTCACCTTGCTGAGCTTGGGGTATGGAATTGCACCTGACCCGCATGGCCATACTTCGGTCTTGTCGATGGTTACGGAGCAGGCGTTTGGCCGTGGCGCCATGTATTATGCTACACAGATTGGCACCATGCTGATTCTGGTATTGGCTGCGAATACGAGCTTCAACGGATTTCCGATCTTGGCGTCCATCATGGCCCAGGATAAAAACTTCCCGCGCATGTTCTCGTACCGGGGAGACCGGTTGTCGTTTCATTACGGGATCGTAACGTTAGGTGTTTTGGCAAGTATTTTGCTCGTCATTTTCAAAGGAAAAACCGATGCACTTATTCCACTTTATGCGATTGGCGTCTTTTTATCTTTTACCCTGGCCCAAAGCGGTTTGGTCCGCAAATGGTTCAGAGAACGTCCGTCCGGCTGGATCGGCAAGTTCGTTATTAATGGGTTAGGGGGAATCGTTTCCCTTGCCGTTCTTATTATTTTCTGTATCACCAAATTTAGCGAAGGCGCTTGGATTGTTATTGTTGTTACCCCGCTTTTACTTTGGGGAATAACCAAGGTTAGCAATCACTATGATGATGTAGCCAAACAACTGCGCATTGATATCACGCAAGAACGGGTATGCGTTAAGGAACCTGTGATCATTGTACCTGTAGCGGGTATTCACCGCGTAGTGGCGCAGTCTTTGAACTATGCCAAATCATTATCTCCCAATGTCATTGCTTTCTACGTCTCGTTTTCGGATGAGGATGAAGAAGCGATGCAGGAGAAGTGGGATAAGTGGGATCCGGGTGTTCGGCTTGTTGTGTTCAAATCCCGTTACCGGACTATTCTGAAGCCGCTGGCTGAGTTTATTGAAAGAGTCGATACCCATGTTTCGGAAAAGCAATCGATCATGGTGATCCTGCCCCAGTTCATGCCGAAAAAATGGTGGCACCGCTTGCTCCACAACCAGTCTGCCGCACGTATTCGCTCGAAGCTGCAAGCTGATAAAGATATCGTTGTTGCGACGGTGCCCTATCATTTGCATGAGTAGAAGTGTACAATAAAGGGGTATACCGGATGTAGAAATGGAACAGAGGTGAACCCTTTATGGCAAAAAAGAAATGGTCAAACACTACCGCTGAACCTAGCGCGCAAGATAAACCTGCGACACTCAAAGATTTGCTGAGCCCTGATATCGTAGCGGGACTTAAGGCTCAGGCTGATGCGATGAAAGCTGAGGAGCAGGCTCGTAAAGATGCTGCCAGAGCTGAAGCAGAGGCTGCGCGCAAGGCGGAGGAGAAGCGGCTGGAGAATGACTTTGGCCACCTGCTCGAGAAGAGCAAGCTGGATTGGAGAAAACACAAATGAGGAAGCGCATGGTGTGCTTCCTTTTTCTTTCGAGTGTGTTGATAGCGCTTACAGGTTGTGGGGCGGAAAGAGGGTCGACGAAGCTTGCGGACGAAGCGCCTGTGTCGGAAAGGCCGGATTCTGTTGTATCTGCAACGCCGGTTGTGCAAAGCACAGTCACTCCGGTACCCTCTTCGAAAGTGCTGCAGACAGACCGGGTATCACCATCAGACGCACCGCTCTCACCTGCCAAGTCGCTTTCGCTTGCCCAGACCTTAGTGGAACGCTATCATAAGGCAGTTCCGACAAAATGGGGCGAGAACATTCCCGGCGTGCGGACACATCTTGTGACGCAGGATAAGGTGATCGCTCTGACCTTTGATGCTTGCGGCGGCAAAGAAGGCAGCGGCTACGATGAGAAGTTGGTCGATTATTTAATCAAGGAGCAAATTCCGGCGACCTTGTTTGTTAATGCGAGATGGCTTGCCGCCAATCCGGACATTTTTGCCAAGCTGGCGGCGAATCCCCTATTTGAAATCGAAAACCACGGGACCGAGCATCGGCCGCTCTCTGTGAATGGCAGAGCCGCATATGGCATCGCAGGAACCAAAGATGTGAGTGCTGTGATTCGCGAAGTAACGGAGAATGCCGATGAGATTGAGAAGCGGATGGGTAGACGGCCGCTATTTTTCCGCTCAGGCACGGCCTTCTACGACGATGTCGCCGTCGGCATTGCCCACGACCTAGGCTTCCAGTTAGCGGGCTACAACGTACTTGGCGACGCTGGAGCTACTTTTAACACAGAACAGGTCTACCATGCGCTTATTAAGGCTAGGAGTGGCTCCATCGTTTTGGCGCATATGAACCACCCTGAGAAAGACACGGCTGAAGGCGTCATGAAGGCCATACCTGTTATGCAAAAGGCGGGTTTTCGATTTGTTCATCTGTCAGCCTATGCCGTAGAGTGAAATAAACATTACCTTTTTTTCATCTCAAAAAACTCGCACTCATTCCGATCATAGTAAGCTAAATCAGCAACACGAGATTGCAAAACCACGGTCGTTTCGCTGAAACGAAGGACGACTGCATTCGAATCGACGATATGATCGTCTTTGAAAACACGGACAAAAACTCCTTTTTCCACAGCCTCCTGAAAATCGGAATCCGTCACTAATCGTTGGTTACCGGCCATACTCAGCATTCTCCTTGCATATGTAAAATAGTTCTTCAATTGTACCACAACGCGCCAACAATCTCCCGTTCTCCACGAACGCCTACTCTTCGCCCAGCATAGTATGTAGCACCAAAGAGTCTATTTCTTGCAATTGACGAAATGGACTCCCAAATGCTGCATGGGCAGAGAGGATGCGTGATCCCGATGGACATTCAATTACTGCCGATTCATTGGGTATATCTAGTATTTATTGGTTTTATCCTTACCTTTTTAATTAAACGCAGAGACACCACGATGATTTGTGTGGTTGGGATTTTTGCGTTGGGTTTACTAGCAACGGAAACCTTAAGCGGTTCCGTATCCGGGGTATTCAACAGCTTTATTTATGCAACCAAAGAGTTGATGGGAACGATTATGATTATCTCAATCATCGTAGCGATGAGCCGTGTGCTCATTCGTACGGGCATCAATGAAACGATGGTTGCTCCATTGACTCATTTTCTAAGGACGCCGGCGCTTGCTTTCTGGGGCATCGGGATTATCATGATGGTAACTTCCTGGTTTTTCTGGCCGTCTCCCGGTGTTGCGCTTATAGGAGCGGTACTGCTGCCTGTGGCTGTACGTGTGGGTTTACCAGCTTTAGGCGCAGCCATGGCGATGAACTTGTTCGGACACGGGATTGCGCTGTCAGGGGATTACATTATTCAAGGGGCGCCTAAATTAACTGCCGATGCTGCCGGATTGCCGGTAACTGCGGTGATGGAGGCAAGCGTGCCGCTTGTTGTTGTCATGGGGCTTGTGACTACGGTTACCGCTTTCTGGATGATGCGGCGGGATATCAAAAACGGGACGTGGCGCGACGGTCTTGTGACGAGTGGTAACGGGGATAAGGATTCGCTGCTCTCCTCCGAGCAAGATGCCAAGTCCAATCTGTCTTCAAAAATGAGAAAAACACTTGCGGTGATCATTCCGATCCTGTTCGCGTTAGATGTGATTGCGATGTTCGTCCTTAATCTCCAAGGTGGGGACGCGACCGCGCTCGTTGGTGGAACGGCCGTATTCATTCTCATCGGCGTCACGCTGCTGGCCCACCGCAGTCAAGGGCTGGAGCAAACGACTTCCTACCTCATCGAAGGCTTCGTCTTCGGCTTCAAAGTTTTCGGTCCCGTGATTCCAATCGCCGCGTTCTTTTATCTCGGCGATGCTGCTTTCACGGAGCTGTTCGGTAAAATACTGCCTGAGGGCTCGCACGGCATCGTGAACGACCTCGGCGTCGCGCTCGCAGGCGTCGTGCCGCTGAACGGCGCGGTCGGCGCCGTGACGCTCACCGTCGTGGGCGCGATTACCGGCCTCGACGGCTCCGGCTTCTCCGGCATCTCCCTCGCGGGCTCGATTGCGCAGCTCTTCGCAACCGCCATCGGTTCCGGTGCGGCGGTGCTGACCGCGCTCGGGCAAGTAGCCGCCATCTGGGTCGGCGGCGGTACGTTGATTCCGTGGGCGCTTATTCCGGCAGCGGCCATCTGTGGAGTTAGTCCGTTTGAGCTGGCGCGACGGAACCTGCTGCCTGTATTAATCGGCCTCGCCGTAACGACGGTTGTCGCTATGTTTTTGGTGTAGATTGCAGCAAGAGCCTCCATTTGGGAAATGTCTTTAAGCTTAGTTTAAATGACATTGTCCAGTTGGGGGCTTTTTTCTGTCTTTTGACACGACTGAATTAGCCCAATTGGGAGATATCACAAGACTAGCGCAGATAGTATCTCCTAAAGCGGTTACAATGAACTCAGAACGAACGGGATCGGATTTGCCTATCCCTCATAGGAAGCAGTAAGCTTACATACAGATGACTACATTAATTTGGAGATGAGACGAATGGAAGCAAAGTTCTGTATGACATGTGGAGCTCCGATGGAGACGCGCGATGTGGATGGTACGATTAGAAGAGCTTGCACGGCGTGCAGCTTTGTACACTGGGGCAACTACAGTATTGGTGTAGGCGCACTCGTTACCAAGGATGAGAAAATATTGCTCGTACGCAGAGCGCAAGAGCCCGGCAAGGGAAGATGGACGAATCCAGGCGGCTATATTGAACAGCATGAGCTGATCCAGGATACCATTGAGCGCGAAGTGATGGAGGAGTGCGGCATTACAGCCAAGGTTACTCGATTGGTCGCTGTGCGAGATTTGCCTAGAAACATTCATAATGTGTACATAGCTTTTGAATTGGATTATGTCAGCGGCGAACCTGTGCCTGATGGCGTAGAGGTGGATGCAGCAGGCTTTTACAGCCTTCAAGAGATGGAAACGATGCCTGTAGCGGATTTCACGCGTTGGTTGATTGATGTTGCGCTGCATTCTACGACCGTTGGTCTTGTTGAAGATAAAGAGCCTATTGTAAAAATGGACGGGTACGGATTGTACCGCATCCCCAAGGTCCAAGTATGACGAAGCCGATCGGTCTCCGGGGGCATCACCTGCTTTGTTTGTTAGGGTACCGGGGAATGGGATATTCCAAGGAATTCTGTGAAAATATGACGCAAGTATACGAGACACTGCGGGAGCAGCCGGACACGATCATTCGTGTCGTCCTTGGTCCCGATGATCTGTGCGCAGCCTATCCGACGGATGAAGTATCGCATTGCGAGAACAGAACCGTCTACGATCGCGATGCAGAAATCGTAGCCAAGCTTGGCTTGCAAGTGGGGATGGAGCTAAGCTGGTCCGAGATTTGCTCCAAAGTAGCCGGTTATGTGAAGCCGGAGGACATTGGCCACCTGTGCGCCACATGCCGTTGGGAGCCTTATGGCGTATGTGCCGAAGGCGTGCGTTTGATTGGGGAGGGCGGCGAGCTGCCGCCTGTCGCTACGAAATAGCTGGGATTTCTCGGCTCGGGTTCAGACACCAACACCAACACCGCCACCGACACCAGCACCGACACCCAGAGTTAGAGGAACTACAGTCCTCTATCTTCCCCAAAGCGTTCATTTGGCATCCCAATGGGAACTACGGTCCGTTATTTTGCCGATTTCTGCCCAAATGTAAGCTTCTGCGGGCAAATAGAGCCCTGTAGTTCCACTCCTACTCTAAAACCAGCAAGTTTCGCTGAAATAGCGGCCCATAGTTCCCCTACGCAGCAAGCAACACAGCTCCAGCTGCCACAACACACAAAAAAGCGATACAAGAATAATTTCTTGTATCGCTTTTTTTTTTAGGCCAATACGCTGACGTCCGCGCCCGTCTCCAGCTTCTCTGCCGGAGAAGACAACACATTCGCCACCATAAGCAAATCATCAACGGGGCGAAGGAAAGAGCGGAGCAAGCGGCTGTCCTTCATGTCGGGATCCAACCATTTATCGGCCTGCTCTTGATCAAGGATGGCAGGCATGCTGCCATGGTAAGGGGAGACCAGCGGGTTCGCTTCTGTCATCAGCATCATGCAGGTGCGAAGCTCCTCCTCACCGCTTGGCGCCCGCCATACATCGTATAAGCCCGCGATGCCGAAAGTGCCGCTGCGCATTTTGAATTTCACCCACTGTGTCTCTTTGCCCTCCGTTACACGGATATAGAACCCGCTGCAGGGAAGGATGCAACGCTGCTTTTTGATGATGCGCTCGAAAGCTGTGTTCGTAAAGATGGAATCGCGCTCCCCGCAAACAGCATCTTTGGCCCAAAAAGGCATGAGCCCCCAACGGAATTCATCCAGAAGACGCTCTCCCTTGCGATTGATCATGATAGCGGAAACCGACTCCGTTGGCACGACCTCATAACGATTAGCGGTATAGGACAGCAGGCGGTCGATACGGAATTGTTTCATGACGTCATTGACGTCAGCAAGAATGGATACGGAATGACACATCATTATTCACCTCATTTGATTTTGGTTATTATTTTCCTATTTCACCAAAATCATGTATGCGAATATAAAAAAACTGAGAGCTTTACGCCCTCAGCTACCCTGTGTATGGATCGGATAAATAGGTATGAATGCAATTTTTTCCATTTCTCTTGGCAATGTATAAACACTCGTCCACCTGCTGAAACCAGGCTTTCTTCATCGTGTTGCGGTTATAAGGCGCGAGTCCCATGCTCATCGTCAACGGCCGCCCAGGCATCTCCGGAATTTCGGTTTCACGGATGATCTGCATGAAGGATTCGCATACCGCCAGCACTTCCTCGTGGGTCTTGCCTACAAATAGCACGGCAAATTCCTCGCCGCCATACCGGAAAGACATATCATCAGGACCCAGCATATCTTTGAGCAGTCCGCCAATCGTTTTGAGTACAACGTCCCCGACCCAGTGTCCGTAAGTGTCATTGATTTTTTTGAAATTATCGATATCCATCAGGGCTAGCTCCAGAGGCGTATCATAGGGCATATGCGAAATCAGATGGTCCGTATGCTCTTGAAAGGAGCGGTGGTTGAACAACTCCGTTAGCGCATCTACTTTGGAAAGCCGGTCAATCATGACGTTGCGAATGAGCAGATCCTGCTCGCGCAGGGTGGAGGCTCCAAGCTGTGCATGCAGCATGCGGCCTTTCCTCATAATGGCGAAGCAGACAAGGGCTGTAGCGGATAGGACGGTGAGCGAAACGATAATTTCAGAAGGCGTAATGAGATAACCTTTGGACACCTGGCTAAGCACTAAGGCGGTTAAACTTGCAAGACCTAAACTATAAGCGAAAATAATATATTTCTTTTGAAAATAAACAGAGGATAAAATAATCGGAATGCTAACTAATTCGTAAGAGCTCATCAGCTCAGGGATACACATAATATAGATACAAACCATGGTCATGGTCCATATAATCATGATAAAATCACTGTATCTTTTGAGGAAATGAATGGCCAGATAACCGGCACCCATGAGGGCAAGCTGCAAGCTAGTCGGAATGACTTGGAATTGCAGGAAGCTATGAAGCCACTGGGTTGGCTGTCCATAGATATCAAAGAGAAAACCGATCATAGCTGCTACTTCATAGGTAAGCAAGATCCACCATAGAAGATGGATGAGTTTTTGGTTCCAAGTATGATCGTTTTCCGGAAGTTGTTCCATCAGAAAAAGGCCACTTTCCTTTCATGCTAGCAAATAGTGGAAATATTTTTTGTGCCTTGTGAGACCATTGTAAAGAATAACCACCCGATTAGGCAAGCGATGAAAATTATTAATAGAAACACCAGGAGGGCTATGGCAGCTCAAGGTTATATACACGCATGGGAACATTATAAAGACGAGCTCGTTTTGCTGGATAAAAAGCTGGAGCTTCTCTATAAGCGCCGGCAAAAGCTTACTCCTGATCCGCAAACGGATTCGTTTCGCGGGATGTTCGTGTCCGAAGATGAATTCATTCGTTTGATTGGCGAACAGGAGACAGACGAGTACCTCCAGGAGGAGGAACAGGTTCTCTTGGAGGACATTCAAGAGATGGAAGCCTACATAGTCGGAAGGCTCGAAGAAAGCCGCCATACAGACGTATTCCTGCCATTGTCGTATGCAGCCTCCGTATTTGGGCTTTCCCCGATGGAGGAGCGCTTCGTCATGTTAGGGCTTGCGGTAGAATTAGACCGCAAATATGAACGCATCTTCGGCTTCTTGCAAGATGATCTAACCAGCAAGACGCCTAATATTTCATTGGCGCTGCAAGTTGCGTGCAGCAGTCCGGAGGACATGCGGGCTGCCCGCACAACCTTCATGGCTCCCGAGGGCCGATTGGCGCGATACATGCTGCAGCGTGAAGAGCACGAGATCAAAGGCCAATCGCTGCTCTCTAAGCCGCTGCTGCTGGACAAACGAATCGTAGCGTTCCTGCTCGATTCCGGGGAAGTCGACCCGAAGCTGAAGCCGGCGGTCGAGATGGTGTATCCGGACGACGAGCTCGCCCCCTTGCTCGTTCAAGAGGATTTTCAGCAGCGACTGCAGGGCTTCATTCGCGAGGAGCAGCAACTCCCGTCAGCTGAGCGCAAAAGGCTCGCATTCCACCTCTGGGGGAATGCGGGCGCAGGCAAGAAGCTGCAGGTCAAGCACTTCAGCAGCCACTTCAACAAGCCGCTGCTGATCGCTAATCTTGCGGATGTGCTGCTGCACGCCGCAAGCTTTGAGGACCAGGTGAGCGCCATCGTGCGCGAGGCGATTTTGCACCAAGCCGTGCTGTGCTTCACACGGCTGGAAGAGCTTTACCCCGAAGAGCCGGATCTTGCGGCTCAGCAGCGGCTCGGGCGGTTTCACGAACTGCTGGACGGCTACGGCGGCATGATCTTTTTGTTAGCCGGCAAATACAGCCGGCTGAACTGGAAGCCCAAGGAGCGGCTGCTCCTTGAGCATGAACTGCAAGTGCCGGACGAAGGCGGGCGCGAGCGCCTTTGGACGGCATTCGCGCGCGAGCTCGGCGTGAGCGCGGGCCTGGATGCCCGGGTGATGAGCGGCAAATTCCGCTTCACCCCGGGGCAAATCTACCGCGCGCTGACGCTTGCGCGCGGGTACTCCGCCTGGCAGCGTGAGCCTCAGGCGGAAGCCGATGGGGCGCTGCGCACCGACGCGCTCTATAAGGCGTGCTACCAGCAGGTGCAGCACAAGCTGGAGCGCAAAGCAACGCGCATTGAGCCTCGCTATCAGTGGGCGGATATCATTCTCGCCCCTGAGCAGAAGGATCAGCTCCGCAATGCGTGCAATCAAGTCAAATACCGTGGCGTCGTGTACAACGACTGGGGGTTCGAGAAGAAGCTGGCCTACGGCAAGGGGCTCAGCATGCTGTTCGCCGGCCCGCCGGGCACGGGGAAAACGATGTCTGCGCAGGTGGTGGCCGGCGACTTGCAGCTTGAGCTGTACAAAGTCGATCTGTCACAAGTAATTAGTAAATATATCGGCGAGACGGAAAAAAATCTGCACGAGATTTTTGAAGAAGCACAGCTTAGTAATGCCGTGTTGTTCTTCGATGAAACCGATGCCCTCTTCGGCAAACGGTCGGAAGTGAAAGATTCCCATGATAAGTATGCGAATATTGAAACGGCCTACCTGTTGCAGAAGATGGAAGAATATCAAGGCATCACGGTGCTCGCTACGAATCTATTAAATAATATTGATGAAGCGTTCCTGCGCCGGATCAACTACGTGATCAAATTTCCATTTCCCGATAGCGAGTATCGCGAGAAAATTTGGCAATCCATGTTCCCTCCGGCGGCGCCTCTCAGCGATGATGTCGATTTCCGATATTTGGCGCAGCGGTATGAAATTGCCGGAGGAAACATTAAGAATGTCGTCCTCTCGTCCGCCTTTCTTGCCGCAGAAGCAGGGGAACCGATCCGGATGCAGCATATTATTAAATCCATTCGCCATGAGCTTCAGAAGTCGGGTAAAATCTTGGCCAAACAGGAATGGGAAGATTATTAGAAATTAATATAACTTTCTATAGTCAGTCTAGCGATTTGCAATTATAATAGAAAAAGGTACACGATGTGACATATTCCCTACCATTTCTACACAAAACATAGGTATTTTGAGGCAGGAAGTGATTCCTATTGGCGATTATTCAGTCATTGCCGATGTAAGCGCATCTTTAGTGAAGCTGCTTAGAGAAAACATGACACCGGATCCCATTCCGCAACCGGAAATGATCGGGCTTGCTTCGCCTGTCGATAAAGGGGATTTCTACTTATCTCTTTATTTGTACAACGTTCGCGAGAGCGGGGATAACCGGCAGACCCACATGATTGCCCGTGGGACGACACAGATTCAATATCCTCCTATGGTGGTGGATCTCAGCTACTTGCTGACCGTACATTCACCGGCCGAACTTCAATCCAGAGCGCTCGATGAGCATCGGATTTTGGGACGTGCCATGCAAGTGCTCTATGATCATTCTATTCTTAGAGGTTCAATGACCGTAGGAACGCTTGCTGAGAAAGACGAAGAAGTTCGCATCGTGATGGAGCCTCACAAAGGCGAGAGCATCCTGAATATGTGGAACTTCGCAGACACCCCGTACAGACTTTCTGTCAGTTATACTGTGGGGCCAGTCAATATTGATTCAACCCGCATCAAGACCACCAAAAGAGTTTCGGAAACCGATTTTCGCATACAAGGCTAGGAGGCTATGGTTGTGGAACATATTCGCGTATCACGATTGAAAACCCGTGTATCCTTAGTTGTCTGCGTAATCGATGCGATGACCTCACAAACTCCTCTTGGCAACAACACGACCACCGTATTTCTTGAAGGCACCCGTTCGAAAGCAATTAGTAAATCGAATGGTTCCTATATATTTAATGATTTACCTCCCGGTGAATACCATCTTGTGGTAAGCAGCGAGCACTATTTTCAAGAACAAACTCTAATCACTATAGGAACCGACAATATAATAGAGGTTGTTCAGTTAAAACCGCTGCCTTCCTATCCGTTTTCCCAAGGGGCTGGACTTATCCGTGCCATGCTTCAGGATGCGGCAGGAGCTCCAGTGCGGAATGCCAGTTTGCAGGCCACGATTTTGACCGAAGAGTGCGCCAGGGCTCGCGTTATGGCCGAACAACTGGATAAAGGCGCGGAAGAGATAACACTAGGGGCGTTTACAGGTGTTATTTCTGCAGGTGATACATACATACTTCGAGGACGAGGTGCTAAAGCCGCAGAGGAGATTATCCAGATTGCGGAAGTTGTCGAGCATCAGAAACGCTTTCGGTTGAAGAAAAGGCTGACTAAAGCGTTTGCCAGAGGCTCCCTTTTGCTGCCTGTCCAAGAAACACGAGTTACAGAACGCGGAGAGGTCGTAATTGCTTTTCGTGGCAATCGGATTTCGGCTTTTCAGACAAATTTGCTCATTACATATGGTTCTAACAAGCAGTTAACGAAGGAAGTTCTAGTAACTGAAGGAACGACCGCCAATCTAGGCGTTATTCGTCTGACCTAACCCTAATTAGTAGAATGGACACGTCCATCTTCTATACAAAAATGACAAGCAGAAAGGAGAGAACTGGTTTCACGTCTATGGCTGCGTAATTGATATGAATGCCATATTGACGGAACTGGGGAACAATGGCTGACTATTTATCACCTGGAGTCTATGTGGAAGAGTTTGACAGCGGCGCACAACCGCTTGAAGGTGCAAGCACAAGTACGGCCGGGTTTATAGGGCTTGCGCAAAGAGGGGAAATTGAAGGTGTCCCTCAATTGGTAACGAGCGTAGCTGATTTTCATCGTTTATTTGGCAGCTACTTGTCCGAGAACGAATTCGGCGAGTATCGCTTCCTTTCTTACGCTGTTGAGCATTTCTACTTAAACGGAGGTTCCCGCTGTTACGTTATGCGTGTAGCGCCAACCGATGCAAAAGTAGCAACAAACAAAGCGGAGAGCAACAAAGAATCTGCTGTTCTCCAAATTGCTTCCAAAAACCCTGGAACATGGGGCAACCAAGTTCGTATCGTCGTTGTGCCATCCAGCAAAGCCAAAACACAAATCTACGAAGTGCTTAGCGAAACGCAATACCGTGTGAAAAATAACGCTGGCTTTAACGTAGGCGACGTTGTTGCTTTCGAAGCAGCTGGCCAAAAGCAATACAGTAAAGTTATCGCATCCCAAGATAACATCATTGAGCTTGCTGTAGCACTGGAAGGCGATGTTGTAGACGCTGGTCTGCTTCCTGCCAAGGTTTTGACAACTTGCGAGTTCACTTTGCATGTATTTTACGGCGATGAAGCTGAGACTTACGAGAAAGTATCCTTGAACATCTCAGCAGCTAACCATATCGAGAAAATCGTTTCCCGTTCCAACATCATTACGGTGAAGGATTTGACAGAAGGTAAAGATCTTGGCGCTGTCGCTCCTTTCGAGGTGCTTTCCGGCGAAGATGAATCTGTTGGGAAATTCCAAATCGCCCTGTCAGGCGGAAGCAACGGTTCCATCGCGCAAGTAACGCCTGATATCTTCATGGGTGTAGACCGTGGACCTGGCAAGCGTACAGGAATCCAGTCTTTCATCGACAACGATGTTGTCAGCATCATGGCTATCCCTGGTGTAACGGAGCCTACCGTTCAGCTTTCTCTGGTTGCTCACTGTGAAAACCTAGGCAGCCGTTTCGCTGTTCTTGACATTCCGCGCGAGAAAACCAAAGTTGCTGACGTTATGACGCACCGCAACATTTTTGACAGTTCTTACGCAGCGATGTACAATCCTTGGCTTCAAGTGTTCGATCCATTAGATAAAAGAAATATTTCCATCCCGCCGTCAGGGTCTGTTATCGGTATCTACTCCCGTTCCGACCAAACACGTGGCGTGCAAAAAGCGCCTGCTAACGAAGTCGTTCGCGGTGCCGTTGGTCTGGACTGCCAATATAACAAAGGCGAGCAAGATATTTTGAACCCGCAAGGCGTTAACTTGATTCGTGCTTTTGCCGGACAAGGAATTCGCGTATGGGGTGCTCGTACAACGTCCTCTAACGGATTGTGGAAATATGTTAACGTTAGACGTTTGTTCATCTTTATTGAAGAGTCCATCAAGAATGGCACGAACTGGGTCGTTTTCGAACCGAATGATGAACAGCTTTGGGCTCGTGTACAACGTACCATCGATGCGTTCTTAACGCGTGTTTGGAGAGACGGCGCTTTAATGGGCGGAAGTCCTTCCGAGGCGTTCTACATTAACATTGGCCGCAGCACAATGACACAGGATGACATTGATAATGGCCGACTCATTTGTGTGATCGGGGTAGCGCCGGTGAAACCTGCCGAGTTCGTAATCTTCCGCATTACTCAGAAAACAAGAGAAGAATAGTTGAAACGTTAGATATTTCTTACATTAGGAAAGGGGTATAACATGGCTGGCGAACGTAGGGATCCATACCGCAATTTTAGATTTAGAATTGAAGTAGAAGGAATTCAGCAAGCTGGATTCAGTGAAATCTCGGGATTTGACGCTTCCCTTTCGGTAATTGAATACCGTGAAGGCAATGAAACAATTACACCTCGGAAGCTTCCGGGGCTTGCGAAATACGGTAACATCTCACTGAAGTGGGGCGTTACAGACTCCATGGATATGTACAACTGGATGTCCGAGTCCATTCAAGGGAAAGTTTCCCGCAAAACGGTTACGATCATCGCGATCAACGAAGAAGGCGGCGACGTAGCCACTTGGCAGGTTATTGAAGCATGGCCGTCTAAGTACTCAGCACCAAGCTTCAAAGGTACAGGCAATGAAGTTGCCATTGAGAGCCTAGAGCTTGCTCATGAAGGTATGACACGTACGAAGTAACGCTTGTTAGAGTAGGCGCCGGAGCAGCAGTCTCCGGTTCCTATCTCTTCTTTTTTTCAGCTTAAAGCATAAGGAGGAAACCATCATGGCTTTCAAAACAGAATACGAATTCGAACTGCCTAGAGGATATGTCGATGAGAATGGTAACCTGCACAAAAGAGGCGTTATGCGGTTAGCGACAGCTGCAGACGAAATCCTGCCTATGCGCGATCAACGCGTTCAGCAAAATCCTGGTTATCTGACCATTATCTTGTTAACGCGCGTCATTACGAACCTTGGCGATCTTCGTGCTATCGATACAAGAGTTGTTGAGAAATTTTTCACAGCGGATCTCGCGTTTTTGCAAAACTTTTATCGTCAAATTAATGAAATGGAAGTGCCGAGAGTGCACACAAGCTGTCCGAAATGTGAGCATGAGTTCGATGTGGACGTGTCTTTTTTGGACGAGATGGCGGGGGCATAACCGGATATCCCATTGACAAGATCTATGAGGAAGCGGGCTTTATTGCTTACTATTTTCATTGGACGCATGATGAAATCATGTCAATGGAACACAAGGAGCGCCGAACGTGGTGCGAGGAAATTTCCCGCATCAACCGCAATTTGAATGACGATGGTAAAAAGCAGCCTGACAATCCGTTTGATGTGTTCGGTAAGAGGTGAGTAACAAGTGAAAATATCCAAACCGCATAATGTTGGCAGCGCATTTCGATTCGTGGTAGAGCTTGACGGGCTGATCGTTGGAGGTTTCTCTGAAGTAACCGGCATGAAGTCGGAGACGGAGGTAAAGCCATTATGGGAAGGAGGCGTCAATTCGCACCCCCACTACATGATCGAACATACGAAGTATCCGAACATTGTGCTCAAAAGAGGCATCACCAATTCCAGTGAACTGTGGGATTGGTACGATAGCGTTACTCAAGGCAAAATCAAACGAAAAAACGGCTCTATTATTCTGCATAATCAGGCGGGAACGGAGATGTGCCGTTGGAATTTCTTTGGGGCATTTCCCGTGAAATGGAACGGGCCGGATTTGAACGCTACCAGCGGAAGTGTGGCCATTGAGTCTATCGAGCTGGTACATGAAGGTTTGAAGACGATTTTTAAAAAGTAAAAAAGACGCAAGTTATCGACACAACGCTTAGGGGGATTGTTTATGAAATCTCGACAATCAAATAAACCCCAGGTGAAGAGGAAAAAGGCCAAGACAGCTGTTTGGCAGACTTCGGCGGCGAACAGCAGCTCCGCAGGTCGTACAGCAAGAGAATCCAATCAATTTGCGACAGGTATTGTAGGCAAATATGGTTTTTGGCGAAACAACTATTTAGGATTGCTAGCCCTTATTTTTAAGCAAAATGGGAAACACACCCGCAAACAATTAGCAGCATTAACAGATCCGAGTGATCGAGCATGGGTTATTCAGTTGGAATTGCTTTTGCAAAGTTTGCAGCATCCAGAATCGGCCCCCCTCATCACGAAGCAGCAAACCATTCGCCAGATTGAGCATCTTATGACGAATGCCGGATATAAGGTTCCGACAGTTCAAGCATTAACGCACAGATCTTCAAGTCCATTGGATGCAACTTCGGCTCATTTGCAAGAGGAGCAGCCGACTGAAAAGCCGGTTAAGAAAAGAGGGCGCAAAAGCAAGAAGCAGCTCGAAACGAAGTCATCCGTTAACCATATAAATGATCCGCAAATGATCCCTGAATTCTCTCATGAGAAAAGGGTCAAACCTGATTTAATTAATCACGTTAATAAAGGAAGCCTACCGTTAATCAACCGCTCGATTGGGCAGATTGCTGCCTCGATCGGGATGGTTGGCAGCAACCGGCACCCGATGCCGGAACAGCAGTCGCAAGCGGTGAGCAGACATCAACATACAACTCAAAATATCAACATTCAGCTTAAAAACATTCACCTTTCTCATCGAAATGTCTTCCATGAAAAAGGAGATCCGTCTGCAACTCGCACTGGCTTGAATCATGCTGCTAAGACTAGTCATATTAACGTGGCTAATCATGTAGAGGCTATTCAACAGACCTCGCGTTTACTCGAACAGTTTCAAGAGGGCAAGTCATCTGTGGGCGTATTGGAAAAACAAGGTGCTGCTTCTACTGTGCTGGGTGCGAGGGGAAGTTCGAGTGCAAACGGAAGTGTAAATGTAATAGCAAGTACAAATGCAAGTACGAATGCAAGTGCCAATTCAAGTCAGCCTTCTGTTTTGGAGGTAGCCAAACAATCTTTAAATGGTGTAGTTCAGCCTCGGTTGGTCAGTAAGGTGCAGCATCAACAGGTATTTGTGGAAGACAGGGCAAGTTCAAGCTTGTCGGCGTCTTTTCCTAAATTACTTCCAAAACTTGGTGAGGGTCCATTTTCGACAGGGACAACACCGGCTGCGGTACAATTTATCAATAGTTTGCTAGTAAGGAATGCTTCACAGGAGGCGGCAGCTGCGGCTTCAATAGATTCAATTCCGACATCTAGTGGAAGTGATGTGAGAGTGGAGCGTAAACCTGATGTATCAACATCCAAGGGTTTTCTGGCAGCGAGTAAGGTTCCGGTTGCCATCAATGCGTCTCGCTTAACATCAACCGTTCCCTTTGCTATGCACGCAACAGCTAATTTAACTGCAAGCGCTGAAGCTTGGGGAGGCGCGCCGAGTTCACAGCGTGTGTGGCGAAAGCCACAAGGACAAGAGCAAGCACGGATGGATGCACAAGTTCAATCGCAAGAGCAAACACGCATGCAGGAAGAATTGGATATGCAGGTGCTTGAACGTGAGAGAGTGCGGGTAAGGGAGCAAGAGCAACAGGAACAGGAAAAACAACAACAGCTGCAACAACAAGAGCAAGATCAGGCTAAAGAACATGAGAGAGTGCTTGCCCAGCAGAGTGTAATCAATCAGCATACCGCACAGCTTCAGGAGCAATTGCAGAGTTTGCAAGAGCAAATGAGTCACGGGGATGAAGCTCAGAAGCAGCAGAATCAGGCCGAAACCAATTGGCAAGTTAGAGCAAGTGAACAAGAGCAGGGTGTTGTTCGGGATCAGCTGCTAACGCAAGAACAAGAGCGAGCGAGAGAGCAACAAAGGTTGCAAGAGCAAGAGAGAACGCAAGAGCATCAGAGAGTGCAGGAGCAAGAAAGAACGCAAGAGCATCAGAGAGTGCAGGAGCAAGA
>NZ_BILW01000068.1 GCF_004000765.1 Paenibacillus chondroitinus NBRC 15376 | reverse complement strand
AAAAAAGGGACCTAGCCAACGGGGCCAGGTCCAAAGTTTATATTAAAAAAGGGGGTCTTGTTTATTATAATACCCCACATATATTAGAGGACTGTAACAGAAATATTCCAATTGTGTTACAAAAAATTTGTTTTATGACGAATCGCCTTTTGATCATGCCAAATTTGTACATACTACAGAAGAAAATCCAAAAGAGAGGAGTTTGTCCGATAACCATGGAGATGAACGTGAACGTCCAAGAAGCCATCGTGGAACAAATCAAACAGCAGGCCGTTCCTCTTAACACGCCAAATGATCTAGATGATCTTATTGAGGCGATCGGAGATAAGAAATATGTGCTGTTAGGCGAGGCAACGCATGGTACATCCGAGTTTTATAAATTGCGCACGGAGTTAACTCGCAAGCTTATACAAACGAAAGGGTTCTCGTTTATTGCCGTCGAAGGCGACTGGCCCTCCTGCTACGAGGTCAACCGTTACGTGAAGCAGTATAAAGATGCAAAACCAAACACTCGTGAAGTGTTAGAAGGATTTAACCGTTGGCCGACTTGGATGTGGGCCAATGAGGAAGTAGGCGAACTTGTCGATTGGCTCCAGCGGCACAATGCGGATAAACCCATGGGTCAGCGCATAGGCTTCTACGGCCTTGACGTCTATAGTTTATGGGAGTCATTCGAAGAAATCGAGCGTTACCTGATAGAAAAAGGCACACCCGAGCAGCTCGCGATCGCACGCTCAGCATTCGCCTGTTTTGACTCCTATGACAAGGAGGGTCAAAACTATGGCGCTTCCGCAGCTTTCTATGGAGAAAGCTGCAAAGACGAGGTCGTGAAGCTGCTGCAAGAGCTTCACGCGAAGCGCGTGCGGTACGACGAAGACAGCGAAGCGGCACTTAGCGCGGAACTGAACGCGCTTGTTGCCGTGAACGCGGAGAACTACTACCGCACCATGGTTCGCCACGACGCGGAATCGTGGAACATCCGCGATCGACACATGACCGAGGCGCTGCAGCGCCTCGTGCAGTACCATGGCCCAGACGCCAAAGTGATCGTCTGGGAGCATAACACGCACATCGGCGATGCGCGTGCAACGGATATGCGGGCCGACGGCATGGTCAACGTCGGCCAGCTCGTGCGCGAAGCGCACGGCGAAGCCGATGTGTTCGCCATCGGCTTCGGCACTTACCGCGGCACGGTCATAGCCGCGAAAGATTGGGGCGCGCCGGTGACGGCGATGCAAGTGCCCGCTGCCCAACCGGGCAGCTGGGAGGAGCTCATGCACCGCGCCGGCGCGCACGATCAGATCCTCCTGCTGCGCAGGGAGGATCCGCTTCTCGGGCACGAGGTGCTGGGGCACCGTGCCATCGGGGTCGTGTACCGCCAAGCCTATGAACGCGGGAACTATGTTCCCTCGGTGATGGCGCGGCGGTACGACGCCTTCGTGCATGTGGATGAAAGCCATGCGCTTCATCCGCTTACCATCGAAAAAGTGCTCATGTGAATTCGCACGAGCACTTTTTCTTGCTTTTCCCACAAAAATCGCCCGATTATTGCCCAGGAAATTCTGATCTCGCCTCTTTGTATGGTAAAATATGTAGTTAATAATGTATTTCAACCTAGGAGTTTTATTATGATTCGTTCATTAGCGGTTACGACCGATTTTACCGTACATCACGATGTCCCTCTTCGTCAGCTCGACGACCCCAAGTTTAAGTGGTATTGGGTTGATTTCCATAATCCCAGTGAAGAAGAAGCATTGGAGCTCAAAGACCATTTTCATTTTCACCCATTGGCTATCGAAGACTGTTTCTATTTGCTGCAAAGACCGAAAATGGACCATTATGAAAATGTCCATTTCTTTGTCATGCATGCGATGAATGCGAAGACGCTGGATGCGGAAGAGGTGGATATGTTTCTGGGGAGCAACTTTATCGTCACTTTCCATCAGCATGACTCCAGAGAAATTGAGGATGCCTGGTGCCGTCTGTCCGAGCAGGAAAACCTGCGAAGCGAAGGCCATATTTATGCCGCCTACTTAGTGCTCGACAACTTGGTTGATCAGTATTTTCCCAGCGTTTATCAATTAGAGGATCAGCTGGATGAAATCGAAAACAATGTGCATTCCGAGTCCATTGAGGTGCTCATGAACGATATTTTTGAAATTCGCTCCAAATTGTTAAAAATACGCCGGACCATCGTGCCTATGCGCGATCTGCTGTACAGGGTCATCAATACCGATCGGATTGAACAATTTCGCGAGCACATCGTATTTTTTACGGACATTCATGATCATTTGCTCAAGCTTTCCGAAATGATTGAATCCAATCGAGATATGACAGCCGATATGCGTGACAGCTACATTTCCTTGAATTCCAATCGCATGAATACGATTATGAAAACATTGACGGTGATAACTACGATTTTCATGCCATTGACGTTCATTGCCGGCATATATGGGATGAATTTTGCACACATGCCCGAATTAGAATGGCACTGGGGGTATTATGCCATCCTCTTCGTCATGTTCGGCATCGGTCTCGGCATGTTCGCCTGGTTCTGGAAAAAAGGTTGGTTTAAGTAGCTTATCGCATAAAAAGGAGTTGGTAGCAGCAAATGAGTAAAATACTTATTGTTGATGATGACGCGCACATTCGCGAGCTGATGAGCCTCTTTCTACAGAATGAAGGCTTCGACGTTATCGAAGCGGAGAACGGAGAACAAGCACTCTCTGTACTGGAAAATACAGTCGTTGAGCTTGTCATTCTTGATATTATGATGCCGCTGGTGGATGGCTGGGATTTATGCAAAGAGATTCGAAAACGAGATCCTCATCTCCTCCTTCTAATGGTGACGGCCAAGGGGGAATCGGCACATAAAGTAAAGGGCTTCCAGCTAGGGACAGACGATTATTTGGCGAAGCCGTTCGATCCGGTAGAGCTCGTGCTGCGTATCAAAGCGTTGTTGAAGCGATCTCGGATATCCTCCTCCAAGGTTATACAACTGGGTGAGGTTCATCTAAATCTGGGTACCTACAAGGTCATTCGCGGGAATGAGGAGCAGGCCCTTCCTCTAAAAGAGTTCGAACTGCTGTTCAAGCTGGCCAGCTACCCAGGCCAGATTTTCACAAGAGAGCAACTGATCACTCAAATTTGGGGGATGGACTACGAAGGCGATGACAGGACCGTTGATGTGCACATCAAGAGGCTGCGGCAGAAATTTGCAAGCGATATCAAGCACTTTTACATTGAAACGGCGCGCGGTCTCGGATACAGACTTGTGGTTGTTGCAGGATGAAGAGCTTATATGTACGAATAGTGCTCACCTTTTTGGCAGCAATTGTAATCGGCCTAATCTCCTCTTTTATTATCGGAATCGCTATATTTCAAAAAGAGTTAAACGAGTTGGGACAAAATGACATGATCAAAGTAAGTGACAACATCGTTGAACTTTATAAACAAACTCAGCCTCAAGATCTGGAAGCATTCATGGAAAAAGCATCCCAGTTAACGGTGTATCCGATTCAACTCTTTACTGCTTCAGGCGAAAAAAAACTATATGGAGCAGACAATAAAGAACAGTTCATTGCGATTGACAAGGAACTCGTCCAACAGGTGCTGGAAGGAGCACGATATCGATCGAAGGTTAAATCAGAGGGGGACTTGTATGTCGGGCTTCCGTTTGCGTTTGAAGGTCAGAACTACGCCATCTTCTTGCAATCTTCCACCAAAAATGAAAAGGCCGTAATCCGGTTATTGATCACTATTCTGTTTCTTGTGCTTGTTATAGGAAGCTTATGTATTCTGATTGCCGCCCGATTCTTGGTGAAGCCCCTTAAACTATTGACGAAAGCAACCAAAAGACTCGCTAAGGGCGATTTTGATGTGGAATTGAAGCTGAAGCGAAAAGACGAACTAGGGATCCTTGCCCGAAGTTTCAACGAGACGGCCCGTGAGCTGAAGCAGTTGGAAATGATGCGTCAGGACTTTGTCTCGAATGTTTCCCATGAGATACAATCGCCTTTAACATCCATCTCAGGTTTTGCGAAGGCGCTAAAGCTCGACCATCTGGTAACAGCGGAGAAACGCGGACGGTATTTGGACATCATTCTGAAGGAAAGCGATAGGCTGTCACGGCTTAGCGATAATCTACTCAAGCTTGCTTCTCTTGAATCCAAGCATCATCCTTTTGTTGCAAAAACGTTTAACCTTGATGAGCAAATCCGACAGGTCGTTGTTTCCTGCGAGCCGCTCTGGTCTGTCAAACATATTCGGATCGACCTGAAGCTGCCCATAGGCGCGAAAATTACGGCAGATGCCGATCAACTCAATCAAGTGTGGATTAACCTGCTTGGAAACAGCATCAAATTCACGCCTGACAATGGGACGATTCGCATCGAACTCCTCGCAAACAGCCATTCGTATACCGTTATCATAAAAGATTCAGGGATTGGTATGACGCCTGAGGAATTAAATCAAATCTTCGTGCGGTTTTACAAAACGGATAGATCGCGCAACAGTACGGGAAGTGGTCTAGGCCTCGCTATTGTCAAGCAAATTGTCCTACATCATCATGGAAACATTGAAGTAGAAAGCACAGTCGGACAAGGGACGAAGTTCACTCTGCAGATTCCGAGTACTCCGCCAAACACGCTTTCAACAAAAGCCGGTACCTGATGGTGCCGGTATTTGTGGCGTTCACGCTCCGTTCATATTTCTTTTCTAATCTTGAGGAGCAACGCAAGCCTCAGATGAAGGAGCTGAAACATGAGCATGATTGGAGATGTATTGGGTTCATTGAAGTGGTTCACTGTTTATGAACTGCTGTTATTTGCTATCATTTTAACTGTGTTAGTCTGGTATGCCGTGCCTATCCAAAAATATGTCAGATGGTTTGATTTTTTGCCAAGTGCTGCTCTGCTTATTGCGATTGTAAGTGCGCTAATTGGTGATACGACCCTGCTGGCATTAATATTCTACGCAGTTGCCGCGATTCTTTTCTTATGTACGGTCAAGAAAGTATTTAGACCGGTTGGTCACATCCCCGTGCCCAAGTACAGAATTTTAAGAGTGACCCTCTGTCTACTCGGTATGCTCCCTCTTGTCTTTTCGTTGATACTGGCTGGTGAGTCACGTTATAATCCAGTAAGCCATTTCAGTCAAATGAGCTATTCGCAAGCATTTGTACAGTTGAATGAGCGACTATCCCGGGAGTACCCGTTTGGTGATTGGAAAAAGGTAGACTGGGCAGCAATGAAAGATAAGTACGAACCTCTATTTCAACAAGCAGAACAGCAAAAGAACAAAGATTTATATTATATAACGTTAAGATCGTATCTTTATTCCCTTCGAGATGGGCATGTCAAAATCGTAAATGAGAAATTGTACGATGATAATCACATTTTCAAACAAGAAGTCGGCGGTGGTGTTGGTCTAAGTACGATCCAATTAGATCAGGGCAAGGTAGTAGTCAATATGCTCTTAGCGGGCAGTCCTGCTGAAAAAAGCGGCATCCAGCTTGGGGCTGAGATCATTTCTTGGGATGGAAAAGAGGCACAAGAAGCTTACCATGCCACCTACTGGAGCGAAAACCCGATGGCTACGGATGGAGACCGGAACGATAATCAAGGAAGGTTTATGGTAAGAACATCTGTTGGGAAAGACGTCCAGGTGGCTTTTAAAAACAAAGGGGAGACTGAAACAAAAAAAGCAACTTTAACGGCTTATGACGACAATTACGAGACGCTAAAGAAAACAAGAGTCAAACTAAATAAAACGGATGCGCCGGTGGAAGGCGAAGTCCTAAGTAACGGATATGGTTATGTGAAGATCAGATATTTTCTTCCAAGCACGACAATGCCTCATCCGGATAAAGTATTGGGAGCCAAACTGAAAGAGTTTCAGGAAAAGCAAATAAAGGGTCTCATTATTGATGTTCGTGACAATCCGGGGGGAAGTGATGATCTGGTTACTTCAATGGCAGGTTATTTAGTAAATAAGCCGAAACTTTATGAGTACGTGAGCTATTACAATCGTATGGCTGGCAAGTTTGAAATCAATGCCAATGAAACTCGTATAATCAAACCTGCAGAGCTTTACTATGGCGGTAAGTTAGCTATTCTGATCAATCAACGAACGGGAAGTTCCGGAGAAGGTTTGCCTCTTGTAATGAAGGGACTGCCCCATGCTCGAATTGTTGGATTTACCTCTACAAATGGATCTTTTGGGGTTGTTTCAAGCCCTATACAAGTTGAAATGCCGGAAGGCTATCTCTTGCAGCTGCCGGATGGCAGGTCGCTGAATCAAGAGAAAAAGATTCAAGGAGATAGTGACGACAAGGGGCAAGGCGGCGCCATTCCCGATATTGACATTCCCTTAAATGAACAGACTTTCGAGCAAAAATACGTACAAGGACAAGATGTTGAGCTGAACTATGCGATTCAAGCTTTGGAGGACATGAAGTAAAGCTATCCGGCATACCAGTACAGACCGTACTCCGTCATTACAGAGGCGTGTCCCATTTGGCGCAGCATCGCTGTAATATTCCCCCGGTGATAGGTGCCGTGATTGACCACTTGAAGCAGCATTTCCGCACGGCTGGTTTCCCGCACCCCTGCATAAGGATTATCCAGCACAATCGTTTCCTCCAAAGAGTCTTGCTCATCCAAATAGGCTTTGAACCTCTCCGATAATTGAATATACATCAATTCAAGCTCCTCCATGCTCTTGGACTCCGCATCAGCCGTCAACTGGACCGAATCCGCCATGGCTTCATTCATGCTTTTACCCTGCATCATGTCCAACCAACCGGCATCTACAACATAGATGTGTGCAATCACCTTCGACACCGTAGGAAAAACACTTTGAATCTCGCGTGTGTACACATCTTTTCCTAACTTTTTCAAGTGGGTCAACATCGTTTGATTCGCCCATACATGGAAATCATACATGTTCCGTATTTGCTGCTTCATAAGTATCTCTCCTTTGGCTTAAGGCCATTTCTCATTGTTACCATCATCATACAGGAGGATCCCTGACAGCATACTGTCAGTTATTATGATAGTAAATTGTTTTATTTTTCCTATTCCAAATTTTCGTGATAGACTAGAAAGTATCCTGCTTCATGTTTCATCTAGCCAGGCTGCGAATAAAAACATAGGATGAATAAGGGACGGTGATGGCAAATGTCCGGGATTAAACCCAACATGGATACCCGATCAGCAGAAGCTTTCTTGCAGCAGTTTTTGAACAAACCCGTGACCGATGTGCGGCCGATTGAGCAAGGCGAAGTGAGCAAAGTGTTCAGCTACTCTCAACACGATGAGGAATTTATCATTCATTTTAACAGTGGCCGTGAAGGGTTTGTCAGAGAGCGTTATGTGCATGAAACATTTTCACCCCAGGGTCTGCCGGTTCCTCGTGTTTTGGAGATTGGCCGTGCGAACGAAGAGCTATGCTTTTCCATTGCCGAAAAGGTACCGGGACGTACCATCATCTCCTATCCGGAAGCCGAGATTAAGCGGATTCTTCCCGATCTCCTCCAACATTTTAAAAATATGAATGAAGTCCAGCTTGCTGAAACCAAAGGATACGGCTGGATTCAACCTTCGGGAGACGGCACACACGAGAGTTGGCCTGATTTCCTGGCATCCTTCTTTCGGGAGGAGCAGACAGGCTTTTGGCATAACTGGTATACGCTATTTACGGACACTTTCTTGGAAAAGGACGTTTTTCAACGCTTATATGGCATCATGATGGAGTTGTCGGCCTATTCACCGCAGCAGCGATATCTTGTGCACGGCGATTTCCATCTGGGCAATATGCTGACGGACGGGCATCGCGTTACGGGGATCGTCGACTGGGAGATGGCCTTCTATGGCGACTTCGTGTTCGACTTGGCGACGCAGCATCTCTGGACGCCACAGCTGCAAATTCCAGAAATGGTGCGCAGCGCTTGGGCCAGCGAGGGGCGGGACATTCCGCATTTCGAGGAGCGGCTGAAGTGTGCTCTGCTTTTTAAAGGCGTAGACGGCCTCCGATTTTATGCTAAAAAAGGTGACCGTAACGCGTACGAAAGTGTGAAGGCGGAACTTTTGCAGCTGGTAGATTGAGACAAAAAGAGCTAGGCGATTTGAATTCGCTTAGCTCTTTTATTGCGTCCTTGTTTGCGATCACAAACCCACTCTAATAATCGACAACTCTTTAGACTTCACAGTCCCCGAATTAGCTCATCCCCCGCCAGCAGCTCCGTTATTTGAGCTCTGGTAGTTCGCCTTATGCTCCCGCCAGATGTGCTTCCACTTCTTAATGGCTGCCTGCTGCAGTTTGTTATAGGGCAGCCAACTGCCAAAAACATCCTGCCAAATCAGTATACCAGTACTATTAAAAATAGCCCGTTTGATGTGCAAATCCTTGCGAATGCCTACATGCCAACGCGAAATAATCGGCGAAAAATGCTCAGTCATCACATATCGGAAGATATCAGTTTCCGGCATCGATTCTTTATTTTTGAACTGGTTCCAGGAACCCGTAATGATTTCGATTTGATGTTTCTTTTTCTGACGCCCCTCGGAACATTGGAGAATTCCAAGCTGAAACCATGCTGCTGGTTGAGATGGAAAATGCCGTGCAGCATCGTAAACTCAACGTGCATCTGCATCATGCTGCTACCATCTCGCTTCGCTTGATGGCAAACCCCATCTTCTCATTTTTGATCGTCGTGATGTGTGTTTCTTTATCGCTCAAAATCATCGTGTCACCTCGTAAACGCAGCGGAAACCAACGGTTTCACAGCGGTTTAACCCTTCATTCAGCAGTTGAAATTTCAGATGATAGTCTGTCGGATGTGGACCGCCCTCCGCATGCCATGTATGTGGCGCTTTATAGTAGGATCCTCCCCGCAAAAAGGTGAATTTGTGCTGCTCATCGTTTACGGTATCCTCCATCCATTCCCAGGTATTGCCGGTCAGGTCGACACAACCATAAGGGCTAACGTTGGAGGCAAAAGCATCGACCGGCATTGTATCCAAACCGGAAGAATGACACTTCTCGGCATGAAAGTGATCGCCCCACAGCCACTTTAATTTCTGGCTGCCTCCTGCCGCGAGCTGCCATTCCGTCTCCTTCGGAAGCCTTCCGCCTTTCCATTTGGCATAAGCTCTTGCATCCTCTTGGCTGACCCAGATGACCGGATGATTCTCTTTGCCCTGAGGGATGCCGTTTTCTTGCCAATGCTTGATGAAGTTGTGACTGTCTTCAGGATAATAGCTGCTTTCATCAAGAAAATGTTTGTACTGCTCATTCGTGACAGGGTATTTGTCTATATAGAAGGCCTCTACCTTAACCAGAAAGGGGCCGTGATCACACTGGCAATCTCCTTCCATTATGCGATGTTGAACACGATAAATGTACGACGTTTCTGGAATGAACACCCGCTTGTCATCTGCAGTATGAAATTCCATTGCTTTCACCTCTCTATTCATGGTAAAAAGTGGGGCTTGCGCCCCACTTGCCGTCAGTTTTTTTATTTGATCGTTTTGTTTGCGTATTCTGTCATTTCTTTACCGCCTGCTGCGTTCCACTCTTGAACAAACTTATCGAAATCCGCCGCGCTTTTCTTGCCGGTTACGAGATCTGCTGCAAACTCTTTATACTTGGCAGAGGCAGCATCCCACTTGGCAGCGAGTTCAGCTGGAATCACAAAGCTGTTATCTTTGGTCGACATGGAAGCAAACATTTGTAGAGATTTACTTGCCGGCTCAGAGAAATATGGTGTTGCGGGATCGAACTCTTTATCCGGTTTGAAGTTCACTGTTGACTCTACAAAATGCGGGAACCAAGCGGCAAATTTGTCCGTTAATTTGATTTTGTTATTGACGATTTGGTATTCGTCGCCTTCAACGCCTAGCTTATCCAGCATCTGACCTTTTTGGCCGGCCATATATTCCAGTAACGCAAAGGCCATTTCTTTGTTCTTGGATGTCTTGGCGATGGCAAAACCGCGGCTTTCTTTACTGATATCAACCGGAGTATATCCTTGCGCTTTCCCTTTCGCCGGCGGCAATGTCATGACCTTGGCGGCCGCTCCATTTTGACTCATCGATTTGTTATTGTAGATGTCGATTACCTTGCCTTGCGTACCTGCCATGATAGCGGCTTGACCATCATAGAAGGCTTTCTCTTTCGTGTCCCACTTCTTGGTCAGGAACTCAGGATCCAGCAAGCCGTCTTTGTACAATTTTGCGTAAAATAGGAGTTTATCTTTTTCAAACTGTGTTGTTTTACCGTAAGCATATTTACCGTCGTCCCCTTTAATCCATGTGGATGTCAGGCCGAAGGATTGACCGAACATGACGTCAAGCTCATCGAGTGTCCCGGCCACCGTGTAAGCGTATTTGGCACCGCTTTTCTCTTTCAAGTCTTTGAAGAAGGTATAGTAGTTATCGCTTGTCGGATTGGCAAGCAGGTCTTTGCCTGATGCGGTTTTATCAAACCAATCTTGGCGAACGACAGGTACAGCGCTATTCGGAGGCGACAGCCATAGCAGATATGGATAGTTCTTCATTCTTTCTTGGTTATAAACGTTCATCGAAGCCTTCACGTTCGTCGACTTATCGATAAAAGGCGTCAAATCTTCCAGAATTTTTTGCGTTACAGCAAACTGGTAGTCGCCGCCTTGGAAATAAATAAGGTCAGGAATATTACCGCTTTGCAGCAGTAGGCCCAGCTTCTCCGAGTAGGTCCCGCTTTGAACAGGAACAATTTTCAGCTTAATGTTTTTGCCTTCCGCTTTCATTCCTTCTTCGATGCCTTTCACCAGCTTCTGAACGCCGGGGTCATCTCCCATTAAATCTTTCGCTACGATGGAGAGAGTGATCGGTTCTTTACTCGCATCCCCTGCGCTTGTTGCTGCCGGAACGGACGTTGGAGTTGCTGTGTTCCTGGAAGACTTGCCGTCGCTGCTGGAACATGCGGTTGTTACAACCATTAAAGCCGAGACCACCATGAGAAGTGCCTTTTTCATTCTATTTCCTCCCTTTTTTGTCTTTCTATTATTCTTTGAAGCCGTCTTCCATACTTCATTCGTATCGTAGTGGTGACTGCCTGTAGAAGAATGGGATACGGAACGAGAATCGTCATTGATGTTTCTTTAGCTTGTAGCCGCTTACAATTTAGTTAAAGCGACTACACGAATAATTTGGGTAATTGGATGATCCAATTTATTGAGACGGATAACCTTCATCCGTTTTTTGCTATTTCATTTGAATATTTTGTTTGACCTGCTTCAAGTGGTACAGCAGCGTTTCTTTGGCTTTAAGCGGATCTCTCTCTTTTATCGCCTGAAAAATGTTAAAATGCTCCTTGTACACTTCGTTTCTGCGACCAGGTATCTCAACCGTCTTCGTGGCCGTTCGTTTCAGCAAATCCATGTTAAGATCGATGAGATTTACCAGCACCACGTTATGTGTAGCCTTAGCTATGGACAGATGGAAAGCTTGATCTGGAGAGACGGGATCATCCGATTCCGTGTCGATCGTGCCCCACTTTTCGAGAGCGCTTTCAATTTCCAGAATATCCTGTTCGGATGCTCGCAAGGCTGCCAATTCCACAATACCGGTTTCAAAAATTTCTCTGGCCTCCAGCAATTCAATAATCGTAGCTCTCTCAATATTATCTAGAATTCTCGTTTTATCTTCCGCCTTGCTGAGGTTCTTGTTAAGAAAACGGCCGCCGCCAGGACGAGTTTCAATCAGCCCTTCTCGTTCCAGAATTCGGAACGCTTCACGCAAAGTTCCGCGGCTGATCCCGAACGCTTGGGCAAGCTCTCTTTCCGTCGGCAAAACGTCTCCAGGCGCAAGATTGCCTTCAAGAATCAATTTTTCAATCTGCTCAATGACATCCTCATACACTCTGTGGTACTTGATTTTCTTTATGGTCATGATGAGTACCTTCCGTCTGACAATATGCTGATAATTGGATCATCCAATTACCCACACTTTTATAGTAGTAAGTAGCTCAGATTGTGTCAACAGTTATTTTGAGCATTTAAGGCGCAGCCGTGCGCCCTTTGAGTGCCGCTTCATAATATAAAGAGACTACGGATTTACTCCGTAGTTCTGTTGAGAACTTCTAATGACCCTCTAACCCGTCTCCGCTAAAAGCAAAAACTACCGCTATTTCGCGCTGCACTGTGGCATGGAACGAAATAACGGTAGAATCTACATCTATATCGAGGTAACCTGAACTAAATTTGCTAGATTCAGCGATTTTAGCGGTACTATATCCAGTTATTTACTTGAAATTGGAAAAATTACAGAAAATAGCAGGAACAATCGGCGTTAATGCTAACCCGCCATCTTAAACAAAACGCACCGATCCAAGTGCCGGCCTACAACCGCTGCTTGCGTCCACCAGCTCAGGGACAAAGGACACGAAGATCTTGTGCATTTTGTCCCAAGATGAGAGCGCCTTGCCGCCTGCACTGCCAAACGACTGCCTTGCCAGTCGTACATCTGCCCAGCCGAGCACTCCCTCTACCTCACTCACCCAAACAATCTGTCCCGCTTGATCCGGGCGATAGAAAACCGAAATCTCCCACACGCCCGGAACGTCCGTGTACAGCTTGAGCTGCAGCTGCAAATGGTCCTTGTCCTCTTGCATCATAGGATCGACCGGCTTGTGTGTGACCAGGACAAACCTCATGCCCGGTTCGTCCAAAGCAAGCGCCTTGCCTCCGGACGGATCATCCACAAACACATAGCGGAAATCGGTGTCGTAAGGCTCCGTCCGCTGCTCCGGACAATGCCATCCGTCGAGCCCGTGAGTGAAATCAGCCAACTCCAGTGTTAAAGGCAAACCGGACGCAACAGCCCCCAGATAAATAGGCGAGAATCGCAGAGGGAAGCTGCTCGTTTTTACGCCATCCGCATAAATAGCATCGACATAGACGAAACCGCTTATTGCAGGATCAATAACCGGGATTTCCACGCTGAAGCCGCTGTCTGGCGAACAGTCGATTTCCTTCACATGCCAGTATCTGCCCGGCGGAAGCACCTCGCTCCAGTCATACCAAGACCAGCAAAAGCGGAGCTTCTGAGGGAGAACGGATAGCTCATCAGCGCTAAATTCGGCTGTCACCCGCATGGCTCCCTCGTGAACCGAAACCGCAGCCGCCGGGGCTTGACGCCAATGCCCGTCACCCTTGACCAGGGCATCCATCCAGCAATCCAACGTGGCGCCTGCCCAGCCATCCAAATGATGGTTCTGATTGGCTGCGAAAAACAGCCCACGCTTCGTCTTCGGAAGGTGGGCAGCTCCTTCGCAGATCGCGTCCATCCAGCCCCAATAGTCATTCGTAGCTGACATGATCAACATCGGCGACTGCTCCCGCTCGGCTAGTCTCAAACCGCTAAGCAGCTGCTCCCATTCGTAGGTATCTTCCAGCGTATGCGGCCTGCGAACGTTACGGTTCAGCCGTCCTGGCGACATATGCTTGCCACAGCCATAAATAGGAGCTGCCGCCTGCAAACGGTTATCCCAGGCGTTAAGCAATCTTGTTACCGTGCCGCCGCGGGAAATACCGAAAGCCCCCATCCGGTCCTCGTCCACTTCCGGCAGCTGAGCCAACCACGTGACCATTTTCTTCGCATGAATGAGACGCGTGAACATGACCGATTGCAGCGGGTCAAACTCCTCTTCCATGTCTTTCGTAGGCATGTCTGCCAAATCGGAGTAATGCTCCTGCCTCGAGAGTTCCTCTTTCCAATCGTAACTAAGCGCGACATACCCTTTACTCGTCCAATGCCGGACATGCTCCAAATTCGCCGTCTGCGAACCTCCCCCGTGGATGTGCAGCATAGCAGGAAAAGGCGTTTCCCCATAAGGAACGCCTATCCAGAAATACGTTTTCACCCACTCGCCCGGGATGAGCTCAGTCTCCAAATACATAGCAGCATACTCACCATGCCCATCTGACCTCCGCTCCACCGTATAAATACGGTGTTCACCCAAGTGCTCGGCAGTTTTCAACAACTCACGAAAACGGATCTCCCCTGATCTCATCATAGTCCTGCAAGCTCCGATAAATACGGAATCGAATGCTGCGCGCCCCTCCGGGTAACCGAAATGGAAGACGCATGCACAGCGATGTTTACCGCCTCATCGAGGGATTTACCAGAAGTAATCATAGCTGCAAGCGTCCCTGAGAACGTATCTCCAGCAGCTGTTGTATCTATCGCCTTCACTTTACGGCCTTCCATGTACACATTCTCAGTGCCGTTATAGTACACAATGCCTTTCTCGCCAAGTGTAATCAACGGGAAGCGAATGCCCTTGCCGCGTAAAATATCCAGCGCCGCAAAAGCATCTTCCGTGGTTTTCACTTCCACATTCGTATACATCCGGCACTCGATCTCATTCGGTGTGAAATAATCCACACCATTCAAAATCTCATCATCGAGTGGAACGGCAGGCGCCGGATTTAAGAAAATCGGCACCTTGCCTTTCACAAGTCGAATGGCTTCATAGACGGTTTCCAGTGGAATTTCCAGCTGCAGCATGACCGCTGAGGCTGCGAGCAACTGATCTTTGTAGCTTTCAATATAGTCAGGTTTAACCAGGTTATTGGCGCCGCCGTCAAGAATGATCGCATTATTCCCATCGCAAACCGTAATCGCGGCTACACCAGTTGTAACTTCAGGTTCTATTCCTACATAATCAGTTTTCACACCGAACCCTTTGAGGCTGCCGATCAACGATTGCCCAAAAATATCATCGCCAACTTTCGCCATAAACCAGGTATCAGCGCCCATTTTTGCGCAAGCAACTGCCTGATTGGCCCCTTTGCCTCCGGCGGATAGCATAAATCCATCGCCCCGCATTGTTTCGCCCATCTCTGGAATACGGCTAGTCTGCATGACCATATCCATATTTGCACTGCCAATTACGATTATTTTCATAACGTTCCCCGATCCACCCACAAATTCAAATTTCCGTAAATCTAATATGTTTAAAATAAGTTCTCGCTGCAGTTCTTGTGCTTACACCAAACATACCGTAATCGAATGTATCGTCAGTGTGCTTCAAAACTTCTTGCCCGTCAATAGCAAATGTTAGGGTATTTCCCTGCACCGTCACTTTGAAATCATAATCTTTGCCCAGCTGCCAAGGGAACTCCGCACTCGCCAGCTTCGTGAACCCGAAGTTGTTGATATACAGAGACACTTGATTCGCTCCATCGAATCCTACGTGATAACCTCTCATTGCGCCTTGCGCACGAACAGCCACCAAGTGGGAATGTCCGCTTTGAGGGTTGAGCTGGACAGATACGGAGTAATCTTTGGCAAAATAATTACCTGTATATGCTTCGCTTGGCTCAGCCGTCATGAGATACATAGCGCCATTCTCCAGGCTCCAAGCCCCGTTGTTATGCGCAAATGGCGTGATGCAGCCGAAGTTGCTCAATTGCTTGCTGAAATCAATTGTGTAATCTGCGTTGCCATAAATCCGGAATTCATCGATGAAAATGCGTCCCAAGCTTTTCGGCTTACGAGTCGAATAAGCTTCCAACACGATACCGACCTCATCAATCAGTTCGCCTTCGGAATCCGGGAGCACAAATTCAATATGCACCCACTCTTGATCAACGAGCTTCACGTAACCTTGTACAAGCTCTTTTTTGCTTTTGGACAGGCGCACATAAGGTGCGATCCCCATTGTTTCGTTGCCGCCCCACTGATCCAGGAAAATTTGCATGGATACTTTTTGGCCGGAGGATGCTTTAGGCGCAAATGTCGGTGAGTATCTTTCGTCACTGAAATCATCGCGTGTATAAAATGGCTTGTAGAATACTTTTGATTTTTCCCCGCGAACCATGCGGTCAAAGACGACTTCCAGAGAACCTGTTCCTTTGAAGGATTTCTCAGTGGAGTGTTTCGCCTGACAGAAGAACGGATCCGAAATGCGGATGTTATGTGTGGAACCCGGCAGTTCGAAATCGAAATATATATCGTGCTCCGTGAAGCTCTCCACAAGGCCTTCCGGACAAGGAACATTCGCCAAGCGATGTCCGAGAATCGCCAATTCTTTCGCATAGGTCGGAATATCAAGAATGTTCATGAAACCTGAAATCCCTGACATCACAATGGAGTCGTTGATCGGTTTGCGATACTTATCCGCAATACCTTCCAAGCCGCAAGCTACACCAAGCACAGTACCAACGTTACCAGCATTGCAATCCGTGTCCCAACCGCACATTGTTGCAATCTCAACGGTTCTGTTGAAATCGCCTTGGCCGTAAATCATGGACAGCACGCAGACGCCTGCATTAGGAATGATGTGGCATACGCCGGTATATTTGTCGTAACCCCAGTCTCTTTCCAGCATATCTCGGCATGCTCTGAAATCATTCGGATGCTGCGCGTGGAACGCAAGAACCGCTCTGGACACTTGAGCGTAAATCGAGTCAGCTGGAATTTGAGCCAAACCGGCTTCAATAATTTCATTGATATCGCTTGTTTCGAACGCTTTGGAAATAGCTGCGCAGAAAAATCTCGCGCCTAGCACGCCTTCGCCATCATGAGAAACGCGAGCTGCCGCTTCACCGAAATCGGCCGCTTTTTTCGGGTTGCAAGGATTGACGAGACCCCAAGTGTCGATGAAAATTTGACCGCCGATTTGTTCGGCGATAATAAGTCCATTTTGCTCAATCGAACCTGACTGTGGAGCTTCAATCCCTTTTTTCAAATTGATGTAGGCTGTATGCTCTGTGCTTACGCCATAACCGCCCCACCAGAACATTCCGATTCCCTCACGGGCATAGTTCAACCAAGCGCGAGCGACATCGTTAGGGGTAATATCGCGGTCTTTCGCATCGTCATACAACGCGCGCAGGAAGTAGAAAGGACCATTCGCATCGTCGTCCGCCGCAAAGTTTTTAAATTCTTTGACATAGTCCGTGATGTCACCATATGTGCTTTGTATTCTTTCATAAGTCCAAATCGTCGGTTCTACCGGAGCGCCCAGTCTTATGCCAATGTTCATACCTAAGTAACCTGAATAAAGTTTTTCCAAATAATTAGAAGGAATCAACGATTACACCACCTTTAAATAATAGAACGAATCTGTTGTTGTCTAAGGTTGCTGAGTGCAAGATCTTGCTCAATAATAAATGAGGCTGCTTCAATAAATTCATTGCAGTGTTTCTCGATTTCTTGCTTATTAATCTGTTCAATAATAGCAATTTCATCTTGCGGAATAGCCGTAACGCCATGCATAGCTCCAAGAATGGCACCAGCCATAACACCAATAGAATCCGTGTCGCGTCCAGAGCTCACTCCGTCCTTAACTGCCTCCAATAAATCCCCATCATGCAAAATAATGTAAGCTAATGCCAAAGGAAGTTCCTCAATTGAGAACAATCGACTTGGGGTATAGTGGTTAGAAGGAATACCTACTTTATGAATGCTTCGGTTGACATCATCGCCCATTGGCGAGTATTTGGCCATTGCCGCATGCAGCTGGCCTACAACTTCAGCCCGGTTATTCTTGATTGGTTTCAGGGATCGAGCGGTATCACTTAGATCTTGAATCGCATGCTTTGTACCATCTTTTGCATACATTAAGGCTGTTTGAATGATATCTTCTACCGTCACACCAGGTTCAAAAGCTTTCGCAACACAGGCAGCCAATACGCCAGCCGCTTCCAAGCCATAACTGACCTGATGACCGGATGCAAAAAGAATCGCTTCATCATACGCTGCCTTCGGATTGCAGGCATTCACCATGCCGATCGGTGAGATATACATGGCAGCGCCACAGTTAACCATATTGCCATAACCGCCTTCACGAGGCTCGCAATTGGCAAGCACATGACGGTTGAAAATATGCTTCTCCGGATAAAACAAACGGTCCATCACCATAGTGACTTTACCCAGCTCAGGAATGTATTTTGGACGGAACGAGATCTCTTTGACAAACTCATTAGCCAGATCGTAAGCATCCAAATGGCGGCGTTCAATGCCGTATACATTCATAAGCGCTAACGTCATGAGCGTATCATCAGTAACGATGCCTTCGCCTCTCATCCTGCCGAGTCTCTTGTCTTCCGACCAATCCGCTTTCCACCATTTGGTCATCGTCGTTTCAACCCGACCATACTTTTCATGAATTTCATTAAATGTCATTTTCTCAACGACAGCGCCCATTGCGTCGCCATACGCCGTACCGAAAACAACACCTTTTACTCTATCAGCAAAAGTAACCATTTGACTTACTCCCTTCCACAGGGAGTGCAGGGCTGTTACGCCCCACACTTTGCAGTTCATTTATTGGCATCAAAGCCCGATTTACTTAATTGTTTTATTCGCATAATCCGTTACATCTTTACCGCCAGCAGCGTTCCAAGCTTGAACGAATTTATCGAAATCAGCGCCTGTTTTCTTCCCCGTTACGATATCAGCTGCGAATTCTTTGTAAACCGCTGTAGCTGCATCCCATTTCGCTGCCAAATCAGCAGGCATAATGAAGATATTGTCTTTGGTGGAATTGCTCTCGAACATTTTGAGCGATTTCGCTGCCGGTTCCGAGAAGTAAGGCGTCGTCGGATCAAACTCTTTGTCCGGCGTGAAGCTGATCACGGACTCAACAAAGTGCGGGTACCAAGAGGCAAACTTATCTGTCAATTTGATTTTGTTATCCACGATTTGGTACTCGGAGCCTTCAAAACCAAGCTTATCCATCATTTGACCTTTTGGACTAGCCATGTATTCTAATACAGCAAAAGCCATATCTTTGTTTTTGGACGTTTTGGAAATCGCGAAACCACGGCTTTCTTTGCTTGTATCTACCGGTGTGTAGCCCTGTGCCTTGCCTTTTGCCGGCGGCAGAGGAACGACTTTCGCGCCTGCGCCATTTTGTGCCGTAGATTTGGAGTTGTACAGGTCAATTACTTTCCCTTGCGTACCCGCCATGATCGCCGCTTGACCATCATAGAATGCTTTTTCCTTCGTGTCCCATTTCTTCGTCAGGAACTCAGGATCAAGCAAGCCCTCTTTGTACATCTTCGCGTAGAATTCCAATTTTTCTTTTTCAGACTGCGTTGTTTTGCCGAATTCGAATTTACCGTCTGTACCCTTGATCCAAGTAGTTGTCAATCCGAAGGCTTGCCCGAACATTGCGTCTAGCTCATCCAGATTGCCTGCCGTTGTGTAGGCATATTTCGCGCCGCTTTTTTCCTTCAACTCTTTGAAGAATGTGTAGTAGTTATCGATTGTTGGGTTTTCCAAAGCTGCTTTACCGGAAGCTGTTTTATCCATCAAGTCTTGACGCACGACAGGAATAGCACTATTAACCGGTGATAACCATAGCAAGTAAGGGTAGTTCTTCATTCTTTCGATGTTATAAGGATTCATAGAAGCCTTAACATATTTGGATTTATCGATATATGGAGTCAAATCCTCCAAAATTTTCTGAGTCGTTGCGAATTGATAATCCCCGCCTTGGAAGTAGATCAGATCAGGGATATTGCCGCTTTGTAAGAGCAAGCCCATTTTCTCGGAATACGTTCCGCTTTGAACCGGCGTAATTTGCAGCTTGACATTTTTACCTTCTGCTTTCATGCCATCTTCGATGCCTTTAATCAATTTCTGAACGTTAGGATCGTCTGGTGCAAAATCTTTAGCTAGAATGGAAACTGTCGTAACCGCTTGGCCATCTTGCGTTGCAGATGGTGCAGACGTGTTCGTTGAATTGTTCCCTCCGGAACTGCATGCTGTTGTGACCAGGACGACCGCAGCCATTGCAAAAAGCGCTTTTTTCATTTGGTTTGCCTCCCAAGATAATGTTTGAATACTATTCTTTTACGCCGCCTTCCATTACTCCTTTGGTATAATGCTTCAGAATAATGGGATATAGCATTAGAATCGGAACCATAGCAATGACAATCGTAGCCGCTTTCAAAGACGAGAAATCCAATTGCGCGATATGGTTATTTTTCATCAAATCAGCCGCACCGACCAAGGTTGTCGTGTCTCCTTCAACAACGAACTGCCTGAGCAATACTTGCAGCACGGTGTTGCTTCGGCTCGATAAGAAAATGCTCGATTTGAAAAACTCATTCCATCTAGCCACTGCATAGAACATACCGATTGTCAAAAGCGGAATGCGGGACAGCGGTAAGATAATCCGCATGAACACGGTCATATGCCCAGCGCCATCGATTTTCGCAGCCTCAACCAGGGAATCCGGTATTTCTTCAATAAACCGCATCATAATGATCAAATAAAAGACGTTAATCGTGCGGTAGAGGACCATCGCCCAAAGATTATCCAGCAAGTGCAGGTCTTTGATGACCATATATTCTTGCACGATCCCCGGTTCAAAAATCATGATAATGATGAGGAAAATCATAATCGGCGTTTTACCGACCAGATTTTTACGCGTTAATACGTAGGCTGTAATAGTGGTGAAGAAAATGCTGAAAGCCGTTCCGACAATCGTAATAAATAAAGAGTTCATTAACGCTTTCCCGACGATCGGATTGCTGAGCACAACCTGGAAATTGATGAACGAGAAACCTTTGGGCAAAATGTCATAGCCGTGCAGCATATGAACTTTGTTAGGGTTCGAGAAAGCTTTGGCGATCAAGTTCATGATCGGTACAAACATCGTCAGCGATATGAGGATGAGTATGGCACCGAGCACTAATTTGGTGAACGAAAATTTTTGGACACTCATGCTAGCTCCTCCTTACCATGCGCCTTTCGAGGTCAGTTTCTTGGAAATGAAATGCGTGGAAAGCACCAGCACGACCCCAATCATACTTTTGAACAAATTAGCCGCTGTGGCGAATGAATATTGACCGTTGACCAAACCAACGCGGTACACATAAGTATCAATAATATCAATCCGGCTATTGACGGAATCATTCGTGAAGTTCAACACTTGATCCAGTCCTGCATTCATAATAAATCCAACATTCAGAATGAAGATGGTCACCATCGGAATATACAGATGAGGCAATACAATTCGCGTCACGATGTGCCAGCGGTTGGCTCCATCCACATGCGCCGCTTCATACAAACTTTGATTCACACCCATGATGGCTGCAAGGAAAATGATCGAATCCCATCCGATATTCCGCCATGCTTCACTGGCCACAAGCACCCATCTGATCGCTGATTTATCAGTCAGAAAGTCGTGCGGCTGAAATCCGAAAAGTTGAATGATCTCATTGACCACACCGTTTGATTTGGATAAAAAGTCGAACCATACCCCGGCGATAACGACCCAGGACAGAAAGTGCGGCAAATATGAAATGACTTGAATCGATTTCCGGAACTTCCCGTTAATGAATTCATTAAGGATTAGCGCGAAGATGATCGGAATTGGGAAAATAAGAAACATTTTCATTGCACTGATGATGAGTGTATTTTTTAATACTTGCTCAAAGATTGGCGTGCTGAAGAGTTCTCGAAAATATTTCAATCCAACAAAAACGTTGTCTCCAAGAATCTGATAATCATAGAAAGCTAACTTCATGCCGATGATCGGCCAGATGTGAAAAATGATAAAATAAGCGATTCCCGGCAAAAGCATCAAGTAGAGCACTTTGTCGCTCCACATTTGTTTAACTTTCGAATGCGTTCTGATTTGAATCGACTCCTTTCCTATCATACGTCGACTTCCAATTCCATCAGTGGGGCATGCTGTTGAGCTCCGTATACGTCACGATCCAAGAACGTGCCTGAAGAAACTTTCCGCGCGAACGTAATTTTGAAGCCGAGCGCTTGATCGAAAAAGACGATATGCATGATCTTATCTTGCTCAATGTTGTAAAGCTCCGATACCAAATCTTTGTTAATGATGCCGGAACTCTTGATTTTGTAATACTTCTCCGGATCTGTAAAAAGGGCATCCACCGTAATTTCAAACGGTCCGCTGTTTTTGCTTCTCAGTACTTTCGCTGCATCTACTAGCTTCATAATTACACCTCGATATACTCGTTACGGAACATCTCGACTCCATCCGCAACTTGCATCAAATGATAAACAGAGAATTCATACACAGCACCGAAAGGGATATCGCTTGGGGCAAAAGGGAACGCCAGATTACCCGCTGTGGATTTCCTGCCCTCATAGCCGTAATGCAAGAAGGTAGATCTGACCGAGCTACAAATCGTGTTCGCCAGCTCTTGTGTTTTCGCAATAACTTCGAAGACGACACCTAATTCATGACCGGCTGTTTTTTGCGGCTCCAATTCACCCAATACGCCGTTAAGACCGTAATTGATGAAATTGATTTCATAATCTTCTTGCGGTATTTCGCTGTAATACTCCCAAACCTGCTGTTTGACCAGGTCCTCAACTTCTTCAATCCGTTCGATCAAAAGTGGATCGCGGATGCCTGCGACGACGAGCGTACGATACGCGACTTTCATTGCCCCTTCGAGCTTGATTTTATATTCAGGGGTTGGCATGATCCGGCTGCCGCGAACCTCAACGCTATCGTCTCCCAATTCCTTAAATTCACAATGTTCAAGATCCAGAACAAGTCCCGGACCATGAAGCAGATAAGGATGATCCTTCTCATAAAACGTGTGCGCTGCTACGGAAACGGCCGTGCATTTACGTTTGTCGTTCAGCGGTTTGACGATAAAGGAATCTTTGGTCAGAATGCCCAGCATGCAATCTTTCGTTGTCCCCGGTTCTGCACAAAGCGCTGAGCATTCAAGAATTTTACCCAAATGATAAGCAAGCGCTGTATCAAAACCATGAAACATGGCCACCGCGGCAAAGGGCGAAGGGTCGTAAGCGCGACCACAGATGATAATGTTAGCGCCTTCTTGAAGCGCTGCCATAATGGGTTCATGTCCCATTTGGGCGACAACACCGTTCGTAGCTTCCAATCTTTCCTTGGTAAGCGTCTTCACTGCAAGGCCAAGAGGTTCGCACTCGCCTGCTGCTAACTTAGCTTCCACGACCTCTTTCGGAATATCCGCCCAGATTGTCGCGACTTTCAGCCCGGTAATGTTGTTTTCTTCAAGGATTTCCATAATAATCGCTCGTGTCCATTCAACATGGACCTTTGCGCCGCTTCCTCCGGCAGATCCGATAATGACTGGAATCTTGGCTTCAGCGCCCGCTACAATCATCAGTTCCAGATCTTTTTTGCAGGCTTGTTTGCTGACAATCGCCGTACCCGCTCCTAATTTGTGAGGACCGGCATCTGTTGATCCGGCATCCACGACGATCGCATCCGGTTTATGTTCCATCCCTCTTACAAACGATGACTTCGGAAATCCGTAACCTAACATCCCGCAGGGCGCCAAAATTTTGAATTGTTCCATTGCTTTACAACCTCCACTGTCCATCATCCGATTCGATGGTTCATTCTTATCTTTTTCTTCTCGTTGACTCGCGCGGAATGAGTTTGACATCGAATAGATGCGTTTGATGTTCGCTGTTGTCACCTTCGATTTTCTTAATAAGAAGCCGTGTTGACAGCATCCCCATATCATAAATCGATTGTGCGACCGTCGTAATTTCCGGCTCTACGATGACCGTAAGGTCGATTCCGTCAAAACCGCACAACGCAACTTGATCAGGGACGCGCACGCCCATTCGCTGCAATTTCTTAAGTGCTCCAACCGCCATCGTATCGTTACCGGCAAAAATTCCATCAATATCAGGATGGCGCTTCATCAGGTTTTCAACCGCTTCCATTCCACCGTCGACACGGAAATAACCAGGTTCGACGAGGCTTGGCGAATACCAAGGAAAATGTTTCACAGATTGCTCATATCCCATGAACCGTTCTCTTCCGGTCACCGTATCCTGCGGACCGTAGATATGAGCAATTTTCGTGCAGCCCTCATCGAGCAGATGCTGTACGGCTTGCTGCGCCCCTTCCAAATGCTTGGAGCTTACGACCGTGCAAGAAGTCTCGCGCGGCGCTCTATCCAGCATAATGAAAGGAATTTTCTCATTATTCAAAGCATCAACGTCGTCAGAGCGAAGGCTGTAGGAAGCAAACAAAATGCCGTCTACATACCGCTGCTTCAGAACCCTGATGTAGGTTTGCTCCTTATCCGCTTGATTATCCGAATTGCATAGGATCACCGTATATCCGTACATACGGGCAACATCCTCAACAGCTCTAGCCAGCTCCGCAAAGAATGGGTTCGTGATATCCGGGAATATTAAGGCGATCGTTCCTGTCTTTCTTCCTGCAAGCCCTCTAGCCATCGCGTTCGGTTCATACTGAAGCGTTTTGATCGCTTGCTCTACCCGCAATTTTGTTTCTTCGTTGACATATCCGTTTTTGTTCAAGTATCGGGAAATGGTCGCTACGGAAACGCCTGCCAACTTTGCTACATCTCTGATTGTTGCCACTGGTTACGACTCACTCCTACTAAAAAGCAAACCCGTACTCTTAGCAAAGAAATCCTTGCGTAGGGTACCGGTTACATGCTCCCGAAATTTTCCTTTATCTCGATAAATACTATCATTTATACATTGCATACTTATTATTTATGTTACCTCGATAAACGATGTGTAACCGGTTACCTATTTCATGTTTCTTATTATATGCCTCCTCTTTAAAAGCTGTCAAGTCCAAACTCAGTTTTACCGACAAAAATCGACTTTTTACTCGGGGTGGTATTTGTGTGAAATTGAGACGGAACGTTTGGATTTAATGAGTTCGAAATATAGGGCGGCATGGGTGCTCCGATCAAAAAGTTGCTGGTGAATGCCTTGACAACCTTAATTGTAACAGCCAAACTATTTCCCCCGTCACATTGTCATAGCTCCATCTTCTAGCCCTCCCTTACATTGTGACTGTACGGGTTTGAGCGGGTGTTCGAGCGCAAATCCAAG
>NZ_BILW01000067.1 GCF_004000765.1 Paenibacillus chondroitinus NBRC 15376 | reverse complement strand
CGATGAATCGGCTGCCTTTTTCCAATTAAGCCGCGCTCCCATCCGGATCAGGTTCTATCGTAAATAAGGCCAAAACAGCCGCGAGCACACAAAAACCGGCAATCGTATAGAACATAAAGTGAGGTGAGATTTTCACCAAGATGGCAGCAAGCGGAGGACCAAGCGCCACACCAATAAATCGCATGGAGCTATAAATCGAAGTGATGGTTCCGCGCTCACTCTTATCAATACCTTCCGTGATCATGGCATCCATACATGGCAAGGTTACACCGATTCCGATTCCTCCCACACTAATTAAACCTATCAGCCAAGCAATGCCGTGCAGCATACCACTTATGATAAAACTAGCCGCGGCTAAGGTGATTCCTCCAAATGTGATCCATTTCATCAGCATTTTATTTTTACCAATTCGTTTACCGGTAATGAATGAGGCTATGCACAAGGCAGCCGATGGGATGGCTAAAATACAGCCTTTGATGATCCCTTTCACATGGTATTCATCCTCCAGCGTATCAGACAAATAAAACAACGTTCCGAAGATAGCGAGCATACAGATACATCCGATAGCAAAAATGGCCGATAACCATTTCCCGTTATCGATGAAAATTTGTTTCAAATGGGTTCGAAATTGGGCAAAGGTGACCTTTTCTTCTTTCTTTTTAGCGGGAGATTTGACCAGAAAGGCCACTAATAGAGCGGAAATCACACAAAGAACAGGAATCGCAAGAAAGGGAGCAAACCATACCATTAAAGCAAGAGCCGATCCCAGTATGGGGCTAAGTACTTTGCCAAAGGTATTCGCGGTCTCCACGACGCCCAGACTGCTGCTTACATCACTTTCTTTTTTGAAAATATCGCCGACAAGCGGCAGTACGATTGGAAAAGCACCTGCTGCACCTATGCCTTGCAAGAATCGGCCTAACATGATAACCAAGTAAGGATTTTCGATCCACCAAGCACCTAATCCACAAATTAGCCCGCCAATTCCAGTAATGATCAGACTCGGGATAATGATGATCTTCCTGCCAAAGCGATCGGAAAGATAACCGGCGACAGGGATCAGCAGGATGGCTACCGCGGAGTAAATCGTTATTAATAAGCTAACCTGGAGAGATGATATTCCTAATTTGCTGCGAATGGAAGGCAGCACAGGGATAAGCATTGAGTTTCCTAGTGTCATAATAAGTGGTATAGAAGCAATTGATATAAGGTCCCACTTTTTATTTTCCACCTATTACACCTAGCCTTCTTAATTTAATTGCTTGTAGGAGATCTGTACGACTAACTTACTATTCCCCTATTTATATACCCAAACCAAAACATATTTATCCCACTTGTATAATCGGATTAACTGTTGTAAAATTATGAGAATTATCGTTATCTGCCAATTGGTTAACCAAAGGCTCCCTAACATAAGGCCACCGTACAAGTTCCATCTGCGGTTGTCCTTAGTTCGGGAGCCTTTCTAATTTCACACATAAGGTGGTATCGTTATGAGCAAAAAAAAACGTCAACTTCATCTGAATTTGTTCGTTTCCCCGATGGGACACCATGAAGCTGCTTGGCGGCATCCGCAGTCGAACCTCGACCAGCTGCTTGATTTCTCCTTGTACCAGCGTCTGGCTGCAAAAGCGGAAGCAGCGAAGCTGGATTCGCTGTTTTTTGCGGACCGGGTAGCGACCAGTCCGAACGCCGCCAAGTACGGGGCGATCGGCGGGTATGAACCGCTGACGCTTCTGTCGGCACTTGCCGTGGTCACGCAGCGAATCGGTCTGATCGCGACCGTGTCCACGAGCTTCAACGAGCCGTTTAATCTGGCTCGGAGGTTTGCCTCACTCGACCATCTTAGCCGCGGCCGCGCTGGTTGGAACATCATTACATCCGGAACGGATGCGGAAGCGCAAAATTTCAATTATGAGCAAATCCCGGAACATGCTGCGCGTTATGAGCGAGCGAGGGAGTTCTTGGACGTAGCTACGAAGTTGTGGGATAGCTGGGAAGACGATGCCCTTGTCAGAGATAAGGAAGCAGGCGTTTTTGCCGATAGCTCCAAGGTTCATGAGCTTAATCATAAAGGGGACCACTTCTCCGTGAAGGGGCCGCTGAACATATCCCGTGGACCACAGGGGCGGCCACTGCTCGTCCAAGCCGGTTCTTCGCAGAATGGCAGACATTTCGCTGCGGAGTACGCGGAGGCGATTTTCACGGCTCAACAAACTTTTGAGGAAGCGGAGTCGTTCTATAGAGATATGAAGCAGCGGGCGGTTCAGCTGAATCGGTTGCCGGGACATATCGTCATCCTCCCGGGAATTTGCCCGATTATCGGGCGCACCGAGGAGGAAGCCAAAGAGAAGGAAGCGAAGCTCGTGGAGCTCTCTAACCCGGCTCACAGCTTGTTGATGCTATCCAATCGAATCGGCTTTGATCTGACGGGTTATCCATTGGACGGCCCAATGCCGCAGCTTCCGGTTGAAGAAGTGAGAGGCCATCAAAGCCGCACCAGCTTGATCGTCGAGATGGCTCATCGCGAGAATCTGACGCTGCGTCAGGTGCTGGAACGCCTGGCCGGAGGACGCGGCCATCGGACGATTACAGGCACGCCTCAGCAAATTGCCGATGTGATGGAGCATTGGTTCCAGAACGGTGCTGCCGACGGCTTCAATATTATGCCGCAGCTGATGGCAGGCGGGCTGGAGGATTTCTTGGACCTCGTCGTTCCCGAGCTGCAGCGCAGAGGATTGTTCCGAACGGAGTATACGGGTACAACCCTTCGTGATCACTACGAGCTTCCGTATCCCGGCAGTCAGTTTGCGGAAACTCCGCTCTCTAGAACTGTATGACTTGGAACAGGATCCGCTACTTCATGGAGGAGTAGCAGGTATTGCTGCACCAGAATGGGAAGAGTAATTTGGTAATGGCTCCGCCTATGCCTGTAAAAGGAACTGAGAGGAACTACAGGCCACTATTTCGGCGAATAGCGGAGTTCGCGCCGCCCGAGAAGAACTACAGGGCCTTATTTCTCCGGCAATTGGCTGATTACAGCCAAAAATGGAGAAATAACGGCCCCTAGTTCCCTCTCACGAGCAATAAAGCGCAATTCGATGAAATAGCGCCTTGTAGTTCCCTCGCCTGAGGATGGGAGCGACGGGAATGGAGTTGCGGGGGGATTTTCATCTCCCCCTATACTTAGCATGTTTAAGAGCACGGTATCAGCGAATTTGCATGGGGGAGCACGCACAACGCTGCTGAGAATTCAGCGGTAATGCGAGGCATGTTGGAGAGGTTGGACCTCAGCACCAGCGTCAAGCTGACTTCCCAGCCAACGTAAAGGAATTACAGTCCGCTATTTCGCTGAATAGCGGATCCTCAGAAATTAAATCTAAAGGATTTTTTATTTTCTCCGATAGAACTTTTAAATAGATGAATAGAAGAATGCGATATACACTGCGGCCATCTGTTGGGATATAGTATTCCTATGAATTAAATCCGATTATACACATCGGTATTAATGGTTAAAAGGGGAGTGACTTCAATGTCCAAGAGACAACTTAAGCTGGGAGCTAATTTGAATGGAGTCGGAAACAGTATATCCTTCTGGCGGCATCCTGAAGTGCCAACTAATGCGAGCGTTAATCTAGCGTTCTATAAAGAACAGGCCCGCAAAGCCGAGCAGGGGAAATTTGACCTTTTGTTTATCGCCGATGGCTTATTCATTAACGAAAAGTCCAATCCGCATTTCCTGAACCGTTTTGAGCCACTGACACTGCTTTCAGCCTTAAGCGAAGCGACTAGCCACATCGGACTGGTTGCAACTTTATCTACGTCCTATAGTGAGCCATTTACAGTTGCTAGACAGTTTGCTTCTATTGACCACCTTAGCGGGGGGCGAGCGGGCTGGAATGTTGTCACATCACCTTTGGAGGGTTCGGCGCTTAACTTCGGCAAAGGCGAGCATCCGCATCATTCGCTGCGTTACGAGATTGCTGAGGAGCATCTTGAGGTTGTAAAAGGGCTTTGGGACTCATGGGAAGACGATGCGTTCGTACGAGACAAAACAAGCGGGGTATTTTTCGATTCCGCCAAGCTTCACACCCTGAATCATAAAGGCAAACACTTTGCGGTTCAAGGTCCGCTGAATGTCGCACGTTCCAAACAAGGATACCCCGTCGTGTTCCAAGCGGGATCCTCGGATTCCGGGAAAGATCTTGCAGCCAAGTCGGCGGATGCCGTCTACACGGGACACGAAACATTCGAGCAAGCGCAAGCTTTTTATCAGGATGTAAAAGGCCGAGCAGCCGCTTATGGTCGCCAGCCGGATGATATTCTGATTTTCCCCGGAATCGGCCCGATTGTCGGCAGAACGGAAGAGGAAGCTGAGCGCAAATATCAGGAAATTGCGGAACTCGTCACAATCGAGCAGGCATTAAATTATTTGGGGCGTTATTTTGAGCATTATGACTTCTCACAGCATCCCTTGGATGAGCCATTTCCGGAACTCGGTGATTTCGGCAGCAACAGCTTCCGAAGTACGACAGACCGCATTAAGCAGGAAGCCAAGGAGCAGGGACTCACACTTCGCCAGGTTGCGCTGCGGGCATCCACGCCGAGAAGCAATTTCATCGGGACCCCGGAGAAGGTGGCTGATCTCATCCAGCAATGGTTCGAAGGAGGAGCTGCCGATGGCTTTAACATTCGAATGGTCGTACCGAACGGACTCGCTGATTTTGTAGATTTGGTTGTGCCAGTGCTGCAGGAGCGCGGAATATTCCGCAAGGAATATGAAAGTGACACGCTGCGGGGCAACTTGGGGTTGAGTATTCCCGAGAACCGTTACATCCGGCAGGCTGAAGCGGTAAGGGGGAACTAACATGTCGACCGCGATCGATGTATCGGTAAGGGAGGCCAGACCGGATGAGCGGGAGAAGGCTGTTGCTTTAACGGTGGAGGCATACCGCCAGTATGAGCCAGGCTTTGGTCCCGCGTTCTGGGAACAGTACATAAGCAATATTAAAGCGCAGTGGGAGCGCACGGAACCTACTTGGCGTCTTGTCGCCGAGCAGGGGGATAAGCTCGTAGGGGCGGCGCTTTTATACCCGCCTCAAGAGGGGTTGTATGAGAAGCTGAGCGAGACGATTCCGTATCCGGAAATCCGCCTGCTCGGCGTACATCCTTCTGCAAGAAGCAAAGGCGTTGCTACCTCGCTACTCGCAGAATGTGCCCGGCGTGCCAAGCAAGGCGGGTACTCTTATCTTGGCTTGCACACGTCGAGCCGGATGCCCGACGCCGTGCGGCTTTATCTGAGCCTGGGATTCGAGCGCGAGCCCCGGTATGATTTCTTTGCAGCTGACCAAACGACGGTGGTTGAAGCCTATCGTTTGACCCTGACTACAGTCCAAACTTCATAAATAAATAGGAGGATGTATCTATGAAATTATTGAAATCGACGAGCCTTATCCTGGCTTCCGCCTTGTTATTCGCAGGTTGCGGAGCTAAAGAAGATAAAACGGCCCAGCCAGCAGCAGGAGGAGCTTCACCAGCAGCCTCACCGGCAGCAGCACCAGCCGCCGCAGCGCCACAGAAGGTGAAAAAAATCGTGGTCGGTACGAGCGGCACCTTTAAAGACGTGACCTTCCTTGATGATAAGGGCGTTTTAACCGGTTATGATATCGAGTTGACGAAGGAGATTGATAAGCGTCTGCCTGACTATGAGTTTGAATATAAAACGATGGAGTTCGCCAATATCCTCCTGAGCCTGGAAGCGGGCAAAGTCGATCTGGCCGTGAATCAATATGAAGTGAACAGCGAACGGCAAGCCAAGTTTCTGTTCAACGACGAAGCCTATAACGTATGGCCGAGCAAAGTCGTTGTGAACAAAGACAACAACACGGTGAATTCGATTGAAGATCTTAAGGGTAAAAAAGTGATCACCTCTCCGGGGAGCAATGGCGCCGTCTGGCTGCAGGATTACAATAAAAGCAAAGGAAACCCCTTTGAACTGGTCTTCTCCGGCAGCGGCGGAACGAATGATGTGATTAATCAGATAAAAACAGGCCGTGTTGACGCGACCATATCGACGCCGTTCCAAGTAGCTGGCCGCAATAAGGATGCGGATGCGCAGCAAAAGGTTGTTGGTCCTGTCCTTTACACCTCCAAGATCTACTATGTGCTGCGCAAAGACGAAACGGATCTGAAAAGCAAGATCGATGAAGCGATAAAAGAAATCAAAAAAGACGGCACATTAGCAAGCCTCAGCAAAAAATGGTTAGGTGAAGATTTCACCGTGACACAATAATGGGAAAACCGTTTGATTTTTCACTGATTTGGGTGTACTTGCCGAAGCTGCTGTCTTACTTGCATGTCACGTTGTTCATTGTAGTGGCCTCCGTTGTATGCGGCGTACTGCTTGGCCTCGTTATTGCACTGCCAAGGCTGTACCGGATCCCCCTCCTTAATCGGCTCGTGATTATTTATATTTCTTATACAAGAGGCACGCCTATACTAATTCAGCTATTTCTAGTCTATTACGGTGTGCCGGAACTGCTGAAAGCTGTCGGAATTGACGTAAGCGATGTTCAGCCCTTGGTCTTTGTCATCCTCACTTATGCGCTTCATTTCGCAGCCTATTTCTCTGAAATTGTCCGCTCTTCGGTCAACGCCATAGATCGCGGTCAGGCGGAAGCCGGCTATTCGATCGGCATGAGCGGCTACGCCGTGCTGACGCGAATCGTTTTGCCTCAGGCGTGGAGAGTAGCACTGCCAAATGTGGCCAATCTGACGATCGGCACACTGAAGGATACCTCGCTTGCTTATACGCTGGGCGTTATGGATCTGGTGGGGCGAGCGGAGATGCTGGGTACGACCTATCATTTCCTTGAAATCTGGATTGCATTGTCGATTATTTACTATGTCGTGGTCCTATTCATGGAATTTTTGTACCATCGTTTCGAGCGCAGGGTTCAACGTTTTGAACAAGCTGTCACGGCTTTTGATTAGAGGAAAAGGAGGAGGCGGCCATTCACATCGATTTCACGTTTATGTTTGAAGCTTTTAGAGCCATGTTGAAGGCATTGCCGCTAACGCTGGTTATCTCGATTGTCCCCTTATTTTCAGGGTTCATTGTTGGTGTGCTTGTCGCTTTTATTCGGATGTACAGAATCAAATATATTCACCGCGTTGCGCAGTTTTATGTTTCCTTCTTCAGGGGCACACCGCTTCTGCTGCATATTATGCTTGTTTATTTTGCTATTCCCATGATCTTTGATTACCTCGCAGTCCGCTATGGCTGGAGTGTGCGCTCGAGCGTGATCCCGCTCATTCTGTTCATTTTCGTGGCGTTCACGTTGAATATCGGTGCTTATATGTCGGAAACCATCCGCTCGGGCATTTTGTCCGTTTCCAAAGGCCAGCTCGAAGCCGGCTACTCGGTTGGCATGACAACCTGGCAGGGGATGAGACGTATTGTGCTTCCGCAAGCGCTGCACGTAAGCCTGCCGAACCTGCTGAGCAAATTCATCGGCTTGCTGCATGGCTCTTCGCTAGCTTTTATGATCTCTCTGCAGGAGTTGAACGGCACTGCGCACATCGTAGCGATGAGGAATTGGAAATACCTTGAAGCTTACATCGCAGCGGCTGTGATTTACTGGATTTTAACCATTTTGGCCGAAAATATCTCGACTTTATTGGAAAAACGTTTGAATACCTACAATCGCAGTGGTGTCGCCTAAGCAAAATCCCGGCATTTCGAAAAGGTGTATTGAATTGTTGAATCGATGTATAGAAGAACTCTATTAGACGAGAGCTTAAAAAAGATGATAAGGTTAGATCAAGTTAAATCCTTAGTAATTACATCGGAATTATATGTTTAAAAGAGATCGCGTTGGGAAAGGAGGCCCCTCATGATTCATTTATCCAATATTACCAAATCGTTCGGTCGCAATCAGGTGCTCAAAGGTATCAATCTTACGGTTAACAAAGGCGAAGTCGTCGCCATCTTGGGGCCGAGCGGTTCAGGGAAAACGACACTGCTTCGATGCTTGAATTATTTGGAAAAGCCGAATGACGGCGCGATCATGATTGATAATTTTAACGTGGACTGCAAAAAAGCAACCAAAAAGGACATTCATCAGCTGCGCCTTAAGACGGCGATGGTGTTTCAACAATACAATTTGTTCCGCCACAAGACAGCGCTTGAGAACGTGATGGAAGGATTGCTCATTGTCAAAAAGGTTCCCAAAGAAGAAGCTCGGAGAATCAGCGTCGAACTCCTGCAGAAGGTCGGTCTCGGGGAGAAGCTGGATGCTTATCCTTCTCAACTGTCCGGCGGACAGCAGCAGCGAGTCGGCATAGCAAGAGCGTTGGCGCTAAATCCCGAAGTTATTTTATTCGATGAGCCGACGTCGGCACTAGATCCTGAACTTGTTGGCGAAGTGCTCGCTGTTATCCGGAAGATTGCCAAAGAAGGCATTACGATGATTATTGTTACCCATGAAATGACGTTTGCGCAGGATGTCGCTTCTCACGTGGTTTTTATGGACGAAGGCGCCATTGTTGAGGAAGGGAAGCCGAACGAGCTGTTTAACCGTCCCAAAGAAGAGCGGACCAAACAGTTTCTGAGCCGCATTCGTCCAGAACTCTCATATTCCATCTAGGAGGCACCCCTATGACGATATCAATAGGCATTTTGGATCAAAGTCCGATCTACCCCGGGAGTACAGCGTCTGAGGCGCTTGCCCAAACCATTCGGTTAGCTCAAAAAGCGGAGGAGCTCGGCTTCCAACGATTTTGGGTGTCGGAGCATCATGATTCCGAAACTCTCGCCGGATCTTCGCCGGAAGTGCTGATTTCACACTTGTTAGCTAAAACAGAGCGAATCCGCATCGGATCTGGCGGCATCATGCTGCAGCACTACAGCCCTTATAAAGTTGCTGAGAATTTCAATGTGTTGGCTTCCCTTGCACCGGGAAGAGTCGATTTGGGCGTCGGGAGAGCGCCGGGCGGCTTGCCTCGCAGCACACAGGCGCTGCAGCGTGGCGTGACGGAGCCTCAGACGCTGACGGAAAAGCTCGCAGAGCTTGAAGCTTACGTGAACAACCAAGTTCCGGAGAGTCATCCGCTGCATGGGATTAAAGTATCGCCTGTTGCCGGCATTCCAGCCGATATTTACTTGCTTGGAGCGAGCCTCGACAGCGCACAGCTTGCTGCTTCGTTAGGCCTTCCCTATGTCTTCTCCTTATCGATTAACGGGGACAGATCAGCCGCAATTGAAGCTATACAGGTGTATAAATCAAACTTTCAGCGAACGTCCAATCGATCACCGCAGGCTATACTTGCTTTGTCCGTCATTGTGGCCGACACAGATCAAGCTGCCCATGAGCTTGCCTTCGAGCAGAAGCACTACAAAGTGTATTTGGCCAGCGGTAAGAAAGCGACTGTAGGTACGCTGGAGCAAGCGGAGGAATTCGGCAGACAGGCGAATGAGCCCTATACCATTGAAGAGAAAACGACGGAGGTCACCCGCGGTTCCAAAGAAACAGTTCGTGAACAGCTGGTAGATTTACAGCGGCTTACAGGCGTAGAAGAATTCATCGTGACAGCTAGAATCGAGGATTTCGCAGAAAGAGTCCGTTCTTACGAAAGACTGGCGGAAGCATTAAACGACGTAGAAACAATTGCGTAGCACTGCACAGTAAATGAACTATTCATTTTTTAGGAGGATAAACGATGAGCCATTCTGACATTCAACCCTATTTGGATACGTATAACCAGTTACTTGGCGCTGTAGAAGGGTTAAGCCAGGAACAATTAAGCTGGAAAGAGGCCCCTGCTTCGTGGAGCGTAACGGAGGTTTTGACCCACCTGGCCGATCACAGCCTTGTCATTTCTTTCCGTATTCGCGACATTTTAGCGGGGACGACGGTTCGACTGCCTGCTTTTAACCAAGACGCTTGGGTTAGCGGACAAAAGGCCAATGACGGCGCTGCTGCCGATAATTTGACGATCTTTCATCAATTGCTGCGATATAACAGCTTGTTATTTGAACGTTTAAACGATGAGGATTGGCAAAAGACCGGCATTAATGCCAAAGGCGATACCGTAAGTATTACGAATATTATTCAAGGATTTACGAAGCATGTGAATAACCATCTTTCCCAAATCGATCGCATTAAACGCTCTTACGCAAGCGCAAACCAGCCAGAGGTGAGCTCGTCATGAGCGAAACCTATCGTCTTGCTGAGCCCAGTGATGCCAAAAGGCTGCTGGAAATCATCTATGATGCGTATATTACGATACGCGAGCTGAAGCTGCAGTGGCCTGCAGCACATGCCGATTTGGCTTTAATCGAAGAAAATATCGCCAAAAACGCCTGCTACGTTTTGGAAAAGGACGGACAGATTGCCGCTACGCTAACGTTATCCAAGGAAGCTGGCAACAGGTGGAACAGGGAGTATCCGTTTCTCAAATGGTTCGCGGTCCATCCCGATGCGCAAGGCGGCGGACTTGGCACGAAGCTGCTGGCTTGGGTGGAGCAAGCCATCATTCGCGATGAATTGGGCGAATCGGCTGTCACCCTTGCCACAGCGGAGAAACATCCATGGCTGCTCGATATGTATGAACGAAAAGGCTATGAACGCATTGATGCCATTGACCGGGGCAATGGCGACGGCACGATGTATTTGCTGCGTAAAATCGTGAACCCTCCCCTGCATGCCGAGATCATTCGCCGGCACCGCCAAGGAGGTCAAGGATGAAATTCGCTTTATTCAGCTTAGTGATGAATATCCGGAATGCAGTTACGGGGGAAACGCTGACAACGCAAGAGAAGTTCCAGAACATTCTCCAGCAGGCGATTTATGCCGAGAAGCTTGGATTTGACGCCTATGGGATCGGGGAAAGACACGGGCCTCCGTTTCTTTCTTCCTCACCGGCTGTGCTTCTGACAGCCATTGCTTCGCACACTTCGCGCATTCGCCTGCTGACGACGGTCACAGTGCTTAGTGTCCTTGATCCCGTTCGCGTCGCCGAAGATTATGCAACGTTAGATCACCTGTCGGGAGGCCGCTTGGAGCTGATTATCGGGAAAGGCAATGACCCACGGCATTATCCGCTATTTGGCATCAAAGAAGAAGAGCAGTGGGATTCGCTTGCTGAGAGATATGCCCTGCTCAAACGATTATGGAGCGAAGAAAATGTTAGCTGGGACGGCAAGTATCGGCCCCCATTGAGGGAAGTAACCATTTTGCCTAGACCGCTTCAATCTTCGATCCCGATCTGGCATGGCAGCGCCTCGTCGCCGCTCTCCACGGAGCTGGCCGCCCAATACGGCGAACCGATTTTTTCGTCCAATACGTTTCATCCATTACCGAAGTACAAAGCGTTGATTGATCACTACCGGGAGAGATGGGCTTATTACGGACATGATCCTAAGCATGCTGTAGTGGGAGCAGGGGCAGGCACCCTATATTTGGCTAAAACGACAGAGGAAGCGATTCGGCGTTATCGTCCGTATTATGAGGCGTTTCATTCTACAGATTCCGCTAAGCATAACCAGTCGCCTTTTACTTCTCTGGAGGATAACTTAGCCAACGGGCCTCTGCTGGTGGGCAGTCCTGAACGTGTTATTGAGAAAATATTGACCTATCAAGCAGCTTACGGCCATCAGGTCATGTCGATAAGTGTAGACGGCCTGACGGAAGCTGAGCAGCGCGAACAGATGGCATGGTTTGCTGCTGAGGTTGCGCCCGTGCTTCGCAGGGAGATTGCAAGCAGCGTTTGGTCCGCTTAGATCTATTTATTTGACATAGGAGTGTGCACAAGATGAGGAAGTTACGTTTTATACCAGTCACGTTACTGCTGGCAGTTGCCATGACAGTGATGTCGGCTTGCGCAGGAGCCGGGGGCTCAGGAAGCCCAGCGGCTTCGCCTGCAAGCTCGGCTCAAGCTGCAGGGAACGGGCAGGCGACGAGCGGAGGTGAGATTTCATTTGCTCTGGCAACCTCGCCGGATTCGCTTGATCCGCATCGCAGCGGTTTAGCCGTTGCCGTTCGAGTATTCCGGACGATCTATGACAGTCTGGTCGTGCAGCTGCCGGACAACACGATTAAACCATGGCTGGCAACGGAATGGTCCATTTCGCCGGATGGTAAAAGCTACACCTTCAAGCTGCGCAAAGATGTGAAATTTCAGGACGGGACGCCTTTTAATGCGGAGGCCGTGAAGTACAGCTATGATCGTATTCTGGATCCAGCCACGAAAGCAGCCAATGCTTCCGCTTTGCTTAAGCCTTACAAATCGTCGGAAGTCATTGACGAGTATACGATTAAGATCAATCTGGAGTCGCCATCCGTAGCTTTTCTCGGTAACTTAAGCCAGGCGATGCTAGGCATCGTATCTCCAACGGCAGCCAAGAAATACGGCGATCAATTCGGTAAAAATCCAGTGGGAACCGGGCCTTTCAAATTTGTCAAATGGGACGACAATTCCGAAATTAAAGTCGAGCGCAATCCGGATTATAACTGGGCTCCTGCGCTGGTTGACAATAAAGGCAAAGCTTATCTGGACGCGATTACGTTCAAAATAATTCCGGAAGAAGCGACACGTCTTGGCAGCGTGCAGAGCGGTCAGGTCACGGCGGCAGAAACGGTGCCACCGCAAAATATCGTGGCGCTGAAAAACGATGCCAAGCTTCAGCTGCTGCAAGTGAATACAAGCGGCTTGCCGTATACGCTCTTTTTTAACCAAAGCAGAGCTCCTTGGAATGATGTGAAGGCACGCCAGGCTGTGCAATCCGCCATTGATGTTGATTCTATTGTCAAAACCTTATACTTAGGCACCTATCAGCGTGCGTGGTCGCCTTTGACACCTACGATTTTCGGTTACGATGCTTCCCTTGAAAACAAGATAAAACCGGATCTGGACAAAGCGAACCGCCTGTTTGATGAATTGGGCTGGGTGAAAGGTACAGACGGCATACGCGAGAAAGACGGCAAAAAGCTGACGCTGCATTATGTAGACGGCTCGCCAAACCGCGAGAAGCGCAATGATATTGCCGCCATCATCCAGCAGCAGCTTAAGAAAGTCGGCGTAACCGTCGAGGTTGAAATTACGAAAGACGTTCAAAGTGTCATTTATACAGCTCAAGCCTATGACCTTTATGGCAACAGCCAAGTCAATTCCGATCCAGTAGCCTTGAATTCGTTCTACCATACAACAGCTCCGAATGCCCGGCCATCCCTTTCTCATTTATCGGATCCGGCCATTGATAAGCTCCTCGAACAAGGCGTTGTGGAAGCGGATGAAGCGAAGCGTAAGGAAATTTACAAAACTGTACAGAACTATATCATCGACAATGCGGTCATTATTCCGGTTTACATTTTCCCCTACACCGTTGCTGTCTCTAAAAATGTAAGTGGCATCAAATTTGATTCATTAGGCTACCCACTTTTCAATGACGCGTCTATCCTCAAAAAGTAAGGAGGCCGTTCAGATGGTTAACGCAATCATCGTAAGATTCATCAGCTCTTTAGGCGTTATTGTGGGTTCTTCGGTTTTGGTGTTTTGTGTTCTGTATGTGCTGCCTGGCGATGTCGTGATGAACATCATTGATCCGAGCACGATGAGTCCTGAAGCGATTGCGAATTTGCGCCATCAACTTGGGGTAGATCGGCCGTTTTTGGAGCAGTTTACGACCTATTTCAGCCATGTACTGGTCGGAGATTTTGGCAAATCCCTGGTAAACTCAGAGCCTGTTCTGCCCAAAATCATGATGCACTTCCCAGCGACACTGGCGCTAACAGCCGCAGCATCGCTGGTCTCTGTTACAGTGGGGCTTGTACTGGGGGTCTTGTCGGCGATCCATCGCAATAAACCCATTGATATCATCGCCAGAATTGTCGGGTTGTTCGGTATTTCCATGCCGACTTTCTGGTCAGGAATTTTGCTAATTCTCATCTTTTCCGTGTATCTTGGGTGGCTGCCTGCGCTCGGCTCCAACGGTTGGCAAACGCTGGTTCTGCCGGCCGTGACTTTGGGCATGCTGGGAGCCGGTTTTATTGTTCGTATGGTGAGAAATGCCATGCTGGAAGTGCTTGGAGAAGCGTTCATTACAACGCTTCGCGCCAAGGGTCTACTCGAGCGCTCGGTCATGTACCGTCATGCGCTGCGCAATGCTTTGATTCCTGCCGTTACGATGCTGGGGATTCTTCTTGGCGAGATGTTGGCCGGCACGGTTGTCATTGAGACGGTGTTCTCGCGTCAGGGCATTGGAAGAATTATTGCGGATGCTATTATGGCCAAGGATTTGCCGGTCGTGCAGGGGGTTATTTTATTCTCCGCGATGATTTACATCTTGGTGAATCTTCTCGTCGATATCTCCTATGCCTATATTGATCCACGGGTTAGACGTTTTCAAAATTAAGCTTATCTTACGAAGTCAGTTTTCTAACGAAAACTTTAAGGAGGATGCCCAGGATGAGGGAAGCAGTTAACGCGAAACCCTTATGGCGGGTCAAACGAACCGGTCTGACCCTTCACCGTAAGAATCTGAATCTGAGCCCTTCACGTTTCATTTTATATGCGTCAACGGTTGTCGTTGTCTTTCTCATCATTTGCGCTGTTGTACCCGGGTGGATTGCACCTTATGTGCCGACCGACATGCAAGCGGATCAAATCTTGCTTCCTCCTGGTGGCGTCCATGTGTTAGGGACGGATTATTTTGGCCGGGATGTGTTCAGTCTTATTGTGTACGGCGCCAGGGAGTCTCTGTTTATCGGTTTTGCTTCTGTTATTGTAGGTGGGCTGCTGGGAGGGCTAATCGGCGCTTATGCGGGATATTTCGGAGGATGGACGGACCGTGTGCTGATGCGGCTCAATGATATCGTCATGACCATTCCTAGCGTATTGTTGGCGCTAGCGATTGCTGCGGCGCTCGGGCCCGGGCTTTGGAATATTGTTCTCGCTGTTGCATTGGCTGCAGTTCCAAACTATGCGCGTGTCATGCGGGGGCAGATCCTGAGTGTGAAAAATCGTCCGTTCATTACCGCTTCCCGATCCATCGGGGCGACACAGCTTTCTTTATTCATGAAGCATGTGCTGCCGAATTCGTTATCTCCGCTGCTGGTTATGGCGGCTATTGGCGTGGGAACCTCGATATTGACCGGGTCCGGTCTCAGCTTTTTGGGGCTTGGCGTGCTGAAAGAAATACCTGATTGGGGTGCTCTACTTTCCCAAGGCAGGGGATATTTAACCGTAGCTTGGTGGATATGTACGTTTCCGGGTTTAGCCATTACTTTGTTCGTATTGTCTATCAATGTTCTCGGCGATGAACTGCGCGATAAGCTTGATCCCAAGAAACGGCCATCATAGGGGGGAACAGGGGATGGGTGCACAGTTATCAGTAGATCGACTTGGTGTAGAGTTTGCTGTAAATTCAAATGTGATGCAGGCTATCAGCGATATCAGTTTTTCCATTCAGCCGGGCGAGATTGTTTGTCTGGTCGGTGAATCCGGCAGCGGTAAGTCCGTTACTTCCAAAGCGATCATGCGCTTAATTGAACATGAGAACGGGACGATAACGTCAGGCACGATCACTCTTGGCGATGTCGATGTCACTACGCTTTCGCAGCAAAAACTGCGTTCCTTGCGGGGTAAGAGAATTGCCATGGTGTTTCAGGAGCCGATGGCGGCATTTGATCCTGTTTTTACGATAGGCAGCCAAATTATCGAGACAATAAGGCGCCATGATCGTCATATCACGGTTCGAGAGGCAGAGGACGAGGCTGTTCGGCTGCTTCAGCGAGTAGGCATTCCAGAGCCGAAGCTACGACTCAAGCAGTATCCGGGTGAGTTGTCCGGAGGGATGCTCCAACGGGCTATGATTGCGATGGCTCTAAGCGGCAAACCGGAGCTTCTGATTGCAGACGAGCCGACAACCGCTCTGGACGTCACGATTCAGGCGCAGATTCTGCAGCTCCTGCAAGAGCTGAGGAGTGAGTTCAATATGTCCATCCTGCTGATCACCCACGATCTCGGGGTTGCAGCAGAGATGGCAGACCGAATCATTGTCATGTATGCCGGTCAAATTGTCGAGCAATCGACAGCCGTGGATCTTTTCACTCAGCCACGGCATCCGTATACGCTGGGGCTATTACGCTCAATTACGACACTGGACAGTGATCGCGCTCAGCCGCTTTATGCCATTCCCGGTTCGATACCCGGTATGAACAATCTTCCAACGGGATGCCGTTTTCATCCTCGCTGCGCCTATGCGACAGAGCTGTGCGCCCGTGAGGCGCCGGCGTTGGAAGATCGAGGCGGCCGGCAATCCGCTTGCTGGCATGCTGATCTCCTGCCGGAACTGCAAGATGCCCGGGTACCGGAGCAGGTTACTGAGCTTGATGTTCGCGAGCGCGCTACGCGGAATGAAATGAGCTCGAAGCAGGATGTCGTACCGAAGGATGTACCGCTCATTGAGCTGCGCCATGTTACGAAACATTATCCCGTGAAGAGCTCTTTCCTTTCAAGGGAGCGGCAATGGATTCAAGCTGTCGATGATGTATCTTTCACGATTCGAAAAGGTGAAACATTCGGTCTGGTCGGCGAATCGGGCAGCGGCAAGTCGACGCTGGGGCGGATGCTGCTTCATTTGGAGAAGCCTACCTCCGGTACTGTCTTGTTTGAGGACCAGGACTTGGGCGCATTGTCAGGCTCCCTATTACGTCAACAACGGAAGAATATGCAGATGATCTTCCAAGATCCGCATGGCTCCGTCGACCCCCGCTGGAAGGTAGGGGATATTATCGGTGAACCGTTCGCGGTTCATGGTGTGCAGAAGGGGAAGGAAAGAAGAGAATCCGTAGAGTCATTGCTGAACCTTGTGGGACTTGATCCAAGTGCTTATGACCGCTATCCGCATGAGTTCTCCGGCGGACAACGCCAGCGCATCGGCATTGCGAGAGCGATTGCTCTGGGGCCAAAATTTTTATTGGCGGACGAAGCGGTTTCAGCCCTTGATGTGTCCGTGCAAGCGCAGATTATTAATCTGCTGCAGCAACTGCGTAAGCAGCTTGACCTTACGATGCTGTTTATCGGCCATGGCCTGCATGTTGTCCGGTATGTCTCTGACCGTATCGGCGTCATGTATTTAGGCAAGCTGATTGAAATTGCGCCCAGCGAGCAATTGTTCCGCCATCCGGCACATCCCTACACAAGGGCGCTGGTGGCGTCCATCCCGGCTCCCGATCCGCTTCGGCAGCGCTCGTTCAAAGCCATTGAGGGGGAAATTCCGTCACCGGCGAGTCCCCCGTCAGGCTGCAGATTCCGCACGAGGTGCCCTGCGGCGACGGCAAGATGTGCAGCGGAAGTGCCACATTTCCGCGAAGTCAGCCAAGAGCATTTTGTCGCTTGCCACGATCCATTATTGTAATTGTGTAAATTCCGATTGACATACTTGGTATTTATCGGTAAAGTATAGAATAATTCAATAGCTGTCAACCGGGCAGCCGGAGACCTGTGAAGCCTTGATCTGTATGTTCGTCAGATAAAGTGCGCAGAGGTCTTTTTGTGCTTGGATGCTGACTCATTTTATTCTATTTGATCTGGGGTACCGCGTATGAATATTGAAAACATTGAGGCATTTGTTTATGTGTATCACTACGGCAGTTTTAATAAAGTAGCGGAGGTTTTGTTCCTGTCGCAACCCTCGGTTACTGCCCGCATTCAATCGCTCGAACGCGAGCTGGATATCCGGCTGTTCGACCGGTTGGGCAAGCAAGTGCAGCTCACGGAGAAAGGCAGGCAGTTTTTGCCTTATGCCCAGCAGCTGCTGCAAGTGTATCAGAAAGGCAAGCAGCACATCCAGCGCCAGCGGACGGATCCGCAAGAGCTTCGATTGGGCTGCACCGTGTCTGCCTCCAACTATATGCTGCCGGAATTGCTGCCTAAGCTGAAACGTCAGTTTCCGGGACTTCAAATCAAATTAACAACAGCGGGGACCGACGAAATCATGTCTAAAGTTCTGAATAAAGAGTTGGATATCGGTTTCGTCCGGAATATTAGCCATCCTAATTTGCATTCGGTCAAATTTTACGAAGATCCTATCCGGTTATATGCCTATGCGGATCATCCGCTGGTAGGTCAAAAAGAGGTGCCTCTTGATTTGATCCTCGACCATCCCTTCGTGTTTTTCGAATGCGGATCGCTCGATTGGCTGCGAATTCACAGGCTATTTCAAAGTTTGGATAAACCTCCGGCCATCGAAATCCAGACCGATAACGCAGAGACGGCCAAGAAGCTTGTTTTGAACAAGGCAGGCCTCTGTTTCCTCCCGGGTCTATGCGTCGACAAGGAAGTGCGCGAGCAGCTTCTGCATCCTGTAGATTTAGCGGGAGTAGCGAGCGTCACTCTGCAGACGAATTTGATCAGTTTGAATGGCGAGCAGTCGGAGATTCAGCAGTTTTTTCTGGCGAATCGAAGCGGGCACGAAAGATAAACAATCAGGAGGAAACACCATGGCGGAAGTTAGCATCAACAAACCACATATATTTCAACAAAAACTGGTGGATATCCGGCGTCACCTTCATCAGTTTCCGGAGCTGTCCCATGAGGAGTTCGAGACAACGGCGTTTATCCGAACGACGCTGGAGGCCGCCGATATCCGTATTGTCTCCGAATTTCATCTGGAAACGGGCTTGATTGCCGAGGTCGGCGGGCTCCACGGGGGGCCAATCCTCGCGCTGCGGGCCGATATCGATGCGCTGCCGATTCAAGAGGAGACAGGACTCAGCTTCGCTTCCAAGTATGGAGGCAAAATGCATGCATGCGGCCATGATTTTCACACTGCCGCTTTAATAGGCGCAGCATTACTTCTGAAAGAGAGGGAGCACGAGCTCGCTGGGAGCGTTCGTTTGGTGTTTCAACCGGCGGAAGAAAAGGCTGCGGGTGCTCAAAAGGTGATCAGAACCGGCGCCCTGAAAGGCGTTCGTGCGATCTACGGCATGCACAATAAACCCAATCTGCCTGTAGGCACGATTGGTATTCGTCCAGGTGCGCTGATGGCTGCAGCTGACGGTTTTCTAGTCGAACTGGAAGGCGTTGGTTCGCATGCTGCCGTGCCGGAAGCTAGCGTAGATCCGGTTGTAGCGGCCGCTTATCTGGTCACGGCTCTCCAGTCAATTGTCAGCCGGAATGTAAGTCCCCTGGAGAGCGCGGTTGTCAGCGTAACGCGGTTGCATACGGGGACCTCCTGGAACATTATACCGGAGAAAGCGATCTTGGACGGTACGGTGCGTACGTTCGATGCCGAGGTCCGTACCCGAGTCAAACAGCGCTTCAGTGAAATTGTGACAGGCATCGCTTCGGCGTATGGGGTCAAAGCATCGCTGCGCTGGCTTCAGGGACCACCGTCCGTGCACAACGATGCGACGCTTGCCGAAGCGGCTGGCAAGGTGGCCAAGCGGCTTGGTTTTGAGGTCACGACACCAACGCCTTCCCCGGCCGGTGAAGATTTTGCTTTTTACCAGCAGGATATACCGGGATTTTTCGCCTTTATGGGAACTTCCGGACCTCAGGAATGGCACCATCCTGCTTTTGATATCGATGAACGGGCTTTGTCCGTTTCGGCCTTGTTTTTTACCGAATTGGCAGTCGATGAGCTGAACCGGTTCGCCGCGGAGGGGTAGGCCCTGGAGGCCTTGGAGGAGGTCAGGCATGAAAAATTCGTTTGAAGTGATCGTTGTCGGAGCCGGGTCCATGGGCATGAGCGCAGGTTATTATTTGGCCAGACGGGGAGTCCGCACCTTGATGATCGATTCGTATGATCCCCCGCACGAAAATGGAAGTCATCATGGAGAGCCGCGGCTAATCCGCCATGCCTATAGCGGGGGGAAGTCCTATATAAATTTGGCGTTGGATGCCGACCGCTTATGGAGGGAACTCGAGGATACGAGCGGGCAAAAGCTGCTTGCTCGCTCCGGTGTGCTCAATATGGCCGATCGATCAATCGGCAAATTCATCCCCAGATTACCTGGCTGCGCAGAGGCAGGCGTTCAAGTGGAAATGCTGGATGCGGCAGAGGTTCACCGGCGCTATGCAGGCATTACGCTGCCTGAATCTTATGAAGCGATGTATGAACCGAATGCCGGATATTTGTACAGCGAGCAGTGTATTGCCGCTTATCGCAGGCTGGCTTTGGCCGAAGGCGCCATGCTGCTGCCCTATAATCCGGTTCAGCATATTCAGGCGGATGGCGCAGGTGTCCGTGTACGTACACGGGCCGGGGAATTTTCAGCGGATCAATTGATTATAACCGCCGGAGCCTGGTTCAAGCATTTAGAACCATTCGTGACCTTGCCGATTCGGGCTGTTCGCAAAACGGTGGGTTGGTTTCGAACAGAGCCACATTTTTACGACGCAGGAAATTTCCCGGGATTTACGCTCGAAACGCAAGAGGGAGGTTATTACGGCTTTCCGAACATTAACGGCGCGGGTATCAAAATCGGCCGCCATGACGGGGGATTGCCTTGGTCTCCGGGGGAGCAGGTTGCGCCATTCGGTCATCTTGAAGAGGATGAAGGGGATTTGCGCCGCACCTTATCCGCTTTCCTGCCGCAGTCAGCAGGGGAGCTGCTGCAAAGTGCAGTCTGCAAATACGAGTTAACTCCCGATGAGCATTTCATCATTGACCGCCATCCGTTTTATGCCAATGTTTTGTTGGCAGGCGGCTTCTCAGGGCATGGTTTCAAATTTGCCAGTGCGGTCGGTTCGCTGCTTGCCGATCTTGTTCAACAAGTGCCAACCACAGTGGATCTGAGTACTTTTTCACTGTCACGTTTTAATCACATTAAATCTTAGGAGGAAGAGACATGAGCAAGAAAAAAATAAAGTTAGGTGCCATTCTTCACGGTGTTGGAGGAAATATATCGGGATGGAGACACCCCGATGCCATTACAGATGCCAGTGTGAATTTTGAACTCTATAAAAAATGGACGCTGAAAGCGGAAGAAGGGAAGTTTGATTTCGTCTTCATTGCAGACGGTTTGTATATTACTGAGAAATCCATTCCTCATTTTCTAAATCGGTTTGAACCCATTACTATTCTGAGCGCTTTGGCTGGCATTAGCTCCAAAATTGGTCTAGTTGGGACATTGTCAACCTCTTATAGTGAGCCTTTTACAGTTGCCCGGCAATTCGGCTCCCTGGATGTGATTAGCGGCGGCAGAGCGGGGTGGAATGTTGTGACGTCTCCCTTGGAAGGTTCTGCGCTCAACTATGGCAAGCGGGAAGACCAGCATCCGGCTCATGCTGAGCGATATCGGATCGCGAATGAGTATTTGGAAGTCACAACGGGACTATGGGATTCCTGGGAAGACGATGCTTTTGTGAGAGACAAAGAGAAAGGTATATTCTTTGATCCATCGAAGCTGCACACGTTGAACCATAAGGGCGAGTTTTTCTCCGTCAAAGGTCCGCTTAATGTCGCACGCTCCAAGCAAGGGCAGCCGGTTATTTTCCAGGCGGGTGCATCGGAAGACGGTAAAAATTTCGCTGCTAAAGTGGCGAATGCCATATTCACCGGTCAGGAGACTTTGGAGGATGCCAAAAATTATTATGCGGATGTAAAAGGACGTGCGAAAGCACTGGGTCGCAATCCCGATGAAATCGTCATTCTTCCGGGCATAGGGCCGATCGTGGGCCGAACTCAGGAAGAAGCGGAGCGTAAGTATCAGGAAATTGCCAATCTCACGTCGATCGACAAAGCACTCGATTTCCTCGGCCGCTTCTACGAGCATCACGACTTCTCGCAATATCCGCTGGATGAGCCGTTCCCGGAGCTTGGCGATCTTGGCCGCAACAGTTTTCAGAGCGCAACGGACAAAATGAAAGCATGGGCAAAAGCGGAGGGGCTAACGCTTCGCCAAGTAGCTCTCCAAGTGGCTACGCCTAAGCCAACCTTCCTGGGAACGCCGGAGGTTGTCGCTGATAAACTGCAGGCATGGTTTGAAGAAGGCGGAGCCGATGGCTTCATTGTGGGCAGCGCCACACCTCAAGGTCTCGAAGACTTCGTTGAGCTTGTCGTGCCGATTTTGCAGGAACGCGGTCTGTTCCGCGAAGAGTATGAAGCGGATACGCTAAGGGGTAACCTAGGGTTACCGGTACCGGAAAACCGCTATACGAAACAGAATCAGCCCGTTGTGCAGGGCTAATTTGAATAAGCAAGGAAAGACCGGGACTCTTAAGGGGTTCCGGTTTGTTGTTGTTAGAGCAGGCATCCATTAGAAATTCGCTTGCGCTGGAGTTTACTCCATGCTTTACAATGCAAAGGAGGTACAAGTGAGACGAACGAATTTAGGGAGGAAGAGGAACATGGAAAATAACGATCAAGTGACACCTCAACAACCGATCCATTCGGGATTTGGCGCGCAATCAACAGCTCGAGAGGTATTGGAAGGACGCGATCTAAGCGGGAAAATCGCCATCGTGACCGGCGGGTACTCAGGCGTCGGACTTGAAACAACCCGCGCGTTAGCTGAAGCAGGGGCGACCGTCATTGTTCCCGCACGTACGCCGGAGAAAGCTCGCGTTTCCGTTGCCGGCATCCCTCGAGTTGAACTGGCGGAGTTGGATTTGATAGATCCTGCATCCATAGACGCTTTTGCCCAGCAGTTTCTGAACTCTGGCCGACCGCTGGATATCTTGATCAATAACGCAGGTATCATGGCTCCTCCATATGTGCTTGACAAACGCGGCTACGAATCCCAATTTGCAACCAATCATTTGGGGCATTTTCAGCTTTCGCTGCGTCTTTGGCCGGCCTTGAAACAGGCGGGAAGCGCGCGGGTCGTTTCCGTTTCTTCAACCGGTGTTCGCTTCGGAGGCGTTAATTTTGACGATATTCATTTCAAGCAGCAAGAGTACGATAAATGGAAAGCATACGGCCAATCCAAGTCGGCGAATGCGCTTTTTGCCGTTGCGCTGGACAAGCGGGGGAAGACGCACGGAGTTCGCGCTTTCTCTGTGCATCCCGGCAGAATTATGACGGATTTGGTTCGGTTTATGTCAGACGAGGAGAAGGTCGCTGCAAATGGGGTATTCAAAACGGCCGAGCAAGGAGCCGCTACGACTGTATGGTGTGCGACCAGTACACAATTGAACGGGAAAGGCGGCGTCTACTGCCTGGATGTCGATATCGCCAAAGTTGTTCCGGCCAACGCTCCGCAAGGGCTGAGCCAAGTCATAGAAGGCGTATTTCCTTGGGCGATCGATCCGGATTTGGCTGAGCGGCTATGGCAGGTTAGTGAGGAGATGACCCATATTAAGTTCATGGCCTGAGCTTAGGGGCATCCAATGATTTGGAAAGAAGGAGAAGAATGGAGCTGACTTTTTCAATTGCTGAGATCTCCGATAAGACCGGACTCAGTTATGATACGATACGTTATTATGAGAAAATTGGATTAATGCCAACAATAAGGCGTAGTAAAACCGGGCAGAGGGAATACGATCAGGAAGATTTGAGTCGCATTATTTTTGTGACGAAGCTAAAAAAAACTAACATGCCCCTTAAAGAAATTGAAAGGTACATGACCCTGGCAGCCAATCATGAATATGAGAGCTGCCACCGCATACTTAAGGAGCATCAACGCAAGATTGAGGAGCAGATTAATGAAATGCAAGAAGCTCTGTCTGTCATGAATTTTAAGCTTACGCATTATGAGGATCTCATAGAGCATCATTCCAAGTCTATGGGATAGATTACTTACATAGTAGATTCCGCCGATTACTCCTGTTATTTTACGCGCCCGATCCACTTTTGCAGAGCTAACTGGACTTTCTACCGCTAATTTCAGCAGATCCAACGATTTTTGTCTGTCAGCGACGATTTAGATGGAGCTTCTCCAGCTACTTCGTTCTGCGGAGCGGATCAACTTGGATTAGCGGTAGTTTTTCCAGCTTGAAGTGAGCACCCGTGTATCCATTCATTTGCAAGTATCATTAACACTCCGAATAATCATTAGCTCAGAAAAACGGGCGATATGATCAAATGATTGTTTCGGAACCTCATTCATAACTGATAAGCTGTGGAGGTTCCAAAATAATCCAAATAAATTCGAGGATGTGAGGAGGGATCAAACGACTTGTAAGCGATTTCAAACATGCTTCATACATTTTATCGCGGGAGGAATTCATTTGAGAAAAAGTGTTGCGAAGGTATCGAATTACGTTCTATTGTTTGCTCTTGTAATCTCGCTAATCGGAACCGGATTAGTAACGAAGGTTGCGCAAGCCTCCAGTATTTCGATTACGAATAGTGGAGGATGGAATGAGACGGCTTTCGTTGAATGGTCGCCAGTAAGCAATGCGCAAGGATATAATGTGTTTGTTAAGCCGGCAGCTGCAGCAGATTCGCAATATAAACAATTGGATACTCAACTGATCCGTAAGTACGCTGCTTATTGGAGAGCTGATGCGGTAGGGCTTGCAGCTGGAAATTATATCATGAAAGTGGAAGTCGTCCTGTCAGATGGTTCCAAAGAAAGCATTGTTTCAAATGCGATATCCGTAGCGCCGCACGACAGATCCGGTTTTGCTTTTGCAAATAACTCTCCGTTTGGTACGGGTTCAGGTGCTTATAATGAGGATGGTACACTTAAGAATGGTGCTCAAGTTCTGTATGTAACATCTACAACTGCGAAAACGGTAACCCTTGGTGTGAAAATCAATAGCGCTGGCGATCTACAAACAGGTGTTGGAATAGGTTCAATTCTGGCCCTCAGACAAAAAGGCTATGATAAAACACCGCTCGCGATTCGATTTATTGGAAAAGTTACAGCCTCTGACATGAGTGGCCAACTAAACAGCAGTGGATTCCTTGAAGTAAAAGGGAAATCCAATTATTCAGAAATGAACATCACATTAGAAGGTATCGGAAAAGATGCGTATGCGTATGGATGGGGAATGCTGCTTAGATACGTCGGCAATGTAGAAGTTAGAAACCTAGGCATTATGTTATTCCCTGACGATGGTCTTTCACTTGATACAGGCAATGCCAATGTATGGCTGCATAATAATGATATTTTCTATGGAACAGCAGGAGGAGACGCTGATCAGGCAAAAGGCGATGGCTCCACGGATCTGAAAAAAGGAACAACCTATATTACAGTCGCTTATAATCATTACTGGGATTCTGGCAAAGCTGCTCTTGTCGGATTGAGTGAGTCGTCCGAGTTTTTTGTAACCTTCCACCATAATTGGTTTGATCATTCAGACTCTCGCCATCCGCGGATCAGAACGGGAACGATTCATATTTACAATAACTTTTTTGACGGCGTCTCCAAATACGGTGTCGGCGCTACAACAGGAAGCTCTGCATTTGTAGAATCCAATTATTTCAGACATACCAAAAATCCAATGCTCATTTCCTTACAAGGAACGGATATGCATGATGGGGAAGGCACATTCTCTGGGGAACCTGGAGGTATGATTAAAGCCTACAACAACCTTATCCTTGATCCTGGCAGTATCATTTATGCGAATTCCGATAGTGGAACAGCCCCGGCCAGTGCTACACAATTCGATGCTTACTTAGCTTCAACAAGAAATCAAACCGTTCCAAACACATTCAAAACAGTATCAGGCGGTACAGCTTATAATAATTTTGATACTACAATTGATACGGGTGTGATTGCCTCTAACATTGATGCTGTAGGCACGGTAGAGCAAGTTGTTACGACAGAAGCCGGCCGCCTTGGTAGTGGAGATTTTACATGGGAGTTTAATGATTCCGTTGATGACACGTCCTCTATCCTGAATACAGCACTGATGTCTAAAATACAAAGTTACACGACCCAACTGGTATCTGTGGGTGGTAATTCAACAGGATCAACACCAACGCCAACACCGACACCACCGACGGCAACACCAACGCCAACGCCTCCGACATCAACGCCAACACCAACACCAACACCAACACCGCCGGTACAAACACCACCGCCTACATCGACAATCGTTCATAACTTCACGACCGATGGAAAAACAAGCAGCTTTTTCAATATCCAAGGGAACCTCTCCACTTCCAAGGGAACCGTGGTTTATAATGGTTTAACATTAACGCAATGTTTAAAAATCGAGTCTGCCACGAGTATTGGCTTCACTTCAACAGCAGCTGCAACATTAACTTTAGTTTTGAATACGGCAGACGGAACAAAAATCAAAATAGACGGAACAAGCTACGCGATTGCCAATGGCACTGTCAGCGTATTGCTTGCGCCTGGCGCACATACCATCACAAAGGATGACGTTACTAATCTTTATTACATGAAGCTAGAATAGAAATAGATACCCGAACTCTCGTTCAGGAACTATGATCCCGTCATAGTTCCTTTTTTT
>NZ_BILW01000066.1 GCF_004000765.1 Paenibacillus chondroitinus NBRC 15376 | reverse complement strand
ATTTTCGTTTTTCTCATCACTCAGCTGCAAAAAGTACATTAAAATCAACAGCCTCAAGAGCAGCGTAGCATCATTACCTGATCTTTTACAGTTAACTAGCCAAGTCCGCATATGATTTAAAGCTTTGAGGAACTACAGGTCGCTATTTCTCTGAAAAGGCTTGTTTTTCACAGGCTAGGGGGACTACGATCCTCTATATTGCCGATATCAGCTGAAAAACTCGGCAGGGAGGGCAAATAAGTGCCTGTAGTTCCGCTCAAAATGAACACTACTCGTTTTTCTCCAAATAGCGGACGCCAGTTCCCTTGAGCAGTGTAGAGTCTCATTTCCACAAGGCATGTGAAACTTCCAACGATCGAATAGATCATGCAACTCCATTAGTCTACCGCAATTGATGTGTACCCTACGACAGTGGCCACACGAGAGTACCTCAATAGTGTTTGTAGTCCTTCACTAGTGTTTATAGTCCTTCCTAGTGTTTGTAGTCCTTCACTAGTGTTTGTAGTCCTTCCTAGTGTTGTAGTCCTTTCCTAATGTTCGTAGTCCTCCCCATATCCGAACCGATCCAGGACCTAGCCTCCAGCTAGGTCCTTTTTTTATTTCCTTACAATTTCTTAACCTGGCGATTACACAGCATTGACCCTAAGAACTTGGCATCAAGTTAGAATCGATATATAGAACAAAATAAAAGCAAGAAAATACACGGAATTAACAACGATTTACACATTGTTTTTTCAAGGAGGATGATTCTATGAAAGTAGAATTGCATTGCCATACAAGACTATCAGATGGTTCTTTCACATTTGATGAAATAGTGGATCTGGCTATTCAAGAAGGTATCGGCCATTTGGCGATCACGAATCATGATACAACCCGTGATCTTCAGCAAATGGTCCATACCAGGCAGGAGAGAGGCGTGGAGATCATTCCTGGCATAGAAATCTCAGGTTATGATTTTGCAAGAAAGAGAAGGGTTCATATTCTTGGTTACTTTATTGAGCCAGGAAACGCTGCGATGGAGACGTTATGCAGCCCACTGCTGGAAAGACGTCACCAAGGCTGCCTTACAGCGATTGATAGACTGATCGAGGCAGGGTACTCAATTACTTTGGACGATGTGATGAAGCATGCGGAAGGCGGAACGGGCATCTACAAGCAGCATATTATGCATGCCTTGATAGAGCAGGGTTATACAACAACAATCTATGGCGATTTATATAAAAAGCTGTTTTCTCGCGGTCAAAACGGCGAACAGCCGGGTATTGCCTACATCCCGACAGAATATGTAGATGCTCGTGAAGCCGTTAGGGTTATTTTAGAGGCAGGCGGAGTACCTGTGTTGGCACATCCGGGGCAATATAGAAGCTTTGAATTGATTCCGGATCTGGTGGAAGCAGGTCTTCAAGGCATCGAGGTGTGGCATCCGCTGCACAATCAAGAAGATGAGCGAAGAGCTCATGAGTACGCAATGCAGTACAACCTGGTGATGACCGGTGGCTCTGATTTTCATGGATTTTATGGCGAAAAAGACGTGCAATTGGGAAGTAAATCCCCTGGCCTGCATGTAGTGAACGAGCTGCGTGAACGCAAACAAGCACTATCCAACAAGGAGATGATATGATATGAAGCCGATCCATCAAACAAATGCAAGCCTTCCATTATCGTCCGAGCCAAGGGTTCACGCCAGCAGTCATGTTTCGAACAGTTTTGCTGGGGAATGGACTTCCATCGGACCAACGAATCATATTATCGAGTCCCTAATCGGTGACTATACCTATACGATGGATGATGTGAGCATTAATTATACAGAGGTTGGCAAATATACGTCGATTGCCTCGCACGTTTGTATCAATCCCGTGGATCACCCCATGGATCGGGTGACGCAGCATCACATGACGTACCGGGGAGCTTCTTACGGACTCAGTGAGACGAATGACGAGGGGATTTTTAACTGGCGCAGAGGCAATCGTGTCACGATCGGACATGATGTTTGGATCGGACATGGAGCAACGGTTATGAAAGGTGTCCACATTGGTACAGGAGCTGTTGTCGGTTCAGGTGCTATTGTTACGAAGGATGTCGCTCCGTATACGGTCGTAGTAGGTGTGCCTGCGAGACCGATCAAGCAAAGATTTTCTCAGGAAATTATTGATGCGTTGTTTCAAATTGCTTGGTGGGATTGGCCCCGTGAACTCGTTCAGGAAAGGTTCCATGAATTGAACGATATCACGAGTTTCGTCAAGAAATACGCGTAATTGCAGAGGGAGGCGGCAAGCATGTTTGAAGAAACGGATATCATGGACCATCTCATCCAGATGATTCAATCGGGGAAGTATGAGCCTGACGATAAACTGCCATCTGAGAATGAACTCGCCGATTGGTTCAAGGTTCCACGTATCACGGCTCGTAAAGCCTATGAACGGCTTCAGGAGCTCGGCTACATTTACTCCAAACAGGGAAAAGGGAGTTTTGTGCAGGATAGAAACCTGCGAATCCCCCTGGTGCTTTCCGCCAATAAAAGCTTCAGCCAGAAAATGATTGAGCTCGGGTATCAATACGAGTCGAGAAATATTTTTTGCGAGTCGATCGAATTCAATCACAAAATATACGAGACGCTTGGCGTAGAGGAAACGGATCGTGTCTATAAGATTGGCCGTCTTCGCATCATCGACGGTAGACCGATTGCGCAGCATATTTCCTATGTTGCTGAATCTGTCTTCCCTGATATAGAAAGCTCGGGTAAGGATATTACTTCGATGTTTAACTATTACAAAGATCATGGCTACAAGAGCTTTCAATCTACAGAGTCAACTCTTCGGTTAACGCATCCTTCCAAATATGAAAGGGAGCTTCTGGCCTGTTCCAGCTTGATTCCATTGCTGGTTCTAGAATGCGAGTGCAAGGACAGCGAGTCTGGCCGAACTTTGGAATACAGTAAAACGATGTATCGTGGGGATTTGTTCACTTATGTTATATAGAAATTCTTTTACACAAACTTAACAGCCGCCAACCTGGCAACAAGATATTGTGAGTGATGTGAAGTTTGCATAAGGAAGAAGGAGGCTTAGACATGAATCGGAAGCAAAGAACGGAAGTGCTGATTAACGGTTCGCCCCAGCTCGCTGCTGCTTTGGCTAATGAGATTGAAAGCCGCTATCCGGTTGCTTTAATCGAAGAGCCGAATCATGGACTGGTTATGGTGAAAGTAAGGGAGACTGCACAAAAAAGCCTGTTTTACTTGGGCGAGGTGCTGGTAACGGAATGTAAGGTGCGCGTCGAAGGCACAGTGGGGATTGGGATATTGAAAGGTGACGAGCCGAAGAAAGCGTACGAACTGGCCATTATCGATGCGGCGTATGGAGCCGGCTTGAAGGAGACAGAGGCTTGGACAGCTCTACTACAATCGGAAGGCGATCAATTAGCGGCAAGACGACAATTACAGCATAAGAGTGTTTTGCGAACGAAGGTAGATTTTGAAACGATGGACACAGATTGAAAGGAGTTTAACCGATGATGCTGGATATGGTGCACGACATCCAAACCGCGTATAGAAAGTTAATTGACTCTATGTCAAAGCCGGGGACAATTTCAGACCTTTCGGAAGAAGCAGAAAAACTGGAACAATTACAAGGTTACCTGCCTGCAACGTATATAGCAGCGCGAATGCTGCTGGATACGGAAGTGACTTTCAAGGTGGTGTCTAAGCGGGAAAAGGAGATGGCTTTGGCGCTTAGTCAATCTACGTATGCCAAAGAAGTTGAGCTGGAGGAAGCGGATTTCATCTTCGTCCTTAGCGATGCGGAGCCATCGGAATTGCTTCGAGCGTTGCAAACGGCCAAAATCGGAGAGCTTCAGGACCCGCACAGCTCAGCGACGATCATTATCGAAACGGAAGGTTTATCCGGAGGGACGAAGCTGCTTTTGAGCGGTCCCGGAATTCGAACAACCGTTAAAGCGGAGATGCATGTAGCAGACGAGTGGATCGATATTCGTGCTGAACGAAATGCTGAGTTTCCACTTGGGCTGGATCTGATTTTTACAGATGCTTCCCACGGTATGCTGGCATTGCCTAGGACAACTCAGGTCACGAAGGAGGAAGTCTAAACGATGGGTTATGTAGCGGTAAAAGGTGGAACACGCGCAATTGAACAATCTTTGCAGCGAATCCAGTATGAACGATTGCGGCAGGGCAAGGTGCTGGATGTGCCTGCGATCGAAGCCGGAATGAGAGGGCTTGTTGATCAGGTCATGTCAGAAAGCAGCATGTACAGCGAACAACTTGCGGCCTTGGCGATTAAGCAGGCGGAAGGTAACCCGGAGGAGGCGGTTTTCCTGCTTCGTGCCTATCGTTCTACGCTGCCTCGGAAGCATTATTCCAGAACTGTGCACTCGGAGGAGATGCGGGTGGAAAGACGTATTTCCGCTTCGTTCAAGGATATTCCCGGCGGGCAAATTCTAGGTGCTTCCATGGATTACTCCCATAGGCTTTTGGACTTCGACCTGATCGATGAGACAGAAGAAACCGTGGCGCAATGGTTGGAAGAATATCGTAAAGCGGAAGTGATCACGGCTCAAGAGATGATCGATACAAACGATGGACGATTTCCCAAAGTGTTGGATTACCTGAGGAAAGAAGGGCTCATTGCTGAATGTCCAATGGATCCAACCGAACCGGATGATGTGACTCGGACAAGCCTTACGTTTCCGTCAACACGGAGCGAGAAGCTGCAAATTTTGACAAGAGGACAGACGGGAGCCGTTACTTCACTGGCCTATGCGGTCATTCGTGGTTATGGCATGGTCCACCCTACAGTTGGAGAACTGCGCGTCGGAGAGCTTCCCGTTTATATCGACAGTCCGCTCACGAAGTCCGGTGAAGAGGATGATGCCTATTTTATCGGTGATATCAAGGTAACTGAGGTAGAAATGCTCGTGCCAGCGACGGTCGAGAAGGAAAATGGCCGGAAAGAGCTGCAGCTCGAATTCGGATACGGTCTCTGTTACGGACAAAATGAAACGAAAGCCATTGCCATGAGCATTTTGGATAAAAGCCTCGAAAAAGGTGATAAGTCGATTCCTACGCAAAACGAGGAGTTTGTCCTTTTCCATATCGATTCGGTTGAATCAACAGGTTTCATTTCTCACTTGAAAATGCCGCACTATGTTACATTCCAAGCGAAGCTTAACGATGTTCGTAAGACGAGAAAAACCCCAGTGGGCAAAGGCCAGGAGGTGTAAGGCAGATGCGAATCCAATATAACTTTGCGTTTTTGGATGAAGGGTCCAAGAGAGAGATCCGCCGGGCTACGCTGAAAGCGATCGCGATTCCGGGTTATCAGGTCCCTTTCGCTTCCCGTGAACTGCCAATCGGACGTGGTTGGGGAACCGGGGGGTTACAGCTGACGTTGTCCTTAATCGGGAAAAGCGATGTGCTGAAAGTAATCGATCAAGGATCGGATGAATCGGTGAATGCCGTCAGCATCAAGAAGCTGATCGATAAAACAACGGGCGTTCCTACAGTAGATGCAACTCAGGATGCTACGTTAATCCAATCCCGGCACCGTATTCCAGAAGTCCCGCTGGATGCAGGGCAAATTCTCGTGCTGCAAGTTCCGATGCCGGAGCCGCTCCGGATGTATGAATCCAGTGAATTGGAAACCAAACGCCTGCACGGGGAAAAAGATTATAGCGGAGCTTGGTTGATGTTATTCGAGCAAATTATGAAATACGGCAGTGTATCCACAGGTGCGGATCATCCGGTGATGGTGCATGACCGCTATGTCATGGCGCCAAGCCCGATTCCTAAGTTCGACAATCCGAAGATGAACTACTCCGAAGCTTTAATTTTACTGGGTGCGGGACGCGAGAAAAAAATCTATGCCGTTCCACCGTATACGCAAGTGGTTTCCTTGGCGTTTGACGATGTTCCTTTCGAACCGGAGTCCTTCCCAGGTCAAAGCTGCCGGCAATGCGGAGCACAAGATGTATTTATGGATGAGCTCTATGATGCCGAAACAGATGAAACCTTTTATCAATGTAATGATACAAGTTATTGCTTATCACGAATGAATCCATAATCGCTTTAAAGAGGAAGAGGTGACATGAGGATGGGAGCAATTGCAACCCCTATGTTGAGTGTTAATCATTTAAATAAACAATTCGGTTCAGGCTGTGAAGCGTGCAGCAACCCGGTGATCAGGCAGTTGGAGAGAAATTACTGCCGGGCTTGCGGTACCGTCTATTCGTGCCAGGACATTACTTTCGATCTATACCCTGGTGAGGTTCTAGGAATTGTAGGCGAAAGCGGCAGCGGCAAATCGACATTGATGAGATGTCTTTACTTCGATCAGGAAGTGTCCGGAGGCGAGGCTTTCCTTCAGCCTTACAAAGATGGCGAGAGCAACCTTTTTCAGGAATCATCCCAACAGAAGAAACACATCCGCAATCATCTCATGGGCAAGGTGTACCAAAATCCGGTTATGGGCCTCCGGATGAACTTCTCCTCGATCGGTAATATTGCGGAAAAAATGATCGCAGCAGGAAATCGTTCGGTCAGCGCCATGGAGTCCCGGGGAAGCGAGCTGCTGGAGCAGGTTCATATTCCGGTTTACCGGATGAAGGAAGCACCGAAAAATTTCTCCGGCGGTATGCAGCAGCGTGTTCAAATTGCCAAAGCGTTGTCGAATAATCCACCGATTTTATTATTGGACGAAGTGACAACGGGACTTGATTTATCCGTACAGGCCAATGTGCTGGATTTAATCAAGCACCTGCAGAGAGAGCTGAAAATCAGCATGCTGCTAGTGTCGCATGATCTTGGCGTGATCCGAATGCTGGCAGATCGGACGATGGTGATGCTGGACGGCCGTATCGTTGAGCAGGGCCTGACGGACCAAATCCTGGAAGATCCACAACATGCGTATACACAACAGTTGGTTCATTCTCTGTTATAACGAATCCCCTGAGTGGAGGTCTTTATGATGTATCTACTAACGAACGGCATCATTATTACGGAAGAAGCGCTTTTGGAGGGTTATGATCTATTGGTCCAAGACGGGCGGATCGCCAGAATTGCCCCCAAAGGTGAAATTGCGGAAGTGAGTGGCATAGAAGTCATCGATGCAGGCGGAGGTTACGTGACTCCGGGAATGATTGACATTCACTCCGATTACATTGAGCATATGACGGCACCTAGGCCAACTTCACTTATCGATTTTAAAATTGGTTTGCGCGAAACAGAGAAAGAACTTATTTCACATGGCATTACGACGATGTACCACTCTTTGTCCATTTTCAAATCCGTTGATTACAAGTACCGTCCGATTCGGGAGCCTGAAAATGTACGGAAGCTCATCGATTTAATCGATAGCACGCATAACAGCAAGCACTTGATTCGCCATCGCTTCCATGCCAGATTCGAGATCGATAATTTGGATCAGATCGATAACTTGAAGAGTTACATTGAGGAAGAGAAGGTCCACTTGGTCTCTTTCATGGATCACACGCCTGGACAAGGCCAATACAGGGATCTCGAAGTGTACAAAAAGACGGTTCTTGGCTACGATACCATGTCCGATGAGAACATCGCCGTGTTGATTGCCAATCACCAAACCAAAGAGAAAATGACGGTAGACGCGATTCGGGATATCGCCGAAATGGCCAGAGCACACAACATCGCCATTGCCTCGCACGATGATGATTCGGTAGAGAAATTGGATTTGGTGATGAGATTTGGCACCGCCATCAGCGAATTCCCAATCACGCTCGACATCGCCCGCAAAGCGAAAGAGAAAGGTTTGCATACCGTAGCCGGAGCTCCCAATGTCATTCTTGGCGGCTCGCATAGTGGCAACTTATCTGCAGCTGAAGCTATTGAAGATGGCTGCATCGATATTCTATGCAGTGACTATTACCCGGCAGCAATGCTTCACGCTGTGTTCCAACTGGCAGGATCGAACAGGCAGAACCTGGTCGAAATGTTCAAACTCGTGACCCTTCATCCGGCGCAGGCCGTTAACATTGATGCGGAATATGGATCCGTCCGGGAAGGAAAGAAGGCAGACCTGCTGATCATTGAGCGATTGGAGCCGGATGATTTTCCAGTTGTGACTACCGTCTTGGTAGATGGAAAGCTGATTCAGAAAACGAACTACAGGATCTAACAGGAGGTGATGGCATGGAAAGTTTGCTGTCGATAGAACGGTTGTCCAAATCTTTTACCCTGCATAATTTAAACAAACAAATTTCTGCGATTGAAGATGTGAGCTTGTTTCTGAAAGAAGGCGAATTCGTAGGGATTACCGGAAAAAGCGGAAGTGGGAAATCCACCGTTCTGAAATGCATTTACCGTACCTATCTGCCACATGCGGGACATATTTGGTACAACTCGGAGAGGTTCGGCCGCATTGACCTGGCTGCCGCTCCGGAAAGGACAATCATCGAGCTGCGCAAACACGAAATTGGCTATGTGTCGCAATTTCTTAGCGTCATGCCGCGTACGACAGCTCGGGAGCTGGTCCACAATGCCATCGTGGAGATGGGCGATGACGCCCAGTATGCGGAGGCGGAGACGATCAAGATGCTGGAGCATTTCGAGCTTGACCGCAGCCTGTGGGACAGCTATCCCGCCACTTTTTCCGGAGGCGAGAAGCTGCGGTTAAATATTGCGAGAGCGATGGTTAAGCGCCCGAGATTGCTTCTGCTCGATGAGCCGACGGCAAGCCTTGATCACGGTTCCAAACTGAAAGTGAAACAATTGATCGAGCAGTTAATGAAGCAAGGCACTACGATGCTTGGTATTTTTCATGACCTGGAATTCATGGACAATCTGTGTGACCGGGAGTATCAGATCAGGGATGGCCGATTTTACACAGCAGAGAAGAAGGACAAGTTTACAATCTCTTAAATTAGACAGAATATTCTGAAAACAATTCCGCGGTAACCTAGGATAAAATGGGAATAATAGGAGGATTTTTTCAAATGAAAAAAATATTAACACTCATCATTTCTTTATCTTTAGTTGCCGTGGCAGCAGGTTGCGGTACAAAAGCAGATGGGGATTCCAAGGGTGCAGCAGCGCCGGTCAAAACAAAAGACACCATCACAATTGCTTGGTATCCGAACGAATCCGGTGCCGAGTTGAAAGATGCACGTGAAGAACTAGGAAAAGCAATCGCAGCAGCAACGGGGAAAAAAGTCGAGCATAAGACAACAACGGATTACATTATCGCGATTGAAGCTATTGCTAGCGGTGGTGCAGATTTAGCGTATATGGGGCCACAAGGTTACGTTGAAGCTAATGCAAAAAATAACAAGGTTCAGCCTCTGGTTGTTCCGAGCGGTGAGTCAGGCACATTGGAAGACGCTGTTTACTATAGCTGGTTAGGCGTACGTAAAGGTGATGAGGCTGCCTATAAAAACGGCAACGGATTTGCCATCGATAAAATCGCCGGCAAAAAGTTCTCCTTCGTATCGAACTCTTCTACATCCGGATTTAAAGTGCCGTCTGCCGGAATCGTTAACTATTTCAGCAAACAAGACCAGTATAAGAAGTTAACGGTTGATGATCTGCTTCAAGGTGGCAAAGACAAGTTCTTCAGCGAAGTTCTTTTCGGAGGCACTCATCAAGGAGCGGCAGTCAATTTGTTAACAGGTAAAGCTGACGTAGCTGCTTTCTGTGATACTTGCGTGGCTAACTATGTAGAAGTGAGCTCAGGAACGGCCAACATGCCAGGAGCGGTATACAAAGTGAAACAAGGAGCAGCGGAACCGTTTAACACACAAGTGGGGAAAGAGTTTAGTCTCATTTCCGTTACGCCGGTATTGAACTCCCCTCTTGCTATTAACACAAGTACGGTCAGTGCGGATGATGTGAAAAAATTGAAGGATGCTTTAACATCCGATGCTGTAACGAAAAACCCGAAAATCTTCTTGCCTAAAGACTCCAAAGATGCCGGCGTATTCAAACAAAAATCAGGCAAAGAGAAATTCCTGCCTGTAGATGATGCCTTTTTCGGTCCGGTTAGAATGCTGTCCAACAACTAATGTTATCACGAATCAACTAATGGATTAAGGGAGCAACCATGACAACGTTACTGGAATTCAAGATGGTCTCTAAACAGTACGGTGCGGATACAAGAGCGTTATCAGATGTTAATTTCACTGTGAGGGAGGGAGAGTTCCTTTCAATTATCGGACCTTCCGGAGCAGGGAAATCAACGCTCCTTCGCTGTATTAATCGGATGATCGACGCAAGCAGCGGAGAAATCATTTTTGATGGCGCGAACATTATGAATTTCAAGAAGCACGAATTGAAACGGCTGAGAACGCGAATGGGTATGGTGTTCCAGCATTACAATTTGGTGAACAGGCTGACCGTAGTCGAGAACGTCCTGCATGGACGTCTTGGCTACAAGTCAACGTTAGAGGGAGTTCTGGGACTTTATTCCAAGGAAGAGAAAAAGCAGGCTTTTGACATTCTGAGTATTCTCGGGTTGGAAGATCAGGTGTACAAGCGTTGTGACCAGTTAAGCGGTGGGCAAAAGCAAAGAGTTGGCATTGCCCGCGCGCTCGTGCAGAATCCGAAGATGCTGCTGTGCGACGAGCCGATTGCTTCCTTGGACCCGAATGCCTCCAAAGTTATTATGGATTACTTGCGTACGATCTCTACCAATATGGGCATCACGGTCATTGTTAACCTGCATCAGGTGGATGCAGCGCTTAAGTATTCGGATCGAATCCTTGGTGTGAACAAAGGAGCTATCGTCTACGATGGTTCTCCGAAACAGATCAAACGTGATCAGCTTTCCCTGATTTACGGCGCAGAGCTCGAAGAGCATGCGGAAGAGCTGGAGCTGGAGGGCAAATATGCGGGATAACTTTTTTGCCAAAAAGCGCATGAACACGCTGCTCTTCTGTGCTTTCCTGTTGGTCATCACGTTAATCGCTATCATAGTTACAGACTATAACGTCATCAAAGGTTTTACTTCTATACCGAAAGCAGCCGAATGGGCGGCCACCAATTTTTATCCCAATGAAAAAGCGATGAAGCGGCTTCCCGCTATCATTAGCAGTTTGTCTGAGACCATTCTTGTGTCTATAGCGTCAACCGCCGTTGCAGCCGTATTTGCCTTATTGTTCGCCATTGCGGGTTCCCATACGACAGGCGTCGGCGGAGTTTTCAGCTTTGTAAGCCGTTCAATCGCAACGCTATTTCGCAACATTGATGTGGCTGCTTGGTCCATGATTTTGTTAATTTCTTTCGGGCAAAATGTACTTACCGGATATTTCGCACTCTTTTTCGGCTCATTCGGATTTCTAACAAGAGCATTCATGGAATCCATCGATGAAGTAAGCAACAGCTCTGTCGAAGCCTTAAGGTCGACGGGGGCAGGTTATTTTCCCATCATTTTTCAATCCGTCATTCCTGCCAGTATTCCGCAATTGCTCAGCTGGGTTCTATTCATGGTGGAAACCAACATTCGTCAGGCCACATTAATCGGCATCTTGACGGGGACCGGCATAGGTTTTCTTTTCAGCCTATATTACAAAGGCCTTAATTACAGCTCTGCCTCCCTGGTCGTTATCGTTATCGTCCTTGCGATTTTTGCCATTGAATCGGTTTCTACGTATGTTAGGAGGGTGATTTTGTAAAATGGACCTTCAAGAATCTTTGAAAGCCGTCTCTAACAAAGACACCAGCTGGAGTCACACTAAGAGTGTGAGTCCCAAGAAACCTTTTAACAAACAGTCTTTTGTGATCCGGCTGACATTACTTGCTCTGGCTCTATTGACGGTTTTTGCATTTGTTACTTTTGACTATAAGGATATTAACCTGGTAGAAGCCGCCTCTTTAACGGCTCAAACGGTTAAAACCATGTTTTTTCAACCGCTTTTTCAACATATTACCTTCTTTGAGGCCATTAAACAGTTGACGATTACACTGGGGCTTGCATTCCTGACGACGTTGTTCGGCTCGATCATCGCCCTGTTCCTCGGCTTGTTGGCAGCTCGCAATTTATCCAATCCTAAATTATCTATCGTCATTAAAGCTGGAGTCGCTTTTATTCGAGCGGTTCCAACCGTTCTATGGGTTTTAATTTTTGCTGTTGCCGCTGGACTTGGAAGCGTTGCGGCTGTTATCGGCATGACTTTCCACTCTATCAGCTATCTCGTCAAAGCGTATTCGGAATCGTTCGAGGAACTGAACAAAGGGGTTATTGAAGCCTTGAAAGCGAGCGGCGCCAATTGGTGGCAAATCGTGTTTCAGGCTGTGCTGCCATCGTCCGTGTCCTATTTGATCTCATGGACATTTATGCGATTTGAGATTAACTTCGCTGTCGCTCTGGCAATGGGAGCAGCTGCTGGAGCAGGGGGCATCGGATTCGATATGTTCATGGCCAGTTCCTTTTATTACGATGTGAGGGAAATCGGAGCGATCACGTATCTTATCCTTGCATTCGCTATCTTGCTTGAATTGCTCGCAGCAAAAATCAAGAAGAAGTTAAGGGTTCATGGGTGAACATATAATCGTAAAGCGCATTCACTATATGGGGTGAATGCGCTTTTTGTTTGAGCGGCAGCATGATAGTAGCGTGTTTCCTCACTTTAGTTCACAAACCATCTTATAACTCCCGGCTTCCGCACGGAAACCGAGCAGATCACGGTTTATTCGCAGCATGGGGGCGTTCATGGAATCGTTGTGTGTTCTTAAATAGGGAACACCGCATGCCGTCGCCTTTTGTATGCCGAGCAGCTTCAAAGCAAGTGCGATGCGGCGGCCCCTGTATTCCGGCAGCACACCTGTAAACTCGTGATACATCGCCCGTGTTTGTTCGTTCTGCTGGAGGGTGACAACGCCAATGTAACGATCGCCGTCCTTGGCGATATGAATCCACTCCGGGCGTACACCGGATTGCGTGATAGTCCATTTTTTCCACTCTTCGAACCATGGAAAACTGCCGGAGTAGCCGGGTATATCCGGATGAGTGATTTTATACAGCTCATACAGCTTGTTCTCGCTAGCATCCCCTGGCTCATCCGCTAACGTAATGAAGCGAATCCCCGTCTGCTCCGCTTGGTTTATCGCTTCGTGCAGCGAACCGCCATCGAACGATGCCAAGTCCAGCACGGATTCAAACGTGTGGCGCTCCTTGACGTAACCTCGGCGTTCCGCAAAAGCAAGTGATCTCTCGTCCGTTTCCCTCATGTAGTCAATTAATCGCGACGCTCTAACCTCGGAAGCCCATTGATGAAGCGTATCGAATAAGGCCGCACCAATCCCAACCCCACGATGTTTCGGATGAACGACAAGCGTATGACTTAAGGCACCGGGCTCCGTCCAAGGCGCTCGCCAGGCCATCGCGTAACCGACCACTTGCCCGTGTTCGTCTGCCGCGACCCATTTGGGACGATCCCATCCCATCAGTTCGCCGTCCTCATTGTAATGCAGCTTGCCTGGGGGAATGCTTTCCTCGTCTCGCTGCAGCCGTTCAGCAGTTGTCGGCTCTGACCAGATCAAATTCAGCAAGGGTGCGACAGCCGCATAATCGTCCGGTTGCCGCATCGGGTATATCGTATATTTTGACACGTAAGATGACCTCCATCTCAATTAAGTTAACTGATAAAGCCATTATCCCATCCATGAAGAGGAAGTTCTTGGTAAAGTCTGGATATAAATAAAGATTCGGCTGCAAGCCCGTTTTTCCTATTTCATTTGACAATTTATCAAAAAAGGTGTAGAAATGAATTAATTGAAAGTTCTGAGTAAATTCATTGACGAGATCGAGTAAGCTAATCCCTTGTTCCCCAGAGAGTTGGCCCTGTGCTGAAAGCCAACGTTCAAGACTTAGCCCAAAATCCTCTCCGAGAAGGAAAGCTGAAGCTACTTAAGTAAGCTGACCCGGGATCCTGCCGTTACATGGGGCGCGTATGATGGTACGTTGGCGGAGGTGCCGAGGATCGAGTTATGGATCAATCGGAACAAGGGTGGTATAGCGAGATATAATCTCGTCCCTTATGGGACGGGATTTTTTTGTTTTTATTTTAAAATTGGAGAGGATGATCTGTATGAGAAAAGTAGATGTAAAAGAAAAAGCAAGGGCCCGCGAGCTGCGCATCCTGAATCAATGGCAACAAAACGAAACATTCCGCGCATCGATCGATCATCGGAGTGATAAACCCAACTTCGTCTTCTATGAAGGCCCGCCTACAGCCAACGGAAAGCCGCATATCGGCCACGTGCTCGGGCGTGTCATTAAGGATTTTATCGGCCGGTACAAAACAATGTCGGGTTACCGTGTCGTGCGAAAAGCCGGTTGGGATACACATGGCCTTCCTGTTGAGCTCGGCGTGGAGAAACAGTTGGGCATCTCGGGGAAACAAGAAATCGAGAAGTATGGGATAGCTGAATTTGTTGAGAAGTGCAAAGTCAGCGTCTTCGAATATGAGAAGCAGTGGCGGGAACTGACAGAAGCAATCGCCTACTGGACAGACATGGATCATCCCTATGTGACTTTAACAAATGATTACATCGAGAGCGTTTGGCACATTTTATCCGAAATTCATAAAAAAGAACTCCTCTACAAGGGACACCGGGTCAGCCCCTATTGTCCGGACTGCCAGACGACGCTTAGCTCGCACGAGGTGGCTCAAGGTTATGAGGATGTCAAAGATTTGAGCGCGACAGTCGAGTTTCGCAGCACGAAAGGGCCGGAAATATTCCTTGCCTGGACGACGACTCCGTGGACACTTCCAGCGAACGTTGCACTGGCAGTAAACAAGGACATCGACTATGTGAAAGCCAAACAAAACGGCAAAATCTACGTCATTGCCAAAAATCTTGCCGAAAAAGTATTGAAAGAGAACTATGAGATTCTATCTACGCACAAAGGGGAGGAATTCGTAGGAACCTCCTATGAGCCGCCTTTTGGCTATATCACGGTGAACCGAGGGCATATCGTTGTCGATGCGGATTACGTCAGTGACTCAAGCGGTACCGGTATCGTTCATATTGCGCCTGCACACGGGGAAGACGACTACCGCACATGCCGCCAGCATAACCTGGATTTCGTAAATGTGGTGAATCTTGCCGGACGGTATACGGATGAGGTCGTCGACTTCGCCGGACGTTTTGTGAAAGATTGCGATGTGGATATTGTTAAAAGCTTGTCGGAACGCGGTCTATTGTTTGCCAAGGAACGGTATGAGCACAGCTATCCTTTCTGCTGGCGCTGCAAAACTCCGCTTCTCTACTATGCGATGGAAAGCTGGTTTATCAAAACAACGGCTGTGAAGGACCAACTCCTTGCGAACAATAGCCAAGTCAACTGGTACCCGTCGCATATCCGCGAAGGCCGTTTCGGGAAGTTCCTTGAGGAGCTTGTCGATTGGAATATCAGCCGAAACCGGTATTGGGGCACTCCGCTGAACCTCTGGCTTTGTCAGGATTGCGGGGCAGAGTATGCGCCAGGCAGCAGGAAAGACCTGTACGAAAAATCCATCACGCCTATCGATGATAGTCTGGAGCTTCATAAGCCCTATGTAGATGCTGTAAAATTGCGCTGCTCCTGCGGCGGAGTCATGGAAAGGACGCCGGAAGTGATCGATGTGTGGTTCGACAGCGGTTCGATGCCATTCGCCCAGTATCATCATCCGTTCGGTGACGAGAAACAGTTCGCGGATCAGTATCCGGCCGATATGATCTGCGAGGGGATTGACCAAACGCGCGGCTGGTTTTTCAGCTTGATGGCCGTATCTACTTTGTATAATGGAAAGCTGCCTTACAAAGGGGTGATTTCAACCGGACATGTGTTGGATGAGAACGGTCAGAAGATGTCCAAGAGTAAAGGGAATGTGATTGACCCTTGGGAAATTATTGAAGAATTTGGCGCAGATGCCTTCCGCTGGGCTCTGCTTGCAGACAGCGCACCGTGGAACAGCAAGCGGTTCTCGAAGCAAATTGTAACAGATGCGAAGTCTAAAGTCGTAGATACGATCCATAATACACACCATTTTTATTCGTTGTATGCTTTGATTGATCAATATAATGCCGAAGACTACCCGCAGCAAGTTACCAAGAATGAGTTAGATCGGTGGATACTCTCCAGATTGAACACGACCCTTCAGAACGTTGTGAAGGGGCTGGAGGATTACGATTTTATGAACCCGGCCAAGCATATGGAAGCCTTTGTGGATGAGCTGAGCAATTGGTACATTCGCCGCTCTCGCGACCGTTTCTGGGGCAGTGAAATGACTGAAGACAAAGTAGCCGCCTACCAAACGCTGCGCGAAGTTTTAGTCACCTTAGCACAAATGGTTGCCCCTTATATCCCGCTCATCGCGGAGGATATTTACGGTAACCTTGGCGGCGAAGGAAGCGTTCATTTGGCCGATTACCCGAAAGTGAACGAAGCCGCAATCGATACGACTCTTGAAAACGATATGGCCACGGCTCGGCAAATCGTTGAGCTGGCGCACAAAACACGCAACGAGGTCGGCATCAAAATACGCCAACCTTTGTCGGAGCTCATCGTTTCGCTGGACCGTGAATTTAATCTGAGCCGGTTCGAAGACATCATCCGAGATGAAATTAACGTGAAACAGATTCGTTTGGAGACGAGTGAAAGCACATTCGTCGATTATTATTTGAAATTGAATTTGAAAGCAGCCGGCAAGAAATACGGGAAATTCGTCGGTCCTCTGCAAAATGCTTTGAAACAGCTTTCTGCGTCTGAAGCTAAACAGGCCGTCGACAGCGGTTATGTGGACGTCAACTTGGAAGGCGACACGATTCATCTTACGCTGGATGAGCTGCTTGTGGAAAAACAAGGCAAAGCAGGCTTTGCCTCTGCGACGGGCTACCAAATCAACGTTGCGTTGAATACGAACCTGACGGAGGAGCTGGAACAGGAAGGTCTTGTTCGTGAGGTGATCCGCGGCATTCAGGATTATCGCAAGAAACTGGATTTGCCGATTGACAAACGCGTCATTCTGACGCTGGATGTTGATGCGCCTCTCCAAGCTGCGATTGCGCATTTTGATCATGTTTTGCGCGAGAACGTACTTGTCTCGGAGATCAGATATGCGCAGGCTGCGAATATGGAGGATATTTCGTTCGGTGGTTATCAATGTTTGCTGCTCATTGAGTAATTGGCGTTACGGGGGCTGCTACTTAGGTAGCGGCTCTTTTTCTTCTGTGGGGAGGGAGCGGGCGCTTGGAATTTGGCCTGTAGGGGAACTGTGAGGCTCTATTCGAGCGGAATTCGGTGCTTTTGGTGGACGAGCGGAACTACAGGGTCTTATCTGCTCCCAAAAGGCTATATTTGAGGAGAAGCTGGCTAAATAAAGGATCGTAGTTCCCTCGCTGTAGGCATGATGCCGATTTGCTGCGAAAAAGAGGATCGTAGTTCCTCTAAGTAATACGAAAAAGACCAGTCTAACACCTACGTGTTTGGACTGGTCTTTTGTCGTTCAGGAGGCTCCCAACCTTTACGGCTGCGATCCTCCCTCTTTTATGTAAATTATTTTGCGACTAATTTCAAAAACTCACGCATGAAGCCGGGCAAATCAGGCCAAGCATGACCTGAGACTAACTTCCCATCCACATGCAGCGTGTCTGCCGCATATTTAGCTCCAAGCTGCTCGACATCCAAACGGCACGCCGTATAGGCTGTCATCGTACGGCCTTCAAAGTAATGGTTATCTTTTAACGCGGAGAAAACTTGCGCAGCATGGCAAATAGCGCCAAGCGGCTTGTCAGCTTCAAGAAAATGGCGAAGAATGCGCGGAACGTGCTCATTGGACCGAATGTACTCCGGTGCTCTGCCCCCAGGAATGATAAGCCCATCATACTGGCTTGGATCTACATCAGCAAAAGCGATGTGTGACGGCAGCAAATGCCCCGGCTTCTCTGTGTAGGTCTCCCAGCCATCGATAAAATCATGGACGACGGTGTGAAGCACTTTTTTCGTCGGTGAAGCAATTACAGCCTCATATCCTTCTTCCAGCACACGGAAATAAGGATAATATACCTCTAAAACCTCTGCAGCATCACCGGTAAGAATTAAGATTTTCTTGGACATCGTATCACCCCTTGGAAATGAATGGTAACCCACTCCCAATTATGAGGAAACCTTGTAACGTTGTAAACGGGTGGAATTTGACACGAATTGTCGAATGTATTTTATAATAAAAGAAAGTACCCAACATAGTCACCAAATCAAGGGGATGGACGCTTCATGTTTCTGAAGAAAAGCCAGTTCACGAGAAATGGCAAGCCCTATACATATTATAAAATTGTCAGCACCTACAAAGATGAGGCCGGCCGTAACCGGCACAAAGTGGTCAAGCATTTGGGCAAGCTTTCTGACGAAGAAGCCGAGAATGTCCGGCGAGTCCTGAAGGAGCAGGGGAAGCTCCAGGTTGAAAAGACGGAAGCTCTCGAAAGCGAGGCTGTGAGAATAGCCTCCGTACCGCAGGAGACTCCGCTTTTCGTCGTGTTGGACGCGCAGCTTTTGACCTACGAGCCTTATGCTCAAAAGGAATGGAACGTAACGGACGTTGATATGCTCTTGATTGTTCGGGAGGGGACAGGCGAACTATTCATGAACGGCAGGAAAGTGGCGCTGCATTATGGCTTGGTCATCTATGCGCCCATCGGCAGCGGTATGCATGTGGTAAATACGAGCAGCCGTGATCTTCATCTCGATCGGATTGCTTTTGAGGTGCTGAAGAAAGCCGAATGGCCTGCGGCGCGAGGCGCGTACCGGCAAGGTAAGATGCCGGCGATTTTCCAAGAGCCGATTCAACTGCAAACCCCTTATCGCGTGTTAAAACTGACCAAAGAGCTCGATGCCGTACAGCTGAGCGGAGAACCGCAGGAGATGTTTCGGAGGCAGCTGCTGTTTTATTCGATCATGGATACGATTTGCCGGAATATGGGGGAAGAGCGGCCCAAAGAAACGGGGAACGTTATTGAGCATGCCGTAGCGCTCATTCATCAACATTACCGCAACGATTTGACGCGTGACCAGTTAGCGGAGCAGCTAGGCGTGAGCCCGGAGCATTTCTCGAGATTGTTCAAAAAGGAGAAGGGGATGAGCTTCATCGACTACCTGCTCCATCTGCGCATTGAGAAATCGCGTGAGCTGCTTTTGCTTTCCAAATCGAACGTACATGAGGTAGCCCAGGAGGTGGGCTTTCAGAGTCAGTATTATTTTAGCCGAAAATTCAAGCAGCTGGTTGGGGTATCGCCGAGCGCCTATGTGCATCAACCCAAGAAATATGTCTCGCTGAACTCTTGCCTGACTTCGAGTCTGCTGAAGCTTGGCGTAGTTCCGCGTATTGGTGTTCTGGATACGTGGATGCCGGCTCATTATCAAAGCCTGCTTAGTCAAGCCGAATTTAAGTTGATTGATGGCTTGGACGAGCATAGCACACAGGCTTTGGGCGAGCTGCAGCCCGACCTGATTTTCTGCAATATTCATAAGCAGGATGTGAGAAAAGTACGCAAGCTGGGCCCAGTCGCTGTTGTGGATTTAGAGAAAATGGACTGGCGTGAGCAGCTGCGTTATATCGCCGATGTGGTCGGCAAGCAGCAGGAGGCGGAGGCGTGGCTGCATGCTTTTGACAGTGAAATTGCTGAAGCCGGACGGAAGCTGGCACAATGGTTGAACCCGCAGGACACATTTGTCATTATGAAAGTAGTTTCGGGTAAAATCTATGTCTATGGCGACTTGCGAAGCATGGGCGGTCCGATGATTTACCAAGGTTTGCAGCTGCGCCCTCCCCGCATCGTGCAGGAGCAGATCATCAATCAGCGGATATTAAACCGTCTGGTTCCTCTTGAGAAGTTAAGCGAGTACGATGCTGATCATGTTTTTCTAATCAACTACGAGTCTAATTGGCTGGAAGCTGCTGAATCGTTTAAAAGGCATCCCAACTGGAAAAAATTCACCGCTGTGAGGAAAAATCAGGTGTACGAGGTCGACCGGGGGATCTTCTACGGTTTTGATCCTTTATCGCTGGAGCTCCAAATACAGGAAATTGTTGAGCGTCTCTCATCACAATCGTAGGCAATTCTCGTCATGAATGTGTATGGACGGCCTCCCGGACTGATTGTTATGATCTAACTGAGAATAATTTTCATTATCAAAGGGAGAGGTCGATCCTATTATGTTAGCAATGAAACCATGGTTATCCGCAGGGGTGACTGCGATGTTGTTTATTTTGAGTGCATGCGGCAGTACGGCGGCGCCAACAGCAGCGCCAACAGCATCAACGGGGGCAGCGGCATCCGCGTCTCCGGCAGCGGTGACTCCAGCTTCTGCAGCTCCGGCAGCAGCGAAAACACTCGTCGCCAAAACGACGAAAGGAGATGTCACGATCCCGGCAGAGCCCAAACGTGTCGTTGCTGCGTACTACCACGGCACATTGGCGGCGTTAGGCATGAATCCGATCGGCGCAAGTAAGGAGTGGTGGATGGGGAGTCCATTTTTGAAGGAGCAGGAGGCTAAAATGGAGGATATCGGTTCGCCTGCGTCCGTAGAGAAGGTTGCTTCCATGAACCCGGATCTCATCGTGATCAACGGTTTCGCCGAAGAAAATTACGATAAGCTGTCCAAAATCGCTCCAACTGTCTTTATTCCATATAATGCTTACAAAAATGTGAGAGAAGAAGTGAAGCTGCTTGGCGATACCTTCGGAAGACAGAAGGAAGCGGAACAATGGCTCGCCAAGTATGAGCAGAAGGCCAAAGAAAGCCGTGAGAAAATCAAAGGTGCGGTGAAAGAAGGCGAAACTGCCGTTATCATCAACGTTCGGGAGAAAAAGATTTCCTTCCTTGGCGATAACTATGGCCGTGGCGGAGAAGTCATCTATAACATGCTGAAGCTGAAAGCGCCGGATTTTGTTCAGAAAGAAGCGATTGATAGCGGCAAGCAGCTTGTTGAATTTTCCATGGAGATGCTGTCTCAGTATGCGAATGTCGATCACATTTTTATCTGCATGAACGAAGGTACGACAGAGGCACAGGTGAAGGAGATTCTTGAGAGCCCGATCTGGAAGACACTTCCTGCCGTAAAAAATAACAAAGTCCATATGCTGGACTACAAAACATTCCTGCACTACGATCCAATCTCGATCCTGGGACAAGCGGATTTGATTACGGATATGCTGGTGAAGAGTGCAAAATAAAGAGCTTTGGCAGCGACAAGCTGCGGCCGCCCTACCTTAATTGGATGGGCTGTTTTTTGTTTTACATATAAAGGTTAGCTAGGGGGCGATGGAGAATTTGAAAGATGAAATGTTAGACATTTGGCACATGCGTGACAGGAGGAGAAAACATGGATCAGCAAGCGGTAGGGCGAAATAAGGCGCACGAGGAACGAGTAGAGCAAGCGAATGCATTTTTGAAGCAAAAGGTGGATGGGCTTGAGGAAGACAGTTACAGGCTCAGCTATCATTTGATGCCTCCTGCAGGCTGGATGAATGATCCGAATGGCCTTATCTTTTATAAAGATGAGTACCATGCGTTTTATCAGCATTATCCGTATGAAGCCAAATGGGGACCCATGCACTGGGGACACGCCAAAAGTAAAGATTTAGTGAACTGGGAACATCTCCCGGTTGCGTTAGCGCCTTCGGAAGTTTACGACACAGGAGAAAATAGCGGCCATGGCTGCTGGTCAGGCAGTGCTGTGGACGATAACGGTCATCTCACGTTAATTTATACAGGGCATGTTGACGGGCGAACACCCGTGGAGGTGCAGTGTCTCGCGATTAGTACGGATGGATTGATCTTCCGAAAAGAGGCTGGCAACCCGGTCATTGCGGGAGCTCCGGAGGAAGGCGGTCTCGGGTTCCGGGACCCGAAGGTGTGGCGGCATGCAGGGGCATGGTACATGGTGGTCGGATATGGGAAAGACGGCTTGGGTAAAGTGCAATTGTATACGTCTGAGAATTTACGGGAGTGGCGTCATCTCGGAGTAGCTGCGGAGAGCGATGGAACGATGGGGGATATGTGGGAATGTCCGGATCTCTTCCCGTTAGGGAGCGGGGACGATCATGTGCTGATCATTTCCCCGATGAATATGGGAACGACGAAGACGATGTACTTAACCGGCAAATTGAACTATGAGACGGGTCAATTCAGCTACGGCTATAAGGAGCGGCTGGATTACGGGTTTGATTTCTACGCCCCGCAGACGTTCATGGACGGGCAAGGCCGGCGCATCCTGCAAGGCTGGATGAACATTTGGGGTGCCAAAATGCCCGAGCAGGAGCGGGGCTGGATGGGTGCCTTTACCTTGCCGCGCGAGTTGAAGCTTAACGCGGATGGTACGCTGCGGATGGAACCCGTGGCGGAATTGCAGGCTTTGCGCGGAGCTCATCAACGCGTGAATGGTCTGACTATAGGCGCAGATACGGAGTTGGCGCTGCCAGGGGTTCATGGCGATACGCTTGAGTTAATCGCCGTTTTTGATGTGGCGAAAGCCGGCGGCGCAGCGGAATTCGGCTTGCTGCTTCGCTGTTCCGAGGACGGTACCGAGTATACGAAGGTGGTTTATTCAACCGCTGAGCGTAAGCTCAGCGTGGATCGCACGCACTCCGGCGTTGGCGAAACGGGCGTGAGCGAAGCTCCTTTAGCGCCGATGGCGGACGGCCGCGTGAGGCTGCATCTGTTCCTCGACCGCTCGTCGGTCGAGCTCTTCGCCAATGACGGAGTGAAAACCGTCACGAACCGTATTTACCCTGCGGCGGCTAGCCTGGGTATCAAGCTGTTTGCCGAGAAGGGCGAAGCTCATCTCGAGAGCTTGGACGCATGGGTGTTAGGTTAGGTTTGGTTAGGTTTGAGCTCCTCTCTTTTTGGCATATGGGGCAGGGTTGGCGGTACTACAGGGCTTTATTTGCCCTGAAAGTGGAGATTGGATCACTGAGAGGTAACTGCAGGGCGCTACTTGATGATTTACAGCTGAAAATCGAGCAGAGTGGTCTAAATAAGACCCTGTAGTTCTCTTGGAACGCGGATTACACGGATTATACGCAAATAGCGGACTCAAGCTCCTTTAACACAAAAAACCAGCAAACCCGAGGCAAGGGCTGCTGGTTTTGTGCATTCTAATCTCGTATACGCATCGCCTGATAAGCATTCCGGGTAACGCACTGTGTAAGCCAATTCAGATCCAAACCTTGTTGAGCCGCATAAGGGAGGAAATCGGTCAGCAGGTGGTGATAAGGCCGGAGATTGCCGCCTTTCTCCTCGCCGACCGTGTACCAGCCTGTGTCTTGAGAAAGCAGAATTTGCTCGCTGCTTATGCCTTGCTGCCGGAGCTGTTGCAGCAATTCCACATGCTTGTCATAAGTACCTGGCAAAATGGAATCAATCGAAATCCACATGCCCTCATCCGCCAACCGTTGATGGACGGTCAGATCCTTGCCGGTTTGGGCATGCACCCAGATGAAACGTTCCAGGTCGAAGCCTGCCTCTCTCATGATTTCTCCAGCATGCAGGGCGGTATCCCCGCCGATGGTATGACATTGAATCGGCAATCCGGTTTCAAAGGAGGTGCGGATTGCGGCCCGCAAAATTTTTTGCTGCGTCTCATTGATCGACGTTCCGTCGTTTAAAGCGATTTTGATATAGCCAGGGTATACACCGCTATCTCCAATGCCGTTTTGCGCCTCGCGAATCCATAGATCGGATAGCTCGCGCTCTGTGGCTTGATAAACGAAAGGCGGCAAATAAGGGGCTTTATAAAAGCCAGTGTTCGTCACGAGATGCAGACCGGACTTAGCAGACAAGTCTTTTAAAACGTACGGGTCACGCCCCAAATATTCCGGCGCACAATCTATGAATGTCGAGCAGCCAGCCTCCTTCAACTGCAGCAGGAGCGGCAAGATGGAGGCCACAACCTCATCGCAGTCGTAATCGTTCGGAGTTAACTTGCCATCTTCGACAAATCCAACGAGAACATGCTCGTGGACGAGAATGGTACCAGCTTCTTTTTCGTGGATAAGCCCTTTTACGGTTTGCAGCATAACATCGATGTCCCCCTTGATCCTCGATTTTACTCTACTTTAGTCTATCGTGGACCGGTTGGAGTAGGCAACACCCTGTTATTCTTTTACAATAGAATCATTAGGAAAACTGTGAAGAACGGAGAATTCGCATGTCCGCCGAATCGATTTTAAATCAAGAGCTGCAGCCGTACATTCGCTATGCGGACCTGTTGCATTTTCATCAATGGAAAACGCCGCCCAGAATTATCACCGACTACATGCTGCTTTATGTACAGGAAGGGTCCTTTCGCCTTCAGGCCGAAGGGGGTCTCTATGAGGTGAATCAGGGGCAGTTCGTCTTCGTACAGCCGGGCATTGTGCATCAGATGGAATCCGATGCGCCACTGACCCTGATGTCATTGCACATGGAGCTGTTCCCCTCCTTAGTCGATGCTCGTCCGGAAATGATTGTGCCGATCGATCACGGCTTTAATCCGGAGACAGTTCCGCTGCAGCCTAGTCTGAAAAAATTTGCGGATATCTCCATCCCTTATCTATTGAAGCTTTCGAGGCACGAATGGATGTTGGACACTCTGCAGCAAGCAATTGCGCATTGGAGCCGCAAAAACGCCCTCGACCTTCTTCAAGCCCAAGTCCATGCCACAGAGATAGTTCTGGAATTGTTAAAAGAATACACAACCCGCGATACGTCCGAGCATAGCCGCTCTACCTCGCTTAGTTGGGTGCCGGCCTATATGCAGTACCGGTTGTCGGAACCGCTGACCGTGGAGGAAATGGCACATAAGGCGCTCATGTCCCGCTCTTATTTCTCCTTGCATTTTCGCTCGCAATTCGGAGTGGCCCCTCATCAATTTCTGCTCAAGCTGCGTCTTGATTACGCGACGGATCTGCTCCGCGGCACGGATCTGCCGCTTCAGGATATTGCGGACAGCTGCGGATTTTCGAGCGTTCACCATTTTTCCAAGATGTATAAGCTTCGCTTCGGATACCCGCCAAGTCACATTAGACGCCATCCATAAAAAGACGTTTTGATACATTTACTATGCATTTTGACAAAGCCAGACGGTTCAGCGCTCCCTATAATGAAGTCATAGTGCCGCGGCAGGTTGCGGATTTTGGCATGGCAGAATGCAAGAAGCTTTTTGAAGCATGGGCCAAATAGAAGGGAGCGAAGGCGAAGATGAGTGACAAACGGACGTATGATTTTCAAAGACAGATAGAGACTTATGAACGCGCTGATATTGTCGTTATCGGAGGAGGACCTGCGGGAACAGCGGCAGCTATTTCGGCGGCAAGAAGAGGCAAGAAAGTCATTTTGCTCGAAAAATCAGGGCAGCTTGGCGGTATGGGCACTTTGGGAAATGTGAGTATTTTTATGCCGATTGGGAACGTGACAGGCATTTACCGTGAGATGATCGCCGATGTGCTGGCCGAATATTTGCCGGAGCATCATGATACTTCCATTGCCCCGCAATATTCACCTTTTGAACTTAGGCATTATTTAAATGAGAAAATGAAAAAGGAAGGCGTAGAGGTCATCTACCATACCGAATTCGTTGGGGCGGTCAAGGACGGAACTCGCTTGGAAGCTGTAATTGCGTCTACGCGTGAAGGGCTGAAAGCTTTTGAGGCTAAGCAATTCATCGACTGCACCGGAGATGCCAGAGTCGCTTTGGATGCCGGGGTGCCTCATACGTCGGGAAGAGATGGGGATGGGCTGACTCAGCCGATGACGCTGATGTTTATGATGCAGAACACGGGCAAGACCGTAACCCCAATCCTGCCGGAAGGCTGCTATTATTATGAAAAGGTATCCGATCTGCCGCAGGGGCGCCATCTTTATTGGGAACGCAACAAGGACGGTCAGCTCTTGGTGAACATGACGCGGGTCAAAGGCAACGGCGCGAACATCAAGGACATCAACTACGCGGAAACGGAGGCGCTGAGACAGGTATTTTCCATCGTGCATTACTTGCAGCGGAATGGTTTTGAGACCTATGCGCTTTCCCACGTGGCCAATCAGGTTGGCGTGCGGGAAACGAACCAGATTCAGGGGTTGTACACACTGACGGAGCAGGATGTGGTGGAGGGTCGCCGCTTCCAAGACGTGGTCGCCCAGACGAATTACGAGATCGACATCCACAGTCCCGATGGCAAAAAGACCACCGACGAGCGCAAAGTCAGCGGCTACGACATTCCGTATCGCTGCATGGTGCCCGGGGAGGTGGACAATCTGCTCGTCGCCGGCCGTTCCATATCCGCTACGCATGTAGCGATGTCGTCCATGCGTGTGCAGCCTACTTGCTACGCGTTGGGGCAGGCCGCGGGAATTGCAGCTTCCATTGCTTTGGATGATACATGCGTGATTCGCGATGTATCCATCGATGCGCTGCATGAGGGACTGCGTGAGATGAACGTTGTATTTCATAAGCTTGCATCGTATTCGTAGAAGATCATTAAAACCCAGACGGAGTAAACTCTGTCTGGGTTTATTGCTTGCTAGTGTACTTATACTGCACTTATACTGCACCTTTCCATCACGCTAGCCGCCATACAACCAACTTCGTCGTACAGCCGATTTCCATCGTACAGCGAACTTCCATGTATAGCCGACTTTCACCATACAGCCAGCTTCCAACCTGCGGGAACTCCGCCATGGCTTCACTTAAAGGAACTATAGTGCTCTATTTTGAGAAAATCGAGCGATTTCCTCATCAAGCGGAACTACAGGGTCTTATTCGCCTCCCATG
>NZ_BILW01000065.1 GCF_004000765.1 Paenibacillus chondroitinus NBRC 15376 | reverse complement strand
TCCGGCGGCCGCGCGGGCCACACAGCTGCGGCGGAAGCCCGCAGCTCTCTAAGCACCGCGACGACCTGCTTCGCAGTGTCGGCTGCGGGATGCCCTGGCTCCTGCTCCAGCAATTTCGCAGCCTGCTGCTCCAGCTGCTCCAGCACCTTCCCAACTGGAGGGCCGGAAGTAACCTGTCTTAAAGCCCCTACTGTTTCTTGTGTAAGGGGCAAACCCTTTTTGTGGGCTAGTACTGCAGCTTGCGCCCATTCTTCCTTATTCACACCCTCAGGTATGTTACTCATCAAAGTTTCAAAAGCTTTTACCGTTTCCTTGGATACGGGAACGCCTTCCTGCTGCATGAGCTGAACCATTTGCCGATTGCCGGCCGTATCCTTAACCGAAAAGGCTTTAAGGAGATCCCCGAGGGAATCTTCTGTAATCAGTACATCCGACGCTGTCAACGGCTTCATCATAATTTGTCCGCCGCTTGATTCCGGTTGAACCTGCAGGTAAGTCACATCTCCTTGCTTAAGAGGAGTTTCCAGTTTGGCTCTGACTTGTACGCCACCTATATTAAGTAATGCTTCTTGATCGCTAAGCAGTTGAAGAACGACACCTTTGACAACTTGTCCTACTTTTAGTTCAAGCACCTTGCTATCCGAAGCCGTTAAATCACCCACCAAGCTGCGAATTAATCCACTTATGTTCATCCGTTCACCTCAAATCTTTCTATCCCTTATGTATATTATCGGCTGCTTCTCGCCATTTCTGAATAAGATGAAGTCAGATGAAGTCCAGTTCCAATTGTTCAGACTGCGGCTGCGTTTCTTTCTCTTCCAGCTGCGCCATCACTTTGCGTATAAATAACTTACGGTGGAGCGCCGTCGGACCATAGCGCAATAGCATCTCTCTATGGTGCTTTGTGGCATAACCCTTATGTACCGCGAATCCGTACTCGGGATATTGCTCATCCCAATCAGCGCACATCCGATCCCTCGTCACCTTGGCGATAATCGATGCTGCTGCAATAGATTGACTTAATGCATCTCCATGTATAATAGCCGTTTGTGGAATTTCCAAATCTACCTTCTCTGCGTCCACAAGTAAATAATCCGGTACTTGGCTTAACTGCTCGACAGCCTGCTTCATAGCCAATCTGGCAGCTTGTTTTATATTAATCTCTTCAATCTTGTCAACATCAACAATGCCAACCCCTACTGCTAATGCTTCGCTCATAATTTGATCATAGAGGGCATCCCGTTTTTTCTCAGAGAGTTTCTTGGAATCATTGACCCCATCCAATACATACCCTTGCGGAAGAATGACAGCTGCCGCAACGACATCTCCGAATAAACATCCTCTTCCTACCTCATCAATCCCGGCAACAAGGCTGAATCCTTGCTCCCATACTTCTTTTTCGTGCTCCAGCAATGGCTTTCGCCCCTTTCCATCTCATCATTATAAGGGATTGCCGCTTCGCCAAGCTACACCCATTTTTTTCAGCAAAAAACCACCTCCGCCCCGCCTTAACAACTCGGTCCGAAAGTGGCTTTTTATGTTTCTCGTATTACTGAGGCTTTTCCAAGGAAATACGCCCCATTTTACCTGCTCGAAGGTCACGGATGATAATTAAGGAAGCTTTATCCAAATCCACTTTACCACCGCTAACAATGGCTCCGCGCTTCCGACCGATTGCCTCCATCACCTTAACCACTTCGTGCACATTCTCCATATCCTCCGGAAGGTCGGTTACTCCGAATCGCTCTTGAAGAGCTGCACCATAATGTTCAACCATATAACGAACAACAAAAAGCGCAATTTCATCCAAATGCAGCAATTCTTCTTTAATCGCACCGGTCGCTGCAAGACGCTGACCAACCAATTGATCCTCGAATTTCGGCCACAAAATACCTGGCGTATCCAGCAAGTCCATTTCCGTTCCGACTTTGATCCATTGTTGACCTTTGGTAACACCCGGTTTATCACCGGTTGCTGCGATTTTTTTACCCGCCAACTGATTGATAAGCGTTGACTTCCCAACGTTCGGAATGCCGACGATGAGCGCCCTTACAGCACGAGGATTAATCCCTTTGCTAAGTTGACGTTCAATCTTATCTGCCCACAGCTGTTTCACGCGGGGTAAAATTTCTTTGGTCGCTGTTCCAGTAGCTGCATCAATTGGCAATGCAGGCAGTCCTTGTTCAGCAAAATATTTCACCCATTGCGCTGTCACTTGGGGATCCGCCAAATCGGTTTTATTCAAAAGGACCAACCGGGGTTTGCCCTTCAAAATTTCATCTACCATCGGGTTCCGGCTGGAGAGCGGTACGCGGGCATCCAAGAGCTCAATGACGACATCAATCAGCTTTAGCTTATCTTCAATCTGCCTTCGAGCTTTGGTCATGTGACCGGGAAACCATTGAATGGTCATTCTATTTCACCTCAAAAATGTATAAAACTAATTTTGTTCAGCGGCCAGAAAATAACTTCCGCACGACCAACGATCTTTTCGAATGGAACGAAGCCTACACTTTTAGCACGGCTATCTTTCGAGTTCGGACGATTATCTCCCATTGCAAACAACTCTCCATCCGGCACTTTCGTTTCCGGGAAATCTGACAATGTGTTATAAGCATGTCCTTCTTTATTCGCTTGTTCGATGGCTTCCTTGATAAATGGCTGATCAATTTCTTGGCCGTTAATAAACACTTTATCGCCTGTTACTTTAACGGTTTCGCCTGGGAGCGCAATGACACGCTTAATGTAATCTTTCCCCTCCGGCGCATGGAAAACGATCACTTCTCCCCGTTTCGGTGCGCGAATATCATAGACAATTTTATTGACAATGAGTCGCTCGCCAGTAGAAAAATTCGGACGCATGGAATCACCATCGACGATGAAAGGTGAGAACAGGAACCAGCGAATAATAATAACGAGCACGCCCGCGATTACTAATGCTTTAATCCATTCCCAAGTTTCGCTTTTTGCTGTTTTTACAGGTTTTGCTGATACAGCTTCCGCGGTTGCAACTGAGCTTACTCTAGGCTGATCTTGCTCATTCTGTTCCATCACTGATTGCCTCTTTTCCAGTTTTGGTTTTATGTATATAGTTTGCCCTGTAAAAATGAAAAGGAGACTTGCCTAAACAAGCCCCCCGTTTTCTTATCGAATTTCTTTGATTCTTGCTGCTTTACCACGAAGACCACGCAGATAATAAAGTTTCGCACGACGAACTTTACCACGGCGAGCCACTTCAATCTTCTCAATCTTCGGAGAATGGAATGGGAAAGTTCTTTCCACACCCACACCGTAAGAAATTTTACGAACTGTAAACGTTTCGCTGATTCCACCGCCGTGGCGTTTGATAACAACACCTTCGAACAGCTGAATACGCTCACGTGTACCCTCGATAACTTTTACGTGTACTTTAAGTGTGTCTCCTGGACGGAAATTAGGAATATCCGTACGGAGTTGCTCTTTCGTAATCTCTTGAATAAGATTCATAGTTGACTCCCTCCTTCCACACAGGTGTTCATTCCGCTTATCTACATAGTATGTCTTAGCTGTTATGCGTAGAGGACCACCAGACTCGAACTGTTGAAAAATTCACAACAGAATATATATTATCATAGACAGAAAAGAAATTCAATAGAGAAGTTTTTGGGGGCTACTTCATTTGTTTTTCTCTTGCCATTCCATGATCCAAACCTTTTCTTCTTTGGTCAGCTCTCTACCTTCAAGCAAATCAGGACGGCGTTCAAGCGTACGATGGATAGATTCCTTACGACGCCAACGCTTCACGTTCTCATGATGTCCTGATAAAAGCATTTCAGGCACTTCCCACTCTCTAAACTTCGCCGGCCTTGTATAATGCGGGTATTCCAGCAGCCCTGTCGAGAACGAATCGGTCACCGCTGACATCTCATTGCCAAGCACACCTGGCAAAAGCCTCACTACGCTGTCTATAACGACCATAGCAGGCAATTCTCCGCCAGTTAATACATAATCCCCTATGGACAGCTCATCGGTCACCAGATACTGCCTAATGCGTTCATCGTACCCCTCATAGTGACCGCAAATAAACACAAGATGCTCTTCGCTTGAGAGTTCTTCGGCCATTTTCTGCGAAAACGGCTTCCCCTGCGGACACATGAGAATGACGCGAGGTTTTGCAGGTACTTCTCCTGCCTCTTGATGTTTAGGCAAAGCTTCAACTGCGGCAAAGATCGGTTCAGGCTTTAGGACCATTCCACCGCCGCCACCGTAGGGATAATCATCTACCGTATTGTGTTTGTTATTGGAATACTCACGAAAATTCACGGTATTTAGACTAACAATTCCCTTGTCACGAGCTTTCCCCAAAATGCTCGACGAAAATACCCCGTCAAACATTTCCGGAAACAAGGTCAATACATCGATTCTCATTCCATTAGTCCTTCCATCAAATGAATCCGGATTGTTTTGGCAGCAACATCCACATCCAGGATCACATCATCGATCACAGGAAGCAGCAGCTGTTTGCCTTTTGGCAAGTCCACAACCCAAACGTCATTTGCACCAGGCGTCAATACCTCAGAAACTAGCCCTAGCTCTTGGCCTTCTTCCGTTATGACCTTGCAGCCAATAATTTCGTGGTAATAGTATTCTCCCTCTTCCAAGGGCTGTTGATTCTTAGCTTCGATTTTTAGCAATGAACCTTTGAATTTCTCAACTTCATTAATATTGCTGAACTGCGTAAATTGGACGATAAACACATTTTTATGTAAGCGGGAGGTTTGAACCGTCACCGGCGTTTGCTTATTTTGAGGGTCAACAATAATTAAGGCATTTCCTTTGTCAAAGCGTTCTGGAAAATCCGTTTCCGGCACTATTTTCAATTCGCCACGAATTCCGTGGGTATTTGCGATTTTACCAACAGTTATGAGTTTCTCGGTCATTTGCGCTTGCCCAACCTCCACTATAATTTACCTTTCAAGACCATATAGGAAAAAGGTTAGGAACTGAATCCTAACCTAATTTCTTTATGAAACGATTTCAACGGCTACCCGCTTCGTTTCTTTCACTGCTGCTGACGTGACGACTGTGCGGAGCGATTTCGCAATCTTGCCCTGCTTCCCGATCACTTTACCGACATCGTCGGGGTGAACAGACAGCCTGTACTCAATTTTGTCATCCTTCTCCACGACAGCGACACGTACTTCTTCCGGATGATCTACAAGAGCCTTAGCAATAACGGTGATAAGATCCTTCATGAACCCACCCTCCGAAAGTTAACAGATTACTTCTGTAATTTCAGCTCGTGAAACTTAGTCATCAAACCTGCTTTGGAGAACAGGCTGCGAACTGTATCGGACGGTTGAGCGCCAGTCTGAAGCCATTTCAGCGCTTTTTCCTCATCAAGGTTTACAGCTGCTGGTTCTGCAATCGGGTTATAAGTTCCGATTTCTTCGATAAAACGACCATCACGCGGGGAACGGGAATCCGAAACCACCACACGGTAGAAAGGAGCTTTATGAGCGCCTACACGTTTAAGACGAATACGTACTGCCATGAAAAATCACCTCCTACTTAGAATAAAAAGCATTATTTAAAAGGGGAATTTAAATCCCTTGCCTAACTTCTTCATGCTTTTGGCGCCCTTCGGCCCCATCATGCCTGAAAATTGCTTCATCATTTTGCGCATATCATCGAACTGCTTAATGAAACGGTTGACCTCTTGTACCGAGTTCCCGCTTCCTAGTGCAATCCGCTTGCGGCGGTTTGCATTTAGCAGTTCAGGCTTGCGTTTCTCTTCCTTGGTCATCGACTTCACAATCGCTTCAACACGCGCCATTTGTTTGTCGTCGACTTTCATATCTTTCATGCCTTTGATCTTGTTCGCGCCTGGCAGCATCTCCAGGATCTGATCAAGCGGCCCCATCTTCTTCACTTGCTCCATTTGATCAAGGAAATCATCGAAAGTGAATTCGGCGTTGCGCATTTTGCGCTCCATCTCTTTCGCCTTGTCCATATCGATGCCCGCTTGCGCTTTCTCAATCAAAGTAAGCATATCGCCCATGCCAAGAATTCTTGACGCCATACGATCCGGGAAAAATGGTTCTAATGCATCCATCTTTTCGCCGCTTGCTACGAATTTAATCGGGCAGCCTGTTACCGCCTTGACAGATAACGCGGCACCACCGCGGGTATCGCCATCCAACTTGGTAAGTACGACACCTGTAAGCTCCAGCTGCTGATGGAAACTCTCCGCAACGTTGACAGCATCCTGACCCGTCATCGCATCTACAACTAGCAAGATTTCATCAGGATCAACGACGGAACGAACATTTTTCAGTTCATCCATCAAGTTCTCATCAATATGCAGACGACCTGCAGTATCAATGATCACATAATCATTGCCATTATCTTTGGCGTGTTGCAGACCCGCTTTTGCAATTTCAACAGGATTGACTTGATCTCCCAGTGAAAAAACAGGAACTTTTAACTGATCGCCGAGTACCTCTAGCTGCTTGATTGCCGCAGGGCGATAAATGTCACACGCAACCAACAGCGGTCTATGATTCTGCTTAAGCAGCATCTTGGCCAGTTTACCGGACGTCGTTGTTTTACCTGCCCCTTGTAAACCTGCCATCATAATGACGGTCGGCGGTCGATTGGAGCGCGCCAGCTTGCTTTGTGTGCCACCCATCAATGCCGTGAGCTCTTTGTTAACAATATCGATAACGACCATGCCCGGTGTAAAGGACTTCAGCACTTCTTGTCCGATAGCTTGTTCCTTCACCTTAGCAATAAAGTCTTTCACCACTTTAAAGTTAACGTCCGCTTCAAGCAGAGCGAGTCTGACCTCGCGAAGCGCTTCGCCTACATCTTCTTCCGTCAGCTTACCTTTGCTTCTCAGCTTGCCGAATACGTTCTGTAATCGGTTGGCTAATCCTTCAAATGCCATGCGCTTCACCTCCTGCTTACACTTTTTAATCGATCCCTATTATTGTATCAAAAAGCTCCGCCGTTTTCCTCTTTAGCTCAGGTTCACAGCCATCCAGCATATGATCCAGCTCTGTGCGCAGCTTCATGCGTTGTTCATGCTTATGTAACAGATGCAGCTTAGCTTCATATTCCTGTAAAGTTAACTCTGCTCGTTTTATATGTTCATACACCGCTTGGCGGCTTATTTCGAAATTCTCGGCAATCTCTCCGAGCGAATAATCATCATGAAAATACAACTGAAGGAAAGTTCTCTGCTTCTCGGTTAAAAGTGGTTCATAGAAATCAAATAACAGATTAATGCGATTGGTTTTCGCAAGCATTTGATCGACAGTCATGAACCCACCTCCGTAAAGGTTGCACCCTTGACACCAGCACAACAGAACCTATCATACTGAATTCCGAGATGAATGTCAAGCGTTTTACCTTGTCAGTTCGCAAACAAAAAAATCCCCCTCTAACCGACTATCGGCAGAGGAGAATTTATCGCGACTATTCTTCTTTTTGCTCGCCGATCCATTTGCCAAATAAGGCATGCACGAACTGCTCGGAATCGAAAGGCTGAAGATCATCCATTTTTTCGCCGAGACCGACAAACTTCACAGGCAGGGATAGTTCCTGACGGATCGCCACTACGATACCACCCTTGGCTGTTCCGTCAAGCTTGGAGAGTACTAGTCCGGTCAGGCCGGTTTTGTCACCGAACAGCTTAGCCTGGCTGAGCGCATTTTGACCTGTTGTCGCATCAAGCACAAGAATAACCTCATGAGGAGCATCCGGTACTTCACGCTGGATGACGCGGTAAATTTTGTTCAGCTCTTCCATCAGGTTCACTTTATTTTGCAGGCGTCCTGCCGTGTCACAGAGCAAAATATCCACGCCGCGGGTTTTGGCTGCTTGCACAGCATCATACATAACCGCAGCAGGGTCAGCCCCGGATTGCTGCTTAATCACGTCAACGCCGACACGCTGCCCCCAAGTCTCCAGCTGCTCAATCGCTCCGGCACGGAATGTATCACCGGCAGCCATGAGCACTTTTTTCCCTTGGGATTTAAACATGTGCGCCATTTTACCAATCGTTGTCGTCTTCCCAACGCCATTGACGCCAACGAACAAGATCACGGATAAACCATTAGGGTTTAAATTCAGGCCAGCATCCGCGTCACCTTTCAGCAGCTCGATCAGTTTTTCCGAAAGAATAGGCTGCAGCTCTGCGGGATCTTCAATTTTGCGCTTTTTCACTTCTGCACGAAGCTGATCAATGAGCTTAAGAACCGTATTCACGCCTACGTCCGCGCCAATCAGAATTTCTTCCAGCTCTTCATAGAAATCTTCATCAATCTTTTTGCGGCGGCTAAATAAGTCATCGACACGCTCAACGAATACATCTCTCGTTTTGCTTAGTCCCTCTTTGAACTTATTCGTTACCGCTTCGGCCTTGCTCGAAATGCTCTCTTTTAACCGTTTAAAAAAACTCATAGTTCCTCCCAAGAATAAACAACTTCGCCGTCCCATGGGACGAGCGCGTTTGTCAAAATAAAAAGCTCATTAAGATGCTGACATTTCCGCTTCCTCATCTTCCAATCGAACAGAAACAAGCTTGGAAACGCCGCCCTCTTGCATCGTTACACCGTATAGCACGTCGGCCTCTTCCATCGTTCCTTTACGGTGGGTGACGACGATAAATTGCGTCATTTCCGAGAACTCGCGCAAATATTCCGCAAAACGGGATACGTTCGCCTCATCCAAGGCAGCTTCTACTTCATCCAATACGCAGAAAGGAACCGGCTTGACCCGAATGATGGAGAACAACAGCGCAATTGCCGTAAGCGCACGTTCTCCCCCTGATAAAAGCTGAAGATTTTGCAGCTTTTTGCCTGGCGGCTGGGCAACGATTTCAATCCCCGTATCCAGCATATTTTCCGGCTCTGACAAGATCAAATCTGCGCGTCCTCCACCGAACAATTTGGAAAAAACAACGCCAAAATGCGAACGAATGGCATCAAAAGTTGTCTTGAAGCGCTTGGACATCTCCTGATCCATCTCGCGAATAACCTGATAAAGCGTAGTTTTGGCTTCGATCAAATCATTTTTCTGCGCGCTCAAAAACTCGTAACGCTCAGAGATCCTTGCAAATTCCTCGATCGCACCGAGGTTGACTTCGCCTAGGGAGGCAATTTCGCGTTTAATCTCACGCACTTTGCTCTGTGTACCCTGGATATCTTCCGGAACCGGATATCGTTCTTTGGCCAGCTCGTAGCTAAGCTCGTATTCTTCGCCAAGCTTTTTCAGCAAATTTTCCAGTTCAACATCCAGACGAGTTACACGCACTTCGGTTTGATGCAAGCTTTCTTCAACCTGCTTTAACTGTACGCGCTGTGCACGCGTTTCATTCTCTTCCTGCTCGAGCTTTTGCAGCCATTCGGTTCGCTCCGCGCGCTTAAAATCAATGCTCTCTGTGCACTGCTGCTTCTTCAGTTTGAGATCGTTAAGCAATTCTACTTGAAGGACTGTTTCCTGTTCAAGAGCGCTCATATCCTGCTCAAGCTGCTGCAGAAGCCCGCGATTCATTTCCATCTCTCGATCGGACTCGCTGAGATCCTGCTGCAACCGCCGCTGCTGATCCTGAAGAGACTGCTTCTCTTGGGAAATGGAAGCCACCTTCACCTTGAGATCCGTTAACTGCCCTTGCAGCTCTTCTTTCTCGGATTCGCTGGCTTTCCGCGAATTTTCGGCATCACGAATTGCTTGCTGTAAGGAAGCTTCTTCTTCCTGCAGCTCGGCAAGCGCCGCTTCGGACTCTGTTTTCCTGCGTGCAAGATCAGTTTGCTCTTCCAGCAACGCCCCCCTGTCTTGGCTATCCAGGGAAAGCTGCTCCTCCACCGTGCGGTTCTCCGCTTCCAGCGGATTTAATTCTGCGCGGATTTGCTGCTCTTCAATACGCTTTTGCTCGCCAAGTTGGCGAAGCTGCTCCACAGCCATCATCTCATCCGTAATTTCACGCTTCATGACGCTGGTCTGACCACGCAAACCACTGAGCTGCTGCTCCGAGTGTTTGATTTCATTATCCAACTCTTCGATTTGACGCTGACGGCCTAGCAGATTTGTTGACTTTTTCTGCAAACTCCCCCCCGTCATCGAGCCTCCGGGATTGACCACATCGCCTTCTAACGTCACAACCCGATAACGATATTGTGCTTTTGCAGCAATATGGTTCGCATCTTCTAATGTTTGGGCAACAACCACATTGCCTAGAAGACTAGAGAAAATGTTTTGATAAGTAGAATCAAACGATACTAGATCTACTGCGATACCTACAAAACCTTTTGCCGATTTAAGAGAGCTGATCTCGTTGTCCGAAATCGACCGCCCGCGGATCACATTCATCGGCAGGAACGTAGCCCGTCCCATTTGACGGCGTTTCAAGAACGCAATCGCTTCACGCCCATCGGATTCCGTTTCAACGACGATATTTTGTAAAGCCCCGCCTAAAGCGGTTTCAATCGCGATCTCCACATCGGCCGGCACTTTCACGAGTTCGGCGACGGCACCGCGAATCCCCCGCAAATCCTTGCGGCTTTTCGCTTTAAGCACCTCTTTAACACCTTGCATAAAGCCGTCATAATCGTTGGCCATTTCTTTCATGGTGTCGCGGCGTGATGTTAATGCATCCAACTTCTGTTCCCATTTGCGGACCATGCCCAAGGCATCATCGAGCAAGCCCTGCTTATTTTTCAAGCTTTGCGTCAGCTGGACATACTGCTGTCTGGCGTCTTCGATTTCTTTAACCGTTGTTTCCAGTTTTAACGTTAATTCTTGTTTGCGGACGGTGATTTTCTCGCGCTGCTCCGCCCATTTCTGCCGCTCATCATCAAGCCTTTCCAGCCTGCGCCCGATACTTTCCGTTTGCTGCTCAGCATAACGAATTTCGTTCCGGGCTTGTGCCATCCGGTTTAAGGTCTCTAAGAGCTCACCCTTCAGTTGATCTTCCGGCGAAGAACTAATTCCACCGTTAACCCCTAAAAGCCGTTGTTCTTCGGCCGTCAGCTTGGCTTGAAACTCAAAAAGCTGCGCGCCGATTTGAATGATTTTCTCACGTTGCTCGCTAATCTCAGCTTCCTTGTCTATTTTGCGCTGTTCCTGCAAGGCAATTGTGCTGCTAAGCTGCTGGTAATTGGCAACGTAATTTTTTTTACGCTCTTTGAGTACCTCGCCGTGCCCTTCGCATTTCTCGAATTCCTCGCTCAGAACAAGCAAACTTTCTTGAAGCTTCTCCAGCTCCTCTTCCAGCCTGCGGGTTTCCCACCGGTGCTTCTCCAAATGCGCATCATGCTGATTCACAATGGTTGAAAGCTCTGTTTGCTCCTTTACGAGCTTCTCGAGCTTCTGCGAAGCTTCATTCCATGAGACATATATTTGATCAATCTGATGAACATACATCGCAATCTCACTGCTTTTGAGCGTTTCACGCAGCTCCTTGTAACGAATCGCTTTCTCCGATTGCTCACGCAGCGGTTCAATTTGATCCTCTAATTCTGAAACCAAATCATGAATCCTGAGCAGATTTTGCTCGGTATCACTTAACTTCTTTTCCGCTTCCTTTTTGCGCGATTTATATTTAACAATCCCCGAAGCTTCTTCAAAAATACCACGGCGATCCTCTGATTTCGTACTAAGAATTTCTTCAATACGTCCTTGTCCGATAATCGAATACGCTTCTTTCCCGATTCCCGTATCCATGAACAATTCCGTTATATCTTTCAAGCGGCAGGGCTGCTTATTGATTAAATATTCGCTTTCCCCACTCCTATGTACTCGGCGAGTAACCGTTACTTCATTGAAATCCAGCGGAAGCGATTGCGAAGTGTTATCCAGTGTCAGCGATACTTCGCCATAATTGACCGCCCGGCGCGCATCACTACCCGCAAAAATAACATCCTCCATTTTACCGCCACGCAAGGACTTCGCGCTTTGTTCCCCCAGTACCCACCGGATACCGTCGGAAATATTACTTTTTCCGCTCCCATTCGGACCTACAACTGCGGTGATACCGCGCACAAATTCCAGCTCCGTCCGGTCTGCGAAAGACTTAAACCCGGATAATTCAATCCGTTTTAAAAACATGGTCTCACCTCAGAAATTATTGTAACATATCCCTTCTAAAAATAAGAGAAAAAAACAAAAAAGGCAGCCGCAGCTGCCTCTTTATGCTATATGACTTACCGCTGAACGGTCACATTCAATTTCAACAAAGCTTGCGCAGCAGCCTGCTGCTCAGCTTCTTTCTTGGAACGTCCCGCTCCGGTTCCTAGAAGGTCGGCATCCATGTGTACTTCAGCTACAAACTCACGCTCATGCGCAGGTCCCCGCTCATTCACGATTCGGTATTCCAGAGAACCCATCCCATGATGCTGAGTATGCTCTTGCAGCTGAGTCTTGTAATCAATAACGAGCAACTTACCTTCACTGGAGATATTTGCAAATACATATTTCTTCAAAAAACCTTTGACAACATCTATGCCTTGATCCAAATACAAAGCACCAATGAAGGATTCGAAAACGTCGGCAAGAAGAGCCGGGCGGTTACGTCCGCCAGTCAACTCTTCGCCTTTACCAAGTAATACAAATGCGCCAAAATCCAAATCTTCAGCAAACGTAACGAGTGACGGCTCACAAACAATTGATGCTCGCAGCTTCGTCAACTCGCCCTCCGAACGACCGGGATAAGAATCATATAAAAATTCCGAAACGGTTAATTCCAATACGGCATCTCCTAAAAATTCCAGACGCTCGTTATCTTTATGTCCGGCAATACGATGCTCATTCACATAAGAAGAATGGGTAAAAGCTTGCTTCAGCAGCTCTGACTTTCGAAATGTGATGCCAATCCGCTGCTGCAATTCCTTAACATTGCGGTTCATTGCTTAATTCACCACCCAGAGAGAATGCTATTTCGTTATCTTTCTTCGCAGGCAGGCAAATTATGCTTGGAACCTTTTCATAATAATCGTTGCATTGTGACCGCCAAAACCAAATGAATTGGACATCGCAATATCAACTTTTGCTTGTCGTGCTTGGTTCGGTACGTAATCCAAATCACATTCCGGATCTTGGTTCACCAGATTAATCGTTGGTGCAATCAAGCTGTTAGCAATTGTCAGACCACAGATTACGGCTTCAACGCCTCCGGCAGCTCCAAGCAAGTGCCCTGTCATGGACTTCGTAGAACTAACCGCTACTTTGTACGCATGATCGCCAAGCGCTTTCTTGATCGCTGTTGTTTCCGACTTATCACCAACTGGTGTTGATGTTCCGTGAGCATTAATGTAAGAAATCTCATCTGGCGAAATGCCAGCATCCTTGATCGCTTTCACCATACAACGTGCTGCTCCGTCAGGATCCGGATCTGTCATGTGATAGGCGTCACCGCTCATCCCATACCCGATGACTTCCGCATAGATGCGTGCCCCACGCTTCTCCGCATGTTCAAGCGACTCCAGAATCAGAACGCCTGATCCTTCGCCCATAACGAAACCGTCACGGTCCGTATCAAATGGACGGCTTGCCAAATGCGGCTCATCATTACGAGTGGACATCGCGCGCAGCGCACAGAAACCAGCCACACCAATCGGCGTAATCGTTGCCTCTGCTCCGCCGCAGATCATTACGTCCGCGTCGCCGCGTTGAATCATTTTGAAGGAATCACCGATGGAATGCGTTCCTGTCGCACAAGCTGTCACAGCTGTGGAGTTCGGCCCTTTAGCCCCTGTAACCATCGAAATGTGGCCCGAAGCCATATTCGCGATCATCATTGGGATAAAGAACGGAGAAACACGTTTTGGACCTTTTTCCAAAAGGATTCTATGCTGCTCTTCCCACGTATTCAAACCGCCGATTCCGGAGCCAACGGAAACCCCGACACGTTCTGGATCCGTATCCTCTTTCAGGTTCAAATTCGCGTCCTTCAAAGCGTTAAGAGCGCCTGCTACCGCGAACTGTACGAAACGGTCCATCCGGCGGGATTCTTTGCGATCCACATAATCTTCAATATTAAAATCTTTCACTTCTGCTGCAATGCGTGTTGGGTATTCGCTTACATCAAAATTCTCGATCAAGCTGACACCGGACTTGCCGGCTGTCAAATTGCCCCAAAACGTATCCAACTCTTGACCAAGGGCAGTAACTACGCCCATACCTGTAATTACAACTCTTTTCATCTGTACCACCTTCTATGTAGTGAATCTTCATTTTTTATTGGGTGAGAATGGAGAGAAGTCCCGTCTTGATTAGAAACGGGACTCTGTAGACTATTACGTATGAGATTTTATGTAATTCGTAACTTCTCCTACTGTCGTAATCTTCTCAGCATCTTCATCTGAAATTTCTAAATCGAACTCATCTTCTAATTCCATCACTAATTCAACTACATCGAGAGAATCAGCACCAAGATCTTCTTTGAAAGATGCTTCGAGGGTGACTTCAGCTTCATCAACCCCTAGACGATCGACTACAATTCGTTTAACACGATCCAATACGTCGGACATCCGGTTCACCTCCTCTTTGGTATTATACGAGAATCTTTGACAGATTGCCAGTAGGCAATTTGGAGATTCTCTTTTTGGCGAATCTTACATGTACATGCCGCCATCCACATGAAGTGTTTGGCCTGTCATGTAGGATGCATCGTCGGATGCCAGGAAACGGACAACCTTTGCGATTTCCTCGGGCTGACCAAGGCGCTCCAACGGAATTTGCTTCAACATTTGCTCGCGCATCTCGGCCGACAGCTTGTCTGTCATATCGGTTTCGATAAAACCTGGCGCCACCGCATTCACGGTAATGCCCCGAGTGGAAAGCTCCTTCGCCGTAGCCTTGGTTAAACCAATCACGCCGGCTTTGGCTGCTACATAGTTAGCCTGTCCCGGATTTCCGAGCACGCCGACTACAGAAGATATATTAATTATTCGACCGAATCTTTGCTTCATCATAGGACGAGTAACAGCTTTCACACAGTTAAATACACCCTTCAGATTCGTAGCAATGACTTGATCAAACTCTTCTTCCTTCATTCGCATGATTAGATTGTCTCTTGTGATACCTGCATTATTCACAAGAATATCAATCTTACCAAATTTTTCAATGGTTTGCTTAACTAATTCCTCAGACTCCTGATAACTGCTTACGTCAGCGCGGAGTTTGATGGCTTTGCGCCCCATTGCTTCAATTGCTGCTACTACTTCTTCAGCAGCGGCTTCACTTCCTGCATAATTTACAACAACATCTGCGCCATGCTCAGCCAAATGCAAAGCAATCGCTCGGCCGATGCCTCGGGATGCCCCGGTTACCAGTGCTACTTTACCCGTCAGCATGTTATTGCACCTCCTGTACATACTTCTCCAAAGCTTCGAGGCTGCCAATCGAAACGGTTTTGACCGTTTTATCGACCTTTTTGATCAGACCGGCAAGCACCGTTCCTGATCCCAGTTCAATAAACGTATCTACACCTTCGCTGATCAAGTACGCAATTGTGTCCTCCCATAATACAGGGGAATATACCTGTTCGACAAGCAAACCGCGGATTTCTGCTGGAGCTGTAACAGGGCGTGCTGTAACGTTCGCCACAACGGGAACGGCTGCCTCGCTCATCTCGACGGATGCGAGCACGTCAGCGAGACGCTCCGAAGCCGGCTTCATCAGCGATGAGTGGAAAGGTCCGCTCACTTCAAGCGGGATCGCCCGCTTCGCACCCGCTTCTTTGCAGCGTTCGACAACCGCTTGCACACCTTCTTTGCTGCCCGATACGACGATCTGTCCCGGGCAGTTCACATTGGCGAGCTCCACGACGGAGCCGCCGCTTGTGATGGCCTTGCACAGCTCCGCAAGCGCTTCGCGCTCGGCTCCGAGCACGGCCGCCATCGCGCCCAGGCCGCCAGGGACGGCCTGTTCCATGAACTCGCCGCGGGCCCGCACCGTGCGGACCGCGTCTTCAAAAGCGAGCACGCCGGCTGCGACGAGCGCGCTGTATTCACCCAGACTATGTCCAGCGACATAGTCCGGGGTAATGCCCGCAGCCTTGAATGCTTCCAAACAAGCGATGCTTGTTGTCAGTAAGGCAGGCTGCGTGTGGTACGTGATCTTCAGTTGGTCCTCCGGACCTTGGAAGATCAGATCAGACAAGGAAAAGCCCAGCGCTTCATTGGCGCGGTCATAATAAGCTTTGGCAGCCGGATGATTCGTGTATAAATCATGGCCCATCCCTACTGACTGCGAGCCTTGGCCAGGAAAAACAAACGCAATTTTACCCATACGAGAATAGGATCCCCTTTGGCAATAGATTTTAAATAAAATAGATGAATTTCATGTATAAAATGAACTAAACTACCAAACCAACGCGGTTGCGCCCCAAGTCAAACCTCCGCCGAAACCAACCAGCACAAGGCGATCGCCTTCTGTTAGTCTGCCTTGCTCAGCAGCTTCTGCGAGCGCTACAGGAATGGAGGCTGCCGACATATTGCCGTATTTATCGAGATTAATCATACATTTATCTGCAGTCATTTCCAGTCGATTTAAGGAAGCTTGAATAATTCTCATGTTTGCTTGATGCGGAACTAGCAAATCAATATCCGATTTGTCCCAGCCTGCTTTGTTGAGAACCTCATCTGCTGCGTTCCCCATAATCCGCACTGCGAATTTGAAAACTTCAGCGCCAGCCATGTAGATGTAATGCATACGTTGATCGATCGATGTTTGTGAAGCAGGATTACGTGATCCCCCGCCCTCAATTTTGAGCAGCGGTCCGCCTGTGCCGTCAGCACCAAGCTCAAAGGACTTGAAGCCTCTTTCTTCTGGCACTTCGCCAATCACAACGGCTCCAGCACCATCACCGAACAGAATGCACGTGTTCCGGTCTGTATAATCTGTAATCTTGGATAAACAATCTGCACCAATGACAAGAGCATATTTATAAGTTCCGGTTGCAATAAAGTTAGATGCATTAGCCAGTCCATATACGAAACCTGAGCATGCCGCGGATAAATCAAATGCCGCCGCCTTTTTGGCTCCCAGCTTCTCTTGCAGGATGCAAGCCGTCGATGGGAATGCCATATCCGGCGTAATGGTGGAAACGACAATCAGATCAAGTTGGTCTGCCGTAATGCCGGCATTGGCCAGTGCGATCAATGACGCTTCGTAACAAAGATCGGACGTTGCTTGTCCTTCAGCGGCAATCCTTCTTTCACGGATGCCTGTTCTCGTGACGATCCACTCGTCGTTCGTCTCAACCATCGTTTCCAATTCTTGATTCGTTAATATGCGATCAGGTACATATTTCCCTGTACCAAGTACCCCAACTGGTATTAGGTTCATGTTGTAATATCTCTCTTCCCATGGCTTATTTCGGCAGATATGGTGCCAACCAAATCATTTTGCAAAGCTATTCTAGCTTGGCGAACCGCGTTTTTAATGGCATTTGCATCGGAGGAACCATGGCTCTTCAGGACCAATCCATCTATCCCCAAGAATGGTGCCGCTCCATGCTCGTTATAGTCCAACTTCTTGCGGAAATTGGTAAGACCCGGTTTCAAAACCGCTGCTGCCAGCTTGGTAAATAGCGATTTCGTAAATTCCTGTTTCAGTGCCGAAAAAATGGCGGATGCCGCACCCTCCAACGATTTCAGCATAATATTCCCGGCAAACCCGTCGCATACGATAACATCGCATTTGGCGCGGAGAACCTGAGAAGATTCGACATTTCCTACAAAATGAATAGGTCCTTGCTCCATTAAAGGATATGCCGTTTTGGTTAATTCATTCCCTTTGGCAGCCTCTGTTCCTACGTTCAAAAGGCCTACACGCGGCTTAGATATGCCATGCACTTTGGAACGGTAAATGCTGCCCATGATTGCATACTGGAGCAATTGCTCCGGCGTAGCATCCATATTCGCACCCAAGTCGAGGGCAAGCACACCATTGCCATCCATTGTCGGGATCATCGGCGCCAGAGCCGGACGCTCAATGCCCGGGATTCTCCCAACCACGAGCAAGCCCGTCGTCATCAATGCGCCTGTATTTCCAGCGGAAATCATCGCTTCCGCTTCTTTCTCCCGTACTAGTTTACCCGCTACAACCATGGAGGCGTCTTTTTTTCGTCGCACTGCTTTCACAGGCTCATCTTCCGCTTCAATGACTTCCTCCGTGTGACGGATACTTATATTTGCCGGTCTCTCTGTGAGATGGGCTTCAATTACAGCGCTGTTGCCGACCAAAATGATATGTACGTCTTTCCACTCTTTGGCCGCCGCTAAAGCACCCTCCACTACAATTTTCGGGGCATTATCGCCGCCCATGGCATCAATCGCGATCCGCATGCAGCTTGTCCTCCCTCTCTAGATGTTGCTCTTTCTTCGAATGAAAGATCACGAAATTACCTCGGAACACAGCCTCATCGCCAACGTAGGAAGACACTTCAACTCTTGCTTTCCCTTTGGAAACGGAACGCACATAGGCTTTGGCGATACATTTCTCTCCTAGCTTTACAGAACGTATAAACCGGATGTCTGCTGAGGCAGTCAAGGCGATCGGATCGTCGATAACGGCAACGGCCAGGGAGTTTGCTTGCGAGAATATATGATGTCCTCTTGCAATTTTGGTTCTTGAGAAAACATGATCTTCTTTAATTTCAAAAATCGAAATACCGCTTTGGTCCAGCTGTAAATCGATCACTTCACCAATGACTTCATCAATGGACAGTGAACGCACTTGATCGTACGTTTTGACAGCCATGTGTTTCATGCGTTCCCGCAGCTCAGGAATACCTAGTTCCAATCGGTCTAACCGGACGGTTTGGATGCTAACCTGAAACGTTCGCATCAGTTCCTCGTCAGTCATAAAAGGATTCGCTTCAATTGCTTGAAGCAATTGCTGCTGCCTTTGTCGTTTAGGAAGGCGTTCGATGGCTAGCACCACCTTATCTCGTGAGATCTCATCTTATTACCAGATACTAAACTGTAGTATATTAAATTTAGAACCAAAAAGAAAGCAAAAAAAATAGCACCTCACACTAGGATGAAGTACTATGCTTATTCTTATGCTTTTACGATCTCTCTACCTTTGTAAGTTCCGCAAGACTTGCACACGCGGTGTGCCAGCTTCAGTTCTCCACATTGTTCACATTTCACCATGCCTGGAACTTCCAATTTAAAGTGAGTACGGCGCTTGTCGCGACGAGTTTTGGACGTTCTCCTTTGAGGTACTGCCATATTCAAAACACCTCCTTCATCGAATTTCGGGCGTTGCCTTATTCTTTGTTAAAAAAGTCCGCGAGACCTGCAAGCCTAGGATCGATTTTCTCCTGCTTACAGCCGCAATCCTGGAGATTGCGATTTTCTCCACACACAGGACAGAGACCTTTGCACGCTTCGTCACAAAGTGGTATGTACGGTAAACCGACCACTACATTTTCTACAACGTACGGCTCTAAATCGACTTTATCTCCAACGACCAAATGAATGTCCTCGTCAAGTTCCGGGTCTTCTTCCTCTGGCTTTTGCATGAAGACTTCCTCAAAAGGAAGTTCGATTGTTTGATTCGTGTGCGTTAAGCATCGTGAACAGCTTAACTCCAAGTCTAGCGTTAACGTTCCGTTAACTTTGGCTACTCCATCTTCATGCGATGCAAGAAGATCGACACGCACAGGACCATGGCGAAGGATATCTTGACGCCCTTCAAAAGGAGCCGTCAAATTCATCTCTTCCGTCATATGGACCGGGTGTCCTTTCAGAGAAAGCTCTCTAAAACGAATCTGCATGTTATATCACCCCAAACAAACAAAGATTATTATATCCAGTTTGATTGCCTTTTGTCAATTATAAATCTATTTACTTTCATCCCAAAGAGCTTACTTCGGAGGAAGCGCCGCTAGATATTTCAGGGCGTCATCCATCGTGCCGATTTCAACAATTTTCATCTTCGTCTTAATTTGATTCGCTCTTTGGACAGCATCGGAATAATTCGTAATTTTAGTCCCGTCTTTGTACGTCACATCTTTGGGAGCAAAGAAGAAATCCGCCTTTTCCCGATCCGCGGCAATAATCTTATGTTGAATGCCTCCGATCGGGCCCACGGTGCCATCGGTTTCAATGGTCCCTGTCCCTGCAATGCGATAGCCCTTTGTGATATCCTCTGGAACCAGTTGATTAAAAATCTCTAATGAGAACATCAAACCAGCCGAAGGCCCTCCGATCTCTCCAGCCTTAATCGACACCTGTTGATCTTCTTGGTCTGCTTTGACTGCTTGCATATCAGCCGGAACGACGCCAATACCAGCACGAGGTTCACCCGTTTCCCCTTGTTGCAGAGGAAGTGCTCCTAATGCCAGTGTTGCCTGCTGTTCCACCTTATTCCTAGCGAAGGTAACGGTGATGGATTCTCCGGCTTTCTTCCCTTTTAATGCATCAAGTAAATCCTGAGCCACTTTCACATCTTTCTCTCCAGCCTTCAGAAGCACATCACCGGGTTTGAGCACCTTCTCTCCCGATAGGCCCGGCAACGTCTGCAGCACCATAACGCCCTCATGATTGATGTGAAATGGAACCTTAGCATGTGTGTAAGCGGCTTGAATAGCACTCGCTTGCGAAGTCAACATGACATATTCTTGGCGCTGTGTGTACTCTTGCTCGGACTCCCCTTTGCGCAAAACACTCGTTTTGGGCTGAATTTCTTCATAAGGGTGAACAAGACCAATTAGATAGTTAATCATATTGGCATCGGCTACACGTACCGTCGTGAGCATCAACGTTCCTTTTTCCAAATCAGAGCCTCTAGGTATTGTCACCATCGGTTTAATTTCTTCTGCTGTTCCCGGCATGAAAATAAAGAATGGTAACCGTACAAAAAACAACAAATAAATAATGACAATTCCGACAAGCGCCGAAACTAAATAACGCCTCGTCGACGATCTTCTCGGATATCCATAGGAATCATTAGACCACGTGTGAATTCGATTCTCTTCTTCGTTTTCCATGCAGGTTCCCCTTCCTGATGCCTACTACATGTAATGACTATCTTCCAATGGACAAGAATGAAAGCTTGGTCTAAACCTCTGCCTTTTTGCGTACAAATGAAGCATGTTAAAGGATGAGGTGAAACCATGCAGCCTTCAAAAGTAAGCTACACTCCCAAGCTGACGACGCTCGTACTGGGCTCTCTGACTGCCCTCGTAGTTGTGTCTATCATACTTTTCCCTGACAAAGCGTTTCAATCTTCGCTCGAGGGGCTTACGATTTGGTGGAAACTCGTCTTTCCTGCCCTGCTGCCTTTTCTCATTATGATCGAGCTATTGATTGGTTTTGGCGTCATTCAAGGGACAGGCGTTCTGCTAGACCCACTCATGAGAGTGATATTCCGTTTGCCCGGAGTGGGCGGTTGGGCGTTAGCTTCAGGCCTAATTGTAGGATTTCCTAGCGGAGCCAAAATTACTGCCACCCTAAGCGAAAAAAAACTCATCTCGCGAGATGAGACCGAACGTCTAACCGCTTTATCCCACCTGTGCAGCCCTTTATTTTTAATCATGGTTGTGGGTATCGGCTTTCTGCACAGCGCGAAGCTTGGTCTTATCCTTGCCATCGTTCATTATACAACTGCTATTGTCACTGGCTTCTTGATGCGATTGCCTAAAATATCTAAAGTGCCTGAGCAGCCTTCGGATGATCAAATGAGCGTTACTCCCAAATCGTCAGGTTCTATCTGGAAGATGGCCTTGTCAACGATGCGGCAAGCCTATCTGCACGACGGCCGAGCATTTGGCAAACTCCTTGGCGATGCAGTGATTTCCTCAGTTCAAACGTTAATGCTCATCGGCGGATATATGATGATCTTTTCCGTATTGATTAATGTCATTACCATTACCCGTCTTACAGAAGTCCTAGAGCCCTTGATTTTCTTCTTCTTGCGCTTTTTGAATGTCCACACCGATACATCATCACAATGGATTATGGGTCTGATGGAGATTCATCTCGGAGCCTATTCCTGGAGCCAAGCCCAAGGTGTCTCCTTACTTCCACAAATGGCGCTCATCAGTGCATTTCTGGGCTGGGGCGGCTTGTCCGCACATGCGCAAGTTGCTGGCTTTCACCAAAAAACAGAAGCACGCTACCGCTTTTTCTTCCAGTCCCGCATCTTGCACGCCGTGCTTGCCTTTGTTGGTACCATCTTACTTTGGAAACCTGTACAGTTCCTTCTCATAGACACAGAACCAAGTTTTCTCTGGTTGGATCAAACATCAAACACGAACACACATTTCGCATCTCAGCTGAACGGCGGCTCGATATGGGCTTTATGGGGAGTTAACCTCTTTCAGTTCCTTCTTTTGATCATCACTATGCTTATCATTTCTTCTTTTATAAGCACTTTTCGAAAAAAAGCCCACTAGTTCGCTGCTACTTTAAGCTTTTGGAAATTTATTTTGCAGCGCTATTTCTACCTCGGGAGGTACTAAATCTACAACCGGGCCATGAAAACGCGCAATTTCTTTGACGATACTGGAGCTCAGGTAGGAGTACTTGGGCTTCGAGGTCATAAAGAAAGTCTCCACATCCGAGTTGAGCTTGTGATTCGTTGACGCCATTTGAAGCTCATATTCAAAATCAGAAACAGCTCGAAGACCGCGCACAATCAACCGCACATTGCGGTGCTTCATATAATTCACCATCAAGTCTCTGAACCCATCCACCTCTACATTCGGCAGATCCTTCGTCACTGTTCGGATTAGCTGCATTCTTTCTTCCAATGTAAAAAGAGGGTTTTTGGACGTGTTATTCAGTACTGCAACAATGAGCTTATCAAACACCTTCGCTGCTCTATGTATAATATCAAGGTGGCCGTATGTCACCGGATCAAAACTTCCCGGATATACAGCTACAGTAATGCCGTGTTCTTGTTTCATCATGCTGTCATCTCCTCTCAAAAGCCTATTCATCCCCTACAGATTGCTTGTAAATCGTAACAGCGGTATCTCCATAGTCCGCTCTTCTTTGCTGCTTGAATCCGCCTATGATGTCGTCCAGAACATCCTTCGCGTCATGCTCCACCACAATTGTGGTACTCGCCTCAACAATCGCTTGTGTCTCCATTGCGTTGATCAGATCCACAATCACTTTCATTTTATATGGCGGGTCTAGAAAAACCAATTGGAACTGCTGCTCCCTTTTCGCTAACGCCTTCAGTGCCCGAGCGGCATCTGTCCGGTAAATCTCGGCTTGATCCTTGAGCCCGGCTACTTGCAGATTATGCTGGATCGTCTCAATGCTCTTCTTCTCAATATCAATGAAGACCGCTTTATCCATCCCGCGGCTCAGAGCCTCGATGCCTAACCCACCCGTGCCTGCGAACAAATCGAGAACCTGCCCGCCATCAAAATATGGCCCAATCATACTGAAGATCGCTTCTTTCACTTTATCCGTTGTTGGTCGCGTGCTGATACCGGGTACCGCCTTTAGCGACCTGCCTTTGGCACTGCCTGAAATCACTCTCATCTTGCGCTTTTCCCCTTCTAACTGGTTCATTCTTTTGCTATCGTACCACAAGCCCTATTCTGACACAAAAATTTTGTGCCTGCCATGTATAAATTTCCTGTAAAACGGTCATCCTTGAACTATCGACATCAGAGAATGTCGTAGACAACCGCGGAGAAGACTTACGTTTCCCCATAAGCTCTTCGTCCGGTTTCTCCTCTCCCATGAGACGGCCGTGCAAACGGCCGTCGTATTAATTTATAGGACAGTTTTAAAGTTACCTTGATATATCAAGGTTTTACTATATAACAGACCTTTAAATATTGAGTGGTACAGGCTTAAAAAAACATTCAAGGGTACCGATAAGGTACCAAATGAAAAATACATAATCACAAAACAACTAAATTAAACGCCTGCTAGGCATTTATTTTTATCTTTCCAAGGAGTAGTCGCATCAATTTTTGCTTTTTGTTTATAATAATTCCGAGGACAAGCAAAAGAAATACGACTAGTCAGTAAAAAAGCCCAAAAACTACGCCGAATGTGGAATTTGGAACCTAAGGAGAGAAGCAGATGCTTAACAATTTGGATAGCAATTACGACTGCGCGAATGCGGGCAATGATTTACATAATCTGATCCAAGAGCTTGAACAGTTCGAAGGTCCCGAAGAGCAGCGCAACCGACTCGAGAATCAAATCCATTTTATCCAAAATAAATGCTCCATTCCGCACGAACACTTCCGTTACCGGTAAGAAGAAAGAAAAGTCCATGCTCCTTTACCGAGCGCGGACTTTTTTCATGTTTCCCACAAGTTGCCGACTCCACATTTCTCATTGCATATTGCGGAATGTTTGAACTTTTTTTCTTAAGTACCTTGCACTTTCCTTTTTAATGGTCCCCATACATTCGCCTCCTAGCCAAGCTTAGGTATATGAAAATAAGCCCAAGGGAACTTTCCTTTAGGCCTTTGTTTTGTTTCTTCATTATAATAAAAAATTTATTTCCCTTCCCACCCTACCAACAATTTCAAGTACAGGGGCATTTCATAAGAACTAGTCCCGTAACTCGAACATGTTTGCAGCCAAGAGATTGACTTTAACATCCAACTCAAGCTCAGGTATATCTTCGTTGACGGTCAGACCTTTGCGATACCAGACTTCGTTCAAGGAGTAAATGTCAACCGCTCGTTTCTTCCCAATTTCATAAGTTTTAGTAATTTCGTCCATGACATTCTTCTTAATCAACATATTCATTTCATTCAGCCCGAGGGGTTTCTTCTGCTCTCGAATGGAAGCGTCCATGTTAATGTCTAGTTTAACAAATCGTTTTCCGTTTTTATAAGCTGTTGTTTTCTTTATCCTATTGTTCTTTAGGACTGCGGTTCCAACGAATATGCCTTGATCGTCCTTCATGGGAAGTATCCCGCGTAATGTTCTTTCCTTTAACCATTTCACTCCGCTTGCTTCTTTACGATTGAATCTAGCTTCGCTCTTTCCTTTCTTCAAAGCGACAAGGCCATTCACGGCTGGCAGTATAAAAGGCTTCCCCTCCTTATCCCAGCTCTCAGAGAGTTTTATATGATCCACCAGCATGGTTTCGAACGGTTCCCTTGAAGCCCGTATGAACCTCTGATAATTCACTGGTTCAAAAGAGGATTGCATCTGCTTATATAAAAGATTTGGCTGGTAATACACTGTGTTAATGGAGGAGTTCCCAGTAATAGGCTTTGTGCTTAAAATCTTTCTGAGGTCTTCATTCGTAGCAAATACCCAAGGGGTATAGCGTTGGTCTCGAGTTCGCATCAAGTCATCATGTAAATTGAAGATCCCCTTAGCAAGCAGGCGATCGCTAAATATAAACACTTTAGTCTGTGTCCAATCCATTCTCATCTGGTTTTCCTTCAGCAGATCGAACATCGCCATCCCAATACTTTCGCCTTTACCTACACCAACAACAATCGGATTCGGAGTGTTTCCGGTTCCTTCTTGCTTCGCCATTGACGCTAGATTATTGATTTGCGCATAGATTTTATATTTTCCGTCGATATAATCGATACCAATCATATTAACAAAATTGAAGTACTGAATGTTCTTTCCGTCCCAGCATCCACAAAGGGATAAAATGATGCAGCCAATTAAAGTCGATTTCAATGCCATCTTCATGAGTTTCCGTCCTTCATCCTCGTATCGTCCTGCAAATGGAGGTTCTGCGCACGTTTTTTCATTTTATTCGCCGGTTTCCTTAGCAGAGCGCCTGTAATATCTGCCCATGATGGCGGTGAAAGTGGAGATAGATACGGAATCCCGAACGATTTGAGATCGGATAAATAGGCGACGACGAAAAAGATAGATAGGAAGAACCCGAACATGCCAAGAATAGATGTAATGATCATTATGGCGATACGTGCGATTGATACGATACCACTTAGCGTTGGGTTAACCAGCGTGTAGCCAGCTATTACTGTTGTCGCAGCCACGACAGTTACGGTAGGTGACGTAATACCAGCTCGTATGGCAGCATCACCTATAATAATACCGCCAACGACGGTTACCGTTGGGCCTACAGACTTAGGGAGTCGCAGTCCTGCTTCTTTAAACAACTCAAACAAGATGAGTACCATAATTGCCTCTAATGGAAGTGAGACCGGAAGTCCGATCCGATTTGTTGCAATTGTCGCTAACAAAGGCAGTGGAATCTGCTCGAAATTGAATCCGATCAGCGCGATGTAGAAGCCGGGAAGGAATAAAGCCAAATAGCAGCCAAATATTCGGATCAGCCTTTGAAAAGAACTGATCACTGCACGGAAATAGCCGTCTTCCGGTGATTTCATAAGCGATGTAAGTGTAATGGGAGCGATAATGGCAAGTGGCGAGCCGTTAAGCAAAACTACGAAACGGCCGCCAATCAAATACTCAGCGGCAAAATCGGGCCGCCCGGTATTATCAATAAGCGGTACTACCGACATAGTCTTATCCGATATGGCTTCTTCCAGTTGAGAGCTAGTAATAACCGCATCGATGTGGATGTTCTGTAATCTTTCTCGAGCCTCATCGACAGCATCCTTATTAGCAATATCTTGAATGTAGAGCAAACATATCTCTGTCTGACTCCTGACACCAATTGTAAAAGATTCAACCTTGAGTGTCGGAGTTAGCAATCGCTTGCGGATTAGCGCTACATTGGTCTTGATACTTTCGGTAAATCCGTCGCGCGCTCCCTTGGAGGACGTCTCCATTACAGACTCTTCCGGGTTTCTTTGGGGCGGATCTGCGACATAGTGCTGGTAAAAGCATGTCGTATCCATGTCGAAGAGAAGTAAGTTGCCACTAAACACATAGGATGAAAGCTCATTCTTCCAATTCGATGTTAAAGTAGTGGGATGCTGCCGTAAAATGCCTGCACTGCATGTGCTTAATTCATTTATTTGCTCCCGATTGGACATCCCTTGGCAGAAAATGAAAAGAAAGCCGCCAATAAGTTCAAGGTTAACATCTCCGCAATCCTCAAATAACTGCCTTATGTCGCTTTCACTTATTCTAGCCATTTTACTTCACCGCCTTCTTATTCTTTTCTGCCCAAATACAAATTAAGAGCACGAAGCTAGTGACACCACAAACCAGACTAGAAATCGTATAATAGGTTTTTACATAATCGTGGAA
>NZ_BILW01000064.1 GCF_004000765.1 Paenibacillus chondroitinus NBRC 15376 | reverse complement strand
ATATTCTTGTCAATTAAAAAAGTCCCTGCTCCTGCCATAATCGGCAGCCAACAGGGACTTTCATAATACGCAGCGCAAAACCTCCGCGCTTTTAATCCAACTTAATATTCAATTTCAAAAGTCCGGCCTTCCGCATGGCCTGATAGATAATGACGACCAAAGGTCCCAAGAACAACCCGGCAACGCCCAGCAGTTCAAAGCCAATGTACAAGCTTATTAAAGCGGCGAGGGCATTAATCCCCACTGCTTCGCTTAGCACCTTAGGCTCCACAATGCGGCGGAAGATTGTCAAAGCCAGGAACAGGACCAGAAGTCCAATTCCCATCCCCGTATGCCCAACTAAAAGCTGATAACCCAACCAAGGGATGAACACCAGCCCAGTACCAATGACAGGGACGAATTCCATAACCATTACGAGTAAAGAGATCGCTAACGGATATTCCGCTCCAAGCACCAACAAACCTATGAAAGTGACCAAATACGTCAATATCGCCATGATGAGCTGAGCACGAATGAATCCAAAGATAGCTTCCCGCAAATACACAAGGACATTTTCCATTTTGGTTCTCGTCTGCTCCTCGAACATAGACAGGAAAGCGACTCTCAAATTCGGCAAGCTGAACATGCACAAATATAAAGCGATGACGTAGACGATCATAACGATAAAGAAATTCGGAATTTTGCCCGCCATATTCAGAAAGAATCCGGAAATTCCGCTCAACATGTCGGTTAACGTCGTGGTTAATGATTCGGTGCTTCGCTCCAGCCAGGTTTGCACCTGCGCCGCCATTTCGGGGGACAAGGAATCGTAGAACACCTGCGTTTGGCTAACGGCATGATCGACGTATTTATTGACTTCATCCATATAATTGGGAGCTTTTCGGCCAAGGTCAATAACTTCCGACACGACATTAAACCCTATGAAATAGAACAAGGCCACCAATAGCAGCGTAAAAATGGTACTGATGATCGACGCGGCAACCAACCGATTTACCTTAATAGCTCGCATGAGCAGCAACGTTAGAGGATCCATAAAGATAGCTGTAACCAAAGCAAGCAGGAAAGGTAACCCTATCGTGAATAATCCGTATAGGACCAGCAATCCAAGCAAGATGATTAGTGTCGTCTTAAGCGACATAGGAATTCCTCCGATTATTCATTTCCAGGCTTTATGACGTTGATTTTAGTAATATGTATACGTACAATACGCAACCGATCTACTTCAGAAACTTCAAAAACATGATTGCCTGAAGCCACTCTTTTCCCTTTAACCGGGGCTCCTTCCAGCTTCTTAAATAACCATCCGCCTATCGAATCTACATCCTCGTCTTCGATCTCCAAATCCAGCATATCGTTCAAATCTTCAATGAGCACGCGCCCGTCAACGGATGTATACTTATCTTTCACCTCAACTTCAGGCCGTTCGTCGATATCGAATTCGTCGTGCAGCTCGCCAACGATTTCCTCCATGATGTCCTCTAACGTAAGAAGACCCGCGGTACCGCCGTATTCATCCACAACAATCGCCAATTGCGAATGTTTTTTCTGCATGAGTTTCAAAACACGGCTTACTTCCATCGATTCCGGCACATTCAAAATAGGTCGAATGAATTCACTAATCTCGTGTTCTACATCCGGATCAGCCGTAAACAAATCGGTAATATGTACGAATCCGACAATTCGATCCTTATCCTCGTCAGCGACGGGATACCGGGTATGCTTCGTCTCATGAACCATCCGCAAGTTTTCGATAAAGCTCATCTCTAAATACAAGCAATCCATATCGGTCCGCGGCAGCATGACCTCCCTTGCAATACGCTCCGAGAATTCAAAAATATTATCGAAAAGCACCATTTCATCCTGATCGATATGCCCGCTCTTCACGCTCTCGTCCATCAGAATGCGGATTTCTTCCTCGGTATGCGCCGCCTCATGCTCACTTGCGGGTTCTACGCCAATCCAGGACAAGAACTTGTTAGCCGCACCATTAAGCACCCAAATGATCGGACGGAACAAGCGATAGAAGTACAACAGCGGCGCTGAGAGCCACAGGGAGGTTAATTCCGCTTTCTGAATCGCGAAGGACTTAGGCGCCAGTTCCCCCAGCACGATATGAAGGAAGGTAATGAAACCAAAGGCGAAGATGAAAGATATCGCATGCGTGTACACAGATGCTTCTAGACCTAACATGTGGAAAAGCGGTTCCATGATCAACTCGGAAACAGCCGGCTCCCCTACCCAACCTAAGCCTAATGAGGCTAAAGTAATTCCGAGCTGTGTAGCTGACAGATAAGTATCTAATTCCGATGTAACTTTGTCGGCATACTTTGCTTTGCTGCTGCCTTCATTAAGCAGCTGCTGAATGCGGGAATGCCGCACTTTAACAAGCGCAAATTCAGCAGCAACGAAGAAACCATTCAGCAGAACGAGGATAATTACTAATACCAGATTAAGAACAATAGGTCCAATTTCAAAGGAAGTATGTGGCAAGTGCGGATATCTCCTTCAGATAGATGATATTAGATAATAGCTTGTCGGCTTTTAAAATCAATGGAACGATAATACGAATCGGCCACCAGCAAGTTCGGGCCGCAGCAGGAAGCTGCGCTGCAGAAGCAATTCACCTTTTGATTCAGGGGATTATGCTCCCATCTTGCAAAAATCGTATCCAAGTGATCATCATGGATATTGCCCAGAGGCGGTTCATTCGCAAAATCGGTAACGAACACCTCGCCGGTAAATGTGCTCACATTTAAGCGATTTCGTCCATCCGGATCGTTCCGGACCGTGACATTCGGCTCTTCACGAAGCCTTTTTACCAGTAATCGGTCCTCTTCGAGCTCATTGCAAGCAAAAAACGGCAGAGTGCCGAATAACATCCACATATCGCGATTCCGACTGTCCAGCAAGCGATGAATGCTGCTTCTTAACTCGTCTAGTGAAACCATGGGCAGGTGGGAGGCGAAAGAGCTTGCATACATGGGATGAACCTCATGCCGTTTGCAGCCCATTTCATCAATCAGCTTGTGAATTTGCGGAAGCTTCTCATGCGTGCGCGTGTTGATCATGGATTCCGCCGATACGTACAATCCGCCTTTGCTTAACGCTATCGTATTGTCCACCATACGTTCATACATGCGCACCGCTGTTTCACGGCCTACCGGATGCTGGGAATTAACGAAACCGACCTGGTGGAAATCATCAGCATTCAAGTAATTAAAGGAGATATGCATAACATCTAGATACGGAGCAAGCAGCTCATACCGCTCCAAGTCGAGCGTCAAGTTCGAGTTGATTTGGGTACGAATTCCCCGCTCCCGTGCATATTTAAGGATGGGCAGCATGTAATCTTTGACAATCTTAATGTGATACGAAGGTTCTCCGCCTGTCAAACTGATTGTCTCCAAATGCTCTACCTGATCCAGCTTATTCAAAATAACGGGTAAGGGAATACGTGGCCCTTCCGTCATCGTTAACGAATCGCCTACCGCACAATGCTCACAGCGCATATTGCACAGATTGGTAATCGTCAACTCTACACTAGTAAGTACGTGTTTCCCGTATTGCCGATAAGACCGAATCGGGTCCCAAGGGTCATAAGCGGGAGATAGCTCCGGTAAAAAGGAGCGTGTTTCATTCATATTCATGCTGTTCACACCTGACCTATCATTTCCTATTCACTTGCATTTTGTTCTTATCATGCCTATACCTATGCCCTTTATTGTAACTTATGATGCGAAAAAAAGGAAACCACCTTGTCTTTCGCTACGGTTTCTCCGCAGGAATCGGCGATTTCACCCGCAGCCACTTCGGTGCCCACCAGTTCGCGTTGCCAAGCAGCTTCATCAAAGCGGGAACGAGCATGACGCGAACAATCGTAGCATCAATGAGGACCGCGAGGCCAAGACCTAGACCTAGCGCCTTCATGATTTCTATATCTGTGAAGATAAACGAACCGACAACTACAACCAGAATGAAAGCAGCGCTTGTAATCAAGCTGCCTGTTTTTTTGAGCCCTTCCGCTGTACTCTTGTCATTATCTCCGCTCGCTTCATATTCCTCCATAATGCGGGAAATTAAGAAAACTTCATAATCCATCGAGATGCCGAACACCACGCAAAAAATAATAACCGGCAGCGTTGCGCTGACATAACCAATGGATGTGATATGCAGCAAATCTGCCAAATAACCGTGCTGAAACACTAACACCACACACCCTAGGCTCGCCCCTAGACTTAGCATATTCATAAGGACAGCCTTCAGAGGCAGCAGAATGGACCGGAAGGCAATCAGAAGGACGAAATATGTAATCCCCATGACAAAAGTGAGCACGTAAGGTATTTCATCTTGTATGCGGTCGATGATATCCAGCCGGTAAGCCGGTCCGCCAGTGACGGCCACATCCAGGCCCTCTCGCTCCAAAGCGCGAAGTTTCCGTACAAGCCCGTCCGTCGAAGGATCATCCGGGTCATTCTCAGGCACAACAACGAGCAGCGCCGTATGTCCCTTTGCCAGCTTGGCCCCTTCGATCTGCTCTTTAACTCCTGGAGCCTTCAGCATGCCTGCTAATTCTGCATCCGTATGTTGTCCTAGCGAGCTGAGGTAGCTTTGAACCTCTTTCACGCCTGAAACGCCTTTTACTTTATCGCCGTACGCTCGAATTTGACGGATCGCAGACGCTTCCCAGATGTCATCACCTGTATGTACGACGATTTGAATGGGTCCCGTCATCCGAGGATCATAAGTCGTTTTGAGCAAGTCCGATCCGTAGCGCGACTCATAGTTAGGAGGCAGCACCTCGGCGTTAGGCACGCTCAGCTTCATCTGACCAATGGGGGTCATCGCATAGATCAAAGCGCCCCCAACCAGAATGACAAGCAGAACGGGGCGTTTCATCACACCATAAGCCATCTTTTCCCAGAATCGGGAAGATTCCTGCTTCCGGAAGCGCTTGGGCAGCACCTGAAGCGAATTAATTCGCTTGCCGAGCACCGCCAGCAGCGCAAGCAGCATCGTGTTGGCAACAACAACAGATATGGAGACGACAATGATCCCCCCTAAACACAGGGAGCGAAAAAACGTGAGATCCACGAACAGCATACCTAATAATCCAATCAGTACCGCAATGCCCGAGAAGAAAATGGATTTCCCGGCGGTCTGGCAAGTCATGGCCACCGCTTCAGCCACATTGGGTTGAACCTTCAGTTCCTCCCGGAAACGGCTAACCAGGAACAAGGCATAATCAATGCCTACGGCTAGTCCCAACATCGTCACCATATTGGGAAGAAAATTCGATAAGGACTGATGCTGGGCGATAAAATAGGTAATCCCCAGCGTGAGAGTAACACTCATGAGTCCCACGATCATTGGCAGCAGCGCCGCGACTAACGTCCCAAAAACAATTAACAATACGATAAGCGCGATGGGGAGGCCAATGGCTTCCGATTTGGCAATATCATGTTTGCTCGCTTCCTGCATGTCATGCAAAATAGCAGGTCCCCCGGTTACATAAACCTTCATGCCGGCGGGTGGTTGCACCCGTTCCTTCAACTCAGGGTATTTCTCCAGCGCCGGGTCCGTGTCCAGATCCAGCGAAACGTTCACAGCCTGAACATTTAAATGCCCTTCATTTCTAGGTGCAGCAACGAAATTCACGTTTTCTACATAGGGCAGCTTTTTTAATTCACTGAGGGAATCCATGATCGCCATCTGCTGCTCTTGCTTGGTCATATCGAGGCCATCCCCCGTATATACCAGATTGATCGTCGTAAGAGGCACGCCAAGCTCATCCCGCAGTTGGATAAGACCGAGATCCGACTCGCTTCCTTTTGGCGTAAAACCATTATCTTTGAGTATGCCGGGTGTTTTCTGTGCAAATAGCGCGAAACTAAGGAACAACAGCACGCAAAGCGTAAGGACTAGCCAGCGATAACGGTGCATGGCGTATCCCCATATCCAAAATTTCCCTTTCACCGCTGATTCTCTCACACACATCCCCCTGATCTGCAAAAAGAACCTGGGATCCCAGGTTCTTCATGTTTGTTATCTTTTATTTTATCTCAAAGTAGGGTTGGCATACCCGATTCCGTGTCGAGTTCTTCTATTTTAATTTCACCGATTTCGGAAATGAGGATGGAATGCTTGATGGAGAGATCGATTTCATACGGCTCTTTGAGTTCTCTGCCTGTTTCATCCTGCAGGATGCGAACGACCGGCCTCTGCGGAACCGTTAAGTTTAATTTGGAAACAATCCCGAATTCGCCTGTGTTCAATTTCACGGTGATGCCAAGCGGGTAGATGGCAATTTTATCGCGGAATAAAGCAATTTGACTTTGATCATACATCGTGCCTGAACCTGCAAAAAGTTGTTCCATCGCTTCATGAGGCAACAGCGGCCTGCGATATACACGCGTAGTTGTCATAGCGTCGTAGGAATCCACTAAGCCGATCCATCTCGCAAACTCATTAATATCCGGACCTTGCAAACCTCGCGGATATCCGCTTCCGTTTATCCGTTCGTGATGCTGCAGAGCACAATGCGCTGACAGCAACGGGATGTTCGGTTCATCCTTCAGAATTTGAAAACCATACGTGGTATGATTTTTCATCTCCTTAAATTCATCACTAGTCAACTGAGAAGGCTTGCGCAGGATGCCTAGCGGAATTTTGGTCTTTCCAATATCATGAAGCAAAGCGCCAAGTCCAAGCGTCTCGAGCTTTTCACGGCTGTATCCATAGCTAATGCCGAGCATGATCGCATATATACTAACATTCACGGAATGCTGGAATAAATAATTATCCTTAATATTCATGTTGTTTAACATGACCATTGCACCTTGATGAGCACTGAGATCATCAATAATCATGTTCATTACATCACGGAAGTTACGTCCGATATCGTAGTAGCTAACAGCTCCACGTTTGTTCGAATCTTCCATAACCCTCTTAAAGGTATGCCGAATTTCATGAATAGCTTTGCTTCGCGTTTCATCTTGAATAATATCGGCTTGAATAACGTCATCGGTCCGGGAATCTGCGATATAAATATAGTCGATACCATATGAAAATAGCCGATCGATTAGTCTCTGTGTCAGCTCAACGTTAACAGCGAGCAAAACCATACCATCTTCGTTGTAAATATTCTTTGCCAGCCTCATTCCAGGATGACACTTGTTGATCGGCATTAACAGCATGTTTGGACCCCCGAGTAGCTGAACGTTATTATCTATCTAAATGTAATAGATTTCACCTAAAAGTTCAACATAAAAAACCGCATCTTTCGACGCGGTTCGCTACTTTATTTCAAAGACTATTTACTTAAAAACATATAAAGTGCAAATACAATGGCTACCGCGAAACGATAGTAGGCAAAATAGGTCAATTTCATGTTTTGGACAAACTTAATGAAAGAAACAACGGCTAATAGAGCTACGATGAAAGCTACTACAAACCCTACTGCGAAAAATGCGAAGTCATTGGAAGAAAGAGCTTCATAGTTTTTCAAAAAGTAGACGCCGGAAGCTCCGAACATGATTGGGATCGCCATGATAAACGTAAAGTCAGCAGACGCCGCGCGGCTAACGCCGGAAAGCATCCCCCCTGCAATCGTGGAACCGGAACGAGAGAATCCCGGCCAGATTGACACAAGCTGCCATAAGCCGATAAAGAAGGCTTGGCGGTAAGTTAAGTCATCCAATACCTCAGTGCTCGGTCTCCCTTTCTTCTGCTCTGCAATAATGAGCAAAATGCCGCCAAGAATAAGTCCGATAACAACCGTCGTTGAATTAAACAACTTCTCATCCACAACATCATTAAACAATACGCCGACGACTCCAGCAGGAATAATCCCGATCAGAATATGCAGCAGATTCAGTTTTTTCCCGCTTCTGCTTTCGCTTTTTCTTTTCACCAAGCCAAACAGCGATAAGATTCGTTTCCAATAAATAATGACGACAGCCATAATCGCCCCAAGTTGAATCACAAAATCAAAGGTTTTCATCACTTCGTCGTTTTGCGTGTTGAGCAAACTTTGCGCCAAAATCATATGTCCTGTTGAGGATACCGGTAAAAACTCGGTCAATCCCTCTACAATCCCGATAATGATCGCTTCAAAAATAGTATGCATGGTTTCCCCCTAAAGGTAGAGTTTATGGTCGGACTCCTGTCCAATTATTTATTTTACTTGGAACATGTACGATCTGACAACTTTATTGACGAAATGTGCGAATCTATCCCCTTGCATCGGAGGACATTTTGTCAATAAATCTTGCTTTGTGACTGTCTGTTATCGCCTCACGATCCGTCACTTCGCGGGCCAGCACGTCACGGATAAACTCCGGCAGCATGTATACCACGTCTTTCCCTCGACTTAAGGATAAGTAGCCCGAGCCGAACGTAAACATATCGATCGTGCCCACAACATAGTCACGACCAAGATCCAAAAGCTCCTCGCCTACACGCACGGCGAGGATACGTTCATAAGGCGCGCGGGAGCTGTCCCACTCGACCGTGAGACCGTCGACGCTAAGCGCGCCCAGCACTTCGCCCCGGAAGCCGAGTCCTCGAATCGGCTTCTCCATGAATTCAGGCAGCAGCGACTCCTCGAGCGCCTGCAGCAAATCCGCGCCGCTAAGCAGCATGCGGCACGGGTTGATCGGCCCCGGGCAGATGTCCAGCAATCTGCCGCGCGTCAAGCGCCCCTCCTTCAGTCCCTGAAGGAGCTGGCCGCTGTTGACCAGCCCGATATCGGCGCTGGTCCAGCGGCGAATCCCGGCGGCAAGCAAGTTGCCAAGCGGGGATTCGCCGTACCAATCCAGGCGCAGCGGTTCCCGCAGCTGCGCCACTTCTTCATCCAGCGCCGCTGCGCCGGCGATGCGAAAGCGGTCCAGCAGCGCGGCTACGCTGCTGTCATCTTCGCAACCCGTCGTCATCGGGACGACGCGGCTCTGGAACTGGGTGATCCGGCGCTGCGCCGGATCGTAGGCCAGCTCGATGTGGCCGGCATACTGCCCGAACTTGCCGGCCGCAGCCAGATAGGTGCCGCTGATCAGGAGCGGCTCCTCCAGGACATGATGTGTGTGCCCGCCAAGGATCACATCGATGCCTTCGATGCCTTCCGCTAGGCGCCGATCCATCGGCAGACCGAGATGCGACATGACCACGATGAGGTCCGTGTGCGGACGCAGCTGCTCCGTGAGAGTCTTCACAGCTTCGTAAGGATCTGTCACATCCCAACCGAGCAGCTCATAATAAGCTGGATAAGCCGCTGTCACGCCGATAATTCCGATCTTCAAACCGGACTTTTCAATGGTCAAAGAAGGCAGCAGCCAGTCCGGAGTCAAGTGGGTTGCTCTTTCGTAAATATTACTTCCAAGAACAGGAAAACACGCGTTCTCTCTGAAAACATTTCTTAAAAAGTCCGGCGTAAACGTCAGCCCTTCGTTGTTGCCAAGCACCATCGCATCATAGCCGGTTGCGTTCATAATTTCCACATTGGCAATGGCATTGGTGCCTTCTGTCTCCGGGCTCATCCGGTCCATATGATCGCCAATATCCAGCGTCAACACTTGATCGGAGGGCCAGTCCCGGCGGGCTTGGTTAAAATAGGCGCTAATTTTGGGCATCATTTCAAAATGGCTGTGCAAATCATTCGTATGTAAAATCAGGAGTCGTCTCATTTTTTAATTTTCAACTCATCGAGCGTTACTTTATTTTTAAATCCAAAGGTGGCTTCTTGGCCTAGTTTAGCATCATGTAGAAACCAGATATGTACAACGCTTTTGACATTAAGGCATTCACTGCTTCCATCCGGCACATACAGGCGAATCGGGTACCCCTTCTTCAAGGGTTCATCGTCTTGAGCGTAGAGAATTAGAGCTGAGTCTACTTCCGACCACGACATCAACGCCTGAAATTCATCAACGGCTTCGACCTTTACATGCGTAGGCTCGCTTTCAGCTTGTCCGCCACGGCTGTTTTTCCAGCTGCGATACCAGGCTTTTAAATCAAAGGCATCCCCTGAAACGTTCGGAACACGGTCCTCAAGCGCCAATTTCATCTCCGCCAGATTAACGAGTTCTTGTACAGTAAACGATTCATTTGTTAGATGGGGGTCTGACACTTGTATGCGTAAATCTGCTTGCATGCTGACCATTCTCCTTTCATCCCATAAGCTCATTTTGCTTTTCCCAAGGCCCTATCCATTATACCATTCCTTGGTCAAAATATGATATGCTGTAAGGGAATCTCACACTAAGCATTTAGGAGCAAAATTGTGAATATAAACATCCAACTTTTCGCAGGACTTGTTGAGCTTTTCGGGACTTCCGTCCTACATATAACGATTGACCAAGATGCCATCTCCATCGAGGATCTTAGAAAACTGATCACGGATAAGCATCCGGCCGCAGCTTCACAGCTACAAACATGTTTTTTCGCTAAAAATCAAGCTTACGCAGGCGAGACCGATTGGGTCACTTCTGCTGATGAGCTTGCTCTCATACCACCTGTGTCTGGAGGGCAGCCCACCTTATATGAAATAACCTACGACTCGATAGATGCCGCTCAAGTTGCCGCCAAAGTCAACCATCCCAATCATGGTGCTTCGCTCCTCTTCATTGGGACTACGAGAGAGATGACACACGGGCAGCGCACAGTTCTCTTGGAGTATGAAGCCTATGTGCCTATGGCGATCAAAACAATGGAAGCAATCGGTCAAGAAATAGCCGACCGTTGGCCGGGAACGCTTAGTGCGATTACCCACCGTCTGGGCAAGGTGGCGATTGCGGAAGCCAGCGTCGTGATTGCCGTTTCTTCCCCTCACCGGGAAAGCTGTTACGAAGCAAGCCGCTACGCCATAGAACGATTGAAACAAATTGTACCCATATGGAAAAAAGAAATTTGGGAAGATGGATCGGAATGGAAGGGCAGTCAAACAGGCCCCTGGAACCCGCTTCAAATGACAAATAAGGAATAGATGAAATTGGAGATGACTTACGTGGATACCTTTTTATATACGGAGCAGGAAAATGGTGTGGATGCGCGTTATTCAAGACAAGTGCTGTTCTCCCCTATCGGCCTGGAAGGGCAGCGCAAACTAATCGGCAGCCGTGTGGCCATCGTTGGTATGGGCGCTCTTGGTACAGTGCTTGCCAATCATATGGTACGCGCCGGGGTTGGATATGTTCGCTTGATTGATCGCGATTTTGTCGAAGCAAGCAATTTGCAACGGCAAATGTTGTACGACGAAGAAGATGCGGCGACAATGACGCCCAAGGCTATTGCCGCAGCCAAACGATTGCAGTTGGTAAACTCACTGGTCACAATCGAACCTCATGTCATGGATCTCAACGCCACGAATGCTGAAGACTTGTTAGGGGATGTAGATTTAATATTAGACGGTACGGATAACTTCTCCGTCCGCTTCCTTATCAATGATGTGAGTATCAAATTGGGGATTCCCTGGATTTATGGCGGCGCCGTTGCTTCAAGAGGCGTCTCCTTGACGATTCTTCCGGGACAGACGCCATGTCTACGTTGTTTGTTCACCCAAGCTCCCGCTGCGGGCACGACAGAAACCTGCGATACAGCAGGCGTCATAGGCGGAATTATCCATGTCGTCGCTTCATTCCAAGCCACCGAAGCTCTTAAACTACTAGTTAGCGCTACTGAGCAGCTGAATCTCCGGATGCAGCAATGGGACCTTTGGTTCAATCAGCACTCCGCGATTAACGTGACCAGTGCCCTAAAAGCGGATTGCCCTGCCTGCGCGAGCAAGCAGTACGACTACTTGGAGACTGACATGGACAGCGACACCATTCAATCCTTATGCGGTCGTAACTCGGTTCAGATCCATCCTGTTCTTCCGGCTGCCAAGCCGCTTGAATACTGGGAAGAGCGCTTGAAACCGCTAGGCCCGGTTGAGAGAAACCGGTTCCTCTTGAAATTCCAGGCTGGCCCAGATTTGTATATGGTTATTTTCCCGGATGGTCGCGTCCTTGTCCAAGGAACGGATGATTTAATTCAAGCCAAAAGTCTTTACAGCCGTTATATAGGGATGTAGTATTACAATATACCTACACGAATATAGGACTGGGAGAGGAATTTCAATGCATATACACGTACTTCAACTAATTGTTGGTGATAAACTGATTTCCGATTCCTACAATACAAAAGGACTTCATCTTCTATCAGCAGGTACCGTGGTTGATGCGGGCGACATCATGATGCTTAATCGCCATAATGTGGAATATGTGGATATTGCGCCGAGGGTTAACGAAACAGAAAGTGAGCCGGCGGAATCACCGAAAGTAAAGCCGGCTCAAATAAATTCTTTTCATAATTGCATTTCTGGCATCAAAGACATATTCCACTCTGCTAAAAGCGGGGATGTTCTTTCCAACGAGATGATAGAATCCGCTTTCAATCCCTTAATTGCGAGCTTTGAGGAAGAAAATGACGTCGTTTCCCTGCTGCTTTCATTAAACAGCCAGGATGATTACACTTTTCAGCATAGTGTACAAGTCGGTATGCTCTCCTACTATATTGCCAAATGGATGAACAAAAGTGAAAAAGAAGCTCTTACCATTGGCAAAGCCGGCTATTTGCACGATGTAGGAAAATGTAAAATTCCGCAGGAAATCTTATCTAAACCTGGCAAGCTAACGAATGACGAGTTCAATGAGATTCAAAAACATACCATCTATGGTTACGAAATCATCAAAAACTCTTTGAAGGACAACACACTCGCGCTGGTAGCTTTACAACATCATGAGCGCTTGGACGGCAATGGTTATCCGTTACGCAAAAAAAGCACGGAAATACATACTTATTCACTCATTGTTGCCGTTGCAGACGTTTATAGCGCAATGATCAGCAAGCGCGTATACCAAGATAAGCGTGACCTCTTGTTCGTTCTTAAGGAACTTCACCGGATGAGCTTCGGACAGCTTGATCCGAAAATCACGCAGGTATTTATTCGCAACATGATTCCTAACTTTATTGGGAAAAAAGTGTCCCTTAGCGATGGACGAGTCGGTACAATCGTATTGACCAATCCTACCGACTTTTTCCGTCCGCTAATCAAAATCAATAATCAATTCCTGGATCTTTCGCAGCTTCGCGACGTCGAAATTGCAAGCATTGCGATTTAGCCGCTCTTTAGATGATTAGAGAGCTTATTGCTAGTGCAATACCGATATAGACGGCAGCCAACAATGTACCGACGGCTACATTGCCGTCTTTTAACTGATCGGATAGCTTCACGCCAGGCGTTAACCAATCAAACACCCAATAAGTCGCTAACAAACAGACGTAACCTACCGCAAACCACAAGCTCATGTGCCAGATCGATGAATTGCTATATGCGGCAATCGCCAGCACGATGGCAGTTGCTACAAATTTACCGCCCATTGTAATTCCGACGGCTACATTTCCTTTGTTTATTTCTTCCATATCGCGGTAGGGCGTCATTAAACTAAAGACATACATCCCCGCAAATTGCAGCAGGACTATGACAAATAAACTGATCACAATATTTAATACTATCATTCTGCCCACCCCCGGAACTTTGCCATTGATTGATCATAATTGCTGTAATCGTGTACTTCCTCTAAAATAACCTGGACTTCCTTCTTGTTTTTAAAGCTTGCATAACGATCCTCCGGGATTGGCTGTTTCACCTTTTGCCCTGTCGGCAGATCAGCCACTGCGAAATAGCGGAATTTGCCATCCAACTCCGTTTTATAAACACCGATCAGCTTCACATCCGTCTTAATTTCAACTTTCAGTTCTGCCAAATCTTTATCGGCTTCTTCCTTGGTTTTGAACGTCTTAATCGGTTTCCATTGGGAAAGTGTCACGTCGTTTTTCCCTTGGCTGTCCGTTTTCATCGTTGCCTGCATATAGCTAAGCACATAGATTTGATCGCCGGTTGCAAAGTTCTGATCATTCGAGATGCGCTCGTTGTTCGGCAGCAAAACCATATCTCCGTCGAGCAAATCCCCGACTTTTGCTTGCTGCACCTGGTAATCCCAAGGCACATCGCCATTCATGCCGCTAGCATTTGTCGCTGCCGAGCTTCCAACAGCCGGTTTGCTTAAGACAGAAGGCTTCTTATTGAACAGGCTGCTAATGCCCCAGATCATCAGAATGACGACCAGGACAATGGACGCCATAAGCCAGAATCGTCTTTGTTTCAAGGTATTTTCACTCCAATCGGTACAAATTGACTTGCATTGCCTGTAATTTTCCCGCCGGCTCGCCCTAAAAGTCCACAAGGTGTTCCGTTCAATACAAACAACCCCGTTAATAAATGCCTATTTCCATGAGAAAAAGTTAACTCGGGCAAGTCAGCTCTTTGCTGATAGATACGTTTAAAAAAGACACTGGTATCAAAGCCGACTTCGTCTTTGACCTCAAGCTCCCCCTGAGCGTCGTAAAGCTCAACGGAGCCTCCTTCTCTTCCAAACATCGATTTGGACACATAATCCCCCGACAACTCTGGAGAAAAAAAGGTAGGCAGCATATAAGCAGCTATCGCCTTATGCTCATCCGCGGTATACAACGCTGCGTTATCCTTGTGTAATCCCCAGACAATGGCTTGCAGCCCTTTGGATTGCAAGATAACCGCATGCAAAGGATTAAACAATTCGATGAATTGTTCTTCAATCGCATAAGAGAGCGCTTCTCCCCCGTCATCAACACCCATCCATTCTTTTGGATACAGCGCGAACATACGGGAAATGTTTTGTTGTTCTCCGACCTTGACGATTCCCTCGTCAATCCACAAATCCAGACAATCGACACACATCATATTTCTCCCGCTATGAGCAACGAGCGCATCAATCGTTCCTGTATCTTCGGCATGCTGACCATAGGCTATACATGCAGCGAAATCGGGCGCCTCAATGTCCCATGCAGCACGCACCAAGTCCTTCATCTCCGTGTTCGGGGAGTCGTAACCTTTTTGCTCACACAACCATGGGGTCGCAATTGCTGCTTCTACATAGCCGGTAGGAGTGTCTGCATTTAGCTCTAAGAGCTTGATTCCGCCCTGCTGATCCACGGTGAAATCAAATCTTGCATAACGGCTTATAACCCCTATATCATTCAGTTCCAACCGATCAAGTCCATCCCAAAGCACTTCGGGAATCGACAACTGCTGGTATAACACCCTGTTCCCTTTCACGTAACGAACAGCTTTATCAAAGACGCGCCACAAAAAATTTGCCGCGAGAATTAGCTCGTTATAAGTTGATTGTTCCATCAGGACTAACTGATCAATCCAGTACGCTTCATCTTCCAGATTAGCCCATGTGAAGCCAAGCTCATATAGTTGATGAACGCGATGCTCTCTATCCAGAGCTGGCGTGCCTACGACTTCAAATACCACAGTGTGTTAACCTCCTGAGCTGGAAGAGGAGCTGAAACCGCTCGATTTGCCGCCAATGCTACCAGTTGAAGTTGATGTAGATTTCGAGCTTGAAGTTGTGCTGCTGCTCGTGCCGGAGCTGCTAACGGAACCTGTATTCCCTGTGCTTCCTGTTGTTCCTGATTTCGTGTTAGATGAAGATGACTTATTAGTGGTAAAGGTTCCCGTTCCGCTTGATGTCGTTGGCGCTTTGGTCGTAGATCGATTGGAAAACGAGCTTGGTTGATATGTTTTTGTCACATAAGGAGTATTAGAACGATAGTAATAAGAACGGTGGCTGCTCCCCCAGCTGCTTGAGGAATAAGGACTTGGGCTGTTGAAAATAAGATGATATAGCAGCAGATCATCCCATCCAAACCCGCTGCCTCCTCCACCATAGTTATTAACAATGATAGGAGCTGTGCTGCCTCCCGTTGAACCGCTGCCTGCAGTCGGCGTTGGAGAAGGCGATGGCGAGGCTGTGCCTGCTGCCGGATGAACAGGTAAATTCCAGTCAACGGCTGGGTCAAAATAAGCTTTCACTTCATCGGTCGACCATTCGACCAGCTTGGAAGAGGCTGTGTTCGGTGCCGGCGTCTCCGCGGCATTAACTGGCAGCAGCAGCAGTTGTCCGACTAATACCAGACTTATCGAAGCTGAAAATACCTTGAGCGGTCTTTTCACTGCTTGTTCCCTCCCCCTTCAGAACCAATTGCAACCAATAGAAGCTCAAACACATTCAAATCTAAATTCAGTCTTCCTTCAATCATTTCATATTCCTTACCGCCAATGAGCACATAATTCGCTGCATCTAGAGCCTGCATCAGCTTTTCATCCCACGGACGTTCACTAATTTTCAAAAGCTGTCCATCGGCCAATTTTTCGAAAAGTGTAATTGTCATTCGGATTCCTCCTCCTTCATCGATGACTTCCTATTAGATAAAACGCATGAGCCGACCTTTTGTTTCATAATGGCCAAAAATAAAAAAAGCCTACCCCTAAAGGATAGACTTGAAAACTTTAAGTTACAACACGTTTTGCTCGCAGAAATGTTTTTTTCCAGTACGCTTTATCGATATTACTGATCTGAACGCCGTTCTTCGGTTCTGGGGAGGCATGGAGCATTCTCTTACCACCAATATAGATTCCTACGTGCCCTACCTTTTTATTTGTTTTGAAGCGGCCGGGGACATAGAAAAACATCAAATCCCCTTTCCGCAAAGATTTGCGGCTAACCAAATTTCCCACCGTTGCTTGTTCGCGAGCCAATCTTGGAAGCTTAACGCTGTATTTACCGTACACATATTGGGTAAACGTTGAGCAATCAAATTTTCCGGTTTGAGGATAAGGCCCTGTGCCAAATTTATATTTAACCCCTTCGTACTGCTCACCTTTGCTAATCAACGCATTAATGTTGATATTTTTCAGAACGGGAATAGCTTTCTCTTCGGAAGATGCCCAAACTTCTAGATCGTCGTTGAGCTGTATTCCCAATGAGGCTGGGTTCGTTCCATACGTTGTGTTGTCTTTGAAAGGATCATTCGGATCGTCTGCAAATGCAAGCTCAGGGATATCCGAGCTAGGGTCAGGAGAATCTTCATTCTCAAGTTGAGCACCTTGCGAGGGATGTATGTTTAATTGATTGCCACTAACATCATACGACATCTCGTCTTGGAATAAGTCCGCTATGGCCGAGACCGGCAAGTAGAGGGCATCGCCTTCTTTGACGAAAGGCTCTCCTACATGGATTTCTGCTCCGTCTTTCATCGCCTTTTTGGAGTTAGCCGATAATTCAAAACTGGCGTCATTATCGCCGATTAGCAGCTTCTGTGCCCCTGCTTCCCACTCGGATCGAAACTTCAAAGTTTGAATGAGTTGATTGGCTGCTACATATTTAACATTGTTGATCATTTTAATGGGTAAAACAGCATCGTCATTGCCTAAATTCGTTATCCCGTTACCTGCTTGCGACAAGCTGTGCGGCATCGCTGTGCCTGCACCTGATTGTGTCACTCCGTTCGGCGTTGGTGTTGAGTGATTAGGGGCCGCATTATCCTTCCCACAAGCTGTTGTGGTCGCAAGGACGACAGCCATACTCCCGATTGCTGCAAGTTTCAGCCTTTTCCACATACCTTCACTTCTCTCCTTTAGGGACACATTATGATCCTCTATAGGGTGAGAATTGTGGGAAATAAATATACGTTAGCCACGTCTAGAAATGCATGGAGCTTGTTGGAAAGCAGACGCACAAAAAAAGCGTACCCGATACATCGGGTACGCTTCGTCAAATCTTAACCGATCGAACCTTCCATCTCGAACTTGATGAGACGGTTCATTTCCACGGCATATTCCATTGGAAGTTCTTTGGTGAATGGTTCAATGAAGCCCATAACGATCATTTGCGTTGCTTCTGCTTCCGTCAAACCACGGCTCATGAGGTAGAACAATTGGTCCTCAGAAACCTTGGATACCGTAGCTTCATGCTCAAGCGTAATGTTATCGTTCATGATTTCATTGTAAGGAATTGTATCGGATGTTGACTCGTTATCGAGAATCAACGTATCACATTTGATATTCGCTTTGGAACCTTGGGAGTTGCGTCCGAAGGAAGCCAGACCGCGGTATGTTACTTTACCGCCGTGTTTGGAGATCGATTTGGATACAATTGTTGATGTTGTATCCGGAGCCAGATGCGTCATTTTTGCTCCTGCATCTTGGTGTTGTCCTTTGCCGGCTACAGCGATGGAAAGAACCATCCCTTTCGCGCCGCGGCCTTTCAATACAACTGCCGGGTACTTCATAGTCAGCTTGGAACCGATGTTGCCATCGACCCACTCCATTGTAGCGCCTTCTTCTGCAACAGCACGTTTGGTAACGAGGTTGTAGATGTTTGGTGCCCAGTTTTGGATCGTTGTATAACGAGCACGGGAGTTTTTGAGACATACGATCTCAACAACCGCACTGTGAAGGGAGTTTGTGCTGTAGATAGGAGCTGTACAGCCTTCTACGTAGTGCACAAAGCTTTCTTCATCCGTAATGATCAATGTACGCTCGAATTGACCCATGTTCTCGGAGTTAATACGGAAGTAAGCCTGTAACGGAACTTCACATTTAACACCTTTTGGTACGTAGATAAAGGAACCACCGGACCATACCGCACTGTTGAGAGCAGCGAATTTGTTATCGCTTGGCGGGATGATGGTACCGAAGTATTTTTTGAACAGCTCAGGGTGTTCACGAAGAGCTGTATCCGTATCTGTGAAGATAACGCCTTGATCTTCGAGTTCCTTTTGCATGCTGTGGTAAACAACTTCGGATTCGTATTGCGCGGATACGCCGGCAAGGAACTTTTGCTCGGCTTCCGGAATACCCAGCTTATCGAAGGTTTCTTTAATTTCAGTCGGAACTTCTTCCCATGTTTTCCCTTGTTTCTCGGACGGTTTCACATAGTACTGGATGTCATCAAAGTCAAGGTCATCCATGTTGCCGCCCCAACGAGGCATTGGCATTTTGAAGAACTGCTCCAAGGATTTCAGACGGAACTCCAGCATCCAATCCGGCTCGCCTTTCATTCTGGAGATTTCTTCAACGATTTCACGAGTCAAACCTTTTCCCGATTGGAAAATCGATTTGTGCTCATCTCGGAAACCATACTTATAATCTTCGAGATCTGGCATTTGTTTTGCCATGGTTATTTCCTCCTTAGCGTTATGAGTTACAGATCAATAACAAAGTTGTATGCGATCGCGAAATGCGTTAGTTATCGGTCTTTTGAGTATGTTCAATGCCTTTGCGAAGGGCATTCCATGCCAGGGTTGCGCATTTGATCCGCGCCGGGAACTTATTCACCCCGGATAGAGCCTCTATATCTTCATATTCAAATTCTACAGATTCGCCCTTCATCAGGCCAGAAAAATCTTCGGCCATCTTCAGCGCCTCTTCGATCGTTTTGCCTTTGACAGCATCCGTCATCATGGATGCGGAAGACAACGAGATCGAACAGCCTTCACCTGTGAATTTCGCCTGTTTCACGACACCGTCTTCCACCAGCATTTGCAGCGAAATTTTGTCACCGCAAGTTGGATTGTTCAGATCGATGGTGACCGCTTCACCAGACTCAAATTTCCCCCGGTTACGAGGAGTTTTATAGTGATCCATAATGACTCTACGGTATAAATCATCCAATTGCATGGCCGAAGTACTCCTTTGTTTTTTGTAAGGCCATCACAAGACGGTCAATATCTTCTTCTGTATTGTATAGATAAAAGCTGGCACGAGCCGTACTGCTTACTTCAAGCCATCTCATCAGAGGCTGAGCGCAGTGATGGCCTGCACGAATAGCTACTCCCTCTGCATCCAGAACCGTTGCCACGTCATGTGGATGTACATCACCCAAATTAAAGGTAACAAGCCCTGCACGGTTGCTAGTTGGTCCATAGACAGTCAGATCCTCGATCTGCGTCATACGTTCCATCGCATAATTCGTGAGCTGAATATCATGTTTGAAAATATTGTCCATACCGACTTCTTGCAGGAAATCAATCGCCGCGCCAAGGGCAACAGCCCCTCCGATGATTGGCGTTCCGCCTTCGAACTTCCAAGGCAGTTCCTTCCATGTTGATTCATACAGATCCACATGGTCGATCATCTCGCCGCCAAACTCAACGGGCTCCATGTTTTCGAGCAAAGCCTTCTTGCCATACAATGCCCCAATTCCGGTCGGTCCACACATTTTATGTCCGGAAAGCGCATAAAAGTCGCAATCCAAATCCTGCACATCCACTTTCATATGTGGAGTGCTTTGTGCGCCGTCAACCACCATCTTTGCGCCATGTTTATGGGCAATTTGGGCGATTTCTTTGACAGGGTTGATAACCCCCAGCACGTTAGACACATATACAACCGAAACGATCTTGGTGCGGTCTGTAATTGTGTTCTCTACATCTGCCAGGGAAATCGATCCGTCGGGCTGTAAAGGAATATATTTTAAAGTGGCGCCTGTTGCCTTAGCGGCTTGCTGCCATGGAATCAAATTGCTGTGATGTTCCATTGGCGTGAGGACGATTTCGTCGCCTTCGCTGAGTACCGCTTTGGCATAGCTGCTTGCCACAATATTGATGGCTGTTGTCGTGCCTCTGGTGAAAATAATTTCTTGCTCGCTGGATGCGCCGATGAACTTAGCGACTTTCGCTCGTGCTCCTTCGTACGCATCTGTTGCCCGGGAACCTAGGGTATGAACACCGCGATGTACGTTCGCATTGTCCCATTCATAATAATGCTTGAGTGCCTCAATCACCTGAATGGGCTTCTGGGATGTAGCAGCGCTGTCCAAATACACCAGTGGATGACCGTTCACTTCTTGTTTTAGAATGGGAAAAAGTTCACGTATCTCGGCTGTTTTCATTGTCCCAGCTTCCTCTCCACTAAGCTTTGCAGCTGTTCTTCAACGCTTTTAATCGGAATTTCGGAAACGACTGGCGCCAAGAATCCGTAAATGATTAAGCGCTGAGCTTCTTCTTTGGTAATACCACGGGACATCAGGTAATGCACTTGCTCGGCATTTACTTGACCAACACTCGCAGCATGGCCTGCTTTAACATCATCTTCATCAATAAGAAGGATCGGGTTCGCGTCTCCACGAGCTTTCGGGCTAAGCATCAACACTTTCTCCGTTTGTTGACCGTTGCAGCCTTGAGCTCCTTTTTCGATCTTCGTAATCCCGTTGATGATTGCCGTTGCGCCATCTCGCATAACAGCACGCGTAATCATATCGCTCGTGGAAGCTTTGCCCCAGTGAACAGCGCGTGTCGTTAAGTTAAGCTTCTGCTCTTGCGTACCCACACAGATCACTTTGGCATCGGAGTCGGAACCTTTGCCTTTAAGAATAGACGTCGTATCCGACATCGTATTCCCGTAGTTCATTTCCCCAACTACCCACGCGATGCTAGCATCATTATCCAGGATAGCGCGGCGATAAGTTAAGTCCGTAACGGACTCTTCAAAGTTATGAACGGATGCGTAATTTACGCGTGCACCCGGCTTCGCGAACACTTCAACGATACCGTTTTGTACGAGCTCAGCTCCCGATAGGGAGGATACGAAGTTATCCACGTATGAAACAGAGCTGAATTGCTCTGCAACGATCAGCACGTGCGGAGCGAATGTAGCCTCAGCATCATCCGTAACAAACAACGCTTGAAGCGGAACATCCACACGAACTTCTTTTGGCACGTAGATGAAAATACCGCCGTTCCAAAGCGCAGCGTGCAAAGCTGTCACTTGATTTTCGTTCGCTTCTACAGCCTTCATGAAGTAAGGCTTCACTAGATCGGCATGGTCACGGATCGCCGTTTCCAAATCAGTGAAAATAACACCTTGTTTTTTGAGTTCTTCGGAAACCTGGCTGAACACAACTCCGGAGTTGCGTTGAACGATCAGGTTATCTGAATTTGTCAGACCTTGGGCAACTTCCGGTAAAGATTCAAGGGAAGTCAAAGGGGCTTGCGTTTTATAGGAACCGTAGGAGGAAATGCTCCAACGATCAATTCTTGTCTTTTCAAGCGTAGGTAATTCCAAAGAATTCGCTAATGCCAACCCTTCTGTACGAAGGGCAGTCATCCATTCCGGCTCCTGCTTGCTGCGGGAGAGCTCGATGACAGCATTAGAATCTATGGAAAGTTGTGTTTGAGTACTCATGGTATTCCTCCTAATATATAAGGACCTTTGACCCTAAGATCAAAGTCTCTCCTCTCTTTAGTACTTCGGCGCAGTCGTGTTCATAGGGATTTTGAATTCTTCCTCGTCTTGGCCAACTGTCTCGTCCACGATGCCGAGTTCTTCTTTGATCCAGTCGTAACCTTCCGCTTCCAAACGCTCAGCTAGCTCTGGACCGCCGGACTTCACGATGCGACCTTGCATCATAACATGTACAAAATCAGGTTTAACATAGTTCAACAAACGTTGGTAATGCGTAATGATCAAGAAGCCGCGTTCTTCACTGCGCATAGCGTTAACGCCTTCAGCAACGATACGCAAAGCATCGATATCCAGACCGGAGTCAATTTCGTCAAGAATAACGAATTTAGGCTCAAGCAAAAGCATTTGCAGGATTTCGTTACGTTTTTTCTCACCGCCGGAGAAACCTTCGTTCAAATAACGGTGCATGAACTCAGGGTTCATTTCAAGCTGTTTCATTTTCGCTTCCATTTGGCGGATAAACTTGATCAAGGAAATCTCGTTGCCTTCGCCGCGACGCACGTTGATTGCACTGCGCAAGAAGTCAGCGTTCGTTACGCCTGTGATTTCGCTTGGGTACTGCATAGCCAGGAACAAGCCGGCGCGTGCTCTCTCGTCAACCGCCATTTCCAAAACATCTTCACCGTCTAAAGTAACGGAGCCCTCAGTCACTTCATATTTCGGGTGACCCATCAGCGCGGATGCAAGCGTACTTTTACCAGTACCGTTTGGTCCCATGATAGCATGAACTTCTCCGCCTTTAATCTCAAGGCTCAGCCCTTTCAAAATTTCCTTTCCTTCGACGTTCGCTCTAAGACCGTCTATTGTAAATGTTGGTGAGTTTGCCATTTTCATTAAGCCTCCATAATGTTTAAATGTTCTAGATAAACAATAATCATAAAAATGATTATCATTGATTCTCATTAGAATAATTCTATTATAACTTACTATGTCAAATCAAGAAAGGGCAATTGCTTGAAAAAGATGGGCATTCTGTGAAAATGCAACCCTATTTTTACGACAAAGTTTGCTTTATTTCAGCAACCTGTCTAGCAAAATCCTCATCGCTCAAAACCGGTACTAACGAGGATTCGGGCGGTGTTTCGGCCCCAAGCGCAATCCATGATTTACAGCCGATATAGGCTTCCTCAATTGGAATATGTAAAGGTTCTGCCAGTTTATACACTCTTAAAAGCATGAGATGCAGCGGATTTTTACGTTTCCACTTCAATCTTTCTTCCGTGAAATTTTCCGTCCAAATGTGATAAGGATACAGCTTTTCCAGCAGTTCTCCATCACTAATCTCGATATCCTCGACCATCCGGGCATACGAACGGATTGTCACCTGATCATCCTGCGCACTCCAGAGGGCCAAGGTTTCGTCAATCACATTGCGATAATTTTCCTTGAGTAACTCTTTTCTCTGGTGCTCGTAAGTAGGATAAAGAAAAAAATCATTCGATTCGACTTGAAAATCCCTCGTTTCTTCAACAATACCCCCTTTTCGCATAATAAAAATTTGTGTACCGTCTTCCAGTGCTTTGATAGCCGAAGCCCATTCTTTCAGGGCTTTTGGTTTTTCCACCGGCGCCAACTCCTTGTTCTCCCAATAATCCTTTATTATAAGAAATTTGGAGAAGCAAAACAACACACCTTGATAGGCGAAAAGAAAGGGATGGCTCTCAGGCCATCCCTAAGTCTACTTATTTACATCTTCGGCGTAATACGATTGTTGTATACGGGCAAACTGTGTTTGATTCTGTTTCATCGGATTTGGGTCTTGATCCTTCCCGGGAGCCTCCGCCTCGAAAGCCATGAATAACAAGAAAAAGCACGCGGCCATTACCAGCAGCACATTCAGGATTTTCATCATCATAAGATCCTCCGAAAGCGAATTTGGTACCAGTATAACGAAGTATCGTTAGGCTCATGTTTTTTCAGGTTAAAGAAATTGTAAAGAGGTTGGTAATTTGAACCTATCCCAGGAAAGATTGCAGCATCCAGCGGTGTTTCTCCAGCGAAGTCTGAATGGCTAACAGCATGTCCGAAGTCGTTTCGTCCTGCACTTCTTCACAAGCCTGCATACCAGCTTTTAATTCTTGGGTGAGAATTGTGAAATCTTCGATGACGGCTTCAACCATTTTGGTTGCTGTTTCGGTTCCTTGCGCTTCTTTTAGGGAGGAAAGTTCAATATAAGCTTTCATGGTTGCTGCAGGTTGGCCGCCAATGGAAAGAAGACGTTCCGCAAGTTCATCAATGTGCAGAGCCGCTTCATTGTAGAGCTCCTCGAATTTGACGTGCAGCGTGAAAAATTGATTACCTTTTACATACCAATGAAAGTTATGGAGCTTGACAAAAAGCAAACCCCAATTGGCAATTTGCTTATTGAGAATGGTTTGGATGGATTGAGCTGATGTTAAGGTCGTTGTTGCCATAAAAAATGCCTCCTAGTTGTTGTTGTCGGTAGAGCATGTACACGTTACTGTGCGTTCTTTGCACCGATTTTATGTAATTTGTGCAACATTTCTGAAGAGAGTATTTCAAGCGGCCCCTTTTTGCCTTATACTAGGGAAAGACGATTAATACACAGTAAACTAGTTGGAATTAATTTCAATGACTTATTAGGAGGCAAACCATGTCTACATATCATCCTTTAAGTGAAGCTCAAGCGATTGAATACGCTCGTCAAATCCCGGATTTGTTCCAGCCGGCATCGGAATTGACCAGCCAGGAAATCGGCGACGGCAACTTAAATCTCGTTTTTCGCATCTCGGAAAAAGCTTCAGGAAAAAGCATCATTTTGAAACAAGCCCTTCCATATGCCAAGGTAGTCGGAGAATCCTGGCCGTTGACGCTTGATCGGGCACGTATTGAAAGCGAAGCACTGATTATTGAAGAAGGATTAGTTCCGGATCTTGTTCCACATGTTTATGCTTACGATGCGGATCTCGCGCTGACGGTCATGGAGGATCTAAGCGATCATATCATTATGCGCAGAGGGTTAATTGAACGGAACGAATATCCGCTGTTCGCCGAGCATATCGGCCGCTTTATGGCAAACACCCTATTTTTTACATCCGATTTAGGAAAAAATCAACAGGAAAAGAAAATCCAGCAAGGCCGCTTCATCAATCCAGAGCTTTGCAAAATTACGGAGGATTTGATTTTCGACGATCCATACCGCGATGCCGATACGAACAGTTTTGAAGATCAGATCCGCGATGCGGCAGAACAGCTTTGGACGGACAGCGAGCTTCACTTGGAAGTCGCGATTCTTCGCCAGAAATTTTTGACAAACGCGCAAGCGCTGCTTCATGGCGATTTGCACACCGGAAGTATTTTCATCAAACCGGATTCCACGAAAGTCATCGACCCGGAATTCGCTTATTACGGGCCAATGGGCTTCGATATCGGGGCTGTGCTCGCGAATCTGATTCTCAACTTTGCCGGACAGGAAGGCTGGAGTCAAGATCACGAAAGCCGTGAAGCTTTCCGCGCTTATTTGTTGAAAACGGTGAAAGAGGTATGGACGCATTTTGAAACCAATTTCCGCGCCTTGTGGAACGAACATGGCGTAGATCGTGTTTTCCAAACGCCAGGCTACCAGGATCATTTCCTTAAAAACCTGCTTCAGGATACAGTAGGCTTCACCGGAGCAAAAATGGTCCGCCGTATCGTAGGACTTGCGCATGTTGCAGATATTGATAAAATTGAGGATAACGCCGCTAGAGAACGCGCTCAGCGTTTGGCGTTAGCGATCGGCACAAGCTGCATTCGCGCTAACCGTCAAGTCACTTCTATCGATGAGCTCATTGCCATCGTCACCAAAGAATCAGCAGTAGAAAGAGGATTTGTTCTATGACTAACAAGAACTTAGAAAATGTAGAGGCGCAAGGTGCCTTGCAATCCTTGCGTTGGAATGGACAGCAGCTTGATCTGTTAGATCAACGGTTGCTGCCGGAAGAGATTGTGTATTTGCCGCTTGAAACACCAATCGAGGTGTGGGAAGCGATTCGTCACTTGAAAGTTCGCGGCGCACCGGCTATCGGAATCGCCGCCGCGTATGGTGTATATTTAGGCATCCGTAACGTGGATGCTGCAGTTGATGGGCTTCTGGCGGAAGTCCAGAAGCAAGCGGACTATCTGGCGACGTCCCGTCCGACAGCGGTGAACTTGTTCTGGGCGCTCGATCGGATGAGAGCGCAAGCAGGCGTTTTGGCAGCGGCCGGCGTTAGCCCGGACGCGTTCAAAGCAGCGCTTCTCGACGAAGCGCAGAAGATTCAAGCGGAGGACGAGGAGACGAACCGCCAAATCGGCGAACATGCGCTGACGCTGTTCGAGGATGGCTTCGGCGTGCTGACGCACTGCAACGCCGGCGGTTTGGCGACAGCCAAGTACGGCACGGCGCTAGCGCCGTTCTACTTGGCTAAGGAAAAAGGCGTGAACCTGAAAGTGTTCGCGGATGAGACTCGGCCCGTGCTGCAAGGCGCGCGGCTTACAGCCTTTGAACTGCAGCAGGCCGGCGTCGACGTGACGCTGATCTGTGACAACATGGCCGGCGCGGTCATGTCCAAGGGTTGGATCCAGGCGGTCATCGTCGGAACCGACCGCGTAGCGGCTAACGGCGATGTAGCCAACAAGATCGGCACGTACAGCGTGGCGGTTCTGGCGAAAGCGCACGGGATTCCGTTCTACGTGGCGAGCCCGATCTCCACGATCGATTTGAACACACCTACGGGTGGGGACATTCCGATTGAAGAACGCCATGAGGATGAAATCACGCAAGGCTTCGGCAAACGTACGGCACCGCAAGGTGTGAAAGTGTTTAACCCTGCCTTCGATGTCACACCGAACGAGTATGTGACGGCGATTATTACAGAAAAAGGCATCGTTCGTGCTCCTTATGCGGAGAACTTGCGTAAGCTTTTTGAATAAGCTAACACCCTTTTGCACACATAGCGGAGCCTGAGGGCGCTATTCCTGCCCTAACGGTCCGTTTTCAAGTTATTGGGGAACTACAGGTCCTTATTTCAACATTTATGGCGCGATTTCAGCCCAATCCGTTGAAATAAGGGACTATAGTTCCCCTTCCTTGCGTAAGGGGCAACTTTCGCAGAGATAGGGCCCTGTAGTTCCCCTCTGAGCCGCAAGACCTCGGACC
>NZ_BILW01000063.1 GCF_004000765.1 Paenibacillus chondroitinus NBRC 15376 | reverse complement strand
CCCTAAGAGCCATTAGCTCAGTTGGTAGAGCACCTGACTTTTAATCAGGGTGTCGTAGGTTCGAGTCCTACATGGCTCACTTTTATAAGTAAACACACAAGGCCGCGAGGGTCTTTTTTTGTTTTAATAATACGGATTACTTTTAACATACAAAAAAGCATCCCAACTAGGGATGCTCTTTTTATTTCAACTTTTCTGCAACCGACTGCATTTTTTGAGACATGGAGGCCGCTTTATCACGGCGATCGTCGATTTTAATGGAGGTGGATACACGCTGCGCGCCATTCGTGAAAGGAACCTCATGTACAGCACGAATGACCTCCAGAATTCGATCTAAGGAGCCTTCTAGAATAGTTCCCATGGGTGTCATTTCGAAGGTAATATCCGCGTGTTTTTCTAGTTCTTTGTGAAGATCAGCCACATATCCGCTAAGACTTGTTGTTGCTGTCCCGATTGGGATAATTGTGAATTCTGCAATAGCCATGTATGTTGACGCGCTCCTTTCGTCTTGCCTGCTATGCTCTATTGTAGATGTTGGAAGATAGGAGATGCAACTAAACGATAGAGCAGCGCTGCCTTAAATACTTGCAAGTTCAATAATATAATCCGCAGTCCTTGCAGCAAGGGCCATAACCGTGTTGGTCGGATTGCAGCCGCCGGAGGTCACGAAGAGACTTGCATCGCAGATGAAAAGGTTCGGTATATCGTGGCTCTGGCCGTATGTGTTGACGACGGATGTAGCTGGGTTATTTCCCATACGGCATCCCCCCATGAAATGCTGCGTATCCGGAACAACGAAGGCAATTTCGCCTCCAGCGGCTTTGAGGATAAGCTGCATGTTGTCTACGGCGTGATCAATGAGTTTGCGATCATTATCTCCGTAATTAAAGGTGACAGCTGCACGCGGCATGCCGTAGTCATCTTTTTCGTCAGATAAGGAGATATGATTATCCCACTGAGGAAGAACCTCTCCTACCATCGTGAGCCGTCCGTAGTGATTGTAATTAAGCATAGCTTGTCTTAGACCTGATCCCCAAAGAGAATCTTGTGTCGATTTGCTGATCCCTTCAGCCATATCAATAGGTCTGGAACCATGAGAGTGAATCGTATAGCCGCGAGCATAACCGCGCCGAGGATCCGTCTCATAGAAATCCTGAGTAGATGCTAGAACAGGAGTCCCTTTATAAAGACGAACCTCCTGCTCAAATTTGGCATACACATCGTTGCTGCTATGCGTCATAATTGCACGGCCTACCCATCCGCTAGAATTAGCTAGACCGTCAGGAAATTGCGGCGACGCGGAATGAAGCAGCAGACGAGGCGTTTCGACGGCATGTGCGGATAAAATAACCGTTTTGGCACGCTGCCTGTACTCCGTTCCCTGGTGGATGAAAAGCACGCCGCTGGCATGACCGTTTGCGTCAACTTCGATCTGCGTGACCATGCAATCGGGGAGGATCTCTGCGCCAGCTTTTACAGCTTTGGGGATATGTACGGTTAAAGTGCTGAATTTGGCATTCGGCATGCAGCCTTGGATGCAGAAACCGCGGTTGATGCAGGGAGGACGACCATCAAAGGGAGCGGACAGAATGGCAAGCGGAGTAACGGCAGATTGAATGCCGAGTGCTTCACAGCCCTTTTGAAACAAATAGGCGTTGGGACTTAAGGGGTCTCGCTCCGGATAGGGATATGGCCCTCGAAAGTTGCCCCATGGGAAATGTTTAGGTCCAGAAACGGCAATCTCTTTTTCAATCCGATTATAGTAAGGTTCAAGATCTTTGTAATGAATGGGCCAGTCTTCTCCCACACCATCGATGGATTTGGTTTTAAAATCCGATTCATGAAATCGTAAGAAAACGCCCGTAAAGTTTTGCGTTCCCCCGCCGACTCCTCGTCCCGAATTAGAGTATCCCATGCCTAATGGAACTGTCCCGTCTACAAGCCGAGTATCTTCCCAGCCTAACTGCCGCATACTCAACTCGTCACTGGCAAAGTTCTTCTGAGGATCTCGCCAAGGTCCGGCATCCAAAACAACGACACTGAGACCGGCTTCGCTCAGCTCTTTGGCCAGAACGCCGCCAGCGGCGCCTGCTCCCACGATTAAGATATCCACCTCGTCTTGCTCGTATCTCCTCTTCATTGCTCCTTCACAGCCTCCCAGGGGTCAAGCTGGCCTGTTTCTGCGCGAACATAACCACGCGGATAGGCAGGACCGCCGAACCCAATCTCCGACCATACCAATGGATGAGAGTAATAAGCCTCAACACTGAGCTTCAGCAGTTTTTGAAACAAAGCTCTCTGCGGGACGCCGTCCCAATTTTCGGTCAGAGGGTAACTGTCGCTGCTGATTTGCAGCATAATGTGTCGCTGTGACGTCTCGTCCAGTTGAAAAAAAGGTTTGCTGTTATCAATCCAGCCAGTCTCGTCAATGGCTTTAAGCCCTTGACGTAGAAGCGTGCGCGCAGGGGGGACATTCATTTTGCGCTGCCCCTCGCCTTTGTCCTGTGTGAGAACCTCGTCGATATGACAGAGGACGTACTGAATGATTTCACCTCGATTATCATCCATAAGCAGCGAACACCAAGCCCGCAAAGTTTCTGCCTCTACATGTGTGAGGAACTGATACATGGTGTCACGCTGTAAACGTGCATTTACAATAGCCCGAGTGTTGGCATCCCATTCCTTTTGCTCATCCATGACGTTATAAGTCGGATAATAGCTATGATTTGTCATCGTCAATCAACCTCCATAAATGGCAGTAAGACCAAGAATACTTAGAAAAGAAAATAGTAGAGGCATCAACACCGGCGGTCCTGTGAGAAAGTTTCGTAAAGCAAAGCCGCCTACTCTTTTGCGCACACCACTTAAGTGAAAAGCAAAGCCGATTATACCTTGAAGGACCCCAAGCCAAAAGATGAGATGCACAGCCGTGTACCAACCATGGCGATTGACCAGCGTGCACAGAATGGAGACAAAACTGATAAGAAAAGACAGAATGACTGGACTCCACATTATTTTCTTATGAAAGTTTTGACGATAGTGCGATAAAGTCACTTGGATCCATAAGAGGAGATAGGCGACCCCGATCAAGAGAATGATGACTCGGTCCAAAGACCATTGCGTCCAAACCATATGTAGTACCTCCTATAGGACGAATATCTCTTGTACAATTATTTCCAAAAATACAAAGTTTATGAGTGCGCCGTCTCTAATGAAGCACGGATGAAAGATTTGTTAGCATTACCAATCATGTGTGCGTAAGGAAACATTTTAGGAATGAAAGTCTTTTCATTGACATGGTAATCTTGTACTAGATTAAATGGACTTTTCCATATCTACTAACAAATACGTACTGGAGGATTTAAGATGATAAAGATTCTTGCAAGACGCACAGTTGGAATAACGGCAGCGGTAACGATTGCACTGTCAGCAACAACAGCTATTTCCGCATACGCCGCTAATGATGATATGGACGCAGTTTCACTAGCCAAGAAAATGGTAGGAGTTGATTATTCCAAAGGTAGCGAAACGCCTGGTGCGGGGTTTGATTCCTCAGGCTTGATTTATTATGTCTACCAAACGCTGGATTACTCGGTTCCAAGAACGCTTGCGGATCAATTTAAAATGAATAAAAAGACAATCACGGATATGTCCAAAGCGGAACCAGGTGACGTCTTGTTCTTTGGCAGTGGTAAGAATCCATCATTTGCTGGGATCTATGTCGGTCAAGGGAAAATGGTTATGTCTTCCCAAAGCAAAGACGAAGTCGTCACTCGCAGTGTAAATGACTATAAGAGCAGTTTCATTGGCGGGAAAAGTCTTCTTTCCTCCAAGGATCGGTTGAAAGCTGAGCTTATTTTGACTGCTCAGAAATACTTGGGTACACCTTATGTTTTTGGTGCGAAATATGGACAAACCAAAACGATGGATTGCTCGTCATTTGTGAAAACCGTGTTTGCTGAGTACGACATCACACTGCCGCGGGTATCTCGCGATCAAGCCAAAGAAGGTAAGTTTGTCAGCAAAAGTGATTTGCAAACCGGCGATTTGGTCTTCTTTACAACCGTGAATTCAGGTAAAAATATTGGACATGTCGGGATTTATGTTGGTGATGGCATGATGATTCATACGTACGGTGAAGGCGGCGTGAAATTTACGTCGATTAACAAAGAGTGGTGGGCTGATCATTACGTGACGGCACGTCGGGTTTTAAAGTAGAAGAATAGCTATCAATCCAAGGAACCCTTATGCAGCCTAGTTGCAGGAGGGTTCTTTTCCATGAAACCTGCCTGATATGGTACAATAGGGAGATAGAGATAGAAGAAAGCTAGGACTAAGGAGAGACGCAGATGGATTGGGAGCGCATAAAAGAACGTTTGGAAGCGGTTTTACAGACACCTATGCACATTGGTTTGATCTCTGAAGCAGATTGGTTGCACTTATCCGAAGAACAAGCCGAACATCCGGCGAGCTTTTGTCGAAGTATTGAACGTGGGCAAGACGTGTTATTTTATTTAGCTAAGGAACATAAGGATATACGCGTTTTACAGATCGCTGGAGCCAAGCTGACGGCATCTGAGCGCAAACTCGTCGAAATGACGGTTGAGTCCAAACAAACACAGGAAAAGAAACAACGAGGCATTTACCTGTCTGAAGATGAAAGAAAAGCTCATCAGTTAAGGGATTGGCTGCTACAGCAGATGGAACTCGGTTCGACTTATGCGGAGCTGCCAGATGCGCTGGCCTCACAATCCTCTTTGTATTCAACGAAAATTCCGTTGCTTTTATACGGGGATTACTCTCAAAGCCAGAGTGTTTCTTACGCGGAGCTGAAGAAGCTGCTGGAATCTTTCTTTGAATCGGAGATTATTCTGATTCCTCTCATGGATAAAGAATGGCTGATTCTAGCGCCGGAAGGTTTACTAGCAAGCGGAAGCGAGGAGCGCGAGGGCGATGAAGAAGAAAGCGTAGAACAAATTCTAGATGCTCTGGGTTCAGGTTTATATGAAATGCTCGCGAATGAGTGGGTGGGAGAATGCCATCTAGCCATCGATTATCCGGTGAAACCCGCGAAATCGCTGTTTGCTACAATTCTCAAACTAAGGGAAACGATCATGTTGGGCCGCTCTTTTCACGTTGGCAGCTTCATTCATCTTCGTTGGGAGCTTCGCTTGGAAAAGCTGCTGCATCTGATTGAGGAAGAGGAGAAAGCGGAATTCCTGGAGCAGGTGCTGCGCGGCACCGACCATGCGCTGGACGCGGAGACGGTTACAACCCTTGAACATTTCTTCACCTTAGACTGCAATGTTAGTGAAACGGCGAAGAAGCTTTATATTCATAGAAACACGCTACTATATCGATTGGACAAGTTCAAAAATGAGACCGGACTGGATGTCCGAACGTTTAATCATGCGGTATTAGTGAGACTTGCACTATTATTGTACAAAGTAACGAAAAGAAAGTGATTTTTTTGTAGGTATTGTGCATAGTCAGTCCGGGCTTCGTGGGGTAAGATGAGTATAGTCAAAAGTTGATGAACAAGTAGTGTACATCGATAAACCGTAGGGGGAATGAACACATGGCAGGCGTACGTTTAAATCATATCGTTAAAAGATATTCTGGTGCAGAAGAATCTACAGTTAAAGATTTCCATCTTGAAATTGCAGATAAAGAGTTCGTCGTATTGGTTGGAGCTTCCGGTTGCGGAAAATCCACAACTCTTCGTATGATCGCAGGATTAGAGGAAATCACTGAGGGTGAACTTTACATCGGAGACCGCCTAGTTAATGATGTCGCTCCTAAAGACCGCGATATCGCGATGGTTTTCCAATCTTATGCCCTATACCCGCATATGACTGTTTATCAAAACATGGCATTCGGTTTGAAACTTCGTAAATTCAAAAAAGCTGATATCGATGCTCGCGTTCGCGAAGCAGCGAAAATCTTGGATATCGTTCACTTGCTGGACCGCAAACCAAAAGCTCTTTCCGGTGGTCAACGCCAACGTGTTGCCTTGGGTCGTGCGATCGTTCGTGAACCACAAGTATTCTTAATGGATGAGCCGCTTTCCAACTTGGATGCGAAACTTCGCGTACAAATGCGTGCGGAAATCACAAAATTAACAAAACGTCTTGGTGTTACGACAATCTACGTAACGCATGACCAAATCGAAGCAATGACAATGGGCGATCGCATCGTTGTTATGGATAAAGGTATCATTCAACAAGCAGCTACACCTGAAGAAATCTACAACTTCCCAGTGAACATCTTCGTTGCGGGCTTCATCGGATCCCCATCCATGAACTTCATGACAGGTACACTGACACAAGAAGGAAGCGGAATTTTCTTCAAAGCAGGTTCTGTTAACGTTGAAGTTCCAGCTGGTAAAGCACAAGTATTGAAAGACAAAGGATATGTTGGTAAAGAAGTGATTCTGGGAGTTCGTCCAGAAGACATTCACGAAGAGCCAGTATTCTTGGAAGCTTCCCCGAACACAGTATTCAACGTAAACGTTGAATTGACTGAGAACTTGGGTCACGAAATGTACTTGTACCTGAACGGTATCGGCGCTAACACAGTTATCGCACGTGTAGATGGCCGTTCCGGAATCAAAGAAGGCACAAACGTGAAATTGGCTTTGGATATGAACAAAGTTCATTTCTTCGATAAAGAATCCACATTGTCCATCTTAGCGAAATAAGTTGGAAATGAAGGGACTGAAAGGCCAGCCGGAATCGGCTGGCTTTTTTGCTGTTTGGGGAGAAACAGGAAGTTTGCGAACACTTTAGTTGATTTCAGTATCGTATTCCATTACGATGAAACTAATGGAAAGAAATGAGTATGAGCAGATGAAGCAGGTTTTGCTCAGGCAAAACGCAGAGGAGATAGGACGATGGCCAAAAAGGTGAAAGTTTCCGAGTTAGTGGAACAACTCCATATGGAGGTTCTTGCAGGTGAATCTGGGCTCAAACGTGCGATAACAACCGGAGATTTGTACCGTCCGGGTCTCGAGATGGCGGGTTATTTCAATTATCATCCGAGAGAACGTATCCAAATGCTAGGGAAGACGGAAATCACCTTCATGGAGATGCTAACGACAGGTGTTCGCAGAAACCGGGTAGAGCAGCTATGCGCTCCGGAGGAAACACCTTGCATCATCGTGACACGGGGGCTGGATATTCCAGCGGAGCTGTTGGAAGAAGCGACAAAACGTGATCTTCCCGTGCTTCGCAGTCAAATGTCGACAACCATTTTCGCAAGCCGATTAACAGGGTTTCTGGAAAATAAATTAGCGCCAAGCACGACGATTCATGGCGTACTTGTCGATGTCTATGGAATCGGTATGCTCATTACAGGCAGCAGCGGGATCGGAAAAAGCGAAACAGCGCTTGAGCTTGTAAAAAGAGGGCATCGCTTAATTGCCGATGATGCCGTTGAAATACGTCAAAACGGAGATAAAGTGCTGACAGGGAATGCGCCGGAATTGATCCGGCATTTGCTCGAAATCCGCGGCGTCGGTATTATCAATGTGATGACATTGTTCGGAGCCGGAGCGGTACGTAATGTGAAGAAAATTTCCGTCGTGGTGAAATTGGAGAATTGGCAGCAGGACAAGCAGTATGATCGCTTAGGCTTAGATGAGGAGCTCACACGCATCATTGACACCGATTTACCGCTCGTAACGATTCCAGTACGACCTGGACGAAATTTAGCGGTTATCGTAGAAGTGGCAGCGATGAACTACCGTTTGAAGCGGATGGGGTACAACGCGGCGCTGCAGTTTACGAATAAACTGACGGAATCGCTGAACGAAGATTATGAGGATTTTGATTGAGATCTGGCTAGAAAGATAGTTAACATCTGAAGGAGTGAAACTATGTTAGAAAGCGTTGCGTTCTCCCTTGGACCCATTCATGTCCGATGGTATGGCATTATTTTAGGTACAGCAGCATTAATCGGGTTACTATTGGCCATTCAAGAAGGAAAACGATTCAAGATTATTCCTGACTTTTTCATGGACTTGTTGCTGATTGGCGTGCCTTCGGCGATTATTGGGGCGAGAATATATTATGTGGCTTTCCAGTGGTCCGATTATAAGAACAATTTGGCCGAAATTTTCATGATCTGGCACGGTGGGATCGCCATCTATGGGGCGTTAATCGGCGCGATTATCGGTGTGTATTTCTATGTTAGAGCGAAAGGCTACGGTTTCTTGCGGATTGCGGATATTTGCGCGCCAGGCTTAATCGTTGGTCAAGCGATTGGACGTTGGGGTAATTTCATGAATCAGGAAGCCCACGGAGGCCCTGTTTCGGAATCATTCCTTCGCGACACGCTGCATTTGCCTAATTTTATTGTGAATCAAATGAACATTGAAGGCACTTTTTATCACCCGGCGTTTCTGTATGAATCTCTGTGGAACATTGTAGGATTGTGTGTGCTTCTATGGCTTCGCCGCAGACCATTCTTACGAGCTGGAGAGCTTTTCTTCGGTTACTTCATCTGGTACTCCATAGGAAGATTCTTCATTGAAGGCTTGCGCACGGATAGTCTGGATTTCACAGGTCCTGCATGGCTGGCTTCGTTTGTTAATGCACTTTGGTCTCCGATGAAAGTCGTCTTTGAGCCGGGTGTGATGACGTATGGCGGCAATGTGAGATTCTCACAGCTGTTAGCGCTATTGCTTGTTGTTGGAATGGCCATTTTAATTATCGTAAGAAGGAAAAAAGGGTATGCCACTGTTCACTATGCGGACCCGATTGTTTCCTCAAAAATAGTAGACAAAAACAATGTAGTGCAAGAACAAGAGCAGCATGATAAAGGAGCAGATTATGATTCAAACCGTACTGTTTGACCTGGATGGCACCATTGTGGATACAAATGAGCTGATTGTGCAGTCCTTTTTGCATAGCTTGGAAGGCGAAACGCCAGAACCCGTAAGCCGGGAATTAATCATCCCGAATATGGGGCGGCCGCTTGTCGAGCAAATGGAGTTTTTTACAGGAAGAAAAGAAGTGGAAGAGCTAATCAAGAAATATCGAACATTCAACCTGTCCAAACATGATGAGCTTGTTAGAGAGTTCCCTAACGTGCGGGCGGTTATGAAGAAATTGTATGAAAATGGGATTAAAATCGGCATCGTGACCAGCAAAATCAGACAAACCACGCTAATGGGCCTGAAATTGTGCGGATTAGACGAGTTCGTGAGCACGATCGTGACTGTAGAAGATGTGAAGGAAGCGAAACCGCACCCGGAAGGGATTCTTGCTGCTCTTAAAGTACTAGGGGGCACGCCGGATCAAGCCGTGATGGTGGGAGACAGCCATTATGACATTGAAGCCGCGAAAAATGCGGGTGTCATATCCGTTGGCGTGACCTGGTCATGGAAAGGCCGCTCTTACTTGGAGGAGTACAGTCCGGATCACCTGATTGACGATATGTTCGATCTGCTGCCTATCGTGGGTATCGCGTCGGATGTGGATGCTCATTGAGAAAAACGGACAGGTACCCGGTTGAGGGTCCTAATGCCCTGTGGCAAATCTATCATACCGTTAGCAAATGGAAGGCGATTCGCAATTTCGTATTCATCCAGATTACGCGATATTCGCCTTCGCTGCGGATGAAAAATTGGATCTATCGGCATATCCTTGGGATGACGGTGGGGGAACACACAGCATTTGCCTTGATGGTCATGGTGGATGTGTTTTTTCCAGAGAAGATACATATTGGCAATAATACGATTATTGGGTATAACACGACGATATTGGCTCATGAATATTTGACCAAGGAATATAGGCTTGGCGATGTTCATATCGGGTCTCATGTGATGGTGGGGGCGAATACGACGATTCTGCCAGGTGTAACGATCGGGGACTACGCAATCATTGGCGCAGGTTCGGTCGTGCACAAAGATGTTGCCCCGCATAGCTTCGTCGCAGGAAATCCGCTGCAAACCATACGATAATTTCAAAATGAGATATAAGAGTTGTGCGCTATTGAGCTGTACAGCTCTTTTTCTATGTAAACGTAAAGAACTTGTAAATGTAAGGAACTAGTGAAAGAGGCAATTGACGGTCCTAGGGTTACGTGATAAAATAGCCGTACATTCTTTATTTTGGTAGTATGGTAGCACGTTAACGCACTAAAGTAATAAGAAAGAAAAATAGAACTGAATTTATAGATGTTGAGGTGAGACGGTGTCAAAGCCAAAAGTATTTGAAAAGCCGTTAGGGGTCAAGGATTACTTGCCTGAAGCGGTCACGAAGCTGCGCAACATAGAATACCGTGTACTGGCTTGTATGGAACGTTGGGGATATAACCAGATTCTTACACCTACACTTGAATATTACGATACCGTTGGGGTGGCAAGCTCCACAGAAGATAAGAAACTCTTCAAGCTGCTGGATCGCAAAGGTCAAACGCTGGTACTGCGTTCTGAACTGACAGCTCCGATTGCACGTGTAGCTTCATCTCTATTAAAGGAACGTGCGTTCCCACTTCGTTTATCCTATCATTCGAACGTGTTTCGCGCGATAGAAGAGGAAGCAGGACGGGATTCCGAGTTTTACCAAACAGGTGTTGAACTCATCGGGGATGCTTCGTCAGAGGCTGACGCTGAGGTTGTGGCCTTGGCGGTTGCTTCGCTGCAAGCTGCTGGCGTTGGAACATTCAAAATTGCGCTCGGTCATGTAGGCTTCTTGAACGGATTGTTCCAGGAAACACTGGAAGGCCGCAGTGATGCGCAGCTGAGCTTGAAGGAACATTTGCTTGCTCGTGATTATGTCGGATACCGTGAAGCAATCAAGTCACTGGCCCTTACGCCAGAGGTGGAGCGGGAGTTAATAGGCGTGTTAAGGCTTAGAGGCGGAGATGAAATTTGCGAGCAAGCTCGGATGGTCTCTCAGCACCCTATCGCGCAGGATGCGATTCGACACCTATGCGAAGTGTGGGATGTTCTGAAAGCTTATGGCGTAAGCGAACACGTTGTTATCGATTTAACGATGATTGGAGATTTCTCCTACTATACAGGCATGACATTTGAAGGATATGCGGCAGATCTTGGCTTCCCTGTGTGCAGCGGCGGCAGATACGATAATCTGCTGAGCCAGTTCGGGCGGCCTGCGCCGGCGACGGGTTTCGCGCTAAAGACGAACCGCATTCTTGAAGTGAACGGCGGAGAAGCTGTAGCGACACCTAAGCGCGTGTTGATTGCTTACGATGCTGAGCATCGCGAAGAAGCGCTCCAACTAGCCAAAGCTAAGCGGGGCAGCGAGGAGACGGCTGTGGTAATTACGCAGCTGGTGAGCGAACCAGGGGCTTGGTCGAGCGCGCGATTAGCGAAAGAAGACGGTACCTATGAGGTGCGTGGTATCGCATATCAGGAAGTTATAGCGCTGTTAGCGCAATAAGGCAAACACAAAGCAGGTAGGAGAGCGCAGATTAAGCGCTTTTCCTCCGGCGATCGGAAGGTAGGTTGGAACGGTGGATGAAATACTTAAAGTAGCGATGCCGAAAGGCCGTATTTATAAACAGGCAGCGAAGCTTTTTCATAAAGCGGGGCTGCCGATTCCGGAGGATTTGGAAGAAGGACGCCGGTTAATTATTCCCGTGCATGAAGCGAAAATGGAATTCATTCTGGCTAAGCCTGTGGATGTTCCAACGTATGTCGAATACGGGGTAGCGGATATCGGGGTTGTCGGCAAGGATGTGTTAATGGAGGAAAACCGTAACGTTTACGAGCTGCTGGATTTGGGAATCGCTCGCTGTCGCATGTCGGTGATCGGGCTGCCGGATTGGAAGCAAGTCATCAATCCAAGAGTGGCGACGAAGTATCCGAACGTGGCGTCACAATATTTCCGCGAGCAAGGGCAGCAGGTAGAGGTCATTAAGTTGAACGGCTCTATCGAGCTGGCGCCGCTCATTGGTCTTGCTGACCGTATTGTGGACATGGTAGAGACGGGACAGACGCTCAAAGAGAACGGACTCGTGGAGCAAGAGGAGATTTTTCAAATTACGAGCCGCTTAATTGCGAATCGGGTTAGCTACCGCATGAAGAACGAATCCATTCAGCGGTTGTGTGATATGTTGCAGGCAGTGCTACCTGCGCTGACGAAGGTTTAGAAAGAGAGGAAGATAGCTATGCGGATACTACCCGCCTCGGAATTTGAATTGAAACGCGAGGTCGAATACGGCTCACCGGAGCAAAATGAAACCGTACGCCGCATCATCGATGAGGTGCGGCAGGACGGCGACGCCGCGCTGCGGCGCATGGCGCGGGAGTTCGACCGCGTCGAAGTCGCTGAGCTACGTGTCAGCGACGAAGAGATCCAGGCGGCGTACGCACAGGTCGACGCCGAGTTCTTGGCGGCGCTGCGTCAAGCGGCCGCTAATATTCGTGCGTTTCATGAGAAGCAGAAACGCACGTCATGGATGGACCTGCAGCCGGACGGCAGCCTGCTGGGCCAAATCATCCGACCGCTGAAGCGGGTCGGCTTGTATGTGCCCGGAGGGAAGGCGGCGTACCCGTCCTCCGTGCTGATGAATGCCATCCCCGCGATCGTGGCGGGGGTGCCGGAGATAGCGATGGTGACGCCTCCGGCCACCGCTGGGGAAGAGGGCATCAACCCGCATATCCTCGTGGCGGCAGCCGAAGCGGGTGTGAAAGAGATCTACCGCGCAGGCGGGGCGCAGGCAGTAGCCGCGCTGGCCTACGGCACGGAATCGATCCAGCCGGTCGATAAAATCGTCGGCCCCGGCAATATCTACGTCGCGCTGGCGAAGCGCTTCGTGTTCGGCGTCGTCGATATCGACATGATCGCCGGGCCAACGGACATCGTCGTGCTGGCGGATGAACATGCCGATCCTGAATATGTGGCGGCTGATTTGCTGGCGCAAGCCGAGCATGATGAGATGTCACCGGCTATTCTGGTGACACCGTCGCAGGAGCTAGCCGAATCGGTTCGGCTAGAGCTATGGCGGCAGCTGGATGTGCTGCCGAAGAAAGCGATCGCTGCCGTTTCCACAGCGACCAGAGGAGCGATTCTCCTCGTGGACAGCTTGGACGAGGGTGTTGACGTAGTCAACCGCTTGGCGCCAGAGCATTGCGAGCTGCTAGTGCAGGAGCCTTTTAACCTGCTGCCGCACATTGAGAATGCTGGAGCTATTTTCTTGGGCGCGTACAGCACAGAGCCTGTCGGCGATTATTTCGCCGGGCCGAACCATGTGCTGCCGACGAACGGCACAGCCCGTTTCTCATCCCCGCTGAATGTGGACGATTTTCTGAAAAAATCAAGTGTTATTCACTATAGCAAGGAAGCGCTCATCGCGAACGGCGACATGATTATGACTTTGGCCCGCAATGAAGGGCTGGAAGGCCATGCGAGAGCGGTGGAAGTACGACTCAAGAAGGAAGGGAAGTTGAAATAGATGGCTGAACAGGATAATGTGAGGGCTCGCTCGGCGAGTGTAGCCCGCAAAACGAATGAAACGGATATCAAACTGTCGTTCCAAGTGGATGGGACGGGGATTTCGGAAATTCAAACGGACGTTCCTTTCTTGAATCATATGTTGGATTTGTTCACGAAGCATGGACATTTCGACCTGAACGTTGACGCTAAAGGCGATATCGAAATCGACGATCATCACACGGTTGAGGATATCGGGATTTGCTTGGGCCAAACGTTACGCGAAGCATTAGGTGATAAAAGAGGAATCAAACGTTATGCAAGCGTGTTTGTCCCTATGGATGAGGCGCTCGCGCAGGTCGTTATTGACATCAGCAACCGACCGCATTTTGAGTATCGCGCTCAATATCCTACAGCCAACGTGGGCAGCTTTGAAACGCAGCTTGTTCATGAATTCCTATGGAAGCTGGCGCTGGAAGCCCGCATCACGCTTCATGTGATCGTACATTACGGACAGAACACCCACCACATGATTGAAGCGGTGTTTAAAGCGCTAGGTCGCGCAATCGATGAAGCGACAACGATTGATCCTCGCGTTCAGGGGGTTCCTTCGACGAAGGGAGTGCTGTAAAAATGATCGCGATTATCGATTATGGCATGGGGAATCTACATAGCGTCAGCAAAGCCGTTGAACGACTTGGCTATGAGGCTGTGGTTACAGGCGATGCGGAACAGATTCTTGCTGCTGAAGGGGCTATTCTACCAGGAGTAGGAGCGTTCGGCGATGCGATGGAGCAGCTCCGCGAGTCAGGTCTGAACGATGTCGTTCTTCACTACGCAGAGTCCGGCAAGCCGCTGCTCGGCATTTGCCTCGGCATGCAGCTGCTGTTCGCTTCCAGCGAGGAGCATGGGGATCACGAAGGGCTGGGTCTTCTGCCCGGTTCGGTTGTGCGCTTTCGCGGCGACTATAAGGTGCCGCATATGGGTTGGAACAAGCTGAGCTACAAGCAAAGCGCGAGTCCGATTTTCCAAGGGATTGAAGAGGGACACGTGTACTTCGTGCACTCTTATCACGCCAAGCCGGAGCGCGAAAGCGACCTACTGGCGGTGACGGACTATTATCAGCCGGTGACGGCGATTGTCGGTAGAGACAACGTGTACGGCATGCAGTTCCACCCCGAGAAGAGTGGGGATATCGGCATGCAGCTGTTGAAAAATTTTCTGGCGATGTGCAAGTAGGCGGATAGGTTTTCGTTTTCTTTTTTTCTGCTAAGTTAAGAAGGAGGTGCCATCATGTTAGCCAAAAGAATTATTCCTTGCCTCGACGTCAAGGATGGCCGGGTGGTCAAAGGCGTAAATTTTGTGAATTTACGTGATGCGGGCGATCCCGTGGAGCTAGCAGCGATTTATGATAAAGAAGGCGCGGATGAACTCGTGTTCCTCGACATTTCGGCTTCTGTCGAAGGGCGAGCAACGATGGTGGAGGTTGTCCGGCAAACGGCGGGAGAAATCACGATTCCTTTCACGGTTGGAGGAGGCATCTCCAGCGTAGACGATATGAAGCGCCTGCTTCGTGCAGGAGCGGATAAAATCGGGATCAACACGGCGGCGGTTCGCAATCCTCAGCTAGTGTCGGATGGAGCTCGCAAATTTGGCTCCCAGTGTATCGTCGTGGCGATTGATGCGAAGTTCAACGCGGAGTGGGGCGAGTGGGAAGTGTTCACTCACGGCGGACGCAATGCTACTGGCATTAAGACGCTGGAGTGGGCGAAGCGTATGGAAGAGCTTGGCGCCGGCGAAATTCTGCTGACGAGCATGGATGCGGACGGTACGAAGGATGGGTTCGATCTGAAGCTGACGCGCGCTGTTTCTGAGCTGCTCACCATTCCTGTTATTGCTTCCGGCGGAGCGGGCAGAACGGAACATTTCTACGATGTATTCACCGAAGGCAAAGCCGACGCAGGGCTCGCTGCTACGATTTTTCACTATAAAGAGCTATCGATTCAAGGGGTCAAAGCTGACCTGAAAGGTAAAGGGGTTGAAATTCGATGACATTTTCACTGGAACAGATTAAATATGATGCACATGGATTGGTACCTGCGATTGTACAGGATGCTGTCAGCAAAGAAGTTCTTATGCTGGCTTATATGAACAGCGAATCTTTGCAACGTACGATTCAAACCGGAGACACTTGGTTCTGGAGCCGCTCCCGTGAAGAGCTGTGGAACAAAGGCGCTACTTCGGGTCATACGCAAAAAGTTAAGGCTCTGCGCTATGACTGCGATGCGGATACGCTGCTAGTGCTTGTAGAGCAAGTAGGGCCGGCTTGCCACAATGGCACTTACACTTGCTTCACGGAAAGCATTCCGGTTGAAGGGGCGGCACAAGAAGGAACGGAGCCTGCGGTATCCGGAGATCGATTTGCCATCCTTGGCGAGCTGGAAGCCGTTATTGCTTCACGTGATGCTGAGCGTCCAGAAGGCGCTTATACGACTTACCTTTTCGAAAAAGGTGTCGATAAGATCCTCAAAAAAGTAGGCGAAGAAACGGCGGAAGTTATTATTGCTGCTAAAAATAAAGACAACGACGAGCTTCGCTATGAAGCTAGCGATCTTATTTTTCACTTAATGGTCCTTTTACGTAACAATAAATTGCCATTGGATGATATTATGAAAGAGCTTGCGAATCGGCATGTTAAAAAATAAATAAGACGACCTGGAGTGATATCACGATGTTGATTGATTATCATACACATCATGTGCGCTGCGGTCATGCCTCTGGGGAACTAGAGGAATACGTCAAACGCGGCATCGAGATCGGGCTCACGCAATTAGGGCTGTCTGATCATATGCCGCTTTTGCATGTGGATCCGCAGACCTATTGGCCAGAGATGGCTATGCCGATGGAGGAGCTGCCCCGTTATGTCGAGGAGTGCCTGCATCTGAAAGAGAAGTACAAGGACCAAATTGATATTCGTGTCGGCCTCGAAGGCGATTATATTGAAGGTTATGAGTCGGAAATAGAGGCCATTATTAAAGCGTATCCATGGGATTACGTGATTGGCTCCGTCCATTTTTTGGGCGAGTGGGATATTTCTGATTTTCGTCAGATCGCAGGTTGGGAAGGTAAGGATATTTATGAGGTTTATACCCAATACTACGAGGCAGTGAAGAAAGCAGCCCGTACAGGACTGTATGATTACCTGGGTCATCTCGATATGATCAAGCGATTTGGTTATGTGCCGGATCGCGATACATGGGAGTTGGAGAAAGCCGCGCTGGACACGGTGAAGGAGTGTGGGCTTGCGATTGAGTTGAATGCGTCCGGACTGCGTCATCCTTGCAAAGAGATGTTTCCTAGCCGCCGCATGCTGGAATATTGCCATAAGGTGGGAATCCCGGTGACGCTTGGATCGGATGCTCATCAGCCGGAGCGGTTAGGCCAATATTTGGATGAAGCAAGATCGCTGCTCAAAATGATTGGATTTAACGAAATAGCCACATTTCATGCACGAAATCGACAACTTGTGACTTTTTAAATTCGACACCTTTCATGTATAATGAGTAGGGCGTGAACAATCTATTTAATGAACCTTCGGAGGTAACCATTAACCATGCATAGCGACAATGTTAAAATTTTTTCCGGATCTTCGAATCCGAAGCTTGCGGAACGTATTTGTAAAGAGCTCGGCCAGCCGCTTGGACAAATCAAATTATCCCGTTTTAAAAGCGGAGAAATCTACTGTCTCTACGAAGAAACGATTCGTAACTGTGACGTATTCCTGGTACAAACCTTCTCCCATCCGATTAATGAACATATGATGGAACTCTTGGTCATGATGGATGCGGCAAAAAGAGCTTCTGCAAAAACGATCAACCTTGTCATCCCATATTATGGTTACTCTCGTCAAGAACGCAAGGCTGCTCCGCGTGAGCCGATTTCTGCTAAATTAGTCGCTGACTTGTTCAGTGCGGCAGGCGCACACCGTGTTGTTACGATTGACCTGCATGCACCGGCGATTCAAGGCTTCTTCAATATTCCAGTTGATCATTTGACGGCACTTGACGTTATCAGTGATTGCATTAAAAAGAAAAATCTGCATAACCCGATCATCGTATCTCCAGATGCAGGCCGTGCAACAACGGCTGAGAAAATGGCGAACATCCTGGATGCGCCTTTCGCGATGATGATCAAGAAACGTCCGGAACACAATGAGTCCGTGATTACTCACGTCATTGGTGATGTTGTCGGCCGTACACCGATTATTATCGAGGATCTGATTGATACAGGAACGACGATCGTTAACGTTGTAGAAAGCTTGAAAGAAAGAGGCGCGCACGACGTTTACATCTGTGCAACGCATCCTGTCTTCTCAGGTCCAGCTCTGCAGCGCTTGGATCACCCGAACATCAAAGAAGTGATCATTACGGACTCCATCGCGATTCCGGAAGGACACTCCGATAAATTTAATGTGCTTTCCGTAGCTCCATTGTTATCCGATGCGATCCGCATTATTAATGATGGCGGTTCCTTGTCTTCCTTGTTTAAATACGGCGGCGTATAGGTAAATTGTATAGACCAGATCTTACCTTCGGATAATGTTTTTGGCTTCCAAGCGATCTATGGTATAATTTGAGTTGTAATCAAATTGCCGGAGGTGTCTTGCTATGGAAAAGATTAAGCGTGTGTCCGATGCGCCAAAACCTAAAGTAATCTCAATAAATATGGATGCCGCATTCTTTTTCGAGAGAGCGGTTCAATCTTTGGATCGGTTTCATTATGATAAGGCATTGAAATATTTCCGGCGGGCTGCAGAGTATGAGCAGGATAATCCTGTGAATCACTGCAACCTCGCGGGAGTTCTCTCCGAAATGGGCAATTACGACGAGTCGAACCAAATTTTGCAGCATATCCTTGAAACGATCGATCCCGAGATGACGGAATGTCACTTTTATATGGCGAACAATTACGCCAATATGGAAAATTTCGAGCAGGCAGAACAAGCATTAGTTCGGTATTTGGAAACGGACCCTACGGGTCAGTTTATGGACGAATCCGAAGAAATGATGGAAATGCTGAGCTACGAGCTTGAACGGCCTGCCCCTCTCACTAGCATCAAGAGTCGAGAAGGGCTCTTCGAGCATGATAAAGCCCGCGCTCTTCTGGAAGAAGGGAAATTCGCCGAGGCCGTGAGGCAGTTGGAGAAGCTGGTGACGAATCAGCCTGAATTCACTGCAGCACGGAACAACTTAGCCCTCGCCTATTATTATATGGGCCAATTCGATAAGGCGATGGAAACCATCCGCGCGGTGCTCGAAATTGATGCTGGGAATTTGCATGCCCTGTGTAACATGGCCATCTTCCATCAGCATTTCGGTAATAAGAAAGAGCTGGCGGAGTTAACGGAGCTCTTATGCAAAACGTATCCGTTTCAGCAGGATCATGTCTTTAAGCTTGCTACGACAATGGGGATTCTTTCTCAACATGAGAAAGCGTACCATCTGTTCAAGCGTCTGCTGAAAGCTGGTGACGGTGCGGCAGATCCTTGCTTGTACCACTATGCAGCAGTAGCAGCTTGTCATCTGGGGCGGTTCGATGAAGCTTATCGGTACTGGAAGCAAACCCAGAAGCTGGATCCCGGCGCTGAGATCTCCAAGTTTTACTTGGATCAACTGCGAACAAGAGAGATGGCGGAAGGTCCATTAACTTGGAGCTATCATTACCACCTGCCCTTTGAAGAGCAGTTTCGCGTGTTGGAGAAATCCACGCAAGGCATTCCTGATCAGTTGAAGAAAGATCCGCTTGTGCGCTCCTCCTTCTTCTGGGCATTACGTCATGGAGATATCGAAACGAAGCTGCAGGTTATTCAGGCCTTTGGTCTGATTGCCGACGGTGAAGTGAGAGATGCGCTGCAGGACTTCATTCTGGATCGCCACGAGGATGACTATTTGAAGAAAGTAGCCATTTTTGTGCTTCGCAGCATGGGGATTCGGGAGTCCATTCCTGCTTTCCTTGAAAATGAAGAGATTATGGTGGAAGCTTCACCCTACTCGCCGCACTTGCCTATTTGGGATGTCAAATGGCAAAGCGTAATGGAAACAGCGCTTTCTCACATGCATAAGCGCTACGATATGGTGCAACAGTATGATTTAGAAATCCTTTGGGTGGAATTTCTGACGAAGATGTATCCGTCTGTGCCCAAAATTCAAAAATCGGAAGGCTGGGCAGCGGCGTTGGAATACTTGATTGCCAAGATGCATCGCCGAGCAATTTCGTATCAAGAGGTTTCTGCGCGTTATGGCGTGACGGTCTCGACTGTCAGCCGCAACGTGAAACTGATTGATGATACTTGCGGCCTACGCGAGAAGATGGAAGCCATTTTCGACAAATTTACGAGCATTTGATAGCTGGGTTTTTGCCGTGTCGTGAGACCCGGCTTTCATACATAGATGTATGCATACTAAAGATAGCTTTCTTGATGGAAAGCAACTAGGAGGGAAACCAAATGTACAAATCAGTCGTCGTAGGAACAGGACCATCCGGTCTAACAGCAGCCATTTATCTAGCTCGTGCTAACCTTAGCCCACTTGTTATTGAGGGTCCGGAGCCAGGCGGGCAATTGACCACTACCACCGAGGTAGAGAACTTCCCAGGTTTCCCTGAAGGCATTATGGGTCCTGAATTAATGGAAAACATGCGCAAACAAGCGGAACGCTTTGGCGCTGAATTCAAAACAGGCTGGGTCAATTCCGTTGAGCTAACCACTCGTCCATTCAAATTGCAAGTTGAAGGTCTGGGCGAGATTGAAACAGAAACATTGATCATTTCCACAGGCGCTTCCGCTAAGTTGCTCGGGATCGGCAACGAGAAAGAAAATATCGGACGCGGCGTAAGTACTTGCGCAACGTGTGACGGCTTCTTTTTCCGCGGCAAAAAGATTATCGTCGTTGGTGGCGGAGACTCCGCTATGGAAGAGGCGAACTTCTTGACTCGCTTTGCTTCCGAGGTACGTCTGGTTCATCGTCGCGATGAGCTGCGCGCTTCCAAAATCATGCAAGATCGCGCGCGTGGTAACGAGAAAGTGAAATGGGCGCTGAACAATACACCGCTTGAAGTTGTATCCGGCGAGAAAGGTGTTACAGGTCTGAAAGTGAAAAATAATACCACTGGAGAAGAAGAAATTATCGAAACAGATGGTATTTTCGTAGCGATCGGTCATACACCGAATACGAAGTTCCTAGGCGGACAAATTGATACCGATGAGCTTGGCTACATCATTGTGAAGCCAGGCACGACGGAAACGAATATTCCTGGCGTTTTCGCTTGCGGCGACGTACAAGATACCAAATATCGCCAAGCGATCACAGCAGCGGGAAGTGGCTGCGCGGCAGCCCTGGAAGCTGAGAAATTCCTTGAAGGCCATATCGTACACGATTGGAGTCAATCGCTGTAAGAGGGTACAGAAAACGTGGAAGGCGATGCTTTCCACGTTTTCTCATTTCATTGGGGAATAGTTGAATCTTGACCTGTATACAGGGTTGTCTTATAGTTTAAACAGGAGCATATGCCCGAAAATTTTAATGATTATTCATGAGGTGACCTTGCAAATGTCAAATCAGATTTATATCGGTGTAGATTTAGGCGGTACCAACATTAAAGTCGGTATCTGCGACGAGCAGGGGAAGCTGCTGCAAACGTTAGAAGGGCCTACAGGCGCAGAGAATGGCGCTGAGTCAGTCATTGGTCGAATTGCGGCGCAAGTGCGACAAATTGTCGAAGAATCTCCTTATGAATGGGAGCAAGTTGCGGGTATCGGTGCGGGGTTAGCCGGATTCATGGATATTCCGGAAGGATTCGTCAAATTCTCTCCAAATTTGAATTGGCATAATGTCCCTGCCAAGAAAATGTTGGAAACGCTTCTGGGCAAGAACGTGAAAATCGACAACGATGCCAACGTGGCAGCGTTAGGCGAAGCATGGGCTGGAGCAGGTGCTGGGATCCCGAATGTAGTTTGCTATACGCTGGGAACCGGTGTTGGCGGCGGTATTATTATTAACGGTAAAATCTATCAAGGTTCCGCGGGTATGGCTGGCGAACTTGGACACATGTCGGTTGTGCCGGATATCGAAGCAATTCAATGTGGATGCGGACAAATGGGTTGTTTGGAGACGGTATCCTCAGCAACAGGTATCGTTCGTATGGCCAAAGAAGCGGTTGAACGCGGAGAGCGTACTTCTCTTGCGCTTCATGAGAAAATTGAAGCGAAGCATGTATTCGACGCTGCAAAAAGCGGAGACGAAGTGTCTCTTCGCATCGTGAACCGTGCTGCTTACTATCTTGGACGCTCTATGGCGGCACTCGCTGTCGTTGTTAACCCGAAACGTTTCATCATCGGCGGCGGCGTATCCAAAGCAGGCGAAATTCTGTTCCAACCAATCCGCGATACATTCAAGAAATACACACCGGAAGCAGCTGCTGAAGGCGTGGAGATTGTTGCCGCTACACTTGGTAATGACGCTGGTGTCGTAGGCGCTGCCGGTTTGAACTTGCGTTAGAAGCTAGACTGACAAGTACGGTTCGCATGGCTGATGGCAGGGACTTCGGCCTGCGAAAGCACTCCAAAGGAAGGTGCCATTCATGGAAGAGAACCACCCTTTAGCGAAACTGGTCATTATTACAGGAATGTCGGGTGCTGGAAAGACAATTGCGGTGCAGAGCCTCGAGGATCTCGGATTTTTCTGCGTCGATAATTTACCGCCTGTCCTTATTCCGAAATTCGCTGAGTTGATCGTACAGTCGATGGGGAAAATCGGCAAAGTCGCACTGGTGATTGATTTGCGGGGGCGTGAATTTTTCACTGCACTTCAGGAGTCGCTTCGATATATCCATGAGAATTACACGCTAAGTTATGAAATTCTTTTCTTAGATGCTACCGATGCGACACTTGTTCAACGCTACAAAGAGAGCCGACGCCGGCATCCGCTTGCGCCCGAAGGTGCTCCACTCGAAGGCATTGGGCTTGAACGCAAGCTGCTGGAGGAGCTCAAAGGTCTGGCTACACAGGTTATTGACACCAGTACCTTGAAACCGGTGCAGCTCAAAGAAAGAATTATTTCCCGGTTTACCAATTTGGAAACCAACCGCATATCTATAAATGTAATCTCTTTCGGATTTAAGTATGGTGTACCCATTGATGCTGATTTAATCTTCGATGTTCGCTTCTTGCCGAATCCCCATTATGTGGAACAGCTTCGCCCGCAGACAGGTCAAGACCCCGATGTGTACGACTACGTGATGAAATGGACCGAGACGCAAGAGTTTCTGACAAAATTGCTTGATATGCTGAACTTCCTGATGCCTCAATACAAGAAAGAAGGCAAAAGCCAGGTTGTTGTGGGGATAGGCTGTACAGGAGGGAAACATCGTTCCGTAGCCATTACCGAATACCTGGGTAAGGTTCTGGGGAACAGTGAAACGGAAGCTGTGCGTTTGAGTCATCGAGATGCCGAGCGGGACCGGGTATAAGGCGTCCTAACGATTAAGAGGGTGAATGAAGGATGAAATATGAAAAATCACAGCGCACTCCCAGAATAGTCGTAATCGGCGGCGGCACAGGTCTTTCCGTAATGCTTAGAGGTTTGAAGGAAAAGCCAGTTGATATTACTGCTATCGTTACGGTAGCGGACGACGGAGGAAGCTCCGGCATTCTCCGCAATGAGATGCAGATGCCCCCTCCAGGGGATATTCGCAACGTATTGACCTCACTTGCTGATGTCGAGCCTCTGCTGTCTTTAATGCTGCAGTATCGATTTCAAGTGGGAACAGGTTTAGCTGGGCACAGTCTGGGAAATCTAATATTAGCGGCGCTCACTGACATTACCGGTGATTTCGTAACGGCCGTGCAAGAAATGAACCGGGTATTCGCGGTTCGGGGGCGGGTTATTCCGGCTTCCAATCAAGCGATCGTGTTGAAAGCGATAATGGAAGATGGTACTTTAGTCATAGGGGAATCCAAAATTCCCAAAGCGGAAGGGCGCATTAAGCAAGTGTTCATTGAACCCGCGAACGTGACGCCGCTGGCGGACGCAATTCTTGCTATCCGCGATGCGGATGCGATTCTTTGCGGCCCAGGCAGTTTATACACGAGTTTGCTGCCGAATCTGCTTGTTCCGGGTATTGCGGAGGAGATCGCCAAATCGAAAGCAGTGAAAATGTTCATTTGCAATGTCATGACGCAGCCTGGGGAAACCGATGACTACTCCGTCAGCGATCACCTTGATGCGGTATATGATCATCTCAAGCGGCATCTGTTCGATTATGTGATCGTAAACAATGGCGAAATTCCACCGCAAGTTCAGGCGAGATATGCCGAAAAAGGTTCGAAAGCGGTTCACTTGGATTTGGATGAAGTCACGAAAAGAGGGTATCGGGTCATTGCTGACCGACTTGTGCTATTCCGCACGTACCTTCGACATGACGCTGAGAAATTGAGTGACCATATTTATCAGCTTGTCGAAAGCTGGATGTCAAGGAAGAAGTGAGTCTCATGTCCTTTGCGGCAACAACCAAAAAAGAATTGACCTTAATAACCGAAGCGGAAGCGTGTTGTGAAAAAGCGGAGTTATCTGCTTTAATTCGCATGAATGGGTCGGTTCAGTTAACGAACCAGCGCGTTGTTCTCGATATCTCTACCGAAAACGCTGCTATCGCCAGACGTATATACTCGCTCATCAAAAAGACGTACAAACTGCACACCGAACTGCTCGTGCGCAAGAAAATGCGTTTGAAGAAGAATAATGTATATATTGTTCGAGTACCTGGTCAAGTGCAAGAGCTGCTCAGTGATCTGAAAATCGTTTCTGAAGGATTTATCTTTACGACAGGAATCAACAAAGAAATTATTAAGGGCAACTGCTGCAAACGCGCTTATCTCCGCGGAGCTTTCATGGCCGGCGGCTCGGTGAATAATCCCGAAGGATCTTCCTATCATCTTGAAATTGCCTCGATCTATGAGGAGCATTGCAAGGCGCTGGCGCATCTAGCCAACAAATTCGACTTGAATGCCCGCTTTATCGAGCGTAAGAAAGGGTTCGTTCTGTACATCAAGGAAGGCGAGAAGATTATTGAGTTTCTCAGTATCATTGGGGCACATCAAGCGTTGCTGCGCTTCGAGGATGTCCGGATCATGAAGGACATGCGGAACTCAGTGAATCGGATTGTCAATTGTGAAACAGCGAATCTGAACAAGACGATCGGAGCGGCGGTGAGGCAGATCGAGAACATTCGGCTTTTACAAAGAGAGGTTGGACTTGACAGTTTGCCAGAGAAATTGAGAGAGGTTGCCGAAATCAGACTTCAGCATCCCGATTTGAATCTCAAGGAAGTTGGCGATATGCTTAAGGGCAATGTCAGTAAATCCGGCGTCAATCATCGCCTGCGAAAAATTGACGAATTGGCTGAAAAACAGCGGAATTCTTAGTTTTTACGGGACTGAACACGATGTAAATAAGTTTTTCTCATTTTTTCTAGTGTACTTGAGGGAAAAATGGTATAATGTTATAACATAAGGAATAGCACTGTTATCAGTAGTAATTCATATAAGCGCCACACTAGGGGGAATTAGTTCCATGTCCAGACGTCCAGTCGTTGTGAAGTTGAGAACAGGACTTCATGCCAGACCTGCGGCATTGTTTGTTCAAGAGGCGAATAAGTTTTCATCTGAGATCTTCGTTGAGAAAGATGAGAAGAAAGTGAATGCCAAGAGCATCATGGGAATTATGAGTCTCGCGATCAGCACAGGGACCGAAGTCTTCATAAGTGCAGAAGGTTCGGATGCAGAGCAGGCTGTAAACGCTTTAGTCACGTTAGTTAGCAAGGAAGAATTGGAAAACCAATAATCCTTCAAAAGCTTCCTTTCGAGGAGGCTTTTTTGCAATTGACCGCTGCTTTTTGGCAGTTACGGTTAATAAGTGTCAATCTTGTTAACATTCGAATAGACTAGCAACCTTTTTCTCTTGGCGGCGTCTAATGAACGTGGTCAATGAAGGAAAGGGCTATTTGCTTTGCCCTCTATCTCGCATACCTCGCATACTAAGGCAAAAGGAGTTAGAGAGAGAATGAAATGGAATGCTTTAAGGAAAGAAATTACTGTTATGCTCGCTTTACTAGTGTTTCTGGCTAGTGCGATTTCAGCACCAGCAGCGCATGCCGTATCGGCGAGTTCGTCCTTTATTTTACTTTATATCGATAAGTCAGAAGCTTTCGTGAATGAGGATCAGATTCATTTGGAGTCGCCAGCTACGATTATCAACGGCAGTACTTTTGTTCCTGCCAAGTTCTTGGGCGATACCATGGGCTTCAAGGTAGAGTGGAATAACGATTCCCGGACGATTCAAATGACACCTCCAGGCTACAACATCGTGCTGGATGCTGACCATAAGACAGTTACGACTAATGGCGTGGATACGCCTTTTAACTCGGTTGCTGCCATTGTGAACGGGAAGCTTCTGGTCAAGCTGACATGGCTTGCGGATTACATGGGCGCAAAGTACACGTACAACAGTGAATTGCGTCGTGTAGAAATTGTCCACTTTAAGACGCCTGAGGGCATCTACATTGATCAAGACAGCAATTCCAGACCTGTAGCCAAGTTCGCAACTGCGAAGCCTACTTACCGCCTTGGAGAGCCTGTGAAGTATGTGGATTTGAGCTACGATCCAGATGCGGAAGGTATTGCATCCTATGATTGGGTTGGCAAAGAGGAAGCATTCTTCAAACCAGGCAAATATCCGGTCACTTTGACCGTAAAGGATCGCCATGGACACGAAAGTAAATTATTTAAAAGTTATGTAACGGTTGAGGATGTACCTTATTTAAATCAAGTAGAGTACCCGATTTATACAGCTCCTGTGGGCAGTTTCATCAAATCGGATTGGGGAACTATTTGGTCCCATTTCAACGAGCTGCCGATGCTTCCAAAGAAAGTAACAGAGCTGACTGACCGCACATTGCTGGTAAGTGATAGTCCCGAAGAGTTTACGGAAAAAGGCATTCTGTATCAGGACAAAATCAATGGGAAAGCGCGTTTGTATGCTGACCATATCAACGGCACGAAACAAATCATGACGATGGCGATCTTCGCCACGAATAATACGGATAAACCGGTAACCATCAAGACGACGAATAAAGGTGAGGTTTACCCTTCCGTTTACGCTAACTTGATTGGCAGCGAAGCTTCTGTAGACTTCCTGTTGAACAATGTGTACACAGATACAATGACGGTTGCTCCTCATGAGACGTATGTATATGCGAAGCTTCCAGACTTTTATCCAGGGCAAGGCGTGAACTTGTTCTATGATGTCGAAACAAATGGCGAGTTGCAAATGTCTTTCGCAGTAACGGATCAAAGGTTAACGTCGAATACAGTGAAGGAACTTCCTTTGTTGGCTTTCAATGGTCATGTGAGGGGGACTTTCCCGGTATCCGAAATCAAGTGGGACATTGATGCGGCGAGTTTCGCCAAAACATCGGTGCTGACGATAGGCGATAATAAGACCGACCCGTTTGTCAAAGGTTATGACGTGATGCGCAAGCAGAACGTAGAGAACGGCGGAAACTATGGTGTCGTTTATAAAATCCATTCGGATAAGCCGCGCAAAATGGCTGTTATGATTATGGCTAGAGGCGGCGTGTTCAAAGGGCCGTTCAAAATTAACGGCGAGATCGTTCCGGTTCCGAGCTCCGGTGTCATTACCGCGTTTGACGGCATGGAAGTGCTGGCTCGCACGACGGGCACGGAAGACGCGCTGGATATTGAGTTCACGCCTCCGGCAGGCTCAGCGTTCCCGATTGACCTTATTTTCTACCCATTGGATGAGAAAAAGTAAGTAATAGTTAAGAGCCTTGGAGATTCTATCGTCTCGCTTGAAAATCGGCAGATTTTCGGGTGGATAGGAGCCTCTGAGGCTCTTTTTTTT
>NZ_BILW01000062.1 GCF_004000765.1 Paenibacillus chondroitinus NBRC 15376 | reverse complement strand
CATTTAAACCGCTTACAATTCACCTTTTGCAACAAATGGTTGTATGATGTGCAACGAAAGACCGAAATCGCAGTCTGACCACACCATTACGTTGTATGTAATGCAACGTAGCCCTTCAACTTTGCTGCACAGCCGTCTTTACAACGAAAAATTTTTGTTTGAGTAGATTCGATTCCATACTTAGATTTTAACAAAAAAAATAAATTAAGGTTAAGCTTTCGCTCAACCCAAAACATATAAATTATCTTTTAAAAAATCAAATTTCATCAAACGTTACTTTGGTTCCTGTGCGTGCTGATAAATACAAACCTTCAAGTAGAATGGCAAGTGCGATGCCTTCCTGCGTTCCGTTCAGAGCCGGGTACACTTCGCCATCCATGGCCTTGATCCAGCGGTGAATGGAGGGTTCCCCCGGCATAGGCGGAAGTAAACTCATTGGATTCGGGTGCGTCTGCTGCTCCTGGGTAAACAAATGCACCGTCACGTCTTCCTGCTTCAGCAGCTTGTGATGAACCCCGTTCATGCCGTTTGCACGGAAGCTGCCCCTTGTGCCGTACATTTCCATAGAAAACGGCGAATTGTTGGCGACATGGCTCGTATCGCAGATGGCGATTGTGCCGTTTTCGAATTCGAAGATGCTGGCTGCATTATCTTCACCTATGGTCTCCGTACGGCGAGTCCCAATCGCCGTCACCGCGAGCGGCATGCCCAGCAGCCACAGCATCAAATACAGGCAATGCGCGCCAAGATCGGCAAATACACCATAGGTGCTTTGTCGGAATTGAGGCGGCCATTGCTGGCCAAGCCCTCCGAGCGCCCCAGAGTGGGCGTTGCGCACCCTCAAACTGGTGACCGATCCGATTCTGCCGGACTCCAGCACTTGCTTGGCAGCCAGATGAATCGGCCAACGCTTGAGAGACATGTCGAGGGCAAAAATAATGCCCGCCTTCTCAATGGCTTCCTTCGCGATCAGCGCCTCTTTCCTTGACATCGCGAGCACTTGATCGGCCATCACATGCTTGCCGGCCTGAGCCGCTTTGATAATTAGCGAAGCTGCTAGTTCCGGCGCCGTGTCGATAACAACGCCATCCAGGTCTGGCCGAGCTAACAATGCTTCCAAATCGGGTTCGAATGGAACGCCGAATTCCTCCGCATATTTTTTTCCGCGATACGCCTCGTCATCCCATACTGCTACAATCTCAACATCAGGCAAATCAGCCAGCTCTCTGACAAAGCTTTGGGCATGGAAATGATTCCAGCAGCTTAGCAGGCATACTTTTCTTTTCATCCTAGACCCTCCATTTTTCCCAACCCCCATGTTTCTGCTAAAGCATTAGACACTCACAGCAATCATCGCCGCTATTCCTACGATAATACCCACCCATCCTATCGAAGACAGATGTTCCTTGTATAAAAACCGGGAAACGACAACAAGACCGATGATGATACCTCCATTAACTGTAGGAAATAAGTAGGATCCGGGGAGCTTACCCGAAAGCCACACGACGATCCAATTGCCGATCCCGGTCGTTAAAGCAAGTCCTACGATAGAGGGCCAATATTTTACGAAGGTTGCAAGGTTTTGCAATATCATCTTGGCACCAGGCTCGTTGGTTGCCAACTTATTTTTACGGCCAATTCGAGATAAAATAACTGAGCCAATTAAACAGAACAGGCAACCCGCCAAGAAAGCTATCGTCATAAAAACGGAAGTTTCATCTCGCTCCCTCATCGTTTGCTGGAGTTTGGAGAGTACGGAAAGATTACCGTTCAGCAGAAAGGATAACCCTGCGTACCCATACCATTGCCTTGTGATTCGCTTGGTTTTCTGTTTTTTTCCATAGACAAGAATGAAATAGAAGGAAACCATAAACAGTCCGACACCAAGCCATTTCATAAACCCGAAGCTTTCCTGCCAAAATAAAGCGCTAGCCGCAACAGGCAGCAGCATACTGGCAGAAAAGCAAAAAGAAGTCGTCGAAAGCGGACCTGTGCGGATCGCGAGCGAATACACAGTCATTGTCAAGGCAAAATCTGCGCCATAAACAATAGCAATCCAAAAGGTGGATAAGCTTACCGTGGATGGCCATGCCGTTAGCATTGTCCAAGTCATAAATCCGACCGCGATCATTAACATGTAGGAAGCATGAAGGAGCAAAGGCTCTCCCTGATGCTCCCCTGCCTTCTTGAACTGTTTCAAACAAAGCGACTGCACCACAAACAATGCCGCAGCAACATACGGCACTACCAACAGCAAAGAGCATCCTCCTTCATCATTAGCGCAATCCAAGCTCGCTCAAGGTTGTTCGCAGATAATGGCCGGCGAAACTTAAACGCTCGTCACGCTGCTCGGCATACGCCGGTTGCTCGTAAATGGCTGGATGTGGAAGACTTCCTTCCGCTACGCGTTGTTCACATATCCGGGCTAATCTGACCAACTCGGCGATGTCCCCCAGACTCATATCCGGATGGCTGTTCCGCCACTGCTCAACGAAAATGTCGATATTCATGTAACCCTTGTGATCTTCAATCTGCATATGAAGATCAGGTTGAAACGGGGCGATGATCGAGAATATTTGGCGATAATCGACGATGCCCTGCCCGACCGGCTTGACCTGACGGATAAGTCCGGTGTCCGAGAAGAACATAATGCAATCCTTGGCATGCATCTGATGAATGTAAGGCGCGGTTCGCGTCGCTACCGCGACCGGATCCTCACCGCGGGCGAACACATTCGCGGTATCGAATGCGACGCCGAGAACATCGTCGCCGACCTCTTCAATCAATCGGACGATTTCATGCGAGGTAATCTCCTCGTGCGTTTCCAGATTGATCCGGGTGCCTGTGTCGAGCAGCACAGGCTTAAGGCTTTTCAGGAAATTGGCTGTGGCGCGAAGCTGCTCCTCCCAAGTAACATCTGTGCGGAATCGATCATATACATGGTAGCCCTTATGCTCGCCTTTCCAACCGGCTGTGACCCCAATCAACTCTTTAGCCCCTATGCTAGCTGCTGCGTAGAGCATCTTCTCTACAGCCAGCTTGTAATCGCCGCCGCCTAGCTGCCACACCTCCGGGGTTTCATTGGTATTGAACGGGTTAACGCGCCCTATGCCCAGATCAATGTATAATCCGAGTTCCTTAGCGGTATCGGCTGCTTCTTTAAGTTCCACAGGATCAAGCGTTTTGGAGGCTACCATTGGGGACTTGCCGTATACGCCGTCATACCCTTCTTGTTTCGCCTTCTCAAGCGCCACGGTGAACGGAACTTCTTCCTGAAGAAAGCCGTGATGCAGATCGATTCCAATCTTCATAGCCATATTTACACCTCTATTTTTCCAATCTGTCTAATGGGTTAAATGAGATATTCATTTCCATCATCCCAGCATCGGGAACCACTTCTTGAGCTCTTCGTCATCTACTTTTCGGCCGTAATTGGCGATTTCAAATGGCTCGGCGTAAGTAATTTTCGCGGCTCTTTCCGCTCCATACCATTTCTCCAATCCCGCCCTCATCTCATCAGAGACATAGAAAAACGGCGCCCAATATTTCAGCAGGTATTCCCGCTTCTCTTCCCAGGTCTGAGGTACTTCGCGGTCCTCATTTTTGCCGCTGAATTCATAGAATTGAGAAGCATGTGCATCGCAAGCTAGCAGCTTCTTCTCCAGGACGGCTTCGATATCGATCACCACGTCCGCTTGATAGCGATCCTTCATGGAGTAATCCGGCATGAGCAGTACAACCGGCGTACGCTCCAAAGCCGGAACGTCGATTACCGCATTTTTAAGCGCCGAGAACGGAACGGCATCACTCACAACGTGTCCGGCGTACCGGTTATCGGGATGCGTGCCCCCAGCCGGATGGAACGTGATGACCACATCGGCTTGCCAACGTCGGATATGTCGAATGACCTCGTTGCGCGTAGTCACATCGGGAAATAATTCACCGTCATGCGTGCTCAGCACTTCGTATTCGACGATGCCCAGCCTCTTGGCTGCTTCATCCGCTTCCTTTTTCCTGCGTGTAACCAGCTCGGGTCCGGGTAACTCGTAATGACCGCCGCAGCCGTCAGTCAAAGAAAGAAATTTCACTTTGTGCCCCAAAGCGGCGAATAATGCCGCAGTACCGCCTGCATAAATATCCGGCTCATCGGGATGTGCCCCTATTACGATCACTCGAATCTCTTGTTTCATTGTCTTTTTCCACCTCTCCAAAATTCAGGTATTATTTCGCTATTATTTCGCTATTATTTCGCTAATGAATCGTTGTAGATTTTCTTTAGTTTCGTTACGCCGCGTGCGTCCATGTCCTTCACATAGTTGTTCCATTCCGTATCAATGTTGACTTTGTTATACACAAACTGCTCGTGCGTTTTGGCAAATAAATCGTTCACAGTCGTAACGAGCATGTTCTCCTCTTCCTTCTGCTCCGCCTTCAGCTTTGGTACCTTTGTGATGGCTGGGAACCAGTTTTTGGCCTTGGCTTCCTCGGTGAGTGTGCCAACTAACGGATTGTTTAACACCTTAATAAACCAGTCATACGGGTAAAGCATGGCATAATTGGTATTCGCAGCTCCGATATCCCATAGTGACTTCTGAATGCTGCTGCTATTTTTGACTGCGTCGCTGAAATCCTTTTTGCCATTCACTTCGACATAAGTCTGATCTTTGATTCCCCAAGTGAACGGGACGTTACCTTCATCGCTGTATAACCAATCCACGAACGCAAGGAGCTTGTCAAAATAAGGTTTTTTTGCTGCGCTGGCCGGAATGACGAGACCGTCTTTGATACGGGTCGTACTAGCCGCCTTGACCCCGCCCGGACCTGCGATCGGAGGTAATGGCGTCAGTTCGAAGTCGGGACCGACGTTCTTTTTCCCGTCCGCATTCAGCTGAGCAAGTTCACTAATCCAGGTGTACGTGAATGTGCTTTTGCCGGTCGCCATTTTCTGCTTCCAGGAATCCAGGCTCGACGTATACAACTCAGGATCGGCCAGTTTCTCGGTGATCAGCTTGTTCAGGTACTTCACATATTGCTTGTAATTGTCACTGGTATAGGCATAAGTGAACGAATTCGAAGCGCTGTCATACATGAACCCGTTATACGAAGGATCAATCCCCCAGGCAGCACCCGAGATACTCCGAAGGGTATTGGCACCTATCAAATTCGCCATCGGATAGCTTGCAGGGTCCTTCTCCTTGAATACCTTCAATACGCTATATAACTCATCCATCGTCTTCGGGACTTGCAAGCCGTATTTCTTGAGCAGGTCCGTACGGATAACAGGTGCCGTATTGTACAATGCCGCTTCGTTCATTTGCGGTAAAATATACAGCTTGCCGTCCTTCGTCTCCCAATTCTCAAGCTCATCGTCAATCTTGTATTCTTTCACTTTTTTTTGAAAATTCGGCAGCTTATCGAGATAGTCGTTGATGTTTAGCAATACACCGGTCTCGGCCACGCTCATCAGGCTGGGATGGTCCACGGAGCTGATCAAATCCGGCAGCGTGCCCGAGCTGGTCACAATTTTGAACTTATTGGCGTAATCCTTATCCGGTACCGCTTGCACATCTAACTTCACGTTCTTAAGCGTTTGCATTTGCTTGAGCGCAGGCCACTCTTTATTGAATGGATAAGCGGCGCTGTCGGAGTACATCATCGAGAAGGTGGTCGTTTTCTCTGAACTGTTTTCGCCACTCCCGTTAGTTCCCGCGTCCTTATTGGAGCTGGAACAAGCGGCTAAAGGTACGGTGATCACCATCAAAGCAGTGACGAATATAAACCCTCTTTTCATGGATCGTCTCATCGGATTTCCTCCTAAATGCTTTCTTCTGTGAAAGCTGGCAACTACATAATTCAAGCCCCTCTTACCATCAACCTTTAACCGCACCCAACATAACGCCTTGAGCAAAATGCTTCTGAGCAAAAGGAAACAGGACAACCACCGGCAGTGTTGTGACCATGATGGCCGCCGATTTTAAGGATGCCGCCGAAAGGCTCGTGACCTCGCTTTGGCCGCCATTGGACGCCAAATCTGCTCCAGCTACAATATTGCGCACGATCATCATGACGGGAAGCTTCTCCGTGCTGTTCAAATAAATCATTGCATTAAACCAATTATTCCAATAATAAATTGCGAGAAAAAGCGTGATAGCAGCTAACACCGGCTTGGACAGCGGAATGACGATGCGCCACAGAATCTGGATCGGATTCAAGCCATCGATCATGGCCGACTCTTCAAGGCTTTCGGGAATGGATTGGAAATACGTCATGACTAGCAGTAAATAATACGGTGTAATGCAGAAGGGCAGCACAATGGCCCAGATCGTATCGATCAAACCGAGACTTTTTACCACTAGATAAGTAGGTATCAAGCCTCCACTGAAAAACATAGTAAACATAATAAACAGAATGAAGAGCTTTCTGCCTTTCAAAAAGGTTTTGGATAATGGATATGCGCAAATCGTCAGCATAAACAATCCGATTGCCGTGCCAAGCCCCGTCTGAAGAAAGGAATTGTAGAAGCCTGACTTGATGCTCGGATGTTGAAAAATGCGGAAGTAAGCGTCCAGGTTAAAGCCTATAGGAAATAAACCCACTTTACCGCCTACAATTGCCCAGGATTCACTAAGTGAAATCGCTAATAAATTTAGAAACGGGATAATGATAGCTGCCAGAACGGCAAGCATGATAAGTGCATTCACCACTCTGAACAGTTGATAGCTCCAAGTTCGCCGATAGAGCATGCTCCACCTCCTTAATACAAGGATATGCCGGAAATTTTGCGGGACATGTAGTTGGCTCCCGATACGAGGAAGAGACCGATCAAACCGCCGAACATGCCGACTGCCGTTGCGTAACTGTAATTGCTGTTCTCAAGACCCATCCGGAACACAAACGTATCGATAATATCACTGGTTGCGGAATTGCTCGGCGTATAGAGCAGCAGCGCCTTCTCAAATCCAATGCTAAGAATGGAACCAAGAGAAAGAATAAACACAACCGAAATCGTCGGGAGCATTTGCGGAATGGTGACATGAATCGTCTGCTTCAGCCGGCTTGCGCCATCAAGCTCCGCCGCCTCATACAACTGCGAATCTACCGAAGCCAGAACGGCACAGTAAATGATCGCATTCCACCCCATATACTGCCATATATCCGAGGTGATATAGATAGTTCGAAACCACCCCGGCTCATTGACGAAGAAAATCGGATCCATCCCAAAATGGATCAGCAACTGATTGACCCAACCTGTCGTGGGCGATAGCAGCTCCTTGATCATGCCTACGACAACAACAATGGAAACAAAATTCGGAAAATAAGAAACCGTCTGAATGAACTTCTTGACGCGCGGGCTTACGATCTCATTGATCAGCAGAGCGAACAGAATCGGCAACGGAAACGTAATCGCCAGATTCAGAATGCTCAGTACCAACGTGTTCTTAAAAGCTATCCAAAAGTTCGGATCGTTCATGAACAGCTTGAAGTAGCGAAGACCTACCCACTCCGTTCCATACACAGGCCCCCCCGGTACATATTTGCGAAAGGCCAACACGTTCCCTGCAATCGGCCCATACCTGAATATGAGGAAGTAGGCAAGTGGCAGGATGAGTAGGATGTAGTAATACATGTAACGCTTCCAATATGACCTAGCGCGATGATGAGATGTGCGCACAGTCGCTATTTCCATAGCGTAACCTCCTTTCCTGTGTGATGTGGTGCTGAAACTATCAAATCACATTTCTCGTGGAGATGAATACAGCCAGTTCGGGATCGATGTCATCGATTTCGCCTATTGTGTACAACGATTAATCGCCTATGTCACGCTTTTCCTTTCCATCGCAAGTTCGATTATTCCACCATGTCACACTTTTCTACCTAATCCTTTTATATCGATGTAACAAAGTTGACTTGCTCCCTCATTGCTAACTATAATTTGATCAAATCATAACAACATAAGGATGTGAGGACAGCGATATGCCTGCGATAATATCCAAATGGAAGAAGCTTGGTTTCCGAAGCATCCTTTTCCGATTAATCCTGTTGTTTCTCTCCATTACAATGTTTTTGCAACTTATTAACTTCTTATCGTATAACGTCCTTCTGAGCAAATTTGAAAACCAGATCGAACATAATTATGACCGCTCAGTCGCCAATATCGCATCCTCCTTGAACAATCTGTTCGAAGGCATTTATCAAACCAACTATTTGCTAGCGCTTGATCCTAATGTGCTGCGCATTTTTTCCGCGAACTATACCATCGACGATGTGTCCAAATATGCCGATATTACCGAAGCCATTCGTTCCTTGTCCCGCATTAAATCAAGCAGCAATTACATTGATAACGCTTACATATATAAACGCAGCGAAAAGCTAATCATCAGCGATGAAGGTACGTATGCATCCGATTTTTATTACGACAAGGTGTACCGTAGCGGACTGTATCCGAAGGATTTTTGGAAGGCGTATCAGGCGAATCACCACTTGTTCACGATTCTCCCCCCTTCCGACATTTCCAGAACCATCCGAAACCACGGTAAAACGAGCATTCCTGTCGTGCAGTCGATGATTGGAGGCTATTGGTCGAACGATTTATACGTGATCAATCTGGACGTGCAGCCGATTATACAACTTCTTCGCAGCTTTAAGATAACGCCGAACAGTATGCTTCTCGTTTCCAACCAAGACAATCAACTGCTGTTCTCAACCGAGGAGAATAACGCAGACATGTCAGCGATTTTAGAAAAGGCTGTGGGAGAGACAGCCAATCGCTTTAAGATGACGTTTCGCAATCAAGAAATGCTCATTATCAAATTCAACACCAGCTTTTTCTTCCAGCAAGCCAATATGATCGTTAGCGTTCCTATTACGGATATCAAAACAAATTTTAACAATTTCAGTAATTGGAATATCATTGTTACAGCAATCGCACTGCTGGTCGGGCTACTTATGTCTATCCTGTTCACCAAAATGCTATACTCGCCTATCCGGGCTCTCGTCCGTACGTTGCAGGATGGTCGGAGTATGCAGCGCAGCAGCGATTCGTTCAAAGAATTTGAATACATTAATAATGAAATTGACCGAATGAAAAGCAATGTCGCCCATCTGAATGAGACGTTGTCTTATACGCTCCCGCTGGTGATCGATCAATTTCTGGTAAAGATGCTTAAGAGTAATAGTCAAATGGACCACAGTAGGATCGACGATTTCCTGGCAAATTGCAAATTCAGCTTTATGCACGATTCCTTCTGGGTCGGGCTCATTCAGTGCAATTTCAAGAAGCCATTCTACGATTCGTTCTCAGAAGAGTTCCAGAATCAAGCTTCTCAACGGCTTCTCAAGCTGATGAAATCGATGATTCCACCAAGCTCTTCGGTCTATTTGCTAGAGATGGACACCAATCTGTTCGCCATCCTGGTGAATCTGCCCCATGACGCCGATACATGGGCGTATCATGAGTATTTGCAGCAAATTGACGATCTGTTTCAGACCGACAAAGCGTTCGTGCACATTCATATCGGCATCGGCAGGAAGCATACTGGCTATCAAGGCATGCAACGCTCCTACGTCGAGGCAATGAAGGCGCTCTGGCGGGTATCCCCGTTCGATACCAAAAGGATCAGCATTTATAACGAAAACAATCAGGACGAGTCCGGATATTTGCTAAGCAAAACGGATGAAAACAAGCTCTTAAACCTGCTGCTCTCCAACAAGCAAGAGGATTTGCAGCAACTGCTGAAGACAATTATTAATGCCAATATGAACAGCGCTATGACCGATATGAGCAGTAGACAGCTGTATATGCATCTGTATCTGATCGGTACACAAGCGTTGAAGCAGCTTGATACAACGATGGACGAATCCATCTTCAAAAACTACAGCGAATTCGTCATGTCCATCAGTACCCACTCAATTGGGGATATGGCAGATTTCATCGTGTCGTTTTACGATAGTGTTCTAGAAGCATGCACCCCTGTCCAGCCAGGGTTTGATATTAAGTTGTTTAAGCAATACATTGACGACTATTATCACGAAGACATTAGTCTGGACATGCTCGCTGACAAATACAACACCTCACCCAAGTACATGTCCAAACTGTTGAAAAAGGAACTAGGCATGACGTTTCAGAGATATCTGCAGGAGCTGCGAATTGCGAAAGCCAAGGAGATGCTGCAGCATACATCCAAGCCGATTCAGAAAATATTGGAAGAGATCGGCTTTAACAACCGTAACTCGTTTATTCGAACGTTTAGAAATTTGGAGGGGATATCTCCAACGGAGTATCGGATTCAGCGGCAGGTGCGGAAAGGGTAGGTGGGGGCTTCATACGAATTAATTGTTTCACCATACAATTAGAAAATAAATAGGCGTGTACGCAATGAGTGCACGCCTGTTTAACTTTAGACCTATGCAAACTGTGCTCCTCAATCAATGAGACTGTCCTTCCTTACTCTCGAAAACTCCGTCGCATAATACGCCATCGCGATAGTCGGTAAGGCGATTCCGATCAGCAGTGCCGCTTTCCAGCCCCCCGCTGCGTAAGCCCATCCCCCTGCCGCTGAGCCGATAGCGCCCCCCAAAAAGAAAATGGCCATATACAAACCGTTAAGCCTACTGCGAAATTCCGCTCCTAAAGAGAAAATCACCCGCTGCCCGAGAACCATGTTGGCGGAAACCCCCAAGTCAAGTAAAATCGCCGCAACTACGAGAATCGGGACTGCGAGTGCAGAACTTGATGGAACCAGCAAGGGAAGCAGCCCGGAAAAGATGACGATGGCCAATGCCCATCCCGTAGCCGGGCGAACCCATCCACGGTCTGCCATACGGCCCGCCGCTGGCGCCACAATTGCCCCCATTACCCCGACTAATGCGAACAGAGCGACTTCCTTCTGAGTGAAAAGAAACGGCGGACTTGTCAATACCAACGGAACTGTAGTCCAAAACAAACTGAACGTTCCGAATACACAAGCATGATAAATTGCCCTCCGGCGCAATGCCGGTGTCGCCTTCAGCAGATGCAGCATAGAGTGCAGCAGCGCCGGGTAAGCGGTAGTGGCCGAAGGCTTCCTTGAGGGTAGTGTCTTTGCCAATACAAGAGCCAGCGTGAAAATCAATGCTGCGGAGAAGAAATATATGGCGCGCCAGCCCATATACTCCGCTACCAAGCTCGAAATGGGACGCGCGAACATAATCCCCAGCAGCAGCCCGCTCATGACGTTGCCCACGTTGCGACCGCGCACGGCTTCAGGCGAAAGATGAGCCGCATACGGCACAAGGATTTGTGCTGCTACGGAACCTATTCCGATCACGAGTGAAGCGGTGAGGAACAAGATGGCGCTTTTAATTACAGCGGCAATTGTCAAAACGGCGGCTGTAAGGAGCAATGATGAAAGGATCAACTTACGATTTTCCAGGATGTCTCCGAGCGGTACGATAAATAACAAGCCGATCCCGTAGCCGACTTGAGTCAACGTAACGATGAGTGCGGCAGTACTGGAGGAGAGCCCGATGGTCGAGCTGATCGAGCCTATCAATGGTTGAGCATAATAAAGATTTGCCGCTATGATACCGCAAGCGGCCGCCAGGATAAAAATCAGCGATGGCGAAACCGACTTTTCCGTTGGAATGGAAGCTGAATGCATAAAAAGTCCCCTTTATTCATCAGAAATTTTCTGGAACATTCGTTCCTGAATTGATAAAAAAAATATGTTTTATAGCATTTCCATCACCGTGTCTATCATCTGCTGCATCTTGCTGCGGTCACCCTGCACCTTCGCAACTATATTTATACTATGATTCAGGTTTGAAAGCAGATAAGATAAAGTCTTGATATCTTTCTCAGGCATGATTTCGCCCGTCTCCTGACCTTTGCGCAGCAGCTCGTAGAAGGATTTCTCCAACTCGTCAAACCGCTCCCTGATCAACGCATTCAGTTGCTCATCTGGCGAATCCATGCCGACTGCTGCATTCGTAATGAGACAGCCCTTCGGCGACTCGCCACCCAAGGCGGAATCGATGTGTATCTCGAAGTACTGCCGGATTCCCGATTTTGCGGATGTCGCATTGACGAGGATGTCCCGTTTGGCTTGCCTCCACTTCTTGTACCAGTTGATCGCCTCGATATAAAGCGTTTGTTTGTCCCCGAACGTTTCGTACAGACTCGATCTGCTAAGATCCATAGCTTCCAGCAAATCGGGAATGCTTGCCGCTTCGTAGCCCTTCTTCCAAAAAACGAGCATCGCTTTATGAAGCACCGCTTCTTTATCAAACTCTTTGTAGCGTCCCATGACTCTCCCTCCGATTCCGTAGGTACAGTATAAACTTTTCCGGAACGATAAGTCCAGTATTTTCTGCAGCTATGAAAGTTAGCTCAGCCTCTCACTGTTGGGAGACAAATAAGTTTTGAAGTGGTGTTGGAACAATTAATAATTCTTTCATCAAAAATCCGCCCTGTATGAGCTGCCTTCAATGAAGTCTGTCTTTAATCTGTTAAATTGTTAGCATGGTAGCATGGTAGCACAACTCCTTGAGAAGTTACGAAGGCCGTGTTTAAATGTAACAATAACATGAAATGACACGACAGGCTTGCGTCATGGCTTAGTACCATAGCGAGAAAGAAGGCTATAGAAGTGAAAAGAACATTCATAGATTTGTTATTTATAACAGTTGGTGCACTAGCTTTTGCGTTGGGCATTAATGTGTTTGTCATCCCTCACGAGTTGGGCGAGGGTGGTGTGGTTGGCATTACTATCATTTTATATTATTTGCTGGAATGGTCTCCAGGTTGGACAAGCTTGATTATTAATCTGTTACTGTTGGCAATTGGATGCCGTTTGTTAACAAGAAAGACCGTATTATATACACTCGCTGCCGTTTCTCTCCATTCGTTGTTTCTTCATCTGACCCAAGGTTGGCATATTGCTTCAAACGATTTAATTGTGAATTCTATTTTCGGAGGGGTTCTGGTTGGATTTGGCATCGGACTTATTGTTAGGGTAGGAGGTACGACTGCTGGCACTGTTATCATAGCCAAGTTGATGAACAAGTTCTGGGACTGGAATATCAGTTTTGCGTTGTTGTTGTGCGATGTTGTTGTAGCAATGTCCTCTTACTTTATCATTGGCCCCGAAAGACTGATGTTCACCATTATTATGCTTTTCGTAGCTACCAAAGTAATGGAGTTCGTGATAGACGGATTGAATCCAACGAAATCTATAACGATTATTTCCAAAAAACAAGACCAGATCGCTCAACAAGTAAACACTCTTATGGATCGAGGTGTTACGGTCTTAAGCGGTCATGGTTATTATACGAAGACTTCCATGAATATTCTCTATATTATAGTCAAGAAACAGGAAGTTGCCCTGCTGAAGAACATCGTAAAATCCGCGGATCACGAAGCTTTCATGACAGTTCAAAATGTGCAGGATGTGTTCGGTAAAGGTTTTGTCGACATTCAAAATTCCTAAAAATCAGATAGCTCAGTGTATAACCAGTTTGAGTAAAATACATTTTTTCACAAAAATAATTATTGAACTAACGAGAGGCTCGCGTAAATTACTTAATAAACATACTCCATTTGAAGAGCGCTGCGAAGATCGCCCTCAGGAGCTTGCCCCGTTCGAATCGAGTTAAAAAATGCTTCGTTCTCAGCCATTTTCAAGATGAATTAGCCTTCCTGGATAATTATAAGCGTTCCATATCGGCAACTCAGCATAAAACGTAAGCTGATACGCATTCACAGTCGCACGCTCCACCACTACGCCGGCAACCGGACAAAAGCGCAGATGTGCGATAACACCGGATTGAAATTCGCATTCCATGTAAATATTAGCCACGTTCTCGCCCAGCTCGTGCATTTCCTGATAAGTAAACCGAGCACATTGTACCGATGATTGCGCAAGAAACATAACGGCGCTAATTCCATGAATGGCGGTGGTTGCAAAATCAGCATCCTTTCGTCCAACCCTGTAAAACTCATAGCCGATATGATGAATATCGCTGGAAGCCACACACTCATTGAGCAGTTTCTTCAGCTCCACCATCAACGCATCGAGTCGAGCAGGCAGTTGCATAATCATTCATACTTCTTTATAATTACACGATATTCTTGTTCATACTACAAGTTAGGAGAGAAATAGAGTGAAAAAGCATTACCGTTATACGGCGCTTTTATTGTTGATACTGGTGCTGCTGCTGACTGGCTTTCCCGTTCAGACCACTTATGGGGCTGGCAGCCAGTCGGAGAACACGCTTGTGCTGGGTACCAGCGCCGAATTTGCGCCCTATGAATTTCATAAAACTATAAATGGAAAAGACCAGATCGTGGGCTTTGATATTGATATTGCTCGTGAAATTGCCAAGGACATGGGTGCAAAGCTTATTATTGAGGACATGAGCTTTGATGCCTTGCTGCCCGCTTTGCAAAGCAGCCGGGTTGATCTGGTGATATCCGGAATGACACCAACAGATGAACGCAGGCAAAGTATCGACTTCTCGGACAACTATTACCAATCCAAGCAGGTATTAATGGTTCGTACCGAAGATAAAGAACGCTACAAGAGTATGGATAGCTTGAAGGGTGATAAGATCGGCGCACAAAAAGGCTCCGTTCAAGAGGAGATTGCTCGATCCGTTCAGGAAGCTGTTATTACATCTCTTGACCGCATACCGGACCTTGTTCTGCAGTTGCAGACGAAACGAATTAATGCCGTCATTCTGGAAGACACCGTTGCCGTCGGTTACCTGCAGAACAGCGCGCTTACACTTGCGGAAGCCGTTCCGGACGATGCACCTGTTCAAGCCGCGATCGGCATCCGCAAAGGGAACACAGAGTTGCTGGCACAAGTCAATTCGACGGTCGCCCGTCTAAAGAACGAGAACCGTATTACAGAGATGGTTAAACAAGCGAGTATGTTGTCTGTAGATAAGCCGCAATCATCTGGAAATATATTTACAATATTCTGGGAATATCGCAGCTATTACGCGATTGGCCTCGGTTATACACTGCTATTGTCTGCGCTTGGCGTCCTGTTTGGCTTCATAATTGGCTTGATCATTAGTCTGCTGCGAATGTCACGTATCCGGGCGATAACCTTGCTGGGTACAACGTATGTTGAGATTTTGCGCGGTACACCTATGTTGGCGCAGCTTTTGATTATCCACTATGGGCTGGCGCTCACACTGGGGATCAACTTTACCCCGTTGCAGTCAGGTATTATCACACTGTCCTTGAACAGTTCGGCTTATTTGGCGGAAATTTTCCGTGCGGGTATTCAAGGCGTGGATCGCGGGCAGATGGAAGCAGCCCGTTCGCTTGGAATGAACAGGTGGCTGGCGATGCGTCATGTTATTTTGCCGCAAGCGTTTAAGTCCGTTCTTCCCGCGATCGGAAATGAGTTTATTACGATTATCAAAGAATCGTCCATTATATCGGTGATCGGAATGGCAGATATTATGTACCAAGCTGGAGTCGTGAAGAATATCACGTACAAGGGACTTAGCCCGCTCATTATTTCAGCCGCGATTTATTTGGTATTGACTTTCACGCTGTCCAAGCTGCTTGGCGCATGGGAACGGAGGATGGGAGCTAGTGATCACCGTTAAAGATTTACGCAAATCCTATGGAGAAGCAGAAATTCTCAAGGGAATAGATATCAGCATCGAAGGCGGTGAGGTCGTAGTTGTCATCGGGCCGAGTGGCTCGGGGAAAAGCACCTTTCTGCGCTGCATCAACCTTCTGGAACAGCCCAGCGGCGGGGAAATCCTATTTGAAAACCAGTCCATTACCGCCCGTGGGCACAACATTAACGCCACCCGGGAGAAAATGGGCATGGTGTTCCAGCATTTCAACTTGTTTCCGCATAAGACTATTATGCAAAATCTGACTCTGGCACCTACCAAGGTGAAAGGTCTGTCAACCGCCAACGCAGAGAAAACTGCGTTGAAGCTGCTGCACACTGTTGGACTGGCAGATAAGAAGGATTGCTATCCTTCCCAACTCTCCGGCGGACAACAGCAGCGGATTGCCATTGCACGCGCCTTGGCGATGCAGCCGCATGTGATGCTATTTGACGAGCCGACCTCGGCACTCGATCCGGAAATGGTAGGAGAGGTGCTGGATGTTATGAAAAAGTTGGCTAAAGGTGGCATGACCATGATTATCGTAACCCATGAGATGGGATTTGCCCGTGAAGTAGGCGATAGAATTGTGTTCATGGATAAAGGTGTGATTGTGGAGGAAGGGACTCCTGAGCAAGTGTTTGGAAACCCGTCTAACACCCGCACGAAAGATTTTTTGGCTAAAGTTCTATAGGATAAGGTTTTCTTTAGATAAAATGATTATGTAGAGTAAAAAGATTTGCCTCAGAGACACTGTTCTCTGAGGCTCTTTTGTTTGAGTTATTTCACCCTGTACTCGTCGAAGTAACGCTGGATAATCGTCGTGGAGGCTCCCGGCATTTCCGGAAGTACATAATAGCCGTTCTTCACCGTCGCAGGCTCTTCGAAAATATGGCGGATCCATGGGATGTACTCCAGCATGATTGCATTCGGCGTCGCGGCGACGAGATGCTGGTGGATTTGGCCCATATCACCTACATGTGGGCATACCGGTAAATCATATGCATGGGCGAGCGCGGCGACTTGCAACCATTCGGTCACGCCAGCGAGGCGCGTTACGTCCGCTTGCACGTATTCGACTGCTCCCTGCTGGATATAGTCGCGAAACGCGTATTTCGTATACACATGTTCGCCAAGCGCAATCGGAACGTTCAGCTCGTCGGCCAGTTTGCGGTGATTGAACACGTCGTCGGGATTGAGCTCCTTTCGTTTTCTCCTTTCGGTTTCTGAATCACATAAAATGGAATATAATAACAATTCAGTTTTTATCCATTTTTTCCTATCTAAGCACATTTGATTTCAAACTGCCCGTTTAGATTTATCCCCAGCCACTACAATTAATATATTGTTACTCATATACTCTAACTCAGTAAAAAAACTTTAATGTCCAATTCAATACCAATTTGTCATCCACTAACACCAACAGTTAGTTGTTAGTTAGTTTGATGATGATGCAGTCGATTTCTAACCGCCCATTGACTTTCCAACTTCCACGTAATAAAATATTTTTACGTAACATAATCATTGTACTGGAGGCATCCTCTCCATGCTAAACGATATCCAAGAAAGGTATTACATCGAGTCACCTGAGCAAGCTACTGTACTGCTTAACCCCATCCGCGGGGAGATTATTGCACAGCTCCTCGAACCTGGCTCTGCAGCTGAAGTGGCTCGAACGCTTGGTGAGACCGCGCAGCGGATCAACTATCACTTGAAAGCTTTGGAAAAAGCGGGTCTAGTGCAGCGAGTCGGCACGCGGCAAGTGCGCAATCTGGTCGAAGTTCTGTACAGATCCATTGCCAAAACTTTCGTGCTGGCTGACAGCTTGAGCATGAAGCCTGAGACCGTGCAAAAGTTGAAGGACCAAAGCTCGCTGGCCCATCTTGTCACAACGTCAGAGCGAATAAGGCGTGACGCCATGCTGCTAATGGAGCAATCTGATGTGGGAGAAGAAATTCCCAGTGCTACGCTGCAGCTCCAAGTTCATTTGTGCGATGAGCATCAACGACAGGCGTTCATTGAGGAGTATGCTGCAATGGTACAGCAGTTAGTGGAACGTTACGCTGCCGGCAAAGATGAGAATGAAGCCTATCAAGTATTATTAGCCGTGTATCCGAAACCGAAAGAATGAGGAGGACGCCTACGATGAGTCAAGAACATGAGCAAGAGAAAGAATCAAAAAGAGAACAAAAGGACACATTGCCAGGTGCAGCTATTATCACATGGGAGCGCCCTAGAGAGCGCGTAGCTCCAAGCAAATCAGAGGGTCAAGTGATCTCCATTGACGATTATCGCCGCCAAGGTTTATCTGAGTCAGAAGCTACCTTTAACGTTCGTGAATTCCCTTCTTCTCAGGGAGAGGAACCCGTCCGTCTTGTCATCATTTCCTCTGGTTTTGGCCAGAAGCAACCTGCTTACCGTCATACGCTACAAAGCAGAGCCGTTGCTTAAAATCCTCAAAATAGAAAGGATGAATCCTATGAGCTTCATACCTATGGTTGTTGAACAATCCTCGCGCGGAGAGCGCTCTTACGATATTTATTCCCGTTTGCTTAAAGACAGAATTGTCTTCTTAGGAACAGAAGTGAATGATCAAGTAGCCAATGCGATTATTGCCCAGCTCTTGTTTCTTTCCGCTGAAGATCCTGAGAAAGACATTTCTCTCTACATTAACTCCCCTGGCGGTTCAACATCAGCCGGATTGGCTATCTATGATACGATGAATTTCATCAAACCTGACGTATCTACAATTTGTGTGGGAATGGCGGCATCCATGGGTGCGATTCTTCTGACAGCGGGTGCGCCGGGCAAGCGTTTTGCACTGCCAAACGCAGAAGTCATGATTCATCAGCCTTGGGGCGGCGCCCAAGGGCAAGCCAGCGACATTCATATTCGCGCTCAGCATATTCTCAAAACACGCTACACACTTAACCGCATTCTCGCAGATACAACGAAACAGCCAATCGAGAAAATTGAGCTGGATACGGACCGTGATTACTATTTAGAGGCCGCGGATGCGAAGACGTACGGTTTGATTGACAAAGTTATCGAGAGAATTTAAGCTCGAGACCAAGTTACTTAGGTTAAAAAGGGAACTATGATCCGCTATTTCCCTTGCAAACAGCCTTTCGGCAAGGCTAAGTGAACTGTGGGCCGCTTGTTCCATGAATACAAGCGAAATGATGCCAACCTAAGGCAAATAAGACCCTACAGTTCTGCATGGCTACCGGAATTAGCCGAAGTGGCTCAAATAGCGCCCCGTGGTTCCCTCCCACTGCTCGCTCGCACTGATGTAAGCGAATTGGGTACTAATAAGTCCTCAAAAAGAAGAAGCTGTCTCAAAAGTAGCAAACACTACTTTCACAGAGATCAGCTTCTTCTTTGTGCGATATGGCTGCTTCACAACCTAAACCCGGATAAGACCTTCCCTCGAAATCGTCAACTTCTCCCAACCGATGTCCGTAATCAGATATGTATCTTCAACGCCAACTACTCCGCGCCCGGGGAACGTAAACTTCGGTTCGATGGCGATGACCATGCCGGGAGCCAGCGGGTATTTAAAGCCTTTGGCGAGAACCGGCAATTCGTCGATTTCGAGCCCAATGCCGTGACCAAGGAACTTCACTTGGTCGGCGCCATACCCCATGAAGTGGGCGCTCAGTCCCGCTTCCTGCACTTGATCCAGCGCGAGCAGATACAGATGCTCCGCAATCATGCCTGGCTGCAGCTTAGCCTCCGTGGCGCGGAGCACCTGCTCCGCCACGTCGTAGGCACGCTGCAGCTCAGGGTCCAAATCGCCGATCACGAGCGTGCGCGTCTGATCGATCAAATACCCGTCGACCATGCAGCCGATGTCGACGAGAATCGGTTCGCCGCGCATCAGCAGCGCGCGGCCTGAGCTTTGCGGGCTGGACGGGTGGAGCCCCGTACCCCCGGCCGGCCCGTCAAAATAGGTGGGCACCGCTGCCGCCGCGCCTGTCGCGACCATTCCGGTGATTAACTCGGAATTGTACGCGCGCATGCGCATCAGCCCTTGGTGCCCGCGCAGCCGGAGCTGATGCTCGATGAGCGCCATCAGCTCAAACTCCGCCATCCCCTCACGAATGTGGGGGATGACCGCTTCCAGCGCCGCGTCGACGACGCGCGCCGCCTCCCGAATCGCCGCGACTTCGTCCGGCGATTTGATCATTCGCTGCTCACGCACGAGCAGCGAGCCGTCCTCCCAGGCCGCGCCGGGCAGCGCCGCCTGGAGCTTCCCAAACAGCTGGACGGGTAACACGTCCAGCTCCGTCGCGATCCGCAGCGGTGCATCCCCCGCCGCGGCGCAGCGCGCGCGAAGACGCTCAGCCAGCGTCTTCCAGGATCCCAGCGCTTCCACGTCCGCTGACGCTTCCTCCTCGGCGCGGATCAAACTGCGGCGAACGAGATAAAGTGCCTCGCCCTCCGCCGGGATAAACAAATACCCCGTCTGCATCGAGCCGCAGTAATAATATATATCCACATGATGGGTGACCAGGAAGCCGGACCATCCCCGTTTGATCATCTCACCCTGAAGCCACTGCTGCCTTAGCTGGAAAATCGTCATTCGTACCTCTCCTCACAACTCCAAGAATGTACACCTCATCTGCTATTATACATTCAAAATACCATTTCTGCAGAACACTTAATCCTCCAAGTAATCGGCTGCAAAACAGTATATGTTCTCGGGAATTTCAAACGAATGAACATAATGACCCCTGGTCGGTTTAGCGTAACGGAGTAACCGTATGTGGAATTTGTATAAGTATAAGGAAATACCTCCCCTTCATTAACGATCTTAAATAACTCCACCACCACCTCATTCTGTAAAAAAGTTCCAGGCAGCGGATTGTTCGCCGTATCCAGTCTTAAGTTTGCCTGCAAATATTGCAGGGCAACAGTCCTTGCCCTACTCTCATCAATTGAATGGATGCCCTCAGCCAGCTTCACCTGATCATTTTGCTGAGCAGCCGCATGAACCGCACGGTTCAGCGCATGCTTCCCATGAAAAAGCGTATGCATGGCCAGCTCTTCATCCGTTTGCAGCGCATACATCGACATGAACACGGCACTCATCAGCGCCATGAATAGCAGCTTATACACAACATCCCCTCAACCTTCAAGGCACATACTCACTCATCTTCATGCCGCTGGCGCCCATTCGGTCCGTTTCGGCAGGGACCGTTATCCCCACTAATCGATCAATAACAAAAAGCCGATGATACGGATAAGTCAGCTTCAAACTTAAGCCTGCTCCTCGCCAAACAGGCGATGTTGCATCCGTCCCGCCCGTTCCCGTTGTGGTTCCAATCATATACACGAGTTCTCCTGGCGTAAAACCCCTGGCCTCCATACGATTCCTGGACTCTTGAATCATCGACTGATCGATGTACCCATGTCTGCCGTTAGCGCCAATCTCCAGTAGATAGTCAACCTCTTTCTGCAAAACAGCCTGGCGAACGATAATGACATGCTTATACACAGGAGCGAACATGAACCAACAGAGCATAGTTACAAGTAAAACGAACACTAACAGCTGCTTCATGGATCAATCCGCTCTATGGTTCCATTAATTCTGGCACCTCCGTTGTTCACCTGCATGCGCGTTCCTGTACTTCCTCCAACCACATTGTTATAGATAACAATCACAACCATAATCAACATCACTGTCATCAAAATCGACCTCACAGCCTGCCCTCTGCATTAAGGCCTTAATGCCGTAATATCCGTATTGGCCTGCGTGCCATGCGTCGAAATATTCCGCCTTAATCCTGTCGAACCATCATTAACAATCGATGTAAAGAGGAAAGCAACCACAATCAACATCATAACGGTAACTAAAATATTTCTCATAACAAGCCACTCCTTTAGTTAATTGCATGAAATAAACGCTGACCTTCAGCAACCCACGGGTACATAAATACTCGAAACGTATTCAAAATCGGCAGTCCGGCAAGCACAAACAGCACGTAAGAAACTGCCTCTTTTTTACTTTCCCGAACTAACTCCATTTTTTCTTTATAGTCCTGAATCCTTTGCTTGAGCAGATCATAGTAGCTCGCATGTTCATTCAACCTGAGCACATTTAATGTCTCCCCGAAGCTGTGTGCTTCGTCCGTTCCCAACCTGATTTTGAACTGGGCAATTGCAGCTTCCGAGCCCTGATACCACTCATTGAGCAGCAGCCCGAACTGCGTCCGAATCGAGCGAGTTTGAGCAGCACATAAAGATAACTTTGCATGTAAACTCATATGTGAATCATTGTAATAAAGCAGATGATGACTAATGACGTAAATTTCCCGGACAATGCGATGAGCTCTCTTTTCCTTCAACTGAGCCAGCACTTTTTTATCGAAAAACAAAAATAGCAACAGGCAGGCCGCCCCGGTTAATACATAGATAGGCTCAATAAACAAAGTGAGCAATGGATGTTGTAGGCCAACATAACCTAAAACACCAACCAAAAAGGCTGCCAGCAACAGAATTCTCCTGCTACCTTCGTAGAGACCTGCATTCATCCGAATGCCACACCCTAGCAGAAGCTGCCTCTTTTCTTCTATCGTTTTTGCCTTTAGCCCTAAGCATTTAAACAACCAGTCAGGAAGCTTCTTCTCTCGAAGCACGCTCATAACCTGCGATGTCCTCCACCTACTTGCCCGAACAGGCACAAGCATAATCCCGTGATAAACGGCCGTCATGAACAGCACGAATAGTAGCAAATTAGATGCAATTTGAATCATTCATTAGGCCCTCACATTCTTCGCATTGAAAGATAAATCCCCATGATAAAAGAAACGAATATCAGCAAAAGCGCGTCCAAAATCATATTGCGTCCGCCAGGGTCCAAAACATAGTATAAATAGGCATTGTCAGCGTTTACTTTGAAATTAATGAACAAAAATAAGGCAAGAAATAAAATCGGCGTAAAATTGGCAATCCGAATCTCCAAAAGTCGATTTCGTTCCATTTGATCGAAACGCTGCGCTTTTCGCATGTCGATAATTAGCTCTTTGAAACTATCGCCAACAAAACTCCCTTCCGTCAAAGCGACACGCAGGATACCAACGAAATACTCAGCCCATGCATGGCCCAATGTGAGTGAAAAAATGCGCAGGCTCTCCTCCTTATCTCTTTGTGTCATCAGATTTCGATAAAGCTGCTCAAACACAGGCTTAATCGGATACAAAATGCGGTTTTCCTCTAAACAATATTTCAGTGCCATTTTCATATTTTTATGAGGATCTACCATGTAATACTGGTAAAATACTTCTACAGCCGGGAGAAACTCCAATCGGGTTTGCAGCCTCACACTAACCAATTTAAGTCGAAGCAGCACATAGGGCAGCGACACGCAGATGCAAGTCAAAATCAGAACACCTTTTACCGACTGAAAATACAAGATTCCCGCTATCACGCCGACTAAAAATAAGACAAAAGTCACCACCAGCATCGTTTGCAGGCTCATGCCTAATTCGACGGATTCCATCATCTCCTTTACATGCTTAATCAATCGACTTCTATGGCCCAAATATTCACTGAAACGATTGCCGAGAGAAGATGTTTTGACATAATGCAGCCTGAATCTGGCTTTGCGCTGTCGGATTAGTACGTGTAAAACGGATCGCACAGCCAGAAATACGACGATAAACAGCAGCGTCAGAAAGGCATATGTAGCGAAAATCATGCCATCACTCGCCTTCTTTCTCAATAAAACCGAGCTTCATCAACAAAGCATGCCCCTCATGGTCAGCCTTACCGATTTTCCGCGATGCAGGTTGCGACAATTTCCCGGGAAATTTCCAATCCTCTGTCGACTTGTCATAAACTGCGAGTTCCGTCACGCAAACCTCCTCATTTTCGTACCGATATTCGACGATCCGCACAATCTTCCTTTTCCCGTGGACAACAGCCATCTCCAACCCGATTTGTGTCACAAACGCGGTAATCCGCTTCGTCAAACGCAGAGGATCCATTCCCCTGCCGTCCAACATGCACATGTCCGTAATCGCATCAGGAACATCCTCAAGTTCACTTACGTGAACGGAAGTAATGCTGCCTTCATGTCCCCGCGTACAAGCTCTGACGTAAAGGTTCGCATCCTCGTCGCGAATTTCAGCATGACAAATTCGCTTCGGTGATTGACGCAATGCCAGCTTAAAAGCCTGCAAGCCCGAATGTCTCGGATCTTCCTCGTCAATTTCGTATTCGACGATATTTTTGTACGGAAAATCACGTTTCAAATTTAATTCAAACCGCGATTCGATCGTAATAATCCTTTCGTTATGATCCATTTCAGCGATGATCGCTTTAATAAGATTGGTTTTACCGGAATTCGTGGGGCCAATAACGACCAGGTTAAAATAAGAACGGATCAAACACCGAATTAACTGCTCCATTCGATGATTCATTGTGGCAAGCTCCGCAGAAGCCAAAGTCGCCAAGTCAAACCTTTTTACCGTATAAAAACGAATTGTCAAAGTAGGCTCAGCCGTAAATCCGAAGCCAGTCATCGTAACTCGCGATCCATCCCGCAGCACGACCTCGGCCCAGCGCTTTCTAGGATTCAGCGTATCATTGTTAAAAAGCACTAAATTTTGTTGAATTCTTTCTAATTCACGTACAGAAGGCAGCGCATAAGCGGATGGGATCGCATTCCCGCCACGCACCTCAAAAATCTGCCTCCCCACAACTTGGATCTCCTCAAGTCCCTCCTTATGTTTCAATACCAGCTCAAGTACATTCATCCCAATAATTTCTGCAAAAATCGCCTCCGGCAGAGTCGTGTATCCGCTCGTTCGGGGAGGCCTGCCGGTAAGCCTTCTTTTTGAAACCAGATCATGAATAACGGCAAGCAGCTTCCCACGATCCTCCTCATAACCAAGAATGGCGCGATTCAGCGTCTCATTGTAGAGTTGTTTCTCGGCCTCCGTTCTGCCTTTCATCGTCACAAGCTCACTGCGTATATCCTGTACCCATTGCTCAAAAATCACATCCTCCTCGGAGGACTGTCCACCCGTTCCCTCTCTTAGATCGTTGCAGCTTTCTCTATTTTCTGACCCTAATCCAACCATTTTTTCTGTGCTGCTGTCGATCGTCGGATAAATTCCCGTGTCAAAACCTGCTCCTGTGACCTTTTCCTTCAATTTTCGTTCGTGCATATAAGTAATAATCGAAAATCTTTCCTCGTTCACTCCTTTCACCCCGTTTCCTTGTCATTAACTTGCCGTTTTTCTCCCCGTCATCAGCTTCTGCAGCCATGTAATTTGCCGTACCGTTTCTTTCCTGGGCAGCTTATAAAAGTCGGCCAATTTGGCCGCAACAGCTTTAACCTCCTCATACATCGGATGACTTGGGGTCAGCATGTCGAACAGTTTGCCTTGATTGCAGCGAGAAAGCGCGTCCCCATGCTTAGCCATCTGTCCGATCAAATGCAGCTGAGTTTCCTTGCGGATATCTTTAATCGTAAACTCACTATGCTTGGAATGACGTTCTGTCTGAACGGCCATGAGCTCAAAACCGTCCGGCTGCAAACCAAAAACCGAGCCAACCTGCCTAATCCACCGTGAAAAGTCTTCCTGAAAATGAGCAATATCCGCTGTCGTAACGACTACTTTGCTGTCAGCTTCCAACAACCCGCAAACGGTTGCCGCGTTGTCCCAATAAGCATTGACCTCTATGATGCAAATATCAAAAGCCCTCCGGGCTACACGCAGCAAATGTACGATTTCCGATGGCGAAAAGAACTCTGCTTGCTCGCGCAGCATATTCCCATAGAGGACATACAGCCCGTGGGCTTCCTTTGGTTTATCACAAACGAGCAGCAGCCTATCGGGTGTCAAGCTTTGAGCTTTGAGCTCCGCACGCAAGCCATCCAGGGTAAAGCCGTTTTCGTCTCTCCCTAAATAGCAGTGGAGCTTAGAGCTTTTTAGATTCAAGCATACATATCCGACCTTCTGCGACGTCTCCGCCGCCAGCGAATAAGCCACACCAAAAGAAGCCAGGGTCGTCCCGATATTTGGCGTGGATCCGATAAATGTAACTATTTTACCTACGGGCTGTTGGTATCTTAAATCTCCTCCGAACCCGTCCACCCATGCCCGTATGTCATCCGCAATCACTGCGGTGCTGCGTCCCGGCTGAATGTAGTCCAGCCTCATAAGTTTGCACATTTTCACATACTTTTCATTGATCGTTACATCGTGATAATTGGAAAGCAAAACAATGATTTTCAAGTCGGGTTTTGCTTGCTGCAGCCCTTCAAGGAACTCCTCCAAGCCGCCGAAATCCAGTTCGCGATCGGATATAATCACATGTGAAAATGTTAACTCCGCTAAATGACTGATCAAATCCGCAGCTGTTGATGAAATGATCCAGTTCAATGGTTTTCTATAAACGACGTGAATAATTTCGTCTATTAATCTTTGATCTGTTGAAAGTAAACCGATATTCATACCTCATCCCTCCTTCTCTTTCATTCTCCGGTCAAAATGGAAGAGGAACTGAAAGCAATAACCAATTTTGCTTTCTTCGAGCTGCATAAACGATCAATCTCCAGCCACTCATTTTCGGTTAAATTCAAGTTGATTTGGTCAATAGCTCCGTTTGCTTCCAAGCGGGAAGCATACATTTTCTCCTTATCACCTTCCACCTTGGATAACAAATTTGGATTTTTGGGGTTGTCCACTTCCACATTCGCCGAGGATTTTACAGAAGCAACCGTAATTTCTTTTTCTTCAAAAAGCCTCCGTGAGCCGCCGTCCTCCGTACCCGAGACATACACACGAACACGATCTCCAGCCCGAATGCCGTTAGATACCGACAGCAAATATTCTTTAGGCATTTGGAAAGTGGCCTGCCGCTCATTCGGAAGCATATGATAACGGTTTACCTTCCATTTCAAAATAGGTTCTTTCGTGCCCAGCGGTATTAACGTTTCCTGCCCGATGATCTCGTTCAAACTAGTCAGCATACCGGATGTGTAGCTTCCCTTCTGTACAGGCCGGAGCTCCACCATGTCCTCACGTATTAAGACTCCCGCACGAATAAAATCCTTTGGAACCACGACCGGAATCGTCTGCTGCATCTCCACCTGATTAACTTGCAGCACGTATACCCCATACACGAGCATAGCCGCCGTAACAGCAGCCACCACAGCAATAAGCAGGCTTCTTCTGCGATTCAAACTCTCACCTCCATCGATTATAAAAAAACAAAAAAAACGCAGGTCTCGGACATTCATCCGAAATCTGCGTTCTTCGCACATTAAAAATAGCATAGAATCTTCCATATTTCAACATAAAAATGGAATTTATCTATTTCTCGTCCGTTCATGCAAAAAAATTAGCCATTCCTTGTACTAATGTTGGGGGACGAGGGCTTGAGGGTTTCTCATTTCTACGCCTACCGCCACTATCCCTTTGACTCAGATTTTCGCATAAACAAGCTCTATCCCTCTCTACCCCTTCCTGCCTGTCTACCCTGTAGATACAACAGAAAGTATGCGAAATCGCATAATAGAGCCTAAGTTCATTCCACTTCCGCGAGCGTTGGAAGTGCAGGAATGGCGCCGCGACGCGTAGTGGTGATGGCGCCCACGCGGTTGGCAAAGCCAAAAACGCGCTCAGCAACGCCAGCTTCAGCCAGCACGTCAACGACGTTCGCAGGCGTCACGCCCAGCGACGCCAGCTGAAAGAGCATGCCGCCGACGAAGCTGTCGCCGGCGCCTGTTGTATCCACGGCTGCCACCGGCGTGCCGGGGATGACTACATCCTGCCGCGCGCTCACAACGCGGCAGCCCTCAGGGCCTAAAGTGATGATAATCACTTTAGGTCCGCGCTGCAGCAGCTGCTGCGCCCCAGTGGTCGCGTCCACGCCGAGGAGGAATTCGATCTCCTCCTCGCTGACCTTGACCACATCCGCAAACGGAAGCTGCGCAAGGATTTCGGTCCGAGCCGCGTCCGCGCTCGGCCAAAGCGCTAGGCGCACGTTGGGGTCGTACGACACCAGTGCGCCAAGATCTTTCGCCCTTTGCGCTGCATCCAGCGTCGCGGTGCGGCAAGGCTCGGCTATCAAGGATACCGAGCCGAAATGATAGACCGCTGCGTCTTCCAGCCACTGCGACTGGACTTCGTCTGCGCGCAGGAGCATGTCCGCCGCCGGGTCGCGGAAAAACAGGAAATCGCGCTCACCATCCGCGCGCAGCGAAACAAAAGCCAGACCGGTCTTCGCCTCATCGGTCTGGACAACGGCCGTCTGCACGCCGACTTCGTCAAGCGTGCGCACGAGGAAATCGCCGAAGGGGTCTCGGCCGATTTTGCCGATAAACCTTGCGTCGCCGCCTAGTTTGGCGACCGCCGCCGCCACATTGGCGGGTGCTCCGCCCGCCGCCCGTTGGAAGC
>NZ_BILW01000061.1 GCF_004000765.1 Paenibacillus chondroitinus NBRC 15376 | reverse complement strand
GCCGCCGCCACATTGGCGGGTGCTCCGCCCGCCGCCCGTTGGAAGCTCGTGACGTCGGCCAAAGCTTGTCCATTTATTTCAGGTACGAAATCAATTAGAAGCTCACCCAAACACACAATATACGTTTTACCCATAAGTCCTTACTCCCCTTTACTTTGATAACCCAATGCGTTCATCACATAAGTGGTTGTTTGCTGAATAATCGTTCCCATCTCGGGTCTCGGCTCCGAAAAAAGCGGCTCAAAGAAGTCTCGTTGCTTATAGAAAAAGATCGAACCTAATACAAACATTAACGTACTGTCCAAGGAATCGAAGTGAAAATAACCTTCGCGCCTCCCCTTTTCCAACAAGTATCTAACCCTTTCCCATGCCGGAAAAACGAGAGCTCGTATCTTCTCAATACGCGGGGACGCCATGATAATTTCCATTTGAATCAAACTAATCATTTGAGGGTCTTTATTCCGGATTAAAATAATTTCTTTGATAATCGCTTTAATTCCTTCTACAGGGTCTTCAATGTCAAACAGGCCGGAAAGCTTATGCGAGGGAAAAAACTGATGGAAAATTTCATGGAAAACGCTCTCTTTTCCACCAAAATAATAGGAAACCAGAGCCACATTGGCCCCGGCTTCCTCACAAATTTGACGAACGCTTGTAGCATCATAACCATGCTCGGCGAATAATTTTTTTGCAGCGAGTACAATTTTTATCTTCATGTCAGATTCTTGGTGTGCCATTCTTTAGCGCCCTCCTTATATGGAAGTTAAGCGGCTTGTGAGATTTGTCTCGTAGCAGGTGCTGCTTTTACTTTTTTAATACATACAACCACACAATCAATAGCTAATGCGATAACGGCAATCAGGAGCAAAGAACTTACTTCTTTCATTACACCAGGACCGCCGAACAAAATATTCATCAGACCGTTAACCGCATAAGTAGCCGGGAAATAATTGCTCAAAGTATGATAAAAGTTCGACAAAAGCTCCCTTGGCACGATGGCCCCGGAAGACACCAATTGCAAGGATAACATCGCGATGTTAAATAGCATACCTGCGTTCCCAAACAATGTCAAAAACATTTGTGCAACAAACGCAAACGTAAGCAAGAATAAGGATTCAAACTGCCATAATGCCATAAATCCTTTCTCTACATGTCCTCCCAAAGCAACAACCATTGTCGCGCTGATCAGCCCAACAACTACTGCGGCAATGACGGTGAGCATGAAGCGTGCGGCTAATTTGCCCATTTTACTTACCGATGCACCGAGGATATTCGTGGAAACGCTGAAGTTCATACCCATAATCATTGTTCCTACAATTGAAGCAAGCACAAGCATCATAGGCAGCATTTGATTCGGCATGTCTTTAACTTTATTTGTACTCTGAATATCCGAGGTTACCTTATTCGCCAGCCCCTGTGCAATCTGCCCCGCCTGTTCAGCCGGCAGTTTCGGAGCCATTTGAGTAAGCACGGCCGTTGCCCCTGCAGCTACTGCTTCCCCGTTCACAGTTGCCGTTACATTGCTTGCTACCGCCTGCATCACGGGTTTCATCATGGATGGATTGGACTCATTAATTGTATACGAAATGGGAGCCGTTTGCCCTGGTGTTTGCAGCTTTTTTGTAAAATCGGATGAAATGTGAATAACCATTTGCACTTGGCGGTTGTTCAGCATTTCTTGCGCTTTGTCGTTTGAGTCTATTTGCTCAGTTTGAAAAGGCAGATTCGCCTTCAATTTGCTTGCCACTGTGCTTCCCATGCCCTGATCTTCATTGACGATAGCGATCTTCAAATTCTTCGTATTATCAGACACGCCTGCATAACCCGTCATCCAGATCAAGCTGAATAACAGTTGAAACATAATGGCTGTTATGATTCCTACTTTCGTCGTACCTTGCTTAAAAAATGCGCCTAGTGCTTGTTTCAACATGACCACTCCTATTTAAATTTAAACGATCATTTTAATTAAACGTTTGTTTAAATTATAGGGAGGAGTGCTTAGTCTGTCAATGAGGAAGATCTTCCGACAGACTACCTAGAAAGCATTGATGGAGTTATTAACGTTCACGATATGCATGTATGGACAATTACATCAGGTCTTGACTCTTTGAGTTGTCATATTCTAATTGATGATTCAAAAGATAGTCAGATTATTCTACAGTCAGCCATTCATGAAATAGAAAAGAAATTTAAAATACAGCATACAACTTTTCAAATTGAAACTTCGAATATCCAACATGCGGAATGCAAAATATAAAATAGTAAAGAACCGAGTCGTTGTTTATTAAGTAACAACGACTCGGTTCTTTACGAATATTTTCAGGACTTTTTTGAGTATCAATTTGTTCTTATACCAGAGGGTGATACAACTAGATGGACCAGGGGTTTCGTTATCATCGTTGCTATTGGTGTTGTTACCGGTACTTGACTCTCGCATCATTTTCAGCTTGAACCCAAATAGTTAACAAAAAGATACCCATAAACCTGAACACCTTTTTTCAAAGTGCCAGTCTATGGGTCGTCTATGGGTACCCATTCACCTTTTTTGGGCCTGTCATTTGAACCATCCCTTCTCTTTGAACCGCATAATAGCCTCAATCCGGTTGGTGACATTGAGCTTATCGAGAATAACGGAAATGTAGTTGCGAACGGTTCCTCTTGTAATGTACATGTGATCAGCGATTTCCTTCGTATTTTTACCGTCGGCGATCAGGTTCAGCACTTCCTTTTCCCTCTCGGTCAAAGGATTTTCTTCAATATACGTCTCATCTACCAACTCTGAGGCATAGATTCGCCTGCCAGCCATCACACTCCGAATCGAGGTAGCCAGTTCCTCGCTTGGGCTATCTTTCAGCAAATAACCGTTTGCTCCTGCCTTCACGGCACTTTCAAAATACCCGTAACGGGCAAACGTGGTCAATATAATGACTTTGCAACCCAATCCCTTTAGCTCAGCGGCCGCGTCTAGACCGTTCATTATTGGCATTTCGATATCCATGACACAAATATCTGGCTTATGCAGTTTAACAAGTTTTACAGCATCCTCGCCATTGCTTGCTTTACCAACGACTTGCATATCCTCTTCCAAATCAAGTAAGGATGCAAGTGCCCCTAACAGCATCCGTTGGTCCTCGGCAATCACAATTCGAATCATATCCGCACCTCCCTTTCTGGTGGTATGATGGCATTCGGCACTTTAATAACAATCGTTGTTCCATGATCTGAGACAATTTCCATACAACCGTTTACAAACTCAAGTCGCTCTTTCATGCCCCGTAATCCATTTCCAAGTAACACAAGACATTCTTTTGGGATGCCAATCCCATTGTCACCGACCTTGATAACAAGATCGCTTGGCGATGGCTCAATGGAGATCAAACATAAAGTTGCATTGCTATGTTTGATAATATTCGTAACCGATTCTTTCAAACACATACTCAACACATTTTCATTAATCAAAGAAGTATTGACTATCTTCGGATCTCCCTCCAAAATGAGCTCAATCTCTGCAGCCTTCAAAATCTGTTTGATTCGGAATATCTCTTCCACTAGTCTCGTTCCGCGCATTTGCGTAACGATTTCCCGAACTTCCTTTAATGCAATTCTAGCTGTTTGACGAACATCATTGATTTCGATTTGTGCTTGAGCCGGATTTTTACTAATTAATTTCCCCGCCAAATCACTCTTCAAACCAATTAATGATAGCTTCTGACCAAGTGTATCGTGTAAGTCGCGGGCAATTCTTTGACGCTCTTCTAGTTTTACCAATTCAGAAATCCGCTTATGTGCATCCTCTAGTTGTCCTTGGAGTTGCTCACTCCTATTTCGATTGAACGTAGTGACTGGAATGAGAATAACAGCAATGACACTAATAATAATAAAAGGCAATTGGTCAAAATACACAGGATTTTGCGTTACCAATCCATAGTTAATCGTAACAATCGTCGTTACTAGATGAATGCAGTACAATGTGATAAATCCTGCCTTACTTTTCATGGTGCCAATAAAAAATGCTAAAAACAGTGAGAAATACACATAGCTGAATACGATAGCCATGATAATCGAAATCATAATTTGTATACTAGTCCAAAAGTACACAATCCATCCTTTAGATACGAAGGACAGCACATAACAACTAAAGAAAACAATAATCATGATTGTACCTAATACAATGTGATAGATGGTCGAAGAACGAAATATGAAATAAAATGGAAGGATATAAAAGACAACCCACACATACGGACTAAGACCTGTGTTTTTGTGAAAAATTTGATACCACTTTTGCATAGTCCGTTTAGCCTCTTTTTCTTCAACATAGATATAATTATATTTTAGCATAAACATGAAACGGTGTATTTACTACCCTTGCAAGCTCGATTCACGCACTTTTACTTTTATTTTGTTAACAAAAGTATCATGCTCATCTTCCTTAAGGTGCACCTGTTGGCTATTTTTATAATCGACAAACGTTTTACTACGCTCATCCCAAAGACGGAAACTTAACGCCTTCAAACTAGTTCTAATTGTAATGGTCACTGCTTTTTGAAGAGGAGGCGTTGCATTATGTGCCTTTTCCAAATTATAATTTGGCACTTTCGGACTCAAATGATGGACATGATGAAATCCAATATTTCCAGTAATCCATTGCAAAATCTTCGGCAGTTTATAGTAGGAGCTTCCATCTACCGCGGCTTTCACATAACTCCACTCATCCTCATTCTCGAAGTATGAGTCTTCAAATTGATGTTGCACGTAAAATAACCAGATTCCCATCAAGCCCGCTATGAACATGATTGGAGCTTGGATTAGAACAAACGACTGCCAACCAATTATCCAGATCAGTCCTCCATATAAAGCAAGGATGAAGACATTCGTCATATAAGTACTGATTCTTTCCTTGCGTCTTGCACCTTTTGTATTAAAGCGGTTCGTAAATAGGAACAAAAAGACGGGACCAAGTCCGAACATAATAAATGGATTCCGATATAACCGATACGCAATTCGGACCCATAAGGAAGATGCCGCATATTCATCGACGGTAAGTACCCACATATCACCTATTCCACGTTTCTCGAGATTACCACTCGTTGCATGATGGATAGAATGACTATTCTTCCATTGTTGATAGGGAAAAAGTGTAAGGATACCCGTAATCGTGCCGATTATTTCGTTAGCTCTCCGACTTTTGAAGAACGATTGATGACAACAATCATGGAAAATGATAAAAGTTCGTATAACGAAACCGGATGCGATGATCGTAATTGGTAGTGTGATCCAATAGGATATTGATAGGCTTAGATACGCAGCTAACCATAGTACGAATAATGGACCTAAGGTGTTAAATAGCTGCTTAATACTAGCCCTCGTATTTGATTTTTCATAAGGGGCAACCTGCTTTTTTAAGTGAGTTAGCGTGGATTGTGTCATCATATATTTCCTCCTCGATATGGTGCGCAGGACCTGTTAGCAAATATCAGCTGTAGTATCCTATCTTCATTATAGATACCGCTAGCAATTTGTTGCAGTCATAAACATCATGTAGAGGGTATGACATATGTCATATAGGAACGGAGAACAATAAAAATTTGCTTATCACACTTTTGTGTGCTATCATTAGTGAATAAACAGCTTTCACATAAACTCACATATTGAAAAAGTGATCATTTGTGTAATGGTATCTTTTTCAATGTGTGATTTTTTTTGTCTAAAAAAGCATGTTAATAACAATTTGGAGGTAATTTTATTATGGAAACAGGAACAGTGAAATGGTTTAACGCAGAGAAAGGCTTTGGATTTATTGAAGTGGAGGGCGGAAATGACGTATTCGTTCATTTCTCCGCAATTCAAGGGGATGGATTCAAATCGTTGGACGAAGGACAACGCGTAGAATTTAATGTAGCTCAAGGCAACCGCGGTCCTCAAGCCGAAAACGTTGTAAAACTGTAATTTCACAGTGAACTGTCCTTAACAGTGTTAAGGGCAGTTTTTTTATCTAAGGAGGAGAGAAAACAATGTATTTTCAAAGAAAATCGTTAGAGGATCTCATTCAGGAGAACACGAAAGTCTGGGCATGCGATAAAGAAGATTGTAATGGGTGGATACGGGACAATTTTTCGTTTGAGACCGTCCCCACTTGCCACCTCTGCTTATCTCCCATGATTAGTAGCTTGAAAATGCTCCCTATCATTTCTAACTCCAATAAAAATATGAAGTCTCTTCAGAAAGGCAGACTAATCTCCTAGTCAGTTTATGGCATATGAACTGGCTACCGCTTTTAAGTCCATTATCATACAAATAGACCTCTACTCTCCCCAATCTGACCTGCAAAATGCCATCCGCGGCGATACAAGGTATTGAGGAAAATGTATAACACATAGCCTGTGATAAAATTCAGCAACAACTAAATTACCTCCTTAGAATGACGCTGATGAGGAGGTTCTGCGCTGTTGTCCAATGATATAGTACTTTTTGGATGTAGTACTCCAAATCCGTTTACATAAAAACCAGGTCTTCCATCCACCCTTGTTAATGATAAAAAGATTTCGAACGTTCGTTATTACCGAGTATGCACCCGAAAGGCGTCTCTTTCTCTCTTCACTCTTCGACCTAATTAAGTCTACTCCTAGTATGCCTTTTTTTGCATACCAATGCTGAAGCGAATATGTGGTAGCGTATAATTTTGCATTAGGGTATTTTTTTCTGAAGATTGCTATTGCTTCTTCTCTCTTCGTTTCGTATCTCTTACTATTGGTCCATGTAAGTCCAACTGCATAATGACAATGCAACTCTGCTTCCATATTAGGAATTTTCCAAGAGAAGATATAAAGAGAATTAAGATAACGCCTTTTTATTATTAATGTTAAGGTAGTAATTCCATAAACTAATGTAATAGCTATATAAATTCTGATCAATCCCCATACTATAAAAATATTGCCCGTACCGGATGAAAACGGAGAGGAGCCGCTATCCTTTACACGGGGATCTAAAAGCACTCATGTTTGTGTCGTCGGACAGATACACATTATATAGGTGTTTATTAGTTGTTTTTCCTCAATAGAAATACTAATTGTTTTTTTGAGTTTATCCTACAAAGTATTCTTTTTGCCTACAGGCGGTTTTTTGAAGAGATTATCGAGGTTTGTTCGGGTAAGTTGACGAAATCCGAAATCTTGAAACAGCACGATTTCCGAAATAAAGCCTTCCTTCACACAGTTGTGATGAAGGAAAGCTTTATTTCAATACAGGATTATTTCAGCTCCTTGAAGCTGACAGGAAATTGCTTGACGCCGTACACGAATGGACTTTGAATGTAATCTAGCTCTAAACCGGAGATAAATTCAATCGAATCGAGATGCTCTAGCAGATGCTTGATCACGATTTGGCCCTCGAGCCGAGCTAACGGCGCTCCAAGGCAAAAGTGTGTCCCGAAGCCAAAAGACAGATGTGCATTAGGCTTGCGGTCGATAATAAACTGATCTGGTTCCTGGAACTTAGCTTCATCCCGATTGGCGGATGCAACCCATGACACGACTTGTTCGCCAGCTTTAATCGCAGTGCCGTGTACTTCTACGTCCTGCGTGACGACGCGGCCGATGGCCTGAATTGGAGGATAATAGCGGAGCACTTCTTCAATGAAGCTGGAGACAAGCTCCGGTTGTTCACGCAGCTGCTGCTGTAGCCCTGTATCCTCCGTCAATCTGCGCAGTGCATTAGTGATTAAGTTCGTCGTCGTTTCGTTGCCTGCCGCAAGCAGAAGAATGCAAAATCCGAGCACCTCTTCTTCATTCAGCTTCACACCATCAATTTCCGCCTCGAGCAAAAGGGTGATGAGGTCTTCCTTCGGAGCTTGCCTTCGCTCCGCTGCTATCGCAGCAAAGTACTGATTCAGCTCTTTCATGGCCTGGGTCTTCTCAGCCATAACATTAAGAAACGCTTCATCCGTATTGACATCAGGTCCTTTGACGAGAATATCGGACCACTCCTTGAACAGATAGCGATCCTTGGGAGGTACACCCAACAGCTCGGCAATCACGATAACCGGGAGAGGTACTGCAAGGTCATGAACGGCATCCATACGTCCGCTTTTTCTCACTGCATCCAGCAGCTCTTCGGTTATTGATAGGATATGCGGCGCCAAATCATTGACAACCTTCGGTGTGAAGGCTTTGTTAACTAAAGCTCTCAGCTGAGTATGACGTGGCGGGTCCGTAGTGAGCAATGTTTCCATGACTGACAGCATACGAACCGAAGAGAACGTAGCGGGATCTTTCAAGATCCGGTGCACGTCTTCATATAGAAACACATCCCAGCAGTTGCGGCTCTCATCATATCGGACCGGAGTCGCCTGACGCAGCCAGTTATAAATGGGAAAGGGCTGCAATCTTTTTTCCTTCGTATCCAATTCATGCATGGGAATGATGTTCGCGTAGCGTTCGGCTTTATCCATTTCCATTATTGACTTCTCCTCCTTCATCCATTTTTCCATTTATCTTTGTTAACGTAACCCAAAGAATAGCGCTATATTCATTTTTTACTAAAATTATCCAAGTGAAGTGCACTGAGACAACCAAGTCTAGATTTCTAGGTATATATTTTTAATTTCATCAAATTGGAATTTTACGTAAAATAAAAGAAGCACCCGGCAGCTGGGGCTTCTTTTTTGACAAGAACTTGATGTCATAAATGACAAGAACTCCATGGACTTCTAAAAGCCAGCTTCATTCCAAATCGAATCCAACGTGAACTTCGAGAGCTTGTGCGTTACCGCTGCAGCATCATTGAAGAGAGATCGAGACAACACAATCGCATGCACGGATAAAATCCGCATAATTGCCGCTTCGTTGCAGCGAAATGGCCGCGAGATACAGCCCGCTGATCCATCCTTCCGTTCGATCGACCAGATCAGCAATCTTGTCTCCCGACAGGGATAATCCCATGCAATCCTGAAAATAACGTATTCCCTCTGCAAGTTGAAAGCGCAGCTCCTGAATCGTGATTTTGACCATTTGACCTGTCGTCTGCAGCCTGGCCGTAGGAAAGGCATTTCAGCCCGGCTTGTTACATAGAGGTGGATATGAGCGGGCAAGTAAGCGAGAAAATAAACTACCGAAGCCTGGACGGGAGCAAGATCAATCACGTGATAATCGTCCCAAATCAAGACCAATTCATCCGAGATTGATCGCAGCGATCGTATAGCTCCAAAATACAATCAAATCATTATCTTGAGGACCCAAGGAAATCCATACGGTAGGTATAGCGGACTGCTGCAGCCACTGGCTCAAAGCTGTTGTTTTGCCATATCCACCGGGAGCCGTTAGGGATGTGAATTTGCGCTGTAATCCTTTATTCAGCAGCTCGGTGATTGCCGTTCGCTCAACAAGGTCATCGCGCCTCATTTGCGGGATATGAAGTTTGGTACTCAGAATCATGATCGGCACCTCGAATTAGGCTGTTAACCTCTATCCTTTTATTATAGCTGATTTCTAAGCAAAGGTGGCTCGCTACAAATACAAAAACCTGTGAACCAACTTACATTCACAGGTTTAGGCAATATGAATCTCAAATAGATCTTCGAGTTCTTTCTCCAACAGCTGCTTAATCTCTTCGCCGCAAATGGGCCTAGCTGTGTTTCACGTGCTGAAGCATCTGCACAAAAATTTGCTCAATATGTTCATCATCCAAGGAATAATAAACGGTCTTTCCAACTTTACGGCGTTTAACAATTCTAAGATTTCGTAGATATCTGAGTTGATGTGATACCGCGGACTGGCCCATTCCTAGAATTTGTACAATATCTTGAACACATAACTCTTTATTCAATAGGGTATGAATGATTTTCAATCTGGTCGGATCCCCGAGTGCTTTGAACACTTCAGCTAACCCGTTAACAGTTTGATCATTTATTAATTGATCCTTTAAGACATCAATATTTGAAGTTCCATTACAAGTGTCATCACATTGATCTTGTACGGTTTTAGGCAACATATCTTCCATAAACATTCTCACTTTCTGATGATAAATCTTACGATTTACACTCATTATAACAGAAATCCTATGTATATTGTGAAATTGGAAATACTACTGACCAAGATCTCTCCATATTATTGCCATTTCAATTTTTTTCAAATATAATAACATATGAATACTTGATCATATGTTCTAGGAGGGGTTTGGATGCACAACCACAGTCACACGCATCATGAACAGGGACATAACCATTCTGATCATGAACACAGCCATCATGACCATAATCATGGGCACGGACTTGGGCATAGTCATGCACCAAATAATAAAAAAGGATTAGCCATTGCTCTCATTATTACAAGTGGTATCATGTTCGTGGAGTTTTTCGGAGGCTTAATTACAAATAGCTTAGCTCTTCTTTCTGACTCGGGACACATGTTAAGTGATGCCGTATCCTTGGCATTAAGCTTAGTAGCTATGTGGTTCGCAAACCGGCCAGCTTCTCCGCGAAAATCGTTCGGTTACTACAGGTTTGAAATTCTGGCTGCGCTGTTCAATGGATTAGCCTTATTCATCATAGCTGCTTTTATTATAAAAGAAGCCATAGCGCGGTTCTTTGATCCACCTACTGTTTCCAGTGGATCTATGATATTAATTGCCTTAGTCGGACTCCTAGCCAATCTGTTGAGCGTTTGGGCTTTGATGAGACAAAGTGATGTGAAGGACAACATCAATGTTCGGAGCGCTTATTTGCATGTAATTGGAGATGCTCTAGGCTCAGTTGGCGCTATTCTTGCAGGACTATTAATGCTTTTCTTCGGCTGGTACATTGCCGATCCTATAATCAGTGTAATCGTTTCTGTTCTTATCCTAAAAAGTGCATGGGGAGTTATTCGCACCGCCATACACATTCTAATGGAGGGAACACCGGTAACAATTGATACCGATCTAGTTAAAAAGACACTAGAAAGCATTGACGGAGTTATTAACGTTCACGATATGCATGTATGGACAATTACATCAGGTCTTGACTCTCTGAGTTGTCATATTCTAATTGATGATTCAAAAGATAGTCAGACTATTCTACAGTCAGCCATTCATGAAATAGAAAAGAAATTTAAAATACAGCATACAACTTTTCAAATTGAAACTTCAAATATACAACATGCGGAATGCAAAATATAAGACAATAAAGAACCGAGGCGTTGTTAATTAAATAACAGCGAATCGGTTCTTTACGTATATTCTCAGATTTAATATATCAATTTGTTCTTATAACGTTCAATTTTCCGTTAGTAAAGTTGTAAAACTTTGTTCAATTCATATTCACAGATTATGTGAAAATAATCACATACAATGGAGTACACTAATTCCATACCTAAATAAAATTTACCAGAGGGTGATACAACTTGGTCCCATTTCGAAAACATGAAAAGCGATTAATGTACCTCATGTTCAGTGTTGCTTTTGTCATGTTGGTTTCATTTATTCGTAAACTTTTTTAACCTAGATAAACGAAAAGGAGATGATTTCACATGCCTACCTACGATTCCGTGTTTTATAGCCGGCTACTAACAGAGACCACATTGGCGTTTCACATCATTTTCGCTACAATCGGCGTTGGTGTTCCCGTCATGATCATGTTGGCTGAGCTCGCTGGCATTAAACGCAAAGACCCCTACTACACATTATTAGCACGAAGATGGGCCCGTGGTTTCGTTATCACCGTTGCTATTGGCGTAGTTACCGGTACAGCAATTGGCCTTCAACTCAGTTTATTGTGGCCTACCTTTATGCAAATTGCCGGACAGGCCATCGCGCTTCCATTATTCCTAGAAACGTTTGCTTTTTTCATTGAAGCTATATTCCTTGGTATTTACTTATATACATGGGAACGATTAAAACCAATGCATCATCTCCTTCTACTCGTCCCTGTTGTCATCGGCTCCTCCGCTTCAGCTTTTTTTATAACTACAGTAAATGCATTTATGAATACTCCTCAAGGATTCTCACTGAAAGACGGCTTAATTACGAATGTACAACCGATATTAGCTATGTTTAACCCTTCTATGCCAACCAAAGTAGCGCATGTGCTCTCTTCTGCTTATATGACAAGCGCATTTATCTTGGCAGCTATTGCAGCCTACTCTCTTCTTAAGAAAAAAGATGACATCTTATATGCTAAAAAGGCATTAAAATTGACTGTCACCGCCGGTCTTGTATTTGCTGTGACTACAGCACTTATTGGTGATTTATCCGCGAAATTCCTAGCTCAAAATCAGCCTGAAAAACTTGCTGCAGCGGAGTGGCATTTTGAGACCACCGCCAATGCGCCGCTTATACTAGGTGGTATTTTGACTGATAGGAATGAAATTAAATATGCTTTAAAAATTCCATACGCACTCAGCATTTTAGCAGGAGGTACTCCTGGATCTGAAGTAAAAGGGCTTAATGAGATTCCCCCTGATCTTCGTCCTCCTCTATACGTTCATTACTTTTTCGATGCTATGGTAGGTATAGGTATGTTCGTGATTGTTGTTGCTATTCTTCATTTGTGGTACACAAGAAAAAGATCCGTTAAACCTTATCCTAAATGGCTATTAACGATTATAGTTGCTTGCGGGCCTCTTTCCATGCTGGGGATTCAATGTGGATGGTTTTACGCTGAAGTTGGTCGTCAACCATGGATTTTACGTGGGTATTTAAAAGTTGCAGATGCGGCAACTACCTCTCAAGACGTGGATTTGATGCTATTGCTATTTTGTTTCCTTTATATCGTACTAGCACTCACCGCGATCAAAGTGTTATCCAAACTCTTTAGAAAAAGCGATGTTGCAGACGAATTAATGGCTCTTGGCATTTTCGGAGGGAGGACAAAAAAATGAGTCTTGAAGTTATAGGAATTACGGTTTTATGGATTTTTTTATACGGGTATTTAATCGTGGCATCCATTGACTTCGGTGCAGGTTTCTTCAGTTATTATTCTGTTATTACAATGAAACAGCATATCATTCATAAAATTATTGAGCGCTATCTTTCTCCAGTCTGGGAAGTAACGAATGTCTTTTTGGTTTTTTTCTACATCGGAATGGTCGGGTTTTTCCCGGAAACAGCACGTTATTATGGCACCGCGCTTCTCGTTCCAGGCAGTATAGCCATCATATTGCTTGCCATTCGAGGAGCCTACTATGCCTTCAGCAACTACGGTTCGAAGGATAATAAATGGTATATGCTCATCTATGGAGCAACTGGCTTGCTCATCCCTGCAACCCTCTCTACGGTACTAACTATTTCAGAAGGTGGCATCATTATTGAGCAAAATGGATTGATCCTGCTTAACTGGCAAAGGCTGCTCGGCAGTCCCTATACCTGGTCCGTCATTTTACTGTCGTTGGTCAGTGTTCTTTACATTTCTTCCATGTTTCTTTCGTATTATGCATACAGAGCAGAAGACAAGCCCGCATTGAAAATCTTACGTGGGTACGCCCTTTTTTGGAGTGGGCCAACGATTCTTGCAAGTTTTCTTGTTTTTTTCACGATCAATCAACAAAACCCGGAGCATTTTAGCAACATGCTTTCCCATGGCTGGATGTTTGAAACATCATTCCTATGCTTCTTGATTGCAGTCTTTCTCCTTTGGAAGCAAAGAAATTTGGGTATTTCATTCATATTTGTGCTGCTGCAATTCGCTTTTGCCTTTTTTGGTTATGGTAAAGCCCATTTACCTTATATTTTATTTCCCTACATCACCATCCATGAAAATTTCACAAATCAAACAATGGGGACAGCACTGGTTATCTCCTTTATCGCAGGAATCGTTATTCTAGTCCCATCACTCTTTTTACTAATGCGCTTATTTCTGTTCGATGCCGATTATGTACAAGGTAAATTAATAAAGAAAGGAAGTTAAACTTATGGAAAATTTTCTAATTCAGTACGCTGCGCCGGTTATTGTGCTGTTTTCTCTCGTATTTATGCTTTTTTGGGTTACGAGAAGCAATGATGTAATTGAATAGGCTAATTATAAAAATGGAACAGCGGCGGACCAAGACTGAAAAATAAAGTCTTAGGCTGCCGCTGTCTTTCTTCAATGGAGGTGCCTTATTCAATTCAAATCAAAACAGTTCGCTAAACTGTGATAAATCATTTTTCAATCGGGCTTTGAAATTTTTAGAAAGTATGGTGGAGTTCTTCCCTTTCTGTTGGATAGAGATCTAGGATGACTGAATCCTCCCGAATTGAGGGCATTTCGCTTACAAATGAATAGTTAAGACCGATGGTAATAGCCAAATGATCGCGAAGTGCGCTGACGGCAGCAACCATCTTTACGGTCAACAACCGTTCAATCGAGAGCCCCATTGAAATCGATGGCAGCATTCTCAATTAAGGACGTAGGACCTGGAATCGTAGCAATTCGCAGGTTTCCCATTACGGGATTCGAAAAACCATGAGCTGTTTCTTTTATTCACCATATGGTATTACCAAGTAATGCAATTTATCTTGTCTAGTCTGTATAAACGTACGTGCACTCACCGCATGCTTCAGTACGAGTTCCTCTCGCATACCGATCCCCTCTTTGTCATATGGTAGGTTAGTTTAAGTGTTCTAAAAAGAGTCTAAAAAAGATCGAGTCGATATAACAAGGAATTTCTATCAGGATAATCATATTGAACTGGCAATTCATCTTTGTTGATTTGTATAAATCCATTTTTCTCGTAAAAGCGATGAGATCTTTTTGCTATGAATGGTGTATCGAGGACAATTATTTTAGTTCCTTGCTTTTTTGCGTAATCAACAAGTACATGTGATAAATTATTCCCAATAGAAAATTCTTTACCGCGAAATTGCTCATATACAAAAAAATTTTTTAGTACTGAAATCTCATCTGTTAATTTCATCAATCCAATTGAACCAATGACCTTGTTTTCTTTTTATCTAAAGCTATCCAGAAATTCACGCATTATGCAGGTAGTGCGTTTCAATATCTAACAGATCAGGCTGTTCCTCGATTTTAATATTTAAATGATTTTCATGATTTTGGACATGTAATATTAAATTGATAATTTCTTCTTTATAACGTCGATCATACACAGTAATCATAACGATCCCTCCTAACATGATTTCTTTGCCTGCACTCTCTGATTCAAACGATAACTTATAATCGTTACAAATGAAGCAGCTAAGGCAAAGATTCCCCCGACCCATGAAACATGAATAAGTCCTACATTTGTTACAACGATTCCACCCATAGCTGATCCGATAGCTATACCAAAGTTTATTGATACAGGGGTTAACGATGCTGCTAAATCTCTTGCTGCCGGAAAATGCTTCTCTGCTAATTCAACAAAATAAATTTGACTTGTGGACCCTTGAACAAAAACAACCAACGACATTAACAAAATACTGATCATCGCGGAAAAAACAGAAGCAGCTGTTACATAAAACGATGCAAGAATTATAGCTTGGAGTATAAAAATGTATCGCAACTTACTGATTCCATTTTTTCGTGCTATTTTCCCCCCGAGCATGTTGCTAAAAACTGAAACAATGCCATAGAGCAAAAGAATCAAACTAACGTATTCTAATGGAATGGATAATACTTCATCCATAATTGGTATTAGATACGTATACACTATAAATGTTGCAGCAATACTCAATGCCGGAATTAAGAAGGCTAAAATGAATTGTGGATGAATTAGTAGACCAACCTGATTTTTAATAGAACTTTTAACTCCCATTATATTTCTAGGAATAATAATCATAGAAATAATAAGTGCAATAACACCTAGCGTTGACGTAGACCAGAATGTCACATGCCATCCGTAAACTTGTCCAATATATGTGCCTAGAGGGACGCCAATGACACTAGAAAATGTGAATCCTGAGAATATCATGGATAGTGCGAATCCCTTTTTTTCATTTGGAATCATATCATTCGTTCCAATATTGAGGGCATATGCAACCAAGACCCCTTCAGCAATTGCCGTAAGAATACGGGATAAAAATAATACGACATAAGTGTCGGATAATGCGCTAATGACATTCCCAATAATAAAGAAAGAAATCAATATTACCATTAACGGATATTTATTAAAACGGCTTAATAGCGCTGTTACTATTGGTGTCCCGATGGCAAAAGAGACTGCAAACCCAGATACTAATGTTCCAACTGATGCAATTGTAATGCCAAGATCAGTTGCAATCTCATTTAATAATCCTACAATGGCAAATTCACTTGTCCCCAATACAAAGGTTAATAAAAACAAACTAAATATTAGAAACCTCTGTTGTTTAGATAATTTATTTTTTTTATTCATGATTTCCCCTCCTATATGTTAAGAACATCTAGCAATCGATATTATGACTCACAAGTAACAATAATAAAAGTACCCACTTATTTGTTATATACTTACTAAAAAGTGATAATTGTTACAATAACAAGCCCTGTATTGCAGGGTTTTTCAGCTTAAATACTAAAGCCCCATACCTGAGGAATAAACTAAGTCTAACGAAAACTCCACATCAATTTCAGTAAGATACATTACAAAGAGATCCCCATCGCGGCTCTTTAGGGTTTCTTTCACAATCTTAGTCAAAAAATCAAAAACCCCAATGCATTCATTGGGGTTTTTGAAATACTGTATGTTTATAAGCTGCAAAAGAGGAGCTTACTAAAAATTAATTAATATATTACTTTGGCCATGCCATCATTGCAGTTTCTACTACTTCCATTAACTCTTCGCGAGTAGACCCACCAGTGGCTTGAACACATAGGCCATGCTGGACCGTCGTCACATATCTTGCTAGACGATCTGCGTTTGTATGGGAAGGCAAATCACCTTCTACGATAGCTTGTTCAAATCTTCTGCTAAGCGCTTTTTCCGTCGATGCCCGACGTGAGTTCAATTCCTGGCGTATCTCTTCGGATTCTTCTCCACAAGATAAGGCAGCTTGCACGAAAAGACAACCTTTAGGTGTCCCGTCATTGGTAATATTCTCAATCGTCCCTTGGAGCAGGCGCTGCGCCACGGCCCTTGCAGTTTGTTCTTGAATAGCATGAGTGCGAAACATCATTGGTCCTACTTCGTAACGATCTAGAACTTTTTGAAACAATTCTTCTTTGTTACCATAAGCAGCATATAAACTAGGTCGACTGATACCAATAGCTTTTGTCAACTCTGTAATAGAAGAACCTTCATATCCTCTTTCCCAGAATACTTTCAAAGCACGATCCAAAGCTTCATCGGTATCGAATGCACGGAAATTTCCCCTTGGCATTTGAACACCCCTTACTCAAGTTTAATAATGAATACGCCATATTGTACATCATTTTCTACATAAAATATACGGATTATAGCGAGTATTATCTCCATAGAACATGGTACATAATAACAGTTGACTCATTGTTCTTGACTTTCTCCTGCTTGATGGTTAAAGTAAACATGCATTCACATTACCGAACGGTATAGTGAAAATACATTTATTTTCCGAAGGAGTTACTACTATGAGTCAGACAGAACAGCAGCAACGTCGTATTGACGCAGCAATTAATTATTTTCGTTATGTTGACAATGGGGATTCAAGATTATTATCCCTATTCACAGATAATGCCACACTTTATTTTCCGAAGTTAGGCTTGGCTCATGGCAAAGCTGAAATTGGCCTTCTTGCACAGGGATTCGCATCAGAAATTGTTGAAATACAACATGACATTGAAAATTTTAATATCATGCCAAGCGGTGATTATGTGGTCATCGAGGGACAAGTAAAAGGTGTAACATATTCCGGAGGTGCTTTTCCTAGTAACCCATATTCGCATGGGCGCTTTTGTAATGTCTTTGAATTTGACGGAGATCTAATTAAACGTGTACACATTCATGAAGATCCGGATTTCAATGGCGTGGATGCACCGCGCGTAGAGTGGGCTAAAAAAGTTCAGGAAAACATCGCGCAACTCAGAGCCTCTCTCTAAAAAGGCATCATTAATCTATGAAAACCGCACATCGCTACTTAATTGATGCGCGGTTTTTCTGTCGTTTGAATGGATCAATTTTACTCGCCTTCTTCAAAAGCAATATCACGATGAACGATGCGAATTCCATCTAGGAGCTATTTTCATTTCACGGAAGCAAACATGCTTGTTTCAAATAGTTTTGGCCACTACAGCCGCAGACTTTTGTTTTACATTGACTTGGTAATTCATTTGGCGCATTTCAGCGTCCGTGATCTTATCTCCAAGCTTATTGAGAATCCGTTCAAGTTCCGGATGGTTTTTCAACGTTTCGTCTTTCATGAGAGATGCACCCTGATAAGGAGGGAACGGTTTTTTGTCATCATCCAGTACGGTCAAGTCGAAGCAGCTTGCTGATGAACATCAGCTAAAAACCATATCGGATTTAACTCGAATTTCCGGGGAAATTCGCGCAGGCATGACCCTGGAGTTGTCCGATCTAGAAGACTGATATCGAGGCATCGAGAAGTTGTATGGAATTCATTTTGCCAACTTTCAAACAATGGAAGCTAAACTACGTTACGCTGCAATCCGAACTGGGGATGTTAATCTCATCGTTGCCAAGTTGATTGGGCATAAACCAAAGCTGCAGGAACCGCGTTGGCTCCTCGTCCGATGCATATAATCCGCATGGATGATACCTGATCCACCACTCATCCTCTGCACTTCTCCAACACTAGTAATCTCGGTATTACCCAAATTATGATGGAAATACTGAAATCATTAGACTTTACCCCTTTAGATTATCTGTAAGATAGATTGCGCGTAGGATTCTACATAAATTGGTGTTGTTTATTTAAAGTAAGGAGGAGTAATTCGTTTAGCGAACACTCCTCCTCTTAGAAATTTGATTAAGTAAAAAGCTCAGTTCTCTTAAAAGAAAGAGAACTGAGCTGTTCATAAAAGTACACTATTATTCTTCAGTTTTATCGATAAAGATATACAATTGTTGGATCAATCCCTCTTCAATGATAAAAATATCCTCTCCAGTAACCACTGAAGGTTCACCGGCAGGTCCATAAAACCAAGAAAATTTAGCTATATTATGATGTTCGTCTTGTGATTTTTTACTAAAGACAAACCCTGGGAATTTCTCTTGAACTTCATCAATCAAAGTCATTAGTGCATCATGTCCCCGAAATGCTTCAGGATAGAATGGATCTACAACGATGCAACGTTCTGAGTATATCTCCTCGATAGCTTTTCTTCTTCGCTCCCGATTTGTATCACTCCAGATATTTAAATGTTTATCGATTATATCAGTAAAGCTAGACATGAAATTTAGCCCCTCTTTGCGTTTGTTAATGTACTACCCCATTCTCCTTTTGGTTCTAACCAACTAATAATTCTATCTTCAATCAACTCGCCAAGCGTACCTTCATAATCTTTCCGATAAGGCTTTATAAATTCCTCTTGCAACCAACTATCCCTTGTACCCTGCCATATTTCATAAATGACTAAATCATTAGGCTGATCCACGTCATCTGCTACTATAGCGCTAATGAATGATTTCTCCACTGACATTACTTGAATCAAGGAAGACAACTCAGTCCGAAATTCCTCTTTTTTACCTGGTTTCGTTTTAAAACGGATATTTAATACGATTTGTTGGTTATTTACTGACATTATAAATTCCTCCTCGATATATTTGTATTGTGTTTTATGACTTTATCATCATACTTCTAAAATAAAGTTCCTTCTGTAATGTAACTTACAAACGTCCCGTCAGATTCATCCTTTTGTATGATAAGTTATGACATATTTATATTATCCCAATAACTGTCTGATTTATTATTTTCACGATGCCATAAGTACCAAAGAGCAATACATGCTCTATTTTTTAAACTAGTACTTAAAAGTCCAATCCGAACATATTTTGTGTTGGTGACATAAGCATATTATCGTTTGGAAAGGGCGTATGACTTATGGTTATGTATAAAAGGATTAATATCGATGGATTATCTATTTTTTTTCGTGAAGCCGGGAACCCTTCCAATCCGACGATCATACTCCTTCATGGTTTTCCAAGTTCCTCACATATGTTTAGAGATCTCATTCCACATTTGGCGGAATGCTATCATGTTATTGCTCCTGATTACCCCGGATATGGGAATAGCAGTATGCCTTCAACCACTGAGTTTAACTACACCTTTGAAAACTTATCAATAATCATAGAAAAACTTATCGATAGACTCTGTATTTCTCATTATCTAATGTACGTCCATGATTACGGTGGACCAATTGGGTTCCGATTGGCGGTTCGTAATCCGAACCGTATTCTTGGGTTTGTCATTCAAAATGCTGTAGCTGATATAAGTGGGTTAGGGAAACCTTTCGATCTATTTAAAGCACTTTGGGTAGACCGTAACCCGGTAACAGAAGCAGCATTTTCCGTACTTACAACCTTTGAATTCACAAAGAAACAGTATTTAACAGGAGTTTGTCAACCTTATATGATTAGCCCTGACGGATATTCTATGGACCAATTTTTTCTGGACCGTCCTGGCAACAGCCAAATTCAGTTGGAGCTCGGCTACGATTATAGAAACAATGTAAAACAATACCCAATTTGGCAACAATACCTTCGAATCTATCAACCACCGACACTAATAACATGGGGGAAATATGATTTTATTTTTACCTTGCAAGGCGCACATGCATTTAGCAAGGAATTAAAAACCCTTGAAACTTATTATTTATGCGGTGGACACTTTATTCTTGAGGAACAAAGTAGAGAGATTTCCGAATTGATAAAACGTTTTTTTGGTCGATTGTATAGACAATAAACATTACTATATTAACTGTGAGTATTGAAACAATTCCCAAGAAAAAGGCTATTGGATTGCCAACAGCCTTTTATTTATTGTCTACTTGGCACTCATTTTCTCAACTGCTTCTTTGGCTGTCCATGAGCCACTACTAAGTAACCCAAAGTTTAGCTTTCCAGCATTATAAGCATCCATGCCTGGAGCAGCCGTTGCATCATGAATGACAGCAACTTCAAACCCTTGTTCAACAAGTTCTCGCATATGAGAATCGACACAAATATTAGAGTTCATTCCAGCGAGAAGGACTTTACTAAACCCTCTTTTACGTAATTGTAAAACAAGATCCGTTGATTCTGGTCCAAAGATTTTATGTGGACTTGTAATAATTGTCTTCCCATCTTCAATATAAGGTTTATAGAGTTCATAAAAATCTGCTTGAGATGATTGTGGCACTTCAGTTTGTGGGCTAGTTACGTCAAACAATTTTAGATCGTGCATCATTTTTTCACCGACACTCAATATCTCCCACTTATGGTCATGAGGATAATAATAATGTGGTGAAATAAATACTTGATAATTTTGTTGCTTTGCTGTCTTAAATATTAGTTCCAAATTTTCAATCATATTGACTTCCTTAATAACATCTTTCGTTAATTCATAGCCCGAACCAGAAGGACTTAAGAATGCATTTTGAGGGTCAGTGACAACAATCGCAGTTGTTTGTTGGTTAATTTCCATGGCTTACTCCTTCAAATAGATTTAACAAGTATCTCCTACTGCTGTGTACTCATTTATTTTTTTTTTTTAGAAACGCTTTACTCCCAAGGATTGCACCAAGTTGCATAGAAATCAACAAGTGTAACCCCATCTTCAATCTGTCCGCGAAAACTGTCTTTTGTTAATGAAATAACATCCATTATTCTAACCTCCTCGGATTGGATAAATTCATCACAATCACACATAAACAACAGCTTATGAAATACTTTTACAGAAGCGCTTTACTCCAATCATGGAATATTTGAGCCTTCGAGGAACTTCTCACAATCAAGGGCTGCGATGCAGCCACTTCCAGCTGCAGTAATCGCTTGACGATACTTCTTGTCTTGCATATCGCCTCAAGCAAACACAACTAAAATATTGAAAGTCTCATATTGTTTTTCGTTGTATTATTCTCTCACCATCTTATTTGATTATTAAATAATTTATCGAGATTGCACTTAAACGTAAAAACGGGTGTCCTAAAAGCCATAAAAATGGCAAGGGCACCCGCTTTTTTTAAAATCATGTTTACATCTTTTTTTAAGTTCTTATCTAATCTTTATTTTTTATTTTTAGCTCGGAGATATATAAGCAGTCCCATAAAGCCTCCCATAAAACCGCTTAATACACCACTCATTGCATTTCCCATTGCATTTCCAAACACAGTTGATGGTAAAGGCAAAACAAAAAAGTTCATAAGAAAGCTCATAATTGCACCCATTATGCATCCAAATAGACCTTGTTTAACAGCTTCTTTCATAATCTTCTGCACCTCCTACAAAATCTGTTTTAAATGTTTCTAGGCAACTCAAAGTAAATTTTAATTATTAGCTCTATAGAATATTTATATAATAACTTTTTCTAAGTAATCATTCAGTAAGATAGATTACTTAACAGCTGTTGGAACAATTTCTCTATGTTCACAAAATGGGATTCAACATCGCTAATATCTTTGTTTCTAGAAATGAATGTACTCAACCCTACTTTCAGTTAACTAACTAACTTATTTGGGGACAAATTTTTCTGGTTACTTCAGTCTCCATAAAAAAAGAAACCCGCTTTTTGGGTGCGGATTTCTTTTATTTGCAATTCTCATAACAGTTCCATTTCTTCAGTATTAACCTAACTTTATACCAATCGAAGCATTATCATCAGGTGATCCAAGCCAATAGCCATATGTTATCGCAACTTCAACAAAATGTTGCAAAACTTCTAGTGAAGGAGGACCCGCTGGCACAGTGTCTACCGGACGACCAATTTCATTAAAAAACTCACCCATTTTCACTGTCGATACGACTAGCAATTTTACTGTTTCCTTAGAAGAATTTCTCCATGCATGTTTTACATCTCCAGGAATATCAACCGTATCGCCAGCTCTAACGGTTTTCCAACTATCTTCCGTAAATGCCTCTAATTCCCCCGTAAGGACTACAAAGGTTTCACGATCATCATGACTGTGAACAGGTACAACAACACCAGGCGGAACCTCAGCTTTCATTAGTGAATAATCCTTATTTACCGCTAAGTCTGTTACAAGTTGAATCTGTGGTCCCATGACATCCAAAACTTTTGACATATATAATTGCCTCCTACTTTATATTGTTTTCTTTCAATCTTTGCAGCAACATCAGCTATTTAAAAATGTTTGGAAGTAATCGAGATGAGGTCGCATAAAATATTAGCACCCCGTCTTCCTCTCCTTATCTGCTCACCTAGTATAGGGCTAACCATTCGATTTATTCTGTAATCTATCTTACAGGAAGTTCGATGCTATCTTGTTCGAAACTAGCTACAAGCCCTCTTGAAACCTTGCTAATTCTCTACAAAGCATATGATGGCAAGCCAAAAACATTTAATTTTTGAACATTTCATTATGTACCAATCCTTACATGTAATGTGTATCCCGAAGTCCTACATTGTTCCTTGGGAATTCTGTCGTTTGTAATGAACGAGTAATTTCTACTATTACAATGTAAGCTTATTATTTTTCTATTAATTTATATTGTTTTCTCGAAACAAACTTTACTTTGATGTCATTAGTAACATCCTGTGATTCAGACGCCACTAATACGTATTTTTGATAAAGTTATTTTTATTTAACAGATTTGTAATTTAGCATACTGAATGTTTAATAAAAAAAGAATTACTATATTATAGCCGCGAGCAGAACAAGAGATATCTAAGATCGATTAAAATAACATACCATTTTGATGTCATTTAGGCTTCCACAATTTGAAATTATTTCTTTATTCTCTAATTGGTTTTACAGCAGCATCTGGTCTATGTGCTATCTCTTGGGATATCAATTCACTCACGATGACCATCGTTTATCAAATCGTTCCAAAAGAAAAGCAAGCTTTTGCTATTTCGCTTTGGGGACTTGCTGCTTCGCTTGCACCAGCTTTTGGTCCAACTCTTAGTGGGTGGTTGCTTCAGAGTTTCGCATGGCAATGGTTATTCATCATGAATATCCCTGTAGGTTTAATTGCTATAATTTTAGTTGCGAAATATATACCTTATTACCGATTGAATGTTCCGAAAAATTTTGACTTGCTTGGGTTCATAATGGTTATTATAGGAAGTGCCTCATTATTGCTGGCATTTGGTCAGGGTCATAGTTGGGGATGGGGATCAAGCAAAGTCGTCAGTCTTTTCATTTTTGGGAGTATTTCCTTAATATTGTTCATCTTACGAGAGCTTTCAACGAAAACCCCGTTGCTTAATATTCGCGTGTTCCGCAATGGACGTTACACGCTTAGTTTAATTATTACGAACATACTAACAATCAGTCTGTATGCTGGTACACTTCTGGCGCCAGTATTTCTGCAATAAGTGCAAGGAGTTACTGCCATGGATACAGGCTTGCTTCTTCTTCCATCTTCATTTGTTATGGCTTTAGTAATGCCTCTTGCCGGTAAATTATATGGAAGAGTAGGCCCACGCTGGCTCATATCAGTAGGAGTTATTTTCTTAGCTTTAGGTACTTTAACGCTTAGCTGGTTTAGTATCAATGTATCACATACGTACATTGTCTTAATGTTGACTCTCCGTAATATAGGTGTTGCTCTTATCATGATTCCAGCAAGTAATTCGGCTATGGAGCTAATTCCAAAAGAGCTTTCTGGACATGCTGCCTCTATTATGAATTGGACGCGGGTTCCTTTGCAATTGCCATCTTTACTTCTTTACTTGCTACACGGTCACTAAGACATGGAACTGAGTTGATGAGTTTCGGAGATACTAACAAGATTCATATCGGTCAAATGGCTTTCACAATGAGTATTAATGATGTATTTTTAATCACTGCAATAATAAGTATCCTTGCCTTGCCTTGCCTTGCCTTGCCTTGCCTTGCCTTGCCTTGCCTTGCCTTGCCTTTAGCATTGTTTATCGGGAAAGTGAAGAAATCGGGGCTAACAAAAGTCTAGATTGGGGCAGTTGAGAAAAACCAATAAAGTTAAATCAAACCACCTTCAGAGAAGAAATTCACTCATTTTGAATGACTTTGGAGGTGGCTTTATTTTGAAAAATTCATGTAATTTCTAATCGTTCTTTTGCCATCTCTAGCTGAACCATGATAGATTTTCTACTAGTAATAATAATACCTTCATTAGAAAGTTCTTGTAAAATAAGCGACACTGATTCTCTAGTAGCACCAATCATGTTTGCCAATTCCTGATGAGTCAGAGACATCTCTATTCTTTGATACCCGTTTTCTTCTACGCCGAATTTTTTAGAAAGTTTAGTGAGAAAAAAAAGGACTTTACCACGAAGATCACTTAATGCCAGTCGTTCTAATACTTCGTCCCTGTCACGTAATCGATTGCTTAATTCCTCTAAAAGTTTTAAAGCAAGTTCTGGCCGCAAACTCAAAAATTGGTCGAATTTTTCTTGAATAACGGAGCAAATAATTGTATCCTCCATAGTTTCGATATAATTTCCATTGGTTCCAAATGAGAATGAAGTACTTTCTCCATACATATTACCTGGCCCTAAAATACCTACGGTATACTGCTTCCCATCAGCGTTTGTTTTATACAATCGAAGTTTTCCTTCAATAACAATAGACAAACCATTACTATTAACTTCTGGTGTTTGTATTAAAGTCCCCTTAGGAATAGGAATAATATTTGTACTTGGTGCCATTTGATCAACTTGCTCTAAATCTTCCTTTGGGAGAGATTCAAATAATTTGAACTCCGACAAACTCCATGGTTTTTTAGTGTCCAGCATTTAACATCTCCTTAATTCTAAATCTAAACATGATTCATAAAATTTACTCAATAAGCTAATGTTTCTATACGATTTCATTTATAACTGCGCTGATGCCACTAATTTAAATTATCTCCTGTTTTCATAATATAATTAATAAATTGTTTGATTCAGTATTGAAAAACTAATGTTTGCTTAATATTCAGATTCTTATACTTAAGGTTCGCAACCTTAACATAAAAAACCGCTAAAGTCATCATTCCTGGTTCACTAAAAACAAAAATTAATTCCTTTACCATGCATTCAATAATTTAGAAATTCATTATTTGTTTTCACTTAAGGACGACCGCTCCTGAAAAACAATAATCAATTCTTCTAAGTTAATGTAATGAATTTAATAATATCTTCGTATAACTCCTGGCTAGATATCTCATCCTTAAGAAACCTCTCTATCACATCCGTGACCAATTTTAATTCCTCCTTTGAAACAAATGTGTCCCGTTAGTTCAATTGAGTTTGGGTGATTTTTTGCACAAATTTTTTCAAGTCTGTGTCACTTTCAATAATATAAATTGTTTTGTTGTTTTTACTCTGGTTGAGGTTCAGACTGCACTCCATGTCTGGATCAGCTTTTGCCCGTCAGCCGGTTCGTACCGTCACCGTACATAAGGAATCGCCACCCATCTTTCGTCAGAAGAGGTGAGCGGCGACTCCTTATTTGGTAAAGCCGTATTCGTAATAATTAACCTAATTTTGATCTACATGTGTATATCAATGCAGAGATTCTCCATCTCTCAGTCGCCGCGCCATATCTACAGCAAAATAAGTCAAAATGCCATCACATCCGGCGCGTTTGAACGCCAGTAATGATTCTTCAATTACAAGATTGGCTTCAAGCCAACCATTCTGAATAGCTGCCATCAACATTGAATATTCTCCACTAACCTGGTAAGCAAAAGTGGGAACTTTAAATTCCGATTTCACCCGCTGTATGACATCTAAATAAGGCATCCCTGGTTTCACCATGATCATGTCCTAATATCCGCAGCAACGCTCGAGTGAGGGGATTGATGATAGACGAAAACAATATTGAACAAGGGAAAAGGCACATCAGATGCCATTAGAACGCTGGTTGTCGTGCGTCTAAAACTAGTAAGCGGATGATTCGTGCAAAAATATTCAAAAGTTGACAACAAATTTGATCGTATAGCGTTTGAATCGTGAGGCATTAGTTCCGCTCTCTTTATTTTATCTCGTGAATAGAAACCAAACGATCCAATGATCGTTTGGTTTCTATATATGAGTTATTTTTTTATTTCCAGAAAGACAAAGTCATTCACAACGTTCATAAATTCCTGTGCATGCTCGAAATGGCTCATATGTCCGCCTTTTTCGAAAGTATGAATTTGAGAACTAGGAATTTTCTCTGCCATTTCCTTAGCCCAACGCGGCCCGGTGCAGAAATCATACTCACCAACCAAAATAAGTGTTCGCGTAAGGATTGTATCTAATACATCACGAACATCGAAAGGAGAATCCGCTCTTTCAGTCATCGTAAAATCAACTGTGGCTTTCCATTCTTCTAATCCCGGAGGAAGATTCCAATAATTTCCGAAATAAGCAGGTAATAGGAGATCTAAGGTTGCCATGTAGGTTTCCTTGTCTTTGATACTTCCATCCATGAATGCTTTGAAAGCCGGTATGGTATCCGCAGCTTCAGGTTTATCTGGATAGCGCTCTACAAATTTTTCTAAGCCCCGCAGCATCTCCTCGAAGAGTTCCGAATTCATTAATGGTGCCGTACTAAAGAGGATTAACCCACCAAGCTCATCTGGATAGTCAAGCGCATATTGTAACCCAACAAACCCTCCATGAGATTGGCCAATGAAGTAAGGGCGCAACCCAGTACCTAGATGTTCTACGACTTTGTGGGCAAAATAGGCATAGCGTGGCATGCTGTAGTCTGTATCGGGCAAAAAGCCCGAATTCCCAGTACCTACGGGTTCTAGGTACACCATAGTCATGGTTTGTTCTAGTAATGGCATTTCCGTTGATTTCCAATTCATTCCAGGACCACCTGAATGAACGATACAAACGGGACCGTTGCCAGTTCCAGCTACATGATATACTTGTTTAACGCCATCGATCTCGATCACGTGCATACCTAGCGTAAGTGGATGTGGATGATTAGTAACCATGTTTGACATAATTTAGCCTCTTTCTAAGCACATGAAGTGCGATGTATTCTTCTTAAAAACAATTGTAAATATGCTTCTCTTAGCAGCGAATATCTGGTTATTAATAAAATTAATGGAAATTGCATTTGTTTCTTAAAGTCGAATAATTTTCAAGCAAAATAATGCCCGCTTGCCTTGAAATTCAAGATCATAAGATGAAAATTTGATTTTGCTTTATCTCCTTTATTAAAATTAATTATTTTTGTCACATATATTAGCATATCCCTACAGTAGAGATACTTCTAATTGATAATAATTATTAATTTTATTAGTAATATTCATGAGTGGGTAATGTTTAAAGTCACAAGTACACTCTACGAATTCAGAGCATAATCATATATTTAACGTTTGTTGAGATTGCCTGAAATACCTCATGATTTATGCAATTCCATACTTTAATTTGATACTTTGATTGCTGGGCGAATCGAGGATAACTCTTAACTGCCTAACCGCTGGAGTATAAACCACGCTCTACTGCCCGTTCAACAAAAAAAGAAGCAGCTGCCGGCCCGCGGCATTCTGCTCCATATTTGAACTATCGTTCCCAGTTAGCTTAAAATACCTACCTACTCCTCAACGTCAAATATGGAGTCTATTATGATTGGAAGATTGTCCCTAACCGAAACAGCT
>NZ_BILW01000060.1 GCF_004000765.1 Paenibacillus chondroitinus NBRC 15376 | reverse complement strand
GGAAAGCATCGCGAACAATGGCTTGCGCCCAGGATAAGGCGGCTGAACGATACGCGCTGAGCAGCAGCTCAAAAGCAATCGGATCTCCCTCTTTGACGCGGCGTATAAGATCGGGCAATTCATTATGGTCCCCCACAGGCAACCTCCTGCCGTGTTTATTTCCCGTCTATATTCGCTAATAACAACCGAATTTCCTACCTATTCGCACGATAGCTGGATAGATTCCAGGATGGCCAAGTTTTGTCCTTTTGATCACTCATCACACGATCTATGGTTTGTTGAACAGAACTTAACTCGGGATGCTTAACCTTCAGTTCCTTCAAAGCGGGAACCACGTCGGTAGAAAGTCTTCCCAAATATTCAAGATCGATGACACCCGTTTTTTCGTAACGCTCCATGTTGTTAATGGCAATCCGGTGGTCGAGATTCATGTAGTTCATCACCAAATAAGCAAGTATGGCCGTTGTTATGTAGGCTCTGGACATCGACATCTTTTCTATCCAAATCCGGAAAAAAGCAAGGACAAACAATATGCTAAGGAAGATCATAAATCCATGCACAAGCAGTCTCGTTTGTGTAAAGCCATAAGCTTCTTCATAGAGCGAAAGCCTTCCATAAGCGGAGATTAGCATGACAATCGTGCAGGTTACCAGCAGAGTAAGCAGCACTTTTCGGATTTTTTCTCCTAATGGACTGCTTGAGCGTATCCAATGTAAACCAGGAAATAGCAGCGATACATTAATCAGTGCGACAACAACCAGCTCGGCGAAACCTCTGCGCGCATATTCCGCATACGCCACGCCGGATGGCAGCAGGCCATCTGCAGCCCCGAATAAATAGGAAAACTGGATAATCGCAAATAGCACATAAACAACATTCACACATATAAGCAGCGTTCCTGCTGTGATTGGGTCAAGCTGCGCTTTGCTCCGGAATACGACTTCTGTAGCGGCAGCTGTTTCATCTTTCTGGCTGTCGAATGGGTGCGATGCTTCGATAACTTTCGGGAAAAGCAGTCCCCACATGTAACAAAAAGTGTAAAGGGTAATCACAACCGCAAGAATGATTCGTCCTACACTTTCCCCTATGGACACGCCACTGAACCATGTTGGAATCTCCGCGATCCAGGAAAAGAAAATCTGGTCAGCTGAAGCTAACAACCCGATAACGATAAACAGGATTGGTGCTGCCAGCAGCAGACCCGCCAAAACTTTTACGACTTTTCCCCAAGTCGAATCTTTACGGTTCCCTCCGCCTGGCAGCCAAGCTTTCAACATCCCGAAAGGGACAGGAAGATACGTTATCGGGCTGCTGATGACATGCCTAACCATGTCTTGCAGGAATGTGGCATGGTACCACGCATGTTTGCTATTCCTTGACAACACGACCGTTTGCATCACGATACAAAGCGGCAGGGCGATCATATTTAGCAGGTGAAAAAAGTTGTTTGCGAACAAGCCATAGGTCAACGCCAACAAGCCAACCGGCACCATCAACAACCACCCTGCTGTACTCTGCCCTTTCCATGGCTCAAATCCGCCTAATCGGCCTTTTATCGAATAAAAATAAAGTCCATAGAAGCCGGCAACGCTTAGAAAAACAGAAATGCCCGCCGGGCGGCCAATAAATAAATATTGTACCAGCAGTCCGAATAAACAAGCGTACGCTAACATGTAGCTATATTTTCTTTGCCATGGAGCTGGATCTCTCATTGAACTTTCTCTCCTTTAGTCACAACGAAATAGAATTGCAAGGAATTGATAATTCCTGCCTTTTATTGTAACCTTTAAAACAAGAACAAAAAGTGTAAGTTTATTTTCATTAATTTCATATTTTATGACGGAGGCACTTCATGAAAATCCGCAAGCATTATTTGACACTTCGACATGCCTTTCCACAGCTTCAAGAAGAGTCTCCGCTGGAGACAACGCTCGAAGAGCTTGCTGCACAATTGGATTGCACACATCGCAATATGGTGCTTCTCCTCAAGCGAATGCAGCAGGAACAGTGGCTCACCTGGCAGCCCAAAAAGGGCCGCGGCAATCGCTCGACCCTCATTTTTCATATGCGCAAAGAACAATTGCTTTTGGAAGAAGCGAAACAGCTCGTGGCTAAGCAAGACTTGCAATCTGCACTTGAGCTGCTGCAATCGACCGAACATTCCTCTCACTTACGAGAGCAGTTTCAAGATTGGTTGTCTGGTCAATTCGGGTTTCGTTCCGAGCTTCAGGGTGATCGCCGATCAGATGTGCTGCGCTTTCCTCTGACTCAAACGATCCATGCGCTAGATCCCGCTGCCATCCATTACGCCGGGGAATCTCATCTAGTGAATCAGCTCTTTGATGGTCTCGTCCGGATGGATTCGAAAGGTGAGCACATCGTGCCTCATCTGGCGCATGCATGGGAGGTTGATGAAACAAGAACCGTTTGGACGTTTTACCTCCGAAAAGGCGTACGCTTTCACCATGGGCGCGAAATGTCCGCCAGCGACGTGAAATATTCGCTTGAAAGGCTTCAGCGCCTAGCGCCACGCGGGTTGTACAGTTGGGCCTATGCGGGAATCAAGGAGATTGTCTGCCCGAATGAGACGACCGTTGTTATCCGATTGGTAGAACGTAACGAATTGTTTCTGGGCTTCTTGAGCACGAATCGGGCTGCGATTGTTCCTGAAGACGTGTGTGAGGCAGCCGGCGGCTGGATGGGCACGAACCCTGTCGGGACAGGTCCTTTTCGCTTGGCGGGACATGAGCACGGCATTTGGATTTTGGAGGCATTTCCTGCCTATTTTCAAGGCCGGGGCTTCTTGGATCGTGTCGAAGTGTGGACGCTGCCTGAGCATGAACATCTGTCGGACTCTAATCAGAAGCAGCCTTTCCAAGTCATGCACAATGTGCGAATTTCGGACATGGACGCTCAGCGCTGGCAGCAGGTGCGGCAATCGGGCATGACAACCAAATTCATGACCGTGAATGAGAAAAAGGAAGGTCCCCTACGAAATCCACGGATTCGCCAAGCTCTCAGTCTGGCATTAGATCGAGCTTATTTATTAGAGCAGCTCTCCGGGGATGTCATCGAAGAAGCAAACTCTTTCTTCCCGAAGTCAGCGACAGAGGAACAAGAAGAAGCCCCTGCTCACTTCCCTTCTCCACCGCTACCAACAACCTTTGAGCAGCTGCTTCACTCTGCCGGTTATCAAGGGGAGACGCTGACGCTTGCTACGATTCCGCAATACGAGCAGGATGCGCTTCTTTTGAAGAACATGTACGCTTTATCCGGCATCAAGCTCCAAATTATGCTCATTCCTGCCGAGCAATTCAATGGCGAACTGCGCATGTCGGCTGATCTTGTTCTTTTCGCCATTATGATAGACGAGCACCGCGAACTGCGGCTTTACGATATGTACAAAAGCATGCAGCAGCATGCGGCGCCTGAGGTGCAGCGCTTGCTTGATGACAGTTTGCAGCTGCTGCGCGATGAAATCGACCCGATACGCAGAAAAACGCTGCTCGAGCAGTTAGAATTACAGCTCAAGCAGCGTTACAGCTTGCTTTTTCTATATCGGAAACATCTCAAAACCGCTTACCACCCGTCGATTCGCGGCATTTCGTTCGATTCCCTCGGGTGGGTGCGATTTCGCGACATTTGGTTCACGTAAACCTATAGACTATATTTCAATGCTACTCCAGCAGGCAGCACACGTTCCATATGCTCACGAAGCGTTTCATTCGTGTGCATTTCCTCGCTAAAGATAGCGATAATCCCGCTATCTTCCCGCGTACGGATCAAGCGGCCGATCCCCTGTCTCAGTCTTAACAACATGTAGGGAATGTCCACTTCCTCATAAGCATTCGCGGCTGCTTCCCGTTTGGCCATAAACACAGGGTCTTGCGGTGGGAATGGAAGCGCCCAAATCATCACATTCGACAGTGACGGACCTGGCACATCAAGTCCTTCCCATAAACTTACCGCAGCAAGCACGCTATGCTCGTCGCCTTGGAAAGACGCGATCAGATGACTGATTTCTTGATCGCCTTCAAATAGAAAACGCAGCTTCTCACATTCGCTCCGCTTCGAAATCTCTTGCTTAAACAGCCGCAGCTCTTCGTGGGTCGGGAATAGAATCAGCGCCCGCCCTTCCGTCCTTTGCAGCAGCTCGACGGCTGCCTCCATTTTCTCCTGGAAAGTGCCGCCAGAAGTCCATTTGGGTGCGAGCACTTCCATATGTCCTGCATAATCATACGGCGAGTCCACGGAGAACGATAAATACTTGTCCAATCCCAAGCTATCCGCCACATAATCAAACGTTCCTTCTACGGATAACGTAGCCGAGGAGAACACGATTGGCATTTTAGCTGAAAATACTTGCTCTCTAAGCACTTCTTTCACCGTTCTTGGCATGACCACTAAGCTTAACCCCGTAATACTTTCCGTTGCCCAACAGATGAAAGCTTGATCATGACGGAATAACGCCAGCGCCTTCTGCATCATTTCCAAATGCTCTTCGACAATTTTGAGCTGATAATCATTCAAAGTGAACATCTCGCTCTCGAAGACAAGCTCCTCTTCAATCTGTGATAAAATATCACACAATCGGTGAATCTCGCGAAGCAATTGATCATTCATCACAATCTGTTTACGGTCCGAGCCCGGGATCGGTCGGCAGCAGCTTTCCAGCACTTCGAACATATATTCGCTTTGCTCAATCGCCTGGTCAATACAGACGGCTAAGGTCTCGCGCACTTCCCCTTTTAACAATCGGACCACTAGTTCTTCAAAAACCGTATGCTTCAGCTTGTATGTCAAAGCTTTTTGCGCAGCCGACTCCATCAAATGTCCTTCATCGAAAACAACCGCACAATGCTCCGGCAATAACGGCAACTGGCCTTCCCGCTTCCGCCCCTCATACGTCCAAACATGCTCCATATAAAAGTCATGGGAACAAATAATGAGATCAGCGGATTTCCGGTACGATTCTCGGGATAAGGTTTGACCGCAGCGGTGCCGTTTATCGCAGACGAAACAATCCTGATAAGCATCCCAACTCACGCGTTCCCACTGCTCATCGTTCAGATTCGGGTAGTCTTTCCGATCTCCATATGCATAAAAGGATTGCAGAGCCTCGCGTGTGTGGACAAAGTCAGGTAAACCAGCATGCAGATCACGGTATAAACTTATATCTTCGTGTCCAAATCGGGCTTCATCCAGCTTCTGAAGACACAGATACTGATCAGGGGATTTGGCAAGCCGCGCATCAATCACGAGATTCAAGTGCCGCATTAATTTATCAATATCGCCGCCAGGCTTGACCAATTGCTCAATTAAGGATTCGTCCGCACACGCGATGATAGCCGGTTTGTTCGCGAGTCTCGAATAACAAATCGCATATAACAAGTAGACAAGCGTTTTCCCTGTTCCTACACCGGCTTCTGCAAAAATAGTCTGTTTCTCCGCAAAAGCCCGCTCCAGCTGAAACGCCATGTAGATCTGCTCATCGCGCACTTCAAAGCCTGATTCGGGTAAAACTTCATAAAATAAATCAGCAATCCAGTCAGAAACCTGCTGCATGAATGGCTGTGAATGATCATAATCGAATGGATACCGTCCCACGTTATAAGCCCCCAAAAAAAGAAATCTAATCAAACTTGTATTATCTCACTAACTAGCTACAAAAGCAAAGAAAGATAGAAAAAGCCTCATTCCCTCCGCTTTAACCGTGGAGATGAAGAAGCTTCCCATCTGTGATCATCTTTATTTTACATACTGAAACGTTCCCGATATCCGCATTTGCGGCATAACTCTTCTACGACTTCCCGTCTGGAAAAACCTTCGAACAAACGGTTCGCCCGCTCCCCTTCAACAATCTCAGAAAACGGCGTATGGTTGATATTTCCCAAATTGATAACGCCTTCCCCATCGAGACAGCAAGGAATTACCGTACCGTCAACCAAGATGCCTGCTTGATTTCGCAGCGCGTGACAGAAACCAGGGCCTTCAATCTCTTGTGCTTTCAGATCCGGCCATTGGAACTCATGATCTTGGTTCAAATACACGCGTTCTGCGAGTTTTACACCGCTTCCACGTACAAATTCCTCGTCAATTTTGTAATCCAGCTCAAACTCTCTCTCCAGCATTTCCAAGACTTCACGATTCCGCTGCCGCTCCTGATTCGTTTGATTATCCATCGTTAAGTTCCACAACCGGAAAGAGATAATGACATTAGACTTTGCAACAATTTCCTTGGCAAAACGCAAGATGCTCATCACATAGCCTTCTTTATCCTCCGAGCCTTCGTGGCCGTCAAAACTGTGCAAAGAGAAATTCATTTGGCGAAGGGCCGGTTTGTCCAGCAGCTTATGCCTGTTTTTATTAATCAACGTTCCGTTGGTCGTAATATTGACTTTAAAGCCTTTCTCATGGCTCAAATCCAGCAATTCGTCAATCTTGGGATGCAGCAAAGGCTCTCCTTTGACATGCAGATAAATGTGATCCGTATGCGGCTTGATTTGATCAAGAATGTTCGTAAACGTATCTATCTTAATGAAATTAGCCTGCCGCTTCGTTTGCGGACAAAACGTACAAGCCAGGTTGCATACACTTGTAATCTCAATATAAAACTTTTTAAACTTCTTCATGCCATGGCTCCGTTTCTAGCTGCGCTACTATGATAATAGCTATTATAACAAGCTGCTCTCCTGAAAGAAAGGAATTGCAAGAATTAGAAAATCCATTTCACGATCCAACCGATAAAATAAGCCGAAGGGATAAGAAATACTTGCGCCAACAAAGTGCCTAGAAAACGGGATGTCATGAGCAGTGCATAAATTTTGCCCAGCTGACTGCGTTGTGACTCGTCCTGCAGCGCTTTATCGGTAATGAGCCCTAACTGTGGATCGATGAAGATGGTAAGAAGGATCGTGGCGATCCCGTTGATGAGACCCGATGCCTGGGAGGCCGTCGTTGCATACTGAGGTAATAAATGCGCCGCATACAAAGAGGACAGCACCCCTACAGAATAGAAGGCGGTTACCAGGATATTGATGACTAAAAATCTTTTGGATACGCCTAAATACCGGAACTGGCTAAGCTTGAACTTTGGTTTTTTCAAATAATTTTTAGTATTCTTCAACTGTTCTATCTTCACGCTTGAAATGAGCTTCGGGATAGATCCTGCTACTTCCAAACGAGCAATAACCCGTACACTAAGGTTAATAAAAGAAGGAAATAAGGCTATCGCGATCAGCGTGCCGATGGACGATGCGAACAAAGAAATTCGCAAATATCTTTCTAAATCGAAAGTGGGCACAGCCTTGGCATAGTCGACGAAATTAGCCGTCATAGGCGCTTGAATTAAATTAGCCGTTCGGGAAACGAGCACGACGATACCAACCAGCGAAAGCGCTACAGCCAGCTTGTTCACCTTCACCCCGGCAAAACGTATGGAATAGGATAACGTTTCAGCGGTATGAATGATCATCGTTAATATGAATACCAAAATGAGTGTATTCGTCATCGTCATTTGATCTTTAACTCCATCAGCCGGTTCAGGACGGCCTCCCAACGCACCTTCATTTCCTCTCTGTGCTGCATGCTGTCGAGTTTTTCTTGGTGAAAACTGATCGTCGTTCTGCCGGGAGAAGCGGCGGGCAGCAGCCGAATTTGCAGCGTTGATGCTTCCTCCCAGCTCGCAGGCTGCCAAGAGAGACGTAGCTGTTCATTAGGTTTGACCACACGAAGAACCCCGTTAATCCCTTCTTTTGTGCAAAATGTGTGCCCTTTTTCGAAAAGGATCGTCGGAGTCTCTCCTAACCAAAGCTTGCGGCCTTGCGGCGAAGTCAATAGTTCCCATGCCTTCTCTTGGCTTAAAGTAAGCGTCCTTCTGACACCAATCTGAAAGCCTGCAGCTGCCGTAAGTCCTACCATATTCTCTGAATTCATTAGCTTTCCCCCTTCGCTATTTCAATCCAGTTTGCAACTGCTCCAAATATTCCTTCAGCTCTATCAAATCCCTGATCGTATACTCTCGCTCAAAATCACCTGCGAATTGGTCGTCTTCCTTCCATATTCCTCTCATGCCCACCCTTCGGCTAGCCCAAACATCATTTTCGGGATGATCACCGACATAAGCTGCTTCACCAGGCTGTGCTCCCAATCTAGCTAACGCTCTATGAAAAATCTCAGGATCCGGCTTGCGCAGCCCTTCTATTTCGGATACCAATATCGTATCAAAATAAGTCAAAATCCTTAACGCTTCTATATTTTTCATCTGGAAAGTTCCATAACCATTGGTAATCAAGCCAAGCTTAAAGCCACTTTTTTTCAAGTAGGTCAAAAGCTCATGAAGATTCGGAAACCCAACACAGTGCAGGCTGAAGTGATGCATGTAATCCTCTAGCAGGACCTCCCACTGCAAAGCAATTTCGAATTCGTGTATGAGCTGCTGATACACTTTATCTTTCCATACGTAACCTCTCTGATCCAGGTCTACGAACCTTTTTACATACGCGGATTTATCAATGTGCTGAAGCTCAACCATCCGTTGGTGCTGATTTTCAACAAAAGCTTTCAAAGATGTATCTCGATCCAGCAGCGTTCCGTCCAGATCAAAAATAATGGCTTTTAACACTGGAGCCCTCACACCTTTCTAGCTAAAAAAAGAATCTGGATATCGAAGCTCTCCGCTCCAATCCTTTAGATAACCCTCTATGATCTCACAGACCATAAAGACTTCATCTGGCACTTGAAACTGCTTTAGCTCAAATCCAAATGTCCTAGCGGGTACAAATCCGAATTTCGGATAATAGCTGGGGTGACCAATCAGGAATATAGCGCCGTATCCTAATTCTCTCGTTTTCCGGATGCCTTCTAGGATAAGTTGTGCGCCTACGCCTTGTTTTTGAAAGTCTGGTTTCACTGCAATTGGGGCTAGTGCGATGACCTCGTGTTCTTTGTCCTCATCCACTACATTGGCTTTACTTAGCAAAATATGGCCAACAATCTGATGATTCATTTCCGCCACAAGAGACAATTCCGGTATAAAACCCTGGGAAGCCCGGATTCGCTCAACCAGTTGAGCTTCGTCTTCTCTATGTCCAAAAGCTTCTACATTCAGCTGATAGACCGCTTGATGATCTTTCATTTCTTCTGATCTGATTCTCATGATTGAACCTCCCCTCAAAATCAAATATTCGTTTATCTACTAGGATTTCCCTTTAAATGTATGTAAAAAAATATGCTAACTAGGTTGCTTGCGATTGTAAAAGCATCCTATGTTGTACAATGTGCAACCATTTGGCTGTATTGGGCCTCAGCGCGCGTCTATACTGTACGATGTACAAAGAATTATGCGATAAACCGCTTACATATCACCTACTCGAAACAAAACACCCCTTCCTTCACTCATCCTCATACCCATTGCTCGTGAAGCAATAGATGGAAATGATCAAGCTATTTTCTCAAGTTTCAACAGAAACAAGGCGAATCGACTGAAATAACTCCTGAAATTCCAGTTAGTTCTTCTAAACCCTAGTTCGCACGAAAATTAACGGTAGGAACTCCAGTTACTCCGCCAACATACATCAATAAAAAAGAGAGCCACCAAGGCTCCCTTCTCAAATCATCACTCTGATTGCCGCTCATCGCCGTACCAAAGTTCTCGGAACGTCGCGCTGCGCTCCAGCAGCTCCTCCGACGTACCCTCGGCTTCGATGCGTCCCTCCTTCATCACGATGATGTGATCGGCGCGCGTCAACGCCGTTTTGCGGTGCGAGACGACCAGGCAGGTCGCATCGCTTCGACGCTGGAACATCCGCTCCCAGAGCTTCTGTTCCGTCTCCACGTCGAGCGCGCTCGACAGGTCGTCGAAGACGTACAGCTCGGCGTCGCGCACGAGCATGCGCGCCGCAGCCGTCCGCTGCGCCTGGCCGCCGGAGAGCTTCACCCCGCGCGGGCCGATGACGGTGTCCAGCCCGCCGGGCAGCTGCGCGACGTCGTACTCGAGCACCGCCGCGTGCAGCGCCTGCTGCAAGCTGTCACTTTGCTCCGCTTGCCCGAGCAAAATATTGTTGCGCAGCGTATCGCTGTACAACCGCGGCACTTGCGCGGTGTAGGCGCTCCGCGGCGGGGTGAAGAAAGTGCCCGGGTCTTCGACGGGTACTCCGTTCCACGCGATCGTCCCTTTCCCTTTGGGCAGAAGCCCAAGGAGGGAACGCACCAGCGTGGTTTTGCCAGAGCCGATCGCTCCCGTTACCACGGTGAACGATCCTCTTCGCAAGCTGAAGTGAATGTCCGAGATGCCCCTGCCGGTATCGGCATAGGCATAGCTCAATCCATTCACATCAAGCCGCTGCAGCGCAGCTCCGCTCTTTAGCATTGCATTCTCGCTCTGCTTCTCATCGCTCTTGCTCCCACGCACTGCATTCTCGCTCTTCCCTCTATCTTCGCTTTTCTCCGCTCTGCCCGGCTTCAAATGCAGCGAATTAACCATCGTCAGAACCTTCGCAGAAGCTCCTTGCAATAGAAACGTTAACCGTTCCAGCGACACGCTCATCTGTTTAAAATACGTAATGAATTTCCCCACATTCGTAATAAATTGCGTCACGAAGGTCAAATAGTAGACGAACAGCGCAAAGTCCCCCACGGTAAAGGTGCCAGCTCTCATTTTTGTACCGGCAAGCAGAAGAATGAGACCTGTACCCAAATTCACGGAATTGGAGAAGACCGAATCCAGCAGCTCCGTCATGAGACGGTCTTTGAGCATCGCTTTTCGGCGGTTGTCGCCAAATCTGCGGAAACGCTCAATGACGCGGTCCTCGGCTCCCGCCACTTGGATAGCTTGTACGTTACCGAACATTTCGCTGATTTCCCCAGTCACTTTGGAAGTGGCTTCCCTGCTGGCCGCGCGGTATTTCTGCAGGCGAACCGTCGCCAGCTGCGCAGCCGTAATAACAAGCACAATCGGCAGAAACACAAGCATCGTCATTTGAGTATCAATACGTATCAGAATATAACCGGACACAATGGCAAAACAGGTCAAACCAAATACATCAACAGACCAGCTTACCGCCTCTTCCGATTGATCTACATCGTCACGGAAATGACTAATCGCTTCCCCCGGAGATACCGGAATCGCTTGTGCCCCTGGCTGTTTTAAAACATGCTCAAGCAAATTTCGTCTCAACAGCATCCCCATCCGAAACCGGAAATGAACATCCGTTATAAACCCGATAATAATGAGGCATATACGTCCTAGAGCGGCAGCAATAAGCAGTGCGATCAAGCCCCAGACGCCATAGCCCAGCATGGAATTCCCTGTCAAAGAGTCGAAAAATTGTTTCGTAATCAAACCTGGCACAATCGGCGCCAAGTAGATAATGGTCCAAGCAATTGCATTAATAAAATAACGCCCAGGACGGTACATAATAAGCCGCCATAAATAGTGGAACGTAGTCATACCAGCACCTCCTCAAGCCCTGTCGCAAGTAATTGGCTGAATCGGGAATTAGGGTCTGCGGCTAACTGCTCTCTTCTCCCTGTTTCCATCACATGGCCATTATCCAAAATGAGGATGTGATCGGCGCGTTGTACGGTAGCTAATCGGTGCGCGATCATGATACAGGATCGTTCGGTCAATAGTTTGGATACGGCTTTTTCAATGCGTTGCTCGGTCAGAGGGTCTAACCTCGAGGATGCTTCATCCATAATGACAAGTCCCGGTTTCGTTAAAAACACCCGTGCGAAGGCCAACAATTGCGCTTCTCCCGCCGATAAACTGCCTCCTCCGGAGGCCAGCATCGTATCCAGTCCTTCAGGCATTGACTCATACCATGAGCCGAGTCCAAGCTCCGTGAGCACATCGATAATTTCTTTATCTGTGATGGAACTATCGTAAAAGGTTAAATTATCACGAATGGTGCCCTGCATAATTTCAATATTTTGCGTCACCAATGCGACATGTTTGCGAAGTTCCGCTAACGTGCATTGGCGTATATCCGTTCCGCCTAGCGCAATCATACCGCTTTGCGGATCATAAAATCGCAGCAAAAGCCTAGCCATCGTTGACTTGCCGCTCCCCGTCCTCCCAAGTAAGCCTAAGACTTCTCCTGGCTTCAAGTTCAATTCTACGCCTTTGAGCGTAGGCTGATCTCCATCGTAGCTGAACGTTACATCGCGGAATTCAACACTAAGCGGTCCTTTCGGCAGCAGTGCTCCCGGCCCATCCTTAATTTCGGATTGCGTAGCAAACAGTTCACGAATCCGGGAAATACTTGCATCCGCCTTCTGCAAATCCTCCATTTGCGTACGGATTTTCTCAATTGGCTTAGCTAGCAGCTCTGTATAAAAGAAAATTAAGTACACCGTACCGAGGGAGATGTTGTGGCTATACCACAGATAAGCGCTAATTCCAAAAGCCATGGCATTGCCCAAAGCGAAAACGAAAATCGACATATTCCACATCGCACAGAAACCTAGAAACGCTTTCACTCGCAGTGGCAGCATTTTTCTTAGCATCGTATAAAAACGATTCATCACGAATCCTACTGCCCCATTGGCGCGGATATCCTCCGTTCCTTCCAAATGCTCGCCAATAAAACCGTAAAACTCGGCATTCGCCTGCCGCCATCCCGCCCATACAGGAACCGCAAATTTACGAATCCACTGAATCATAAAAACGGCAAAGACAACGAAAAAAGCCATCCCTGCGCCAATGATCCAATTCTCCCGGAATAATAGCACAATAATGCCTGCCATCAGAAGCAGGTTACCGAATAGATGAATAATCATGCTGGAGAAGAAGTTCGCAAGCGCATTCACATCGCCGTCCACACGTTCAATCAGCGAGCCGGACGTATGCGATTTATGAAAAGACATATCCAGAGACAAGCAATGTGCTGCCAAATCAACGCGTAATTTATTTGTTGTTTTCCAACCGACATTTTCGCTATAGTACGTTGCGATGACCGAGACGAGCTGCTGCACAAGTGAAAATCCAATAAAGAAAACAGCAGCAGTAATCAAAGGCTGCATGGCGCTACCAGCTTGCGCCTGATCGATAAAATAGCGGATGATTTGGGGGTTGACTAACTGCAGTCCTATAGAAGCGAATAAAAGCAGCGTCAATAAAACGAGTGTACCTTTCTGCGGGAACAAATATCGGCTTAGAAGCTCAGCGTATTGCCCCATAGAATTACTCTTTTTTGGGTTTACCTTCATTATGTAAGGTCCTCCAGTAATTATTAATGACATTAATCATTCATGTCGTTAAGTATTGTCCTCCTCTTCCAATCGTACATTCAATCATACTAAATTGAACTGCAACCGACAACGCACGTTTTCAACTGCGACAGAACTCCCTGGTGATAGGTCTGCAGAATGTGCTATCGAGTTGGGGACATTGGATGAAATCCAACCAACACATTGATTTGAAGGCTAAATGCGCAATCTTCTTGGATGAAATCCAATGTAACCAATTATTCGTGATGCTATATCGCTGAATATGGCCGCTCTCTTGGAATTCATCCAATGAAAAGAGCGAATTTAGTGTATTATGGGTGTTTTCAATGGATTGTGTCCAACAAGGATTCCAGTAGAAGCGAACTTATATGGTTGAAAACACCCAGCGTTCCCAAGGAGTAACCGCGCAAGCAATAGCGCAAATCTCTTGGGGTGAAGTACGTAACCTACGGTTACCCCTTCAAACATAAAAAACCGCAATCGCTCGCGGTTTTTCCCAATTGCAAGAATAATCCCCAAAACGCATTAAACGCATTGTATAATAGAAAAAAAACCATTACGGCTCTCAAGTAAACTTCACTAACACATAGGCGGTGGATGAATATGGTTCAGACACTTTTGCAATTAACCGTGAAAGATATTTTGCAGCGCCCTCTGTTTCAGAAAGCCGAAACCATCGCAAGTGAAGAAGCATTGAATCGCACTGTTCGCTGGGTTCACATCATGGAAGTACCACACGTTGGACATTTATTGAATGGCCATGAACTCATCCTCAATACCGGAATTGGCTGGCATGATAACGAAGAATTAAGCCTCTCCTTCCTCCAACAACTCATCGACAGCGGTGCATCCGGACTATGTATTGAACTGGGGACTTATACGAAGCTTCCCCTCGAACGTCTGAAAGAGCTTGCCCTGCGCGAACATTTTCCACTCATCTTTTTCCATGAAGAAGTCCGGTATATTGATATTACCCAAGATTTGCATGCTTATTTCATCCATCAGCATTATTCCATGGTGTCCGAGCTGGAAGCCCTATCTACGCAGTTGAATCAATTGCTCCTCTCAGGGAAGGGGTTACAGCCTCTTTTACAGCTATTACACGAAACAACACACGCTCAAGTCGCCTTTTTTCCTTATGGAGAGGAAGCACGGTATATTCCTGAATTACCGAAAACCGATGCAGATCTCTTTTATGAAAAATGGATCTTTGGCGAAATCTTCCGACTCCCTGATATCAAATGCAAGCTCGCCCATCGCCCTATTCTAGCTCTTGAACGCATGTTTGCTGACCTTCTTTTGTACGGTGAACAGGAGTTAAGCGAATTCCAAATTCTTGCGTTAGACCGGTTTGCAACGGCCATTGCACAAGAAATGATGCGCACAACCTACATGGAGGAGAAAAAACGGTACAAGCAGGATCTTTGGGTCACGGACTGGCTGAACGGAAAGCATACGCAGCAAATCATTCGGGACTACATGCTCGCCATGAAACCCAATGTGAAGCTTGAGCAAGCTGTTGTGTGCGTGTTCGAAAGCAGAGCTGTACGGGAAGACGTGATCGATCATGAAGCGCAGCTTCTACAAAAACAAATGGTAGCGCGCTCCATCTTCGAAGGTGAAGGCTTCTATCTGGTCCCTCACTTTACCAACGCTCAGTTCGTATTCATCCTGCTTGATCAGCTAGGGGCATCCCCTTTTCAAGATCGAATGATGAGGGCTATCCAACGCTTGCAAAAAACAGATCACCTGCAGGAGACAGCGCTTTTCTCACCTTTTTTGGGGATAGGCAAAAGAATCAGTGATCCTTCTCTCCTCAAGTTAAGCTATCAAACCGCCCTGGATACGATTGATATTCAGAAAGACATCGGGGTATTGGAACAACCTTTTTACGATGAGCTTCACGTGGGCAAAGTCATCCTGATGATGAAACAAAGTGGTTCATTAGCGTCCTTTATTGAAGAATATCTCGGCCCTATCCTCCACTATGATCGGGAGAAAAACGGCCAGCTTTTGAAAACGCTGAAAATGTATTTAGCTTTAAGCGGCTCCAAGCAGGAAACAGCCAAAGAGCTTTTCATCGTGAGACAAACCTTATATCACCGCCTCGACAAAATCGCCTTTCTGTTAGGTGAAGATTACATGCGCCCTGACAAAAGAATGGCCATAGAGCTTGCGCTCCATGGCTACGAATACATGCATGGCATCATTGCTTAGATCTGTTCCTGGCCCTGCCGAATGAGCAGCGAGGCATAATATTTCCTCGCATTCGCTGTCTTCAGATGCAGGGTGGCTGTTTCGCCCCCGGGGTGTTCGAATTGCAGCCAGGCGCCGCTCAAATCTTCCTTCACCCCGACAATTTTAAATTTCTGCGCGACAAAACCATCGAGTTTTTGCTTCTCCAGCATAAATTGTGCATGTTCAGACATGTGTTGCACCCCTTTGACCCACGGTATCTTGCTTAGGCTTAATCTGAAGGGGCTCAGATGGATAGGTTTTCCGTTTCACAAATTGACCAATGCCCGGCGTGCCCACAAACTTTTTATTCTGAATTACGTACTCCCCTCTAGATAGCACAGTAACAGGTTCTCCGGTGATTTCAAGACCTTCAAACGGATTATAATCCACATTCATATGGTGAGTGTCGGATGAAATAACACGAGCTGCATTCCCATCAAAAATAACAATATCGGCATCACAGCCCACGGCGATTGTTCCCTTCTTAGGGAATAAACCGAACAATTTGGCACTTCGCGTTGACACGATATCGACAAATTGGTTCAATGTTATCCGCCCCTTCAGGACGCCTTCCGAAAACAGAATCGAGAACCGGTCTTCAATACAAGGACCGCCATTCGGGATTTTGCTAAAATCACCTAACCCAAGCTCTTTCTGACCTTTGAAGTTAAAGGAACAGTGATCAGATCCCAGCGTTTGAAGCTGTCCGTTTTTAAGTGCAGTCCATAGTGCATCTTGATGCTCTTTAGGGCGAAGCGGTGGCGACCACACATATTTGGCGCCTTCGAAATCCGGCTTCTCCAAGTATGTTTGATCCAGCATTAAATACTGCGGACAAGTCTCGCCCCATACATCAATTCCTAGATTCCGCGCTTCGGCAATTTGCTGAACAGCTTCCTCACATGTCACATGAACAACATACAGTTGGGAATTTGCCAAGGCGGTTAATTTGGCTGCGCGCCCCGTCGCTTCTCCTTCAATTAAGGATGGACGTGTCAGTGCATGGTAAATCGGCTCTTTATTTCCTGCATCCAGCGCTTCCTTAATCAAATAATCAATCACGTCGCCGTTCTCAGCGTGCACCATGACCAGTGCGCCATGCCGTTTCGCTTCAAGCAAGGTTCGATACAGCGTTCCGTCGTCGGCTTGAAAAACATTTTTATACGCCATGAAAACTTTGAGCGAAGTGATCCCTTCGTCATGGATCATTTTGGGCAGCTCTGCCAGCACTTCGTCGTTGATTTCAGCAATCATCAGATGAAAGCTGTAATCAATAACAGCCTTACCCTCCGCTTTGTTATGCCAGGTTTGAACAGATTCACTCAACGGCACGCCTTTATTCGTTAGGCAAAAATCAATGATCGTTGTCGTTCCTCCAAAAGCAGCCGCCTTCGTTCCTGTCTCGAAGTTGTCGGCTGTAACCGTCCCGCCAAAAGGCATATCCAAGTGCGTGTGCGGATCGACTCCGCCTGGGAACACATAACATCCCTGCGCATCAATGATTTCAGCGCATTCCAGCTCAAGATTAAGCCCAATCTGCGAAATGATGCCGTTCTCGATCAGAACGTCCGCCTGATATTGATCAGCAGCCGTCACAACCGTGCCATTCCTAATCAGTTTAGCCATCGTTATACAGCCTCCTTTTTGTTGGAATTCCCTTCGCCGAGCTTGGCAATCGCCTCTTGCCTTTCGTTCCATGTCAAGGGTGGTTCCGTGCCAGCCACCTCAACCATCGTTATGGCACCTTCTACTGGACAAACAATAGCGCACAAGTTGCATCCGACACAGTCTTCTTCTCGAACTTGCAAGTATGACTCTCCCGTATCGGAGGTCAGCATATCGATGCATTGATGAGAGGTATCCTCACAAGCAATATGGCACTTATTGCAGTTGATACAAGTATCGTTATCAATTTTAGCGACAACGGCATAGTTTAAATCCAAATTTCCCCAATCCGAATAACGGGGAACGGATTTACCGATCAAGTCCATCACGCTAGCGAGCCCTTTTTCATCTAAATAGTTGTTCAAGCCATCGATCATATCCTCTACGATTCGGAAGCCGTGATGCATGGCCGCTGTACAGACCTGCACCCCTGTAGCACCCATCAGCATAAATTCAACAGCATCGCGCCAATTGGAAATACCGCCTATTCCCGAGATTGGAATGCCAACCTCCGCATTGCGCGCGCAATCCGCGACCATGTGCAGCGCGATCGGTTTTACAGCAGGACCGCAATAGCCGCCATGAGAGCCTTTCCCTCCGACATGAGGGATTGTATTCCACGTATCAATGTCGACCCCAGCTAAGGAATTAATCGTATTGATCAGAGAGATCGCATCTGCTCCACCTCGAACTGCGGCCTTCGCCGTACTTGTAATGTCCGTTATATTCGGCGTCAGCTTTACAATGACCGGTGTTTTCGCCGCTTCTTTGGCCCACATCGTTTGCGCTTCCACAAGGTCGGGCTGCTGCCCGGAGGCTGATCCCATGCCGCGCTCCGCCATCCCGTGCGGACAACCAAAGTTCAGTTCAAGTCCGTCCACCCCGACGGCTTCGACCTTCTTTACAATTTCATGCCACTTTTCACGTTTGGGTTCAACCATGAGAGAAACAACAAGCGCATGATGGGGAAAACGCTTCTTTGTCTCGTAAATTTCTTGCAAATTGACCTCAAGCGGGCGGTCACTAATCAATTCAATATTGTTAAAGCCAGCGACACGTTGTCCGTTGAAATGAACCGCAGCGAATCGTGAAGAGGTATTGATAATGGGGTCTCCGAGCGTTTTCCATACCGCACCTCCCCAGCCGGCTTCGAACGCTCGCTGGACTTGGTAACCTGTATTGGTCGGAGGCGCCGATGCCAACCAGAAAGGGTTTGGTGAAGTTATGCCTGCAAGATTGATGCGTAGATCTGCCATGCCGTATCCCTCCAGTATGATGTACGATTAATGACACACTATTAGGCAGACTCGTTCTGGGCTGTAGTTACTTGTTTGTAGATCGCGTAAGCGGCTTGCTTCCCTTGCTGAGCGGCTGAAACAACCATCGCCTCCCCTTGACCCTCTCCGAAAATAACATCTCCTGCCGCAAATACTTTGGGATTTGAGGTTTGACCTGTCTCAGGATTTACCGTCACTGTCCCGCGAATATGTGCTAGCTTGAACTGATCAATCAGGGATGCATGCCGCGTTTGTCCGATCGCTTTGATGACCGCGTCAACCGGAAGGATGAACTCTGACCCGACTACAGGGACAGGTCTCCTGCGCCCCGCTTCATCATCGATCAGCTCCATCAGGATGCATTCCAAGGCTGTTACGTTGCCGTTAGCATCGCCAATTATGCGACTCGGAGCTGTCAGCCATCTGAATGCTACGCCATCCATTTTGGCAAAATCAAATTCAAAATCATACGCCGTCATTTCCGCTTGCGTTCGCCGATACACGATCTGAACTTGCTCTGCGCCAAGCCTCACCGAACAGGTAGCTGCGTCAATTGCCGTATTTCCTGCACCAATGACGGCTACTCGCTTCCCGATCAGGTTCGTATCCAGGTCTGCGGCTGATTTCGTTGCTTCAACGAAGTCTATGGCATCGTAAACGCCTGTTAAATCTTCGCCTTCAATCCCAAGCATTGGCACCTTCGACATCCCGACCGCCAACACAATAACGTCATAGTTTTCTAACAGGGACTCCGCCGTAATATCCACGCCAACCCGTGTGTTCAATTTAAAATCAACCCCAAGCTGACGAATCTGATCTACTTCCCAAAGCGAAATTTCCTGCGGCAAGCGGAAAGAAACGATGCCATATGTATCTAACCCTCCTGCTTGTTCTTTTGCTTCATAAACCGTCACTTGAAAGCCGAATCGGGCGAGCTCTCGGGCAGCCGAAAGGCCGGCGGGTCCACTTCCAATAATCGCAACGGATTTACCGAGGCTTGCTCCGGGTTTGAATAAAACGGCCTCATTTTTCATCGCCCAATCTGTCGCGTAGCGCTGCAATTGTCCGATTAAAATAGGCTTGGACGATTGATTAAGGACGCAAGCCCCCTCGCAGAGCTCCTCGGTCGGGCATACCCTGGAGCATGTAGCCCCAACCGGATTCGCCTCCATAATCACGCGAGACGACCCTTTGAGGTTGCCAGAGGCAATCTTTTTAATAAAAGAGGGAATTTCAATCCCTGTCGGACACGCGCGTACACAAGGAGCATCATAACAATACAAACATCGATTCGATTCTTCGATCGCCTCTTTCGGCTTCATGCCCGCTTTGACTTCGGCGAAATTGCGTTTCAAATCATTTAGTGAAATAAATGATGTCCCCATTTGCCACACCTCCGCGCGTATAAGCTAACAATCTAATGAATGCTATCAGGTCTATGATCCTGGATTTCCTAGAGCGATTCGGCGTGCTGTGCGATACAGCAGCTCAGTGCCTAATGCGATGTCAACAGGGCTTGCATATTCCTTCGGATTATGGCTGATTCCCTCCAAACATCGAACGAAAATCATCCCATAATCGCATACATGCGACATCGCCAGAGAGTCATGAAACGGACCGCTCATAAGCTCCGGCGGAGAAATTCCCAGCTCTGCTGCCTCCTCGCGCAAGCTCTGCATGATCCAACCGGCGCAATAACGCGGTTCACTGTTCGTATCCTCCCGAATCGTATACGTAAGCCCATGTTCGCTGGAAACGTTCTCGATCACACTCAACAATTCGGTTTCGAGCGCATTGCGACGCGATAAATCGATATCGCGCAAATCAATCGTGAAAGACACTTTTTCGGGAATAATGTTGCGAGAATCCGGAAAAACCGTAAGTGAACCTACCGTCCCAACCGTAGGAGCATTCGGCACTTGCTGCACAAGCTCGTTGAGAGCAACGATAATCTTGGCGCTTCCCAGCAGGGCGTCATGACGCATCGACATTGGGACCGATCCTGCATGCCCCGCAAACCCGGTCATCTCAACGGTAAGCCATAACGGACCCGATATACCTGTAACGATCCCGATGGGCTCATTCAATGCTTCGAGAACCGGTCCTTGTTCGATGTGCAGCTCTAGAAAACTGCCGACACGTCCTTGTTGAAACTCATAATTTTCGAAATTCGCAGGGTCACAACCGAACTCGATTAATGCTTCCCGGCGTGTAACGCCGCTTTTATCCGTTCGCTCAAGCTCGTTCTCTTCCAACTTGCCAGTCATGCCACGGACACCGAACAGCCCTTTGTTGAAACGACATCCTTCCTCGTCACAGAATGCCACAACTTCAATATCGCATGCAGGCGTTTGGCCTGATTCCACCATGGTTTGAACCACCTCAATCGCGCCAAGCACGCCAATCGCGCCGTCAAATCTGCCGCCATAGGGCTGTGAGTCGATATGAGATCCAAGCATAAGCACTGGAGCATCCGGATTACGGCCCCTCAACTTCCCGATGAGATTAGCAAATGGATCGATGTGCGCTTCCATTCCTGCCTCTTCCATCCATTTTTTCACGAGTTCCACGCCTTCCCGATCTTCCTTGGAGAGCGCCAATCGACAGACGCCAGTCTCTCCGATTTTTCCAATTTGTGAAAGTTCATGAATATGCTGATGCAAGCGTGAAGTGTCAATATGTAGCCGAGAGCTTGTAGACAATGTCCTTCATCCTTTCTCCTAATTGGCATCGAACACAGCAAGTAAAGTGTCTACGATAAAAGCAATATCGTCGTCCGTTGAAGAGAATGGCGGGCTTAAAGTAAGAATGTTGGCATACCCAGGCACGGTATCTCCATTTTTTCCGATTAGCAGCCCTTTTTGCTTGCAAGCAGCTATGATGCTCATCACGCGCTCTGCCGTTGCAGGCTCTTTGGTCTTCACATCTTCAACCAGTTCAATCCCCATCGCCGATCCAAAAATGCGGATTTCACCTATGTGCGGATGTTTCAATAAAGGTTTCAAGCCGTCTTTAAAAGCGTCTCCAATCTGTGCGGAACGTGCCACTAAATTTTCATTTTCTAAAATTTCAATATTTTTCAAGGCAACAACACAAGAAACCGGATTGCCACCGAACGTGTTAATATGGCGTAAATGGCTTGTGGGTTCCTGGTTGTTTTTGAACGAATCATATAATTCGGCCGAGACAGCCGTAGCGGATAACGGTGAGTAAGCGCTTGTCATGCCTTTGGCCATCGTCACAATGTCAGGTCTGACACCGTAATTAAGATGACCGAATTTCTCACCGGAACGGCCAAAACCGCAAATCACTTCATCTACGATGAGCAAAACATCGTATTTATCACAGATGCCGCGAACTGTTTTCAAATACTCGTCTGGCGGCACAATCACGCCACCTCCCGTAATAACCGGCTCCATAATGACGCCGGCAACGGAATCTGCGCCTTCCCAAACGATGACATCCTCAATGGCTTTAGCGCACTGCAAGCTGCAGCTCCCCTGCTTTTGGCCGAAAGGACAGCGGTAGCAGTACGGAGGCGGAACGTGCTGGAATCCAACGCCAAGCGGTTCATATTTCAGCTTTCGCTGCGCTTGCCCCGTTGCCCCTAAAGCCCCCATCGAATTCCCATGATAGGCGCGATGCCTGGAAATGAACTTGTGTTTCGTTGGCTTCCCATTTTGATGATAGTATTGCCTGGCGATTTTGAAAGCCACTTCATTGGCATCCGAGCCTGAGTTCGAGAAAAAAATGCGGTAGTCACCATCCAGCCACTCATTGATTTTTGCTGCAAGCTCGATTGACGGGATGTGAGATTGCACCATGGTGGCGTAGGCAAGCTTCATCATTTGTTCAGCGGCAGCTTCGGCAATTTCCTTCCGTCCATGGCCTACATTCACGCACCATAACCCGGACATGCCGTCCAGATAACGATTGCCGTCCACATCCGTCACCCAGCTCCCTTCACCGGAAGCAAGGATCATGGGGTTTTCGTTATGTGCAGACATATGGTGCCACACATATTTGCGATCCTTCTCAAGCAGCTCCTCCTTGGTGGGCAGATTACTCATTTCATTACTCTGCATAGTCAGCCTCCTCCCCTCGTAATCCTTGCAAAAAATTCCCTATCTTATTTCTATGTGCAAAAAGAGAGAGACATCCCTTGGAGACACTGTTAAATCTTTATTTTCGTTCCTTTAAGGGAGACTGCCCTTGGTATATGCTGGTACGAATGACATCGGAAAGCGTTTGAAACGGCTCCGATCCCCGTATTAGTGCAGTGCGTTCTTCTCCTAGATCAACGCTGTGAATCGAATGTATACGTCCAGGATGAGCCGTTAAAACAATAATTCGATCAGATAAGAAGACGGCTTCGGATATGCTATGAGAAACAAAAACGATGGTTTTCTTCGTTTTCTTCTTAATCGCAAGGAGCTCGACTTGCAGCTTATCCTTCGTGAACGCATCCAACGCTGAGAAGGGTTCATCCATAAATAAAATGGGCGGATCCAAAGTTAAAGAACGGGCAATCGCAACTCTTTGCTGCATGCCACCGCTTAACTGCCAAGGGTAATAATCTTTAAATTTCGTTAAACCTACGGTTTCAAGCAGTTGATCGACCGTATGTCTATACTCCGAGCGGTTTTGGCCTAGTACCTCTAGGGGAAGTTCAACATTTTCCTGCACAGTTCGCCACTCAAATAAACTTGGTTGCTGCAGCACAATGCCGAACTTTCTACGCTAACGAACTTCCCGCGGATGTTCTTTCTCCATCAGAATTTGGCCGCTGGACGGCTGCAAAAGGTCTGCCATGATTCGCAGCAATGTTGATTTTCCACTGCCCCGAGGGCCAAGTAAGGATACGAATTCATTCTGGTGCACATCGAATGTAATGTCCTGAAGGACCGTCACCTGCCTCCCTCTTTTACCGAACACCTTGCATACGCCATCCAATGATATTTCCACCTTTTGCCGAGAAAGCTCTGAATTCATCCTGCTCCTCCTCAACTTACCCTATCCCCACGTTATAGATGTGTAATTTACAATAACTGTATATGTTATATTATATAACACATGGAATTTATTTCATTATACAAAGTGTTCCGAAATAACTGATTTAAAGTGACAGAATGTAAAATCCCTCCTCTCGAATTCAAATAACCCTGTCTCATTTAAGAGTCAGGGTTATTTATAACATTACATAATAAATATTATGTAAACAAATTTTCATGCTACATTTTAACCGTTGATTCCAGCACTGTAAGTGTGTTATCAAATGTATTGAGATCCACCATAGCTCCGATTGGAATTGCTGCTTTGTAGTACCCATGCGCAGTGCTCAAATTCGTCATAAGAGGTTTGCCTAGCGGATACATGATACCGTTAATTAAATCATCGTAAGTCGTTGAATACGAAACGGAACAATTCGTGCATTGGCCCATGATAATCCCTTGGCAATGTTGGAACTTACCGGCCATGATCAATTGCGTCAAATAACGATAAATCGTATTCGTTGGTTCATGCGTCTCTTCGATCATCACGATTTTGCCTGTTGTGTTGATTTCATACGGTGTTCCCAAGGATCCTACGAACGATGTTAGATTTCCACCGACAATTTGCCCTCGCACATTGCCTTGAATTAAGCTTTTCAGCGGAAGCCCAGGTGGATTTTGAATCACCCTTGTTGGTGATAAAGTCGACGTCGCCGCGAAAAACTGATCAAAGTTATACTTAGGTGAGTTAGGGTCAAAATCAATTAAAAGAAGACTTTGGAACGTAATTAAGTTCGAAAATTGATTGAGGATATTTAATAAGATCGTAATATCGCTGTAGCCTGTAATAATTTTTGGATTTTTGTTAATCAACTGATAGTCTAAATACGGCAAGATATCTCTTACGCCTGTGCCTCCCCTGGTCGGCAGGATCATTTTAACCTGATGATTCGAAATCATGGACATAAAATCTTCTGCACGCTGCTGAGCCGTTGAAGCAACAATGCCATCGTAAGAATACACATATTTTCCAACAAGCACCTCAAAACCCATACCTTCAAGCGTCGCTATTCTTGCATCAATGATACTAGCGTCAAGCGGACTTCCTAAAGTAACAATTCCTATGGTGTCACCACCGCGTAACATGGGGGGCTGAATGGTCATTTGCATGCCTCCTACCAATGCCCTTGTATTGCAAAGGTTTAAATCTCTCTGTTGCCTTATATGCGCCAAAAGAAAAATATATGACCTCGATGACTATTTTTCATATCCTTATATCCCCATCCCAGCAGGGATGAACGCTGTAACGCGATTCATTGCCTCTTGCTTTTGTTTATCAGCAACGTGCGTATAAATCTGTGTTGTTTGTATGCTTGCATGACCCAACAATTCCTGCAGCGTTCGAATATCCGTTCCTGCCAGTACCTGCATCGTAGCAAATGTATGCCGCAGCTTATGGCTGGAAATAGACTTTCCTTGCAGCTCCCCATAGTGCTTCTTCAGTTCCTCGAAATGTTTCTCTGCGATCGTTTGAATCATCCGTATGCTGATTCGGCGCCCAAATTGCGATACGAAAAAAGGCTGCTCGCCTTTAATCCGTGAATCCAGCCGCTCGGCCAGCGCTTTATTCAACACCTTGACCAGTTCATCCGGCAGCGGAATCAAGCGCCATTTCCGACCTTTCCCATAAACAAGCAGCGACTTGGTTGTCAGGTTAAAATCCGCGGTATTTAATCGGTGCAGTTCGCTAACCCGCAGCCCTGCGTAACTCATTAACAGAAACATCGCCACATTGCGAATCTGATATTTCCCCTCGATCGATTGCAGGAAAACGGATAGCAGCTCCTCGCTTAGAAATGTTGGAATCTGATTTTTCTCTACCTTCGATTTCTTTATGTGGAGAGATGGATTGCTGGACGCCAATTGAAGATCGATCAATGCTGTGAAAAAAGTCCGGATCGATGACAAATATCGATTACGTGCAGCATCGCCCGCCCCTCCCTGACGCATTTTAGTTAAAAAACGCATGATATCAATCGCCTCTATGCTGGACAAAGATTTTTCCATTGACGATAAAAATAAACGAACATCCCCCAGGTAAGCTTGCTGTGTTCTTTTGGTGAACCCCTGATCCTTCATCCAGGTATCAAACAGCTCCAAATAGTCGTCATCATACTCCAATCCTTGTCCCATCTTCGTTCACTCCGTCCGTTAGAATCTAAGTTGCGTTAAATATAGATTTAGTGCAATTTTTTAGACAGAAAAAAGCGGCCAAATTAGGCCGAAAGAGAGCTAATCTCTAGGATATTCCACTTTCATAATGTCCATAAAAGGAACTTTATCGACTTCCCCAGTGCTTGTTTCGATATGTACGCGTCCCGTACGTGAATCCATCGTTGTGATAAGTCCACGAACAAACTCTTCACGTCCCCAAACTGTAAGAAGAATCTCTGAGTTTTCCATCTTTGCTTCCGACAGTTGATTCCCAATCTCTTCTAAAACAAATTCATCGCGCGTTGGTCTTTTTGCCACTTTCGCTTTTGCCATTCTCGTTCCCCCTGCGTCCTAATCACCTTGCCGGTGTTATAATTTCTTTCACTCTTCCTACTTGTCCATCGGTTAGCCTTACTTTAATCCCATGAGGATGTGTCGGCGAATTCGTTAATAAGTCTTTCACAATTCCACGTGTAAGCTTGCCGCTCCGCTGATCTTGTTTCAAGACAATATTGACTTCGATTCCCGGCAGGACATCTTTCCGATTTTGCCCATTCATGTTGTGAGAGTCGCCTGCTTTCTTTCCAGATTGTGCTTCATTATACCACATATTTCACGCATTCCCTACCGGAAGTGCGAACATATGTAAAACCCTTTACAGCACACAAGTTAACTTATACGATGAGGGATATATCCTACATTAAGGAGCTTTTCCTATGAGTCGATCATGGCCTTTGCCTGCAAAACCTTGGATCATGCATCAAATATGGAATGACTTGTTATTCGCTCATTGGCCTGTGCCTGTCGAAATCATTAGAAATCTTCTACCTTCTTCAATTCCAATCGATACTTTCGAAGGAACAGCATGGGTAGGCGTCGTTCCTTTTCATATGACAGGCGTTACTCCCAGGGGCATCCCGGCATTGCCTTATTTCTCATCCTTCCCGGAAATCAATGTCCGCACCTACGTCACGATTCACGGGAAGCCCGGCGTATACTTCTTCAGCTTAGACGCTCATAACAAATTTGCTGTGGAAGCGGCGCGAATCTTATTCCATCTCCCCTATTTTTATACGCAAATTGAAGTGAAGCAAACATCAAATAACACTACGTTCTACCATAGTGTTCGTCAAGATCCGCGCGCGCGGCAAGGTGAGTTTCTAGCGGAGTACCGCCCCACTTCCCCCATTCGGCAGGCAATAGTTGGAACATTAGAGTACTGGCTTACGGAGCGTTATTGTCTATATTGCAAGGATCGGAGCGGAAGGATTTATCGGGGAGAGATCGATCATGATCCATGGCCTTTGCAATCGGCCGAGGCTGAAATCTCCATGAATACACTGCCCGCTTCGTTTGGAATCAAACTACCGGAGGAAGCACCTGTCTTACATTTTGCTAAACAGTTAAAAGTAAAGATTTGGGCTCTTGAGAAATTAAACGATCATTTTAGCAACGAATAGTGTTCAATATTGTAGTTCGAATTTAATTAATGACATAAATGATTAACACCATTAATTAATATTTGGGTTGAAAAACCAGTAAAACTCATCCGCATAAAATCGAAATCGTTAAAATCATCAATACTATTTCCATGGATAAAATGTTCAGATATAATAAAAGTAATTAATGTCATTAATTTAACTCGAAAACAATAATAGCTTAGAAATATTACGGAGGTAATATACGATATGCCTAAGATCATGGACTATATGATCAGTCCTTATCCGTTAAGGATCATTACTTCGCCTATCGATTCCAGCAAGCTAAAGCTGCAATCTTTGATAATTACAAACGTTGGCCACTTGCCCGGACGTATCTCTTTCCGGCATCAAGCCACTTTCTCTAAATGGGCATTCATTTACCTGGCGGGTGGTAATGGCTCCTATCAAGCAAATAACGGGCCGGTACAACGTGTGGAAAGCGGCAGTTTGCTCTTCTTGCGACCTGGTGTCATTTATAATTACGGGCCCGATCAAGGCGGCTTCTGGGATGAGTTTTATTTTACTTTTGAGGGCCCCCGTATCGAGGAATGGCTTGGAAGTTGGTTGACCCATGTCGATGAAGCGAAACAGGTCGGCCATGAGGATGCAACCCAACACAACCGGATCGAACGTATTTTCATGCTGATGGAAAGCGGATTGCCTGATAACATGGATCGCGCCGCGCTGCTTGTGGAAACGCTGCTTTTTGAATTTATGCTGAAAGCGCAAGCTACGGCCCAAACGACAAAAACACAACAAGTCATCGACATTATGGATGACCTCGGGGACTCTCTCTTTCAGCCTTTCGATGCGAAAAGCATCGCCAAACGGCATCACATCTCGCTTTCTACGCTGCGCAGAGTTGTGAGTGAGTATACAGGCTATCCGCTCAACGCCTATATCAACCGTTTGAAGATCGCTGAAGCGAAAAACATTCTCCTCAATACAGAGGATTCTGTCAAAGAAATAGCCGATTCGTTAGGGTTTAAAGACGTCTTTTACTTTTCGCGTTTATTTAAAAAATACGTCGGAGTGGCCCCTCTTATTTACCGAAACAATATGCAGCTTTAAATTTGTTTACATAATATTAGTTATGTAACTATTTCAGTGTCTTTTTTTCAAAAATCAGTGCTTCGTCCTAGTACGACTTGTCATCGAGCTACATATGATATCTCAGTAGTAAATCTTCCCACTGGGGAGGTGAATCCAAATGACACTAGCACTTACAGGATGGATGCTCTACGCAATGTTTGTAGTTCTTGGTTTAATGGGCCTAAGCTTCTTATACAGCCTATACAATGCTCTCAAAGCCGGTTCGTTCTCCAGCGACTTATTTCTCTCTTATTTGAAAGATTTATTGTTCTATGTGTTCCCATTATTCATGCTCTCCAACATGATGGCCCTTGACCCTACAGGTTTCTTACTGTTAATCGGTTATTATCTTGGCGCACTCGGAGTCGCACTCAAATATTTGGGAAGCTTTAAAAAATAATTTGTAATCGCATTCACAAAATGCGAATGATATGGCTCATCTTAAGAGCCAAAAGCAGCCATGAG
>NZ_BILW01000059.1 GCF_004000765.1 Paenibacillus chondroitinus NBRC 15376 | reverse complement strand
GCGCGTATGGCGGAATTGGCAGACGCACTAGACTTAGGATCTAGCGGGCGACCGTGGGGGTTCAAGTCCCTCTACGCGCATCACACAAGCAGGTAAGACCATTTTATGGTTTTACCTGTTTTTTCGTTGTAGTTTCCTCTCGTAAACAAACGAACGCTCATCCCTGCTACATTACATAAGCAGGAAATGAGCATTCTCACTTTATCTAATATGATAGAGGAACTAGAGGCCGCTATTTCAATGAAAATAGGCCTATTAACCAGATTGGCGGAACTACAGGCCACTATTTTTCCAATTGGGGCTACTGTATGTCTTATTTCACAGAAATAAGACCCTGTAGTTCCCCAACAGCACGCGAAGCTTCATTTTCTCCGGAATAGCGTCTCGCTGTTCCCTTAAATTAAATCATTCGATGAATGTTTAGCCAATCGTTGAACAACCTGGTCCACCTTCTGTATATGCTGTGACATCCGGCCTGCCGCGAGGGCTTCATCCCCGGCAGCGATAGCATCGACGATATCGCGATGCTCCTGAAGCAACTTCTCGGCGGATGCGAGCTCCGCGAAAAACCACAAACGGCGAGAAGCCTTCATGCTCACCTGAAGCCTCTCCGTCAAAGACTCCATCATTCCGATCATGAGGGAATTATGAGAGGCTTTGGCGATTTCCAGGTGAAAGCGGATATCGGCTTGTTCACTAGCTTCCTCGTTGCCAAGGGAACGTTCCATCGACTGAAGAATGTCCCGAAGCTCCGCGATATTAGCTTCCGTCCGTCTGCTTGCGGCCAGCGATGCGCAGCCTACCTCGATGAATCTCCGAACCTCCTGCACTTCCTGCAGGGAGTCTCCTTGATCGAAGAGGGTTGCGTTGTCCGCAGGCAGCGGATTGCTCACGAAGGTGCCTCCGCCATGCCGGATATCTACCCATCCGATTGCTTTCAACCCGCTCAGTGCTTCGCGAATAGTCGATCGGCCGACTTGGAAGCTCGCAGCAAGCTCAACGACAGTCGGCAGCTTCGAACCTGGCGCATAGGTTCCTGACTCAATTTGCATCTTAATTTGCCCCATTACGATTTCCGAGCCCTTTTGCGGCCGTATCTGCTGAAATGCCATGCCAATTCCCCCATAAAAGATCTATACATCTATTCAATCATAAGCTAAAATAGAAGGAAAGTCATCTGATCACATGATCAATTATCAATCAATTATCAATGATAGTCATGAATAGTCCCATGGGAGGCTGCTATGCTCGATAACCAAATTAGACAACAGCTGTTCAATATTGTAGGCGAAAATTATTTTAAAGATGATATGGAATCGCTCGTTACCCACTCGTATGACGGAACACCGATGCTCCAGTCGCTGCCCGATGGTGTGATCTACCCCAAGGATACAGCGCAGGTATCTGCAATTATGAAGGTGTTGAATGAGCATCGCATCCCGCTAATCAGCAGGGGGTCAGGTACGAATCTTTGCGGCGGAACCGTTCCCGTTCAAGGCGGTATTGTCATGGTCATGCACCGGATGAATGCGATCCTCGACATTGATATGCAAAATCTGACGGCAACCGTACAGCCGGGTATCATTACGAAGCAATTCATCGAGCATATTGAAAGTCTGGGCTTATTTTATCCACCAGATCCAAGTTCAATGGCGATCTCTACGATTGGCGGCAACATTGCAGAGTGCTCCGGTGGCCTGCGCGGTTTAAAATACGGCACCACCAAAGACTACGTGATCGGATTAGAATGCGTACTGGCAAACGGTGAAATCATGCGTACAGGCGGTAAGCTAATGAAGGACGTGGCCGGCTATGATTTGACGAAGCTGCTGATCGGTTCAGAGGGGACGCTCGCAATCGTTACGGAAGCTACGCTCAAATTGATTCCGCCTCCAAAATATAAGAAAACGATGCTGGCCATGTACAAAGATTTATACGGCGCAGCTCGTACGGTCTCCAAAATTATTGAAAACCGCATCATTCCGGCAACCTTGGAATTCATGGATAATCCAACGATCCGTGTCGTAGACGATTTTGCGAAGCTAGGCCTACCGCTGGATATGGCAGCTATCCTCTTAATTGAGCAGGATGGCGAGATGGAGATGGTGGAGCGCGACATTGCCCGTATCTCGGAAATTTGCCGTGAAGAGCAAGCGGATGAAGTTAGCATTGCGAGCAATCAAGAGGAAGCGCTGAAGCTGTTGACAGCAAGAAGAAGCGCCTTCACGGCGCTTGCGCGTTTGCGTCCGACAACGATTCTGGAGGATGCGACGGTTCCACGCTCCAAAATCGCCGATATGGTGCTGGAGATTAACCGAATTGCCGAGAAGCATGGCGTGCAGATTTGTACGTTTGGGCATGCGGGAGACGGCAATCTTCACCCCACAGCTACAACGGATGCCAGGGATCATGATGAAATCCACCGTGTGGAGGCAGCTTTTGAAGAAATTTTCGAAGCGGCGATCCAGATGGGAGGAACGATTACAGGCGAGCACGGAGTTGGGCTGGTGAAAGCACCATTCTTGGAATGGAAAGTAGGAAGCAGCGGCATTGCGATGATGAAAGGGATCAAAGACGTGTTCGACCCGCATCATCTATTGAATCCCGGCAAAATGTTTGCCAAAGAATCCAGACGCAGGGTGGTGATCGACCGTGGCTAAAGGAGCAACTCTCCAGGAAACATTAATCCAGAAACTGGATTACAATCAATTGACGAACTGCATGCGCTGCGGCTTCTGCCTTCCCGTGTGTCCAACGTTTAAGCAAACAGGCATCGAAGCCGAGTCCCCACGCGGACGTATTTCCTTGATGAAAGCAGCCGTGGATGGCGTTATGGAGCCGGGCATTTCCTTCGAGGATCAAATGAATCACTGCTTGGGCTGCCGCGCGTGTGAGCCGGCTTGTCCTGCGGATGTGAAATACGGACAATTGATTGAGCAGGCCCGCGATGCGGTTGAAACCCATACGAAGCAGCATAGATGGTGGGTACGTGGTGTGCGCAAGGTGGTCTTCAAAGAGCTGTTCCCTTCACAGCAAAAAATGCGGCTGCTGGGGTCAGGGATGCATTTTTATAAAAAATCAGGCCTGCAATCCGTTGTTCGAAAAACAGGCGTTGTCGGTTTATTTTCCAAACAGCTTTCGGATATGGAGAAAATTCTGCCTGATGCATCCGGCAAAGGGATTACGCAGCTCCTCGGCACCTTCATCCCGGCCAAAGGCGAGAAAATTGCTACCGTCGGTATGTTCAGAGGCTGTTTAATGGATGTGATGTTCACCCAAACGAATATCAAAACCGTCAAGCTGCTGTCCGAAGCAGGCTTTGACGTTGTCATTCCAGAGACGCAGAACTGCTGCGGCGCTCTACACGCGCATAGCGGCGAGAGCGACCAAGCCAAGATGCTGGCCAAAAATAACATCCGTGCTTTCCAGGAAGCCGGTGTGGACTATATTGTATCGAATGCCGGCGGTTGCGGCGCGATTCTAATCGAATACGATCATTTGCTGCATGATGAGCCGGAATGGAAGGAATCCGCAGGTTGGTTCGCCGCACGTGTGAAAGATATTTCAACGATTCTTGTGGAAAAAGGACGTCCGCTTCAATTCGCTGATAGCCAAACTTCAGCTTCAACTCGGGTGACGTATCAAGATTCCTGCCATTTGCGCAATGTAATGAAAGGCAGCAATCCGTCCAGACAACTGTTGAAAGAAGTAGGCAATGTTACTTTTGTCGAAATGAAGGATGCGGGCTCTTGCTGTGGTTCTGCCGGTATTTATAATGTAACGCAGCCGGAAATGGCGAATCAGATTCTGGAAGATAAAATGGTTAATGCCAACGCCACGGAAGCTAGATATTTGGTGACAAGCAACCCTGGCTGTCTGTTGCAAATGAAGCTCGGCATCGATAAGCATGGGCAAAAAGGCCAGATGGAAGCCGTCCATATTGCGGACTTTTTATATGATCGCGTTGTAAAACATTAAGGTTATTGCTCAGCAGGCCGCTCTCATAAGAGGGTGGCTTCTTTTTTGTCCATTGACGCCACTTCCCTTGCATTTTTTTGGTAAAATAGAAGGGTTAGAGTTAGACTAACGGAAAAGATGTCATTTGAACTTAATCTTCGTTGTTTACGTTAGTTGTATGAGAGGGGTATCTACGTGAACATTTTAGTTACCGGAGGAGCCGGTTTTATTGGATCACAGATTGTCGATGACCTGCTTCAGGAGGGGCATGACGTGCATATCTTTGATAATCTGACTACGGGGCGAATGGCGTATGTGAATGCAAAAGCTGTTTTCCATCATGGTGATTTAATGGATGGCAAAAGGCTTGCCGAGGTATTCGCTGCTTCCCGTCCGGAAGTTGTCATCCATCACGCTGCGCAAATCGATGTACAGACATCGCTTATCGATCCTTTGTTGGATGCAAAAATCAACATTTTAGGGACAATTGACCTGCTGGAGCAGTGCCGAGAGCATGGTGTTCGGAAATTAACTTATGCTTCCTCTGCTGCGGTCTACGGGACTCCACAATATCTGAGTGTGGACGAAGCGCATCCGGTCAGGCCGCTATCCTTCTATGGTATTTCCAAGCATACACCGGAACATTATATAGAAAGCTTTGCATTGCTATATGGGATGGACTATACCATCCTGCGGTATGCGAATGTATACGGCATTAGGCAGGATCCTAAGGGAGAGGGCGGAGTCGTTGCCATTTTTATGGACAAGCTGCTGGACGGCAAGCAGCCGATCATTTATGGCGATGGGGAGCAAACGCGGGATTTCATTTATGTCCAAGATGTCGTGAGCGCCAATAGGGCCGCCCTGTATAAAGGCAGCCGTGGCATTTACAATATTAGTTGCAATGAACAAACAAGTGTCAACGAGCTTCTAAAGGAAATGTGCTTGATCAGCGGAAACAGCTTTAATCCGGCTTACAAGGCCGCACGCACCGGTGATATCGTTCACAGCCGTTTAGACAATCGGGCAGCGCTTAACGATCTCGGGTGGAGCCCTATTTTTACGCTTAGAGACGGTTTGGGGGCCACATTTGCCTATTATAAAACGCAGTATCAAGTATGAAATAAAAAGGTTTATCGGATACTCTTTCTTGCCGCTGCCGGTGTCATGCCCAACACTCTCTTGAACATGGCGTGAAAATGGGGAAGGCTCTCGAAGCCGCAGATCTCTGCGATATGATGTATGTTGACATCACTTTCTGACAGCAGCTGTTTAGCGCGAATAATTCGTTTAGTTATGATGTAGGCCGTCACGTTCATCCCGATCAACTGTTTGAACACGCGGCTGAAATGAGCCGGCGAGACAGAGGCTTGTTTCGAAAGGGTTTGAAGCCCGATATCTTCACAGAAATGCTCATCGATATAAAGCAGCACATCTCTCATCCAGATGGGAGCGACAAGGGGATCTCCAGTATTAAATGTATGACCGGAGGCTACATCGCGTTGTATAAAAAGCAGAAGCTGCAGCAGTTGGACATAGATGGCTTGCCGAAACCCAGGTCCCTCGTGCTTAAATTCGTGCTGGATGGACTCCAGATAATGCTCGAGGTGCTGTCTTTGTGGAAGCAGCGTTTCCAGCCTATACTGGCGGAGCTCTACGGCCTGCTCAAAGCTGTGCAAATAGGAGAACGATTCCCCGAATTGCGGTGCTTGAACGAAGCTTGAACTGAAATATACGGCGGTTGAGGTCACAGGGGTTTCTTTGTCCGGAGTCGCGCGGTGAATGATGTTGCCGGGAATAAGAAAAATGTCTCCGGCTTTCATTTCGTAAAAGGTATGATCGATGAACATCGTGCCTTTGCCGCGGTACACATAAACAATTTCATACCAGTCGTGGAAATGGTCAGGGAGCTCGCTTTGCGAGCTTTTTGTGTTTTTATAGGCGTAGGAGAACGGAAAAGTTTCATGGTTATCAAAAACTTTGTGAATAGGAGGCACATCGTCTGCTCCTTTCCTTTCAGTTCCTCTCATGATATCAAAAAACCGTATAAATGTGCTAGAAATCATTATTTTATAGTTTAGAAATGCTGTTAAAATAAAAGAAAGCGATATCAATATAGGACATGAAGAAGGAGAAGCGCCATGCGAATTGATGCCCACCAGCACTATTGGCGAATAGACCGCGGGGATTACGGATGGATTGGTCCTGAACTGCCGATCTTGTATCGGGATTATGGCCCAAGCGATTTAGCACCGCACCTGAGGGAGCATAACCTGACTGCTTCGATCGTTGTTCAAGCGGCGCAGACACTGGAAGAAACGGCTTATCTACTGTCATTAAGTGATGAATCCGAGAGCATTGTCGGTGTGGTCGGTTGGCTTGATCTCAACGATCCGGACTTCCTCCATCATTATCAACGTTTTTGCAAGCATCCCAAGTATGTGGGCTTTCGAGTCATGATTCAAGAAATGCCGGACGCGAACCGAATTCTGGAGCCTCATTTTATTGAGGCGCTGCGATATTTTGCCGAGCAGGATGTGCCGGTCGATTTGCTTGTCGTGTCCCATCAATTGGCGCCGGTTATTGAGCTGCTGGATCAGGTTCCTGGTTTACGTGCGGTTATCGATCATATCGCGAAGCCGCGGATTGCGGATGGCGTTCTGGAACCTTGGAAAAGCCAGATGGCGGCTATTGCCAAACATCCCAAAGTATATTGCAAGCTCTCGGGTATGGTGACGGAAGCGGATCGCAGCCATTGGAAGAAAGAAGATTTTACTGCGTATATCCAGCATGCTCTAGAGGTGTTCGGGATTGACCGTGTGATGTTCGGCAGCGACTGGCCTGTATGCTTGTTGGCGGCTAGCTACGAGGAAGTTGTCGATGTACTGACCCATTCGTTACCGGAAACCTGGACACAGCACGAGAATGACCGTCTATTTGGACTAAACGCAAAGGAGTTTTATAAGCTATGAAATATCGTAAATTAGGCAAAACAGGACTGGACGTCTCTGTCTTGAGTTTCGGCGCTTCCTCTCTCGGCTCTGTTTTCCGTGAAACGAATGAGGCAGAAAGCATCCGGACCGTTCATACGGCGGTTGATCTGGGTATCAATCTGATCGATGTGTCCCCGTATTACGGGTTAACCAAAGCGGAAACTGTACTGGGCAAAGCCATCGCACAAATGGACAGAGAACGTTTTATATTGACGACAAAGGCAGGTCGTTACGGGGATGCCGAGTTTGATTTTTCAAAGGAACGGATTATCCGAAGTGTAGATGAAAGCTTAAAACGGCTGCAAACGGATTATATCGATATTTTATATTTGCATGATATTGAATTCGCAGCTTTTGATGAGATTGTTGAAGAAGGCTTCCCAGCGTTGGATGCTTTGAAGCAATCGGGAAAAATCCGATATTTCGGCGTATCCGGACTACCGTTAACTGTATTTGAGAAATCGCTGGCTATTAAAGAGATGGATTCCGTATTGTCCTATTGTCATTATTCATTGAATGATACGTCCTTGTTGGATGTACTCCCATTGCTTGAGCAGCACCAGGTCGGATTGGTGAGTGCTTCACCGCTCTCCATGGGACTGCTGAGTACTAGACCTGCGGCAGATTGGCATCCGGCACCCGCTGATATTCGAAGAATCTGTAAGGAGGCGGCGGGATTTTGCGCGAGCAGAGGCATGGACATTGCCAAGTTGGCGGTGCAATATGCAACTGCGAATGAACGAATTCCAACCACCTTGGTCAGCACGGCGAGCCCTGAGAACATCAGCAAGAATATAGCATGGACCGATGAGCCGATGGATACCGAGCTGCTGCGAGAGGTTTTGGACATTTTGAAGCCGATCCACAACAAGTCATGGGTTAGCGGAAGAGCTGAATATAACGAGAAAACCTACGTATAGGGAGGGAACACAATGAAAGCGATCGTATGTGAACAGGTTGAACAGTTTAATTTTGTAGAGATGCAGGAACCAGTAGTGAGAGCGGGGGAAGCCATCGTTCGTATCAAAAGAATCGGGATCTGCGGGACGGATTTGCACGCCTACAAGGGGAATCAGCCATTTTTCAGCTATCCGCGCGTATTGGGCCATGAACTTTCCGGGTACGTAGAGGAAATTGGTGAAGGTGTGACGGGATTGCAGGCCGGCGACCAAGTCAGCATCGTCCCCTATTTGCACTGCGGGACATGCATTGCTTGCCGCCATGGGAATACGAACTGCTGTACCGATATGAAAGTATTGGGCGTACATACGGATGGAGGAATGAGAGAGCTGATTTCCGTCCCTGCCAGCCATCTCATTAAAACCGACGGGCTCACGCTGGATGAAGCAGCTATGCTGGAGCCGCTTAGCATCGGCGCTCACGCCGTGCGAAGATCGGGGCTTCGCGCCGGAGAAACGGTGCTCGTCATTGGAGCAGGACCCATCGGACTTGGTGTCATGGTCCTGGCAAAGCAATTTGGCGCTAATGTCATCGCCATGGATATCAATGACGAGCGGTTGGCGTTTTGCCGCAAGTGGGCAGGCGTCGATCATACCGTGAATGCGCTGCAGCAGCCGAAGGAGCAGCTCGCTGAGCTCACGAATGGCGATATGCCCACCATTGTCTTTGATGCGACAGGGAACGCACGTTCTATGACGGACGCCTTTGGACTTGTCGCGCATAGCGGCAAGCTCGTGTATGTTGGCCTCGTGAAGGCGGACATCACCTTCCATGATCCCGAGTTTCACAAACGGGAGCTGACATTGATGGGCAGCCGCAACGCGACGATGGAAGATTTCGATACTGTACGTGAAGCGATGCGTAATGGCGTCATAGACATCGAGAGTTATATCACACACCGCGCTGACTTTGAGGACATGATCGGCCAGTTTGAGACTTGGCTCAAGCCGGAGTCCAAGGTGATTAAAGCGATCGTTTGTTTATAAGATGAGGTGCGCTCAACTGCTTGTATGCAGGTAGGCGCGCCTTTTGCTTTTATCCAGCTAACAAAAGATCATGAGGGCAACGTATAGACACCTTCTATAGCAAGTATCGAAACTATCGATTTTTTTAATGTTCTGACTATCCTTATAATAGAGATATGCAGCAGCACAAAAGAAAGAGATGGAGGAGAAACTGTTGAAACAGACAACTGTTGGTATTGAAGAATTAAGCATCAACGCCATTCGCACACTAACGATTGACGCTGTCGAGAAAGCCGCAATGGGTCATCCCGGCATGCCAATGGGTGCCGCTCCGATGGCCTATGCCCTATGGACCCAGCACCTTAAACATAATCCTGCCGATGCCAAATGGGTAGACCGCGACCGCTTCGTTCTTTCGGCGGGACACGGCTCCATGCTGTTATACAGCTTGCTACACTTGAGTGGCTATGGCTTGACATTAGATGATATCAAAGAATTCCGCCAATGGGGAAGCCTTACGCCAGGACATCCGGAATACGGTCACACGGTTGGTGTAGAAGCGACTACGGGGCCACTTGGTCAAGGTGTGGCAATGGCTGTTGGTATGGCGATGGCTGAAGCCCATCAAGCAGCCGTATATAACAAGCCGAATTTCCCGATTGTCGATCATTACACGTATGCCATTTGCGGTGACGGTGATCTGATGGAAGGTGTTTCCTCAGAGGCTGCATCCTTAGCAGGCCACTTAAAATTGGGTAAACTAATCGTGCTTTATGATTCTAACGATATTTCACTTGACGGTGAATTGAACATGTCGTTCTCCGAGAATGTTCGTACACGAATAGAATCTTATGGCTGGCAGTACTTGCGCGTGGAAGAGCAGAATAATGTCGAAGCGATTTCCGCGGCAATCGCAGAAGGTAAGGCAGATACCAGCCGCCCGACGCTGATTGAGATCAAAACAACTATCGGTTACGGGTCACCGAACAAAGCGGGCAAAGGCGGCCATGGTGGTACGCACGGCTCACCGCTTGGCAAAGATGAGCTGCTCCTGACGAAGCAGGCGCTGGGTTGGCCGCTGGAGCCGGATTTCTATGTGCCGGCTGAAGTGTACGAGCATTTCGCCCACTACAAAGCGTTAGGCGCCAAGGCTCAAAACAGCTGGGAGCAGCTGTGGAACAGTTACCAGGCTGCTTATCCCGAGCTCGCCAAGCAGTTCGAGCTCGCAAGCAGCGGCAATCTTCCGGCGGATTGGAACGCCGATGTGCCGCGCTTTACACCGGAGAGCGGCGCGATCTCGACGCGCACGGCGTCCGGTAAAGTGCTTAACGGCCTGGCGAAGCGGGTTCCTCAGCTCGTCGGCGGTTCCGCCGATTTGGCGAGTTCCAACTTCACCATGCTGAACGACGACGCGGCATTCAGCGCCGCGGACTACAGCGGCCGCAACTTCTGGTTCGGCGTCCGGGAGTTCGCCATGGGCGCAGCGCTGAACGGCATGCTGCTGCATGGCGGATTAAGAGCCTTCGGCGGGACGTTCCTCGTGTTCAGCGATTACTTGCGCGGCGCGATCCGCTTGTCCGCGCTGATGAAACTTCCTGTTGCGTACGTGTTCACGCACGACAGCATTGCCGTCGGTGAGGACGGCCCGACGCACCAACCGATCGAGCAGATCCCATCCTTGCGGATGATTCCGGATCTGACGTTATTCCGTCCTGCGGATGCGAATGAGACGGCCGCGGCTTGGGAGTATGTCCTCCAAGCGCAAGAAGGCCCCTTCGTATTTGCGTTGTCCCGTCAGAACTTGCCGGTGCTGCCTGGTACGGATCAACTTGCTTACGCTCATATCGGGCAAGGCGCTTATGTCTTGGCTGAGGCTGCTCCTGGTGCTGTGCCGGATGTTCAGCTCATTGCAACAGGCTCCGAAGTTAGCTTAGCACTTGACGTGAAGAAGCAGTTGGCGCAATATGGTATTGGAGCAAATGTCATTTCCATGCCAAGCCGTGAGCTGTTTGAGCAGCAATCTTTGGACGTGCAGCAGGCGGTTCTTCATCCGAATGTGAAAGCAAATGTCGTCATTGAGATGGCATATCCTGCTGGATGGGAAGAGATTACGGGTGGCGAAGGTTTTGTCGTGGGGATCCGGAAATTCGGAGCATCCGCGAAGGCAGACCGCGTAATTCGTGAATATGGTTTTAACGCAGAAGCAATCGTACAACAAATTAGACAGAAGTATTTCCAAGATTAACCCAAAACGGGAGAAAAGGTAGGGATACACTATGAAATTGTTTATCGACACAGCCAATGTAGAAGAAATTCGTAAAGCTCACGCGTTAGGTGTTGTTGCAGGCGTAACGACAAATCCTTCTCTTATTGCCAAAGAAGGCAGAGACTTTTTCGAAACGGTACAAGAAATCGTATCTATCGTAGGCGATGTTCCAATTAGCGCGGAAGTTGTTTCCTTGAAAGCAGACGAAATGGTCGAGCAAGGCAAGAAGCTGGCTAAGATTAGCCCGAACATTGTCATCAAGCTGCCAATGACGCTTGATGGTCTTCAAGCGACTAGTGCTTTCAGAGCTTTAGGCATTCCGACGAATGTGACGTTGATCTTCTCCTCGACGCAAGCCTTGTTAGCCGCTCGCGCAGGTGCAACCTTCGTTTCACCATTTATCGGACGTTTGGATGATATTAACCAAGTCGGGATGAACCTGATTAAGGAAATCAGCCAAATTTTCCAAGTGCATAACATTAAATCCGAAATTATCGCTGCCAGCGTTCGTCACTCCGCACACGTGATTGAAGCCGCGCTTGCAGGGTCACATATTGCAACAGTGCCTTACAAAGTCATCGAGTCCATGAGCAAACATCCGCTTACTGATGCGGGTATTGAGAAGTTCCTGGCCGACTGGGAAGGCGCAAACCAAAAAACGTTCTAATAGCCCTAGAGTAGAAAGATTCGCTTTGTATAAAGCGAGTCTTTTTTCTCGTTATAGGCTATAGTATTTATAGGCATTCTACTCTATTTCAGGTTATAGAAAAGGAGAGTTCAAATGATTATTAGCGATTTGAAGCATTTTGAACAAGAGCGTCATTTGTGGCCCGCGGCGATCGGGCGGGGAATCGATTACATTTTGAGCCGTAATCTTGGCGAGGCGGAGGCTGGCAGATACGATTTGGAAGGGGACAACGGCCATCTGATGTTTGCTAATGTGCAGGAAGTTGTTACCCGTCCTGCTGAGGAACAACTGCCGGAATCTCATGTTGTTTACACGGATATTCAGTTCCTTGTCAGCGGCGAAGAGAAGCTTTGTTTCTATAAAGTGCATCCCGATGCCAAACTCATCGATAACAAATTTGAAACGCATGATGTCGCTTTTTATGAAACAGATCCTGCTCAGCTGGAGACAGGCATATTGTTGACACCAGGCATGTTCGCAGTATGTTTCCCTTCGGATATTCACCGTCCGAACTGCTCGATCACGGAGGCTAGCGCTAACAAGAAAATCGTTGTGAAAGTACATAAAGATTTGTTGCAGCTTTAAAATATAGCAAAGAGACTATCCTGTAAGGTCCGTGATGACCTGATGGGATAGTCTCTTATTCATTCAATAGGGAACTATGATCCGCTATTTCCTGGTAGATCGTTGCTTCGGATTGCTTGAGGGAACTACGTTCCTCTATTTGATGTGCTTATCCTCGAATGTAGGCTTTTCATGTGAAATAAGTGCCTGTAGTTCCCCTAGTTCAGGAAAGCCCCCCTTTATCGCTGAAATTAGCGCCCTGTAGTTCCCTCCCATAAATTCTTCACAAAAAGGGACAGCCAAAGCCATTCATGGCTTATGGGCTGCCCCTTTTTTTAACTTACATCCATCTCAAGCCTTAGCCGGAATCATTCTAGCTTGTCTCCATTTGCCAAGCTGATAGTAAATCACATTCAGCGTCATAGCGACAGTGAAGCTGACGGGGAAACTCCACCAAATCACGTCAAAGCCGTATTTGTGGGAGAGCACCGTGGCGAGTGGGATTCGCACCAGCAGCAGTGCGATGAATGCCACTACGAGCGGGAATACCACGGAACCGGCGGAACGAACGACGCCTGCCACGACATTAAATACGCCGAAAATAATAAACGACCACAACGTTAAATTATTGATGTGAACCCCGAGCGCAATCGCTTCCCCTTCCGGCGGAAGAAACAGCGAGACGACTTCTCGGTTGAACACCGTTAGAACAACGACGATTAGGCCCGTCATCAAAATGTTGACGGCTACACCGGTCCATGTAATGCGGTTCACTCGGCCCCATAAGCCTGCGCCGATGTTCTGTGCGGCCATGGAAGTAACCGCTCCGCCGATGGCCATCGCCGGCATTTGTACATAGCTGGAGATTTGCATGGCGACTCCAAACGCAGCCGTCGATTCAGATCCATACGAATTTACGAGATGAACAAGCAACAAGTTGCTGATAGAAACGACGACCATGTTTAATCCCATGGGCACCCCTTTTTGAATCAAGGTGCGAATAATCGTCCAGTTGATGCGCAGGAGCGGGAGATCTTCTTTGGTAATCCGCAGAAAATACTTTTTGCGATACAGATATGCAATGAGCAGCACGAAGCTGATCAATTGCGCAATAAAGGTGGCAACCGCCGAGCCGGCAATGCCCATTTTCGGAAAAGGCCCGATCCCGTCAATTAAGAGTGGATTCAGGATGACATCCAATATCGCGGATAAAAGCAAGAAGTAGAACGGCGTTTTGGCATCACCAGAGCCGCGTAGTATGGCCATGATCAAGTTGAATCCAAACATAAACGGAACGCCGGCGAACAAAATCCGTGTATAGACAACCGCGAGGTCCTTCACATCCGGTGGTGTGTTCATCCAAGTTAGAATAGTGCTGGAAAATAATAATCCAAACGCGGCGACAACAATAGAAAGGATTAGAAAGAAGACGGTGCTGGTGCCGACTACTTTCTTGGCTTCGTGCGTTTTTTTCGCACCGAGATTTTGACCGATCAAAATAACGGCAGCCATCGCAAACCCGAAGATTGAGCTGATTAAAAAGAACATAATGATGTTGGCATTCGATGTTGCCGCAAGGCCGCCTTCACCGAGATATTTGCCGATCCATACGGCATTGATAGAGCCGTTTAATGTCTGAAGCACGTTCCCTAATAGAATCGGTAATGAAAATAAAATTAACGTTTTGGCAATAGGGCCTTCCGTTAGGGAAGGTCGTGCTTTTGCTGGGGTGTCCCCGTTTCCACGCATGATAGCCTCCTGATCTTTCAGACTTATTTATTATGTAATTCTTGTTCGGTAAAGCAGTTCCTTTCTTTATTTCGTAATTCGGCGCTCCAGAATAAAAGGACCGAATGGAATGAAGGCAGCCAGGAAAGCCCCCAACACTCGCCAAATCGACCAGCGATGCATTAATGTGACCCAAGCAATGGAGATCAGATAGAGCACAAAGAGAAACCCGTGTGCCATCCCCACAAACTTAACGGCCTGCGGAAGGTCGAGCGCGTATTTGAGCGGCATAGCAATGCCTAATAAGATCAGAAAGGAAATTCCTTCAGCCCTCCCAACATAGCGTAGGGTGTTTAGTGATTGTTTTAGCAATATGTACAGCTCCTTTAGAAATAAGATTTGCAAAACCATATCTATTTTAACCTAGAAATGTGTAGGGAGTATGAACAAAACGTTTCAATTGGACACAACCTAGTTTTTTTAGTAGGATAATAGGAATAGCTTAATAATAGCTTCATAGAGGTAGGGGGAAAATCAGATGCTTCGACTTGGTGAGAGAGTCATCGTCATAGGGGATAGTTTGGAACAAAACCTGCCGATTGGCGGATATGGATATATCATTGCTTACGACCGCAATAACGATAATATTTTTGATTACGTCATTCGAGTTCCCAAAGATAATAAACACTATTATGTGCCTGCAATCGATATAGAGTTGGAAGAAGTGCTTCTTCATGAGGAAGCGGCTCGCGTCGAGAAAGAAGCGTTGATTGATTTTGCGCTGGCTACAAAAAATGAAGAGCTGTTCCGAAGAGTGATGAACGGCGATGCAAGTCCGGAGCCGGAAAAGGAACGGGACAAAGAAGTGCAGTCCAGAGAAGAATTTATTAAACAAATCGGCTTGAAAGCCTGGATTTAATACACCATATCGTGAGAAACCCGCTAAATCGGCGGGTTTTTTCTTTTGAGGCTGTTGATAAAATCGGTAAATGGTGGTACATTAATATCCGAACACAAAACTATTATAGTATTTTAGTTCTGAGGTGAGCGTATGGATGCCAAAAAACAATTAATTATGGAATCTGCCAAGAAATCTTTTTCCCTTTTTGGGTACAAAGGCACGACGATGGATCAGATCGCCAAAATTGCCGGTGTAGGCAAGGCGACGATTTATACGTTTTTTGCCAATAAAGAAGAACTGCTGCACGACATCATTCAGTCGTTGATCACTGAGATGAAAACAGTCGCCGAGAAAGCGATCACGGAAGGGGCAACGCCCTTCAAGAAGATTCATGGAGCTTTGTATGAGATTCTCGTTTTCCGCAAAGAGCATGAGCTGCTCATTCAACTCTCCCACGAGGTCCAGCAATTTGGCAGCCCGGTTACGATCGAAGCGATGGCCAGCATTGAGACGGAGGTCGTTCAGTTTATCTCTGAACATATTGAACGTGCGATACATAATGGTTCAATGAAAAATTGTGAGCCGAAAATGACGGCTTTTATCCTGTTTAAGCTGTATGTAGCCTTAGTGTTCGATTGGGAGAAGCAGAATGAGCCTCTGACTGATGAGAGGATTCTGAAGCTGTTACAGATCTACTTTGGCAATTTCATTAACGATTAATTTTTAATTTAGTATTTTGTGGAGGGATTTTTTTATGCGTTTTATTCGACCAATGGTTTATTCCGTGATGGCGGTTGTTATCGGCACAAGTGCTTTTCTGCTAACGGCGAAATCAGCTAGGAGTCAAACGGATGCTGTGAATCAAGTACATCCTACAGCTTATATAGAAACAAACGAAGTGAGCGCCAGTTTTAAAGTAGGCGGCAGAATCACTGAGGTCCTTGTGAAGGAAGGGGAAGCGGTGAAAAAAGGGCAGGTGCTTGCCCGTCTGCAAAGCGCCGAGATCGAAGCGAAGGTCGCGCAGGCCAAAGCGGCTGTCGCGCTGGCGCAAGGCAAAATTGCCGAAGCGCAAGGCGCAACGGCTACGGCGATAGCGAAGAAGCAGCAGGGCATCGCAGGCGTGAACGTAACGGCGGACACGGCCGAGCAGCAGGTTGCGCAAGCTCAGGCTGCGGTTAACGCTGCCCAAGCCAAGGTGGATGCGCTGAAGAGCGGCGCGCGCCCTGAGGAGAAGAAGCAGGCGGAGATTCAATTCCAAGCGGCTTCGGAAGTGTACGCGATTGCCGAGCAGAATTTGAATCGGATGACTGCGATGCTGGAGCAAGGTCTTGTCTCGCAAGCGGACGTAGACAAAGTGAAGGTCAGCTTCGAGGAAGCGAAAACCAAGCGAGATCTGGCGCAGCAGCAGCTGAACATGGCGAACCAAGGCCCGCGGGAGGAAGAGATTCGCGGAGCGGAGGCCTTGCTGGAGCAAGCCAACGCGTCCTTGAAGCTGGCTGAAGCTAACCGCGGAACGGTGCAGGTGCGACAAGGCGATGTCGCAGCGGCTGAAGCCGCCGTGCAGCAAGCGCAAGGCGCGGTCAAATCCGCGCAGTCCGGCGAGCAGCAAGCTCAAGCCGCGCAGCTGGAAGCCGAGACCTATTTGAGCTATACCGAGCTGCTTGCTCCGACGGATGGTGTAGTCTTGTATCAATCCGCCCAAGTTGGCGAGATTGTTGGCTCTGGCTTCCCTGTTTTTTCGATGGAGTCTACGGAGCAGCGCTGGGCTAAGTTTTATTTGCCGGAGACGGCAATTGCAGGACTCAAAGCGGGGAACAAAATCAGCATGACCATGTTATCGACGGGCGAGAATGTCGTAGGTACCGTTATATCTGTGGCGGCAGCGCCTGATTTTGCCATCAAGAAAGCAACGCAAACCTCAGGTGAAACGGATATCCGCTCCTTTGGGATCAAAATCGAGCTGAGTACTCTGCCGGACACAGCCACAACCGGCATGACCTTGCAGTGGAATGGTAAAACGGAAGGATGATGAAAGAGATGGATCTTCGGATTGGCAAGCTGATATCGGAAGAATGGATGCACATTCTGAAGGACCGGCGTCTTTTTCTGATCTTGTTCTTCGTTCCGGTCATGTATACCGTGCTTTTCGGATCGATTTATGTCCATCATAAAGTCACGGAAATGGCGACGGTCGTCATCGATGAAGACCAAAGTCCGCTCAGCCGTCAGGTCATTCAAGCCTTTGAGCAGAGTGAATCGTTTGAGATTACGAAGGAATATCACTCGGAAGAGGACGTCAAGCACGCACTGGAGACGGGGGAAGCGAAAGTAGGATTAGTAATTCCTTCGAATTTTGAGGCAAAGCTGAAACATGGCGAAACGCTGCCTATTCTCACGCTAATCGACGGCAGCAACATGATGATCTCGAATTCAGCGACCAAAGGCGCGAACGAAGTGATCACGACATTCAGCATGGGGTATTCCCAGAAAAAGCTGCAGCTGCAGCAGGGACTCCAAAACGAGCAAGTCATGAACACTCTATCACCGATTCCTTACCGATATCGGATTATGTATAACTCAGCATTTAACTATAGCGATTTTATGCTCTACGGTCTTGTCGGGGCTATTTTGCAGCAAGTGTTATTTCTCGGTATTGCTTTAACGATTACCAGGGAGAAAGATGCGGGGACTTGGCAGCGTTTTGAGGTTTGGAAAAGAAATCCATGGCGCATCGCGTATGCGAAGACAGCTCCGTATTTCTTGATCAATCTTTTTAACACATCCGTCACCTTCGTCATTGCTTTGTACGCTTTTGGCGCTCCAATGGGCGGAAGTTTGCTTGTAGGTTTGGCCATTATTCTTAGTTTTACCTTTGCAGTCAGCGGGATCGGCTATCTCATCAGCTTGTTTTCCGGCAATCAGCTCGGGGCTACACAAACGGCGATGCTCATTGCTGTGCCGTCCTTCATGCTTTCAGGCTTCACGTGGCCGTTCGAAGCCATGCCGAAAGCTTTGCAGGTGTTTGGGCACATGCTGCCGCTTACGTATTTCTTGGACGGCGTGCGCAACGTATTCGTGAAGGGGAACGATTTCTCGGTTATTTCGCATGATTGCGTTGCGCTTATCTTAACCGGAGCTTTGACCTATTTCATCGCCATGCTGTTAACGCGATTTGTTGTATTCTCCAAGAAGAAAACATCCGTTCATCAACCTGCGCTGCCGCCTAGCTCCAAACTCACTGCTTAACTACTTAAGGAAGGAAGCGATTTATTTGAAAAAAACAATCATAAGTCTCTCGGCAGCTCTGTTACTCCTTTCCAGCTCAGTCTATGTTTACGCGGATTCACTACTAGATCCCGATCAACATGTTTACGTGAATGAGGACGTTCTGGAGACCGTATCCTCCGTTAATTTGGACTTTGTGTTGGATAAAGCGCTGAAAGATTCCCATAACCTCTCCCTGTTAGCGCTAAAATATGCCGCCCAAGGCAGCAAAAAGTCCGATCTTGAGCAGCAAATGGATAACATGAGCTCGGCGTCTTTTGCGCCAGGTCACTTGCCTAGCACACCTGAGGAGGTTACCAATACGGGAAATCCGCTGCTGCCGAATCTCACAGAACCTGCCGATATTGCTTGGACCGTGGTGCAAAATAATGCCATGAACCAAATGATGCAGGGCATGGGCGCTCTCGCCGGCGGTATGAACGCGATTATTGCTGCTCAACGGGCGCAAATGAACACGGCTGCGCATCAGCTAGGAACGGATCAGCGCAACTCGCTGCTTCAAACCGATGAAGCCAAAGCCGGTATTCGCCTGCAGACCATCGCCCAATACGTGCAGCTGCTTGGCCAAAAGAAACAGCTTGCTTTCATGAATGAATACGAAGGCGTGATGGAGAAAGAGCTGCTGCGTGCAACGCTTCTTTCACAGCAAGGTTTGGCTTCCTCGGAGGATGTGCTGACAGCACAGAAAGCCATTCATAAACAGAAGGACGATACTACTATCTTGTTGAACAATTATCGTCTGGGCCTTGTGCAGCTTTCGACGGACATTGGAATTTCCTATGATCCTAATTTAATCCTCCAAGATATCGACCCTATTTCGGTCCAGCCTATTGCAGAAACGGACACGATCACTTTATTGAAATCTTCGTATCAAATGAAATCTTCCGGTAATAACATCGATGAAGCTGTATGGGAAACGGATCATACAGTGACCCAGAACACTTACGGTGAAACGTATTTAGGCGTTAATGTGGCGATCAACGGCCAGAAGAATGAGCAAATGCAACTCGAACTGACCAAAAAAATTCAATCTACCTATAACGATGCCAAAAATGCGTATGCCGCAGTCCTTACCGAGCAGCGGAATCTGACTGACGTTCAAGCGGATTTGAAAAAAATGAAAATCCGGTATGAGGCCGGCGTCATCTCCAAGCATGATTTGAACAAGTTTCAGATCAAAGTAGATCAAAATGAAACTACATTGGCCGCAGCCAAACTGAAGTATTATGTACTAAATGAAAAAGGGAAGGCCATGGACACAGGATTCATCCAATAATTCATTTGCCCAAACTAACCACAGCTCCTTAATCGCAGCGGCTCTTCGGAACCTCATCTGCAAAGGGGCTGTGGTTTTTTCTGGATTGAGTTCACAAATTATCTGGGATATAATGAAAAGAATGACTAAATGCTGATTCAAAGGGGTGTAGAGAACTTGAGCATTACCAGAAAAGATGTCGATCATGTCGCGAAGTTGGCTAGACTCGATCTAAGCGAGAATGAGAAAGAATTATTTACCGGACAGCTTAATGCCATTTTAAAATATGCGGAGCAGTTGAACGGGTTGAATACTGAAGGTATAGCTCCCACGAGCCACGCTATGCCGTTAGTGAATGTGATGCGGGAAGATGTCGTTACGCCGTCGCTGCCGATTGAGAAAGTTATGGCGAACGCTCCCGATCAAGAAGACGGGCAATTCAAAGTACCTGCTGTTTTAGAATAGAGAACCATATGAAAGGGAGTGCCTGTCGTTGTCTTTGTTTGATCTAAACCTACAACAAATTCACGCGAAGCTTCAAGGCAAAGAGATTACCGTTGCCGAACTCGTGGATCAATCCTATACAAGAATTGGGCAAGTGGAAAGCAAAGTTCGCGCTTTCCTTACATTGGATGAAGAGAACGCAAGACAAGCTGCGGCCAAATTGGACGAGCAGCTGGCAAGCGGTCAAGCGCGTGGCGATTTATTCGGGCTTCCCATCGGGATCAAAGATAATATGGTCACCGAAGGTCTGAGAACGACGTGTGCCAGTAAGTTCTTGTCGAACTACAATCCGATCTATGATGCGACCGTTGTCAGCAAGCTGAAAGAGGCGCAGACGGTTACCATCGGCAAGCTTAACATGGATGAGTTCGCGATGGGCGGTTCCAACGAGAACTCCGCCTACCACCCAACCCACAATCCGTGGAACACGGATTATGTGCCAGGGGGCTCCAGCGGTGGTTCTGCCGCTGCCGTAGCTGCAGGCGAGGTGTACTTCTCGCTGGGCTCTGACACCGGCGGCTCGATTCGCCAGCCGGCTGCTTACTGCGGTATCGTCGGGCTGAAGCCGACGTACGGCCTTGTGTCCCGCTATGGTCTTGTCGCGTTCGCGTCTTCGCTCGACCAGATCGGGCCGCTGACGAAGAACGTCGAAGACTCCGCCTACCTGCTGCAAGCTATCGCAGGTTATGATGCGAAGGATTCCACATCTGCTAAAGTGGATATCCCTGACTACCTCAGCGCACTGACCGGAGATGTCAAAGGTCTGCGCATCGGCGTGCCGAAAGAATACATGGGCAAAGGAATTGACCCAGCGGTGAAAGAGAAAGTCCTCGAAGCGCTTAAAGTGCTTGAAGGCTTAGGCGCCGTATGGGAAGAAGTATCCCTGCCGCATTCCGAATATGCGGTTGCGACCTACTATCTGCTGGCTTCTTCCGAAGCTTCGTCGAACCTTGCGCGTTTTGACGGGATTCGTTACGGCGTCCGTTCCGACAACGCCAACAATCTGCTTGACTTGTATCATCTCTCCCGCAGTGAAGGCTTTGGCCCTGAAGTCAAACGCCGGATCATGCTTGGAACTTATGCCTTAAGTTCTGGTTACTATGATGCTTACTATTTGAAAGCACAACAAGTTCGCACATTGATTAAACAAGATTTTGATCAAGTGTTTGAGAAATACGATATCATCATCGGGCCGACGGCGCCGACGCCTGCTTTCAAAATTGGCGAGCAAAGCAACGATCCGCTCACGATGTATCTGAACGATATTATGACCATTCCGGTCAGCTTGGCGGGTATTCCTGCGATTAGCGTTCCTTGCGGATTCGTGAATGAACTTCCGGTTGGCTTGCAAGTCATCGGCAAAGCGCTGGATGAAGCTACCCTATTGCGTGTAGCTCACGCTTTTGAGCAGCATACAGATCACCATAAGCAGCGCCCGCAATTGTAGGTTCATAGTTCATGAGTAACGAAGGAGGCATTTATTTTGTCGGCAACAGATACCCAATATGAAACGGTCGTCGGTCTCGAGGTTCACGTAGAGCTTCATACCGCATCCAAAATATTTTGCGGTTGTGCAACCTCATTCGGTGCACCTCCGAATACGAATACATGTCCCGTTTGTTTGGGACACCCGGGCGTATTGCCCGTACTGAACCGCCAAGCGGTAGAATATGCCATGAAAGCGGCAATGGCGCTGAACTGCACCATTTCCACGCACAGCAAATTTGACCGTAAAAACTATTTTTACCCGGATTCTCCCGATGCTTACCAAACCTCGCAATACGATCAGCCGATCGGTTTGAACGGTTGGGTTGATATTGAAGTGAATGGCGAGACCAAACGCATTGGCGTGACACGCGTGCATTTGGAGGAAGATGCGGGCAAGCTGACGCACGTGGATGGCGGATATGCCTCACTCGTTGACTTGAACCGTGCCGGAACGCCGCTCATCGAGATCGTTTCGGAGCCTGATCTGCGCTCACCGGAGGAAGCTCGCGCTTATCTTGAGAAGCTAAGAGCCATCATGATCTACTGCGACGTGTCCGACGTGAAAATGGAAGAAGGCTCGATGCGCTGCGATGCGAACATCTCCTTGCGTCCATTCGGCCAAGAGAAGTTCGGCACGAGAGCTGAGCTGAAGAACATGAACTCGTTCCGTGGCGTCCTGAAAGGACTGGAGTACGAGGAATATCGTCAAGCTGACATTCTCCGCAGCGGCGGTGAAGTCGAGCAGGAAACGCGTCGCTGGGATGACGGGCAGGGCAAGACGCTTTCGATGCGCGGCAAAGAAGATGCGCACGACTACCGTTACTTCCCTGATCCGGATCTCGTGAGCCTTTATATCGACGATGCTTGGAAAGCAGCCGTCAAAGCAACGATCCCTGAGCTGCCGGATGCTCGCAAAGCCAGATACAGCAGTCAGTTTGGCTTGCCGAACTACGATGCGGAAGTCATCACGTCATCAATGAAGCTGGCTAACTTCTTTGAGGAGAGCCTTAACTATACGCAGGATGCCAAAGCGGTTTCGAACTGGATTATGGGCGATCTGCTCGGTTATTTGAATGCGAACAATCTTGAACTTGCGGATGTCAAAGTGACGGGCAAGGGTCTAGGTGAAATGATCGGCCTGATCGAAAAAGGGACCATTTCCAACAAGATCGCCAAAACGGTCTTTAAAGAAATGATCGAATCCGGTAAAGAACCACAGAAAATTGTGGAAGAGCAAGGACTCGTTCAAATCAGTGACGAAGGCGCGATTAAAGCTGTTGTCGAGCAGGTTGTAAACAATAGCCCGCAATCGGTTGCCGATTTCAAAGCGGGTAAAGAGAAAGCCGTCGGGTTCTTGGTCGGCCAAGTCATGAAAGAAACCAAAGGCAAAGCAAATCCAGGGCTGGTTAACAAATTAATTCTGGAGTGCCTGAACAGCAAATGATACAGTAAAGTGGTGATCCTTATGGACACCACTTTTTTATTTGAAGGAGGCTTCCGCATGTCTATTGAATCTCTTCCACTGCATACGAATGAGGAAATCCTGCATCTGTTAGCGCTTCAAATCGCCTCCTATCGCGTTGAAGCTGAGTTGATTGGCTTCGAAGACATTCCTCCGCTTAAGGATGGCATTCAGTCTATACGCGAGGCTGAGGAGACGTTCTATGGCTATTACGTGCAGGAAGAGAACGAACGTAAGTTGGTTGGCGCGATTTCCTACTCCCGGGAAGGTTGTGTCGTCACGATCTGCCGGATGATGGTTCATCCTCATTTTTTTAGGCGCGGTATTGCTAGAGCGCTTTTGGAACATATACTACAGAAACAAGAAAATAATGGTGTGCAGCTTTTTATTGTCTCAACAGGTACGGCCAACCTGCCGGCCACCCAGCTTTATCAAAGTTTTGGTTTTACAGTGAAGCGGGTATTCACAGTTCCTCCGGGCGTGTCACTAACGACCTTTGAGCGGCCAGGAGTCATCAGGGAAAAATAGGGAGGCGATCACATCGTGAGCAATCCATGGGTTATTGATCAGGTTCATATCACCATACGGTTAGTCTTGGCGCTATTTCTTGGTGGCTTAATCGGCTTTGAGCGGGAGGTTAGCTCCCATGCTGCAGGGCTTCGCACGCATATTTTGGTCTGTGTAGGCTCCGCTTTAGTCATGCTGCTTTCCATGTATGGCTTCAGCGCTTTTGTGAACGAGGTGAATGTTCGCTTGGATCCGTCGCGTTTGGCGGCGCAAGTCATCAGCGGTATTGGTTTCTTAGGAGCTGGTACGATTATTTTTAACGGAAGGTCCATTACAGGGCTTACGACGGCGGCCTCCCTCTGGGTAGTGGCTGGGATTGGCCTTGCTGTAGGGGCGGGCTTTTATTATCCAGCCGTCTTGGCTTGCTTTATGGTGCTAATATCCTTGTGGATTTTGAACAAAGTAGAGCAGAAATTTTTTAATGGGAAAAAAGTTCGCATTCTCAAAATTCAGGCGATTGATCAACCGGGAACGCTCGGCGTGATTACTACTCTTTTGGGAAAACAGAAAGTCGATATTCGCAAAATTACATTGGAAGAACAAGAGAATGAGGACAAGCCAAATCAGGTTCAAATAACGTTTCATGTTACAATACCTAAGCCGTCTATTATCGTCTCCGTACTTGAAGGAATCAATCAAATAGAAGGCGTCAGCGGCGTAACGATGGAAAAAGGAAAAAGTTGAAGGGGTTCTCCCGCAGAGAGCGTCTAAGGTTATAAGACGAGTTACGGAAGGGGGAGGCAAGGCATGGACAATTTGACGGATGAGCAGCTGATCGACCGGGTCCGTCAAGGTCATTCCGATGCTTATCGTGTGCTGGTTGAACGACACAAAAGTTATATTTACACACTTGTATACCGCATGGTTGGACATAAGGAAACTGCCGAAGACTTGACCCAGGACGTATTCGTCAAGCTGTTTCGAACATTATCGCATTTTCGCGGAGAGTCGAAGTTTACGACTTGGCTCTATCGCATGACGACAAATATCGTAACCGATTATCGGCGTTCACAGAAGCGTAAGCCCTATGAAGCTTTGCTTGATAAAATGAAGGGTTGGTTCTCGGACAGCAAGGAACAACCGGAAGAAAGGGCTCTGCTCAAGGATGAGCAGGAGCAGATGCAAGGACTGTTGTCCGAACTTCCGGACAAGTACAGGCTTATTATGTATCTGTATCATTATAAGCAGCTTTCTTACCAGGAGATGTCCGAGGCGACCGGGCTGCCTGTCAAAACGCTCGAAACGAGATTATACCGGGGGAAAGCGATGCTCAAAGAAAAATGGTTGGAGGTGAATCCGCATGAATCCCAAGCAACAAGAAGACATCCGGCTCACGCAGTACCTAAATAAGCTGTTAGATGAGATGCCGCTTAACGAACCAAGTCCCTTGTTGACGGATCGCATCATGCGTGCTGTCCAAGCTGACGAGATCACGGTGCCGCAATCCAATTGGCAGGCATATCGGCGAAAAGCATGGGTCAATGGTCTCGTTGCAACCGCAGCAACCATTCTCCTGTTTCAGCTCGGAATTATTCATAAAATCATAAACATCGATGTAGGCATTATTCAAATTACTTCGTATATCCAACATTTATCTGAGTTATTATGACCAGAAGAACGGAGGCCTTTTACATGGCTATACCCAAAGACAGCTCGCATATTCCCCCGTATTCAACCGACTCCTCTTATCCCAACTATGCGCCTTACTATCCGATTCCCAGGAAACGCAAATGGGTTGCAGGGGTATTGTCTTTCATCGTTCCAGGAACGGGGCATTTTTACTTAGGTCTCATGCAGCGCGGCTTATTCCTGATGCTGCTGCTGATCCTTGATATTTTCATCATTACATCGTTAGCTTCTCAGCATAATACAAGCGTTCCCGCCGTTACCCTCTTTGCCTTGTTCATTCCTGTGATCTACTTCTACAATCTTTTTGATGCGCTTCAAATTACGGATTATGTGAACCGGCGCAATGAGCTTGGCGAGTTTGCAGGGTCCTACGACCATGATTTTCAAGATCCTTTACAGAAGCTGATCAAAGGCACCAACATGGGCGTACTGCTCGTCGTTGTCGGCGTACTCTTTTTCCTTCTCAGCAATAAGCCGCGGTGGGTTACGGGACTCTTCGATTTCATGGGCTCTTATGTAGGTTCAATTGCCCTCGTTCTTGGAGGTTTAGCCCTGTATGTGATTGATTCCCGTAAAAATAAGCACTGACAAGTTGGCTAAACCGCATAACCATCATTGACAAAAGGGAATGACCACACGTACAATATTATGTAAGGTTTTATTGACTAACAGCGGGTGGTGTGTAACATGGCAGCACAATTAGAACAAGCATTAGCTAAATTGAAAACAACAGGTGTTCGAATGACGCCTCAGCGTCATGCGATTTTATCCTATTTGCTGGACTCCATGACGCATCCGACAGCAGATGATATTTATAAGTCCTTAGAATCCAAATTTCCTAACATGAGCGTAGCGACTGTTTACAATAATCTTAAAGTTTTTATTGAATCGGGACTCGTTCGGGAACTGACTTATGGAGATAGCTCGAGTCGCTTTGATGCGGATATGACAGACCATTACCATGCGGTTTGCGAAGTTTGCGGCAAGATTGCAGATTTTGAATACCCGCCTCTTCATGATATTGAGACAACTGCTGCCGGGCAAACAGGCTTTCAGGTTGGCGGCTACCGGTTAGAGGTTTATGGCGTCTGCCCGGATTGCACAGGGGTTACTAAGCATTAACTTTCGCAGAATTCCTCATTACCTGTTCCTATGTTGTATAATGAAACGTGATCATACCTTCTTGTTGATGGAGAGGGTAGGAGAGCGTTTTTTTCTTTTTATATCGTATATAAGGAAGTGAAATCTTGCAGCAGCGCAGAAGATCGTCGAAGAAAATCCTACTGATCAGTTCACTCATTATCGGGATGTTCGCCGCAGGTGCGGCTTCATTTCTATGGGAGCAGTTCGCTCCGAATCGTACGAAAGTCGAAACCGACTATCACGAATTAAGCAAGCCGATCTTTTATCAAGGGAATTATTATAAATTAAGTGCAATTGGTGAAAAAGAGGGGCTGAAGCTTCCGCTGGAGCTCATTCAGGAGTGGATCGACCCTTCTATTCTATATGAAAAAAGCAGCGATTCCGTGATCATCACAACCAAAGATAAAGTACTGCGTTTGAAGACAACAGAACTTTCAGCGTTGATGAACGAGAAACCAATCACATTGTCTTTTCCCGTAGAGAAGAAAGGGAGCGACATTTATGTGCCGATAGAGCCACTGCGTCAACTGTACCCTTTTGAGATCAGAGAGTCAGATCAGACGGGCGCCGTTCTTTTATTTAAAAAAGGCGAAACGCTCAAATGGGGAAAGCGTACGGCCGCTGAAGCTGCACAACTGCGCACTTTTGCCTCGATTAAAGCGCCTATCGTATCAAGTATCGCCGGAGGAGAGCAGGTCATATTGCTCGGGGAAGAGGAAGAATGGTATCGCGTTCAGCAGGCAAGCGGACCGATTGGATATGTGCGTAAAACGGACATTCAGATTGATCATGATGAAACCATTCCCATTCAGGAGGATACATCGTCCTATGTGCCTTGGAAGCCGCCTGCGGGTAAGTTAAACCTGACATGGGAACATGTCATTAGCAAAAATCCCGATACAACCAAGATAGGCGAAATGCCTGGCCTGCAGGTTGTTAGTCCGACTTGGTTCTCGATATCGGACGGCGAAGGGCGTTTGAAGAACCTGGCCGATGCCTCTTATGTCAAATGGGCGCAAACCCGAAATTATCAGGTTTGGGCGCTATTCAGCAACGGCTTTGATCCTGATGTGACGAATAAAGCCCTATCGACCTATGATAGCCGGATGAAAATTATTAAACAATTGCTTGGCTTTGCACAAACGTACAAACTGCAGGGCTTCAACATCGATTTTGAAAATGTATATCTCAAAGATAAAGAAAACCTTGTCCAATTTGTCCGTGAAATGACTCCTTTTATGCATGAACAGGGTCTGGCTGTGTCCATTGACGTGACGCCCAAATCAACCAATGAGATGTGGTCGATGTTTTACGACCGGACTGCGCTTGCAGAAGTGGTTGATTATATGATGGTGATGGCCTATGACGAGTATTGGGCGACCAGTCCCAAATCCGGTTCCGTATCCTCTTTGCCTTGGACGGAAAGCTCCGTAAAGCAGATACTCAATGTGGATAAGGTTCCACCTTCTAAGTTGGTCTTAGGTGTGCCTTTTTATACACGTCAATGGACGGAAGAAATGAAAAATGGCAAGTTAACGGCCACTTCCAAAACATTAACCATGGAAGCTGCCGCAGCTATTATAAAAGATAAAAAACTAACGCCGACCTATTTGCCGGATATTGGTCAAAATTATGTGGAGTACAAAGACGGCGAGAAGCTCATTCGCATCTGGTTGGAGGATGAAACCTCGATGAAGGCGCGGCTTGATCTCGTTAAGAAGTATGATCTTGCAGGAGTGGCCACGTGGAGAAGAGGCTTTGAGCAGTCGCCAATGTGGAAAGTCATCCAGGATGGTTTGGTTCCAGCAGCACCATAAAAAAAGCCGATCCCCTCTGCAAGGGATCGGCTTTTCGTTATGTCGGAGCATCAATGAGGCTTATGCTCATGATCTCTGTTTGGCTCTAGCGGGATTGCTTGTGCTGCCGCAGTTTCATTCTCGGCAGTTGACTGGTACTGCGGATCAACTGTTAGGATTGTTTTACAGAACATGCAGCGGTCTGTTTTTCCTAGCATTTTAGTTCTTCTTCCGCACTCCGGGCAGTCAAGTGCAATTGCCGAAGTAGAAAGCATGCCGGCCCAGAAGTAAATACCCATACTGACCAGCATGGAGACCATCCCGATGATCATGAAGATGACTGCAACTATTCGGCCTGCTTTTCCCCAGTCAAAGACGACCCCCGCTAATCCTATAATCATTAGCAGCATGCCGCCCATTGTTAAAGCAAGACCCCACAAGCGAAATTCATTAACTTTACTTGATCTGAAACGCACGTGTTGTTCCCCCCATAATTTAGCTATCAGTTTTGTATGATTTGTCACAGAATTCAGCAGGAAACTCCTCTTGCATTGTAGAAATAAGATATAAACAATTGGAGACAGGAGCTTTGGACACCCATGGGAATTGATAAAGAGCAGTTTTTGCTTAAGTTCCGAAATGACAGTCGGATCATTAGTGTCATGGCGGTTGATAATCCTAAGCAACTTCCCTCACTTACAGATGGCTTCGATATACTTCTGCTTATCGTAACGAACGACCTGAGCCTGAACAATCATACTACTAATTATATAAGAGACGATTCTCGGATACAAGAAAGGTGGGTAGATCCCTCCTCCATTGAACAATGGGTACGCCAAGGTCACAACCGAAATATCCTTCATTGGCTGCTAAAAGGGGAGATACTTCTGGATCAGAATACGTATTTAGAAGGACTGCGCCATCGCATACTTGAATTTCCGGCTGACCTGCGTGAACATAAACTACTTGTCGAGTTCTCTCTTTTTCTGCGTAAATACCTTCAGAGCAAGGAATATATTCTAGATGAGCACTTGCTTGATGCTTATAATAATATTTTGGAAGCCCTGCATCATTGGGCTCGTATCGTCATCATTGAGGATGGCTATCACCCGGAAATTACGGTATGGCGGCAGATTCGTGCAATAAATCCAGGGGTGTACAAGCTTTATGAGGAATTGACAATGAGCAAAGAGACATTGAAGCAACGGGTTCAGCTCGTTTTGCTGGCTTGTGAATTTTCGGTTATGTCAAAAATGGAGAGATGCTGCGAGGCGTTTATCCAAATCCTCAGAGAAAATGATAAGGCGTTCAGTTCAGATGAACTTCAACAGCATGGTCAATTAATTGAAATTAAATCAGAACTTCCTTTATTGCTCAATAAGCTCGTCAAAAAGGGTTTGATCAAAGAAGTTGCTGTTCTCATCGATGAAGAAACTTCAGAGATTGAGCTGCGATATACGAGCGTATAATCGGTAAAATCCAGGGAGAATCAGATGCTTATCTGGTTCTTTTTTTATTTTTAATTTATTGCTTGACTTTAAATGCGTTTCTATGATAAATTAACTCTCGCCGCTAAAAACGGCTCACATGAAAAGCTGAAGTGGTACAAGGTTGCAAGCAAAGCAAGAAAAAAGAAAAATAAAAAAAGCTTGCATCGAATAGCCCAGATGTGATATATTATAAAAGTCGCCGCTAAACGGATGGCGAAGAAAAAGAAAGAAATT
>NZ_BILW01000058.1 GCF_004000765.1 Paenibacillus chondroitinus NBRC 15376 | reverse complement strand
CGCCGCTCTGCGGGCGCCTGTGCGGTGGCGAGCAGGATCGTCGGCTGACGATCCTGCTCGGTGAGCACCTGGGCGCCCAGCGGGACTCGCAAGCGCGAGTCCGCGATGATACGTACCGGCTGCACAGCCGGTACGTCGCCGCGCGCGCTTAAGCGCGGGTCGTCGGCGATGACGGTGTCGACGCCGACCATGATGCCCTGATGCCGATGGCGCAGGGTATGCACGAATGCGCGCGACGCAGGCGACGTAATCCATTTGCTGTCGCCTGTTTTCGAGGCAATGCGGCCGTCGAGCGTGCTGGCTGTTTTCAGCGTCACGAAAGGCATACGCGTGACGATGTACTTATTAAAAGCCTCATTCATTGAGGAGGCTTCCTCTCCCAGCAGCCCAACGGACACGTCTATGCCGTGGGCGCGCAGTTTGGCGATACCCGTGCCAGCAACCTGCGGGTTCGGATCGGTGCCCGCAACGACAACGCGGGCAACACCGGCCTCAATGAGACGGTCGCTGCAAGGCGGCGTCTTGCCGTAGTGACTGCACGGCTCGAGCGTGACATACGCCGTGCTGCCCTTCGCTTCTTCGCCAGCCATCTGCAAAGCAAGAACCTCAGCATGGCCATGTCCGCGCTTCAGATGCGCCCCCATCCCCACGATACGCCCGTCTTTTACCAGGACGCATCCAACAACGGGATTAATCCCTGTTTGGCCAAGAGCACTCTCAGCCATTTGCAGAGCGAGCCTCATATAAGCTTCATCATTCAAGACATGCATGTGTGTTCACTGCCTTTCCAAGCTATTTTGAAATAGAATGCAAAAAGACCCCTCCGCATATCGGATAGGGGCCAGAGATTGTTTAGGTAACACGAAGAAGCTTCATCCATCCACACTTGCTGCATTTTTGATCAAATCAAACAAGCACGGCGTATCCATGCCAAAGCATAGACCTGCCGAATTTTTGTTCTCGTGAAAAAATGTGCAAGTATGCATAGCGAATCTAATGTTCGCGTATTCCTTCTCCCATCCAGACTATACTGTCGGTCCCGGATTCTCACCGGGTCAGCCGTAGCGAAGCTGTATATCAGGTACCGCTAGCTTCAAAACGGGTCACGGACTAATTGAAAGCAGCCAGATCAGCCTGCCCTCAAATCACCGCCGGTGTGGAATTTCACCACGCCCCGAAGGTTTGCACACATATGAAAAGTAACTTATGAAAAATTTATCACTCACTCATCGAAAAAGCAAGGTCTTTTTTACCTCGCCCTACAAAAACCGACTCATTTTGCATTGCGTAAACCCGATTGCGCCTATGTTTCTTGTAGCATTATTTGCATAAAACTGGATATATTCCCCGTGAGCAAGCTCTGCCATCCACTCTCATCCTAACGACCACACAGCCGCTATTCCCATTAAAATCGCGCATTACCCAGCTCTAACGGACTCCAGAGTCGCTATTCGGTCCATTCACGACCTTTTTTGTCGCAATTATCGCAAATAGCGGCTCTCCTGTCCGTTAGAATTTCACAGAGCCTTATTTCTGCGAAATAAGGTCATCTCTGTCCGTTAGCTAGCGTCGACAGCACCTTTCTTTCTGAAGCTCCCCCACCTTCGGCGGCTTCCAACGATGTTTTACATCGATGAGGTTACTCATGCCTGATCGCCTCCTAGGCGCTCAACTCTTACCGTCGTTAGACCGGCCTGCGCAGACACTGCCGCTATTCCCATTAAATCGCGCATTTCCCTGCTCTAACGGACTCCAGAGTCGTTATCCGATCAATTCACGGCCATTCTGCAAGCAAAGCTCAAGTAACCGCCGGCACTAGAGACTGGTGTCCAGCAGCCCCTCACATCAAAGAGCCTGCCGACAACTGTCAGCAGGCTCTTCCCATTTCCGATATTAAACTTCTACAACTTCTACTTTTTCCATCAAGTCTCTGCCTTTGAAAGCATCAACGAGTTCCATGCCTTTGGACACTTTACCGAATACAGTATGTTGTCCGTCAAGGTGAGGCTGTGGTTGGTAAGCGATGTAGAATTGGCTTCCACCTGTGTTTCTGCCTGCATGAGCCATAGCCAGGGAGCCGCGCTCATGTTTGTTAGGGTTGATTTCACAGTTGATTTGGTAGCCTGGGCCACCAGTTCCTGTGCCGGATGGACAACCGCCTTGTGCAACGAATCCTGGGATTACGCGATGAAAAACAAGTCCGTTGTAGAAACCGGAGTTTGCTAATTTTTCAAAGTTGGCAACGGTATTTGGCGCGTCATTTTCGAAAAGATCGATTAGAACTTCGCCACCGCCTGCTAGTTTAATTTTTGCTTGTTTGGCCATTGTGGTCCACTCCTTTAGACAATAATATCTTATTCTACTATGAAAAGATGCATTTCACAAATCTGCCTTTCATCTGAATAGGGAACTCTAGCTCCGTGAGCATACAAAAAACTATCCCACAAGTCCTGAAGACCTGAGGGATAGCCCTTTCTCAGCCTGGAAAATCAGCTGTGTTCTATTTAAACCGTTTTGCTCACTTGTTTCATTCTAGCAGGAATCAGATCGTTTCCGACTATATTGTCGAACGTCTCTCGCTTCACGACGAGATCGCTTTGCCCCTCGCTCACGAAAACTACGCCTGGACGGCGGATGCGATTGTAGTTGCTTGCCATCGCATAGTTATATGCGCCTGTGCAAGACACGGCAAGCACGTCGCCTGAGTTCACTTTCGGGAGGTTCACGTCCCAAATCAGCATATCGCCGCTCTCACAGCATTTGCCGGCAATCGATACGACCTCGGTTGGCTCTTCGGTTGCGCGATTTGCCAACATGGCCTCATACACGGCCTCATACAAAGCAGGGCGCGGGTTATCCGTCATACCGCCATCGACAGATACATATTTACGGACACCAGGAATATCTTTTGCCGTTCCAACGGTGTACAAGGTCGTTCCTGCGTCGCCAACGATGCTGCGGCCCGGCTCCACCCAGATTTCGGGAAGCGGATATTCGTTGCGTCCGAAATTGTCTTTAATCGCATCCGTGATAGCTTTCACGTAGACGGATACCGGAAGCGGCGTATCTTCATTCACATAACGGATACCGAAGCCTCCGCCAAGGTTAATGACTTTGAACGTCACGCCAATTTCTTGACGAACTTGAACGGCAAAGCTGGCCATTTTCTCGGCCGCCATGCGGAAACCTTCCACTTCAAAAATTTGCGAGCCAATATGAGAATGAATGCCGAGCAGTTCCAAATGGCTCAGCTTGGAAGCCTCTTCCACCGCGCGGAATGCGGAACCGTTGCCTAGATCGAAACCGAACTTGGAGTCCGTTTGGCCTGTGGAAATATATTCATGCGTATGTGCTTCGACACCTGGCGTAATACGCAGTAAAATTTTCACTTTCTGGCGTTTCTCACCGGCAATGGCGTTCAGCATTTGAAGCTCGATAAAATTATCTACAACGAAACAGCCGATTTTCGCATCAATCGCCATCTCGATCTCGTCAATTGTTTTGTTATTGCCATGGAAATGAATCCGCTCTGCCGGGAACCCTGCTTGAAGAGCTGTATACAGCTCGCCGTCCGATACAACATCAAGGGACATTCCTTCTTCTTCGACAATGCGGCACATCGCCATCACACAAAAAGCTTTGCTCGCATAAGCCACTTGGAATTTAAGACCGGACGCTTTGAAAGCATCTACAAACTCGCGGCAACGTTCACGCACAAGAGCTTCGTCAAACACATATAAAGGTGTCCCATATTCCGCAACCAGTTTCGTTGCGTCGACACCACCGATTTCAAGGTGACCTTGACCGTTAATTTTACTTGTACCATGCAAATACATAGCTTCATTTCCCCCTCACCCTGAACCTGCTGCTGCTCATATTTCGCTCAAACGGCCGAATGCGCATTACTATTTAAATTAACATAGGAAAAGCGTATTTGACAATATCCTCACTACCCTAAATCGTAAAAAGGACAAGATGAATGCTCTTGTCCTTTTAGTTTATTACGATTTGGGTTGACGTGTGCCGTCAATCGGTTTTGTAATGCTTAGACGCGTTTTGGCTGCCAATACGGGACGGCGTAGAAGAATGGCAAAAAAGCTTTTCGCGTTGAATGGAATAAGCGGCCACATGTAGGGGGCATTGTAGGACTTTCTTGTAGCCAGCCAGAGCAGCCAAAGTGTCGATCCGACTACAAAACCCGGGACATGGAAAATAGCCACGGCAATGAGCAGTCCCAGCCGGATGATCCGGTTGGCCAGCCCCAATTCATAGCTTGGAGTAGCAAACATCCCAATGGAAGCAAGAGCCAGATACAGGATCACTTCATTGATGAATAAACCCGTCTTAACGGCTATATCCCCCACCAGTATGGCTGCTACCAAACCCATGGCCGTAGCGAGTGGAGACGGGGTATGCACCGCGGCCATCCGCATCAGATCGATCCCGATATCGGCGATTAGGAATTGAACAAGCAGCGGCAGCGTGCCCTCTTTCTGCGGCCCTAGAAACTCTAGACCGGGAGGTTTTAAAGAAGGATCCATTACCATCATAAACCAAAGCGGAAGCAGGAAAATGGAAGACATAATTCCGGCGAACCGCACCCACCTTAAATAAGTGCCGATAAACGGCGTTTGTCTATATTCTTCTGCATGCTGCACATGATGAAAGAAGGTCGTTGGTAATATCATAACGCTTGGAGATGTATCCACAAACAGGCACACATGCCCTTCCATCAAATGTGCGGACACAACATCAGGACGCTCTGAGTAACGCACCATCGGATATGGGTTCCAGCCTTTATTAACGATAGCTTCCTCCAACTGCTTTTCACCTAGGGGGAGACCATCCAACTTCACTTGGCTGATTTTTTCTTTAATTGCATCAACCAAATCCGCATTCGCAATATCGTTGATATAACCGATGCAGACATCCGTTTTGGTTCGTTTGCCAATTTGCATAATCTCCAGCTTCAACCGCTCGTCGCGCACTCTTCGTCTAACGAGTGTTACGTTTAATAATAAGGTTTCGACGAAACCGTCCCGTGAACCTCTGACAACCCGCTCCAAATCCGGCTCGCCGATGGATCGAACGGGATAGCTCTTGACGTCGACGGCAATGGCCGCTGTTTCTCCTTCAATAAAGAGTGCGGTCCCACCCATGAGCACCTGCCCTACGATTTCGGACATTTTTTTGTAAGACTTGACTTGATTATGAGGGATTAGATAATCCATGAAAGATTCGACCGTGTGGTGGTTCACACTTTTTTCACCGGCATAGGAAAGGCGTGTCAGAATATCGGATAAAACCGTATCTTTGACGAACCCGTTACAGTAGAAGATCCCTACTCTTTTTGATCCGAACACCATCTCCCTCATCACAAGATCAAAGCTGCGATTGAGGCCAACGCGTTCCTCCAGAACTCGTTTGACACCCTCTAAATTATCGGGAATATCTTCCTGGGTTTTCAACTCTTTTTCCTCAGGCGTCATATTCGTGATTGGATTATATTCCGATAAATTCCCTTCCTCATCTATGGCCAGCTTATCTAAATTTTCTTTGGATTCGTTCCCATGATCGTGTTCATGTTCATGTTCATGGTCATTCCCAGTCTTGACGATTACTTTCATGTCCGTGCGCCTCCTTCAATCCTTAATAAAACAACCACTCAAACAAGGATCCAAACACTTTGCCGAAAATCATCGCCATCAGCAGCAAAATCATATAGGAACCCATACCCACCCTCTTGGCAAGAATCGGCAGCACATTAATAATTTCAGTAAGCGCAGCTGCTAACATCCCTACAAAACAGCCGGCAAATAGTCCAACGAGCGCAGCACTTATTGGAAACAGATGCACCTTCATATCGCTAAAATCCACCCAAGTAAACCAAAGGGAACCTAACACAACCGCAGCTTCATAGGCACGTATTTTAGAGAATGTTCGTGTGATCTGCGCCAACCTCGGAATAATGTCCAGGACCACAAGAAAGGCAACCATCCCGCTGCCCACGGCAATTCCTCCCGCTAACCCGATAAAAGCAATGAGAAGGACTTCTCCAAGGAGAGTCATCCCTTCGACTCCCCTTCCTCATGAATTTTCATATACTCTTCGGTGATCACATAATGGTTAATATTCTCCTGGTACATGAACATTTCGACTTCTAGCGGACTTGGTTCCTCATTAAATTTCTTTTTAAACAAATGGTTGAAGAAGATCACCATCCCGACACCTATGCCGAGGGAATATGGGATTTGCAGAATGAGCGGATGCTCCACCTTTTTACCCGTCATCAGCTCGTAGATCCTCTGGTGAACCTCCAGCATGGAGACATCGGCATGGAAATTCATGATGGCCAGCCCTGAACCGATGAACAGCAACAGCCAAACCAATCCGATGAGTACTGGACTTGCTTTTTTATTATCAGAAAAAATTTCAAGCAGCACATGAGGTTCCCCAAAATGCTCAATCTGCAGCTCCGGGTACCGCTCTTTCACTTTCCGAACGATCAGCATCATATCAATCAGGACTCGGTTGCCATCCTCCTGCTGCGGCTTATGAATAATCAGCTCGTTCAAGGCTGTTTCATAGTCAGGTTCCACAATAATTTGCGCGATATGCCGCAGCTGAACGACACTTCCTTTGCGAACACTCGCTTTACGCCTGAGCCGGATATACAGGTATGGAGCTCCACTATTAGCCATGGTCTCACTCCCTTCACTACTTACGGGTATCATCCATGTATAGGAGTAGTATGCAAAATGTTTCCTACCCATAATCACCCGCTGCAATGGTAAATTCTCCAGGAATAAAGCTCTCCTCAAATTGACATAGTAAGAAATGAATAACGATAACTTATTCCATACAAAGAAGGTGATAACATGGCAAAAGTAGCGTTAACTCTGGTGATTATTGGTGCGCTGAATTGGCTTTTAGTTGGGCTCTTCGAATGGGATTTAGTTTCAGCTATATTGGGTGGGGATTCACATCGGGAATCTTCGGTTTTAAGCCGCATCATCTATACCATCGTCGGCTTATGCGGAATTTATTGCGTAAGATTCTATTCCGACAACCGATATTCTGCTCGATAGACGTATAGGTGTATAAAAGAAAGCCGCCATACCCAGTAGATTGACGGGTAAATAGCGGCTCTTTTCATTTCTATAAAAATAGCTATGACAGTCATTAACTTGCTTGTTTCACCAAAAGCTTACTTTCGTCATTCAATCCAATGCAAATCACCGTTTTGCCAAGCTGCTCATACTTCGCAATGGTTTTAGCGATAGCCGTGACAGCGGAGTGATCCCAAACATGCGAGCTGCTAAAATCAATCGTAATTGTCTCAGGGTCGTTTCGATAATCAAATAAATCAATAAAATAAGTCATTGTGCCAAAAAACAACTGACCGGAAACACGATATGTTTTGGCTCCGTTAGCGTCTATCGAGGTAAAGGCCTTGATTTTTGCGGATCTCCAACCAAAAATGAGCGCACTTAACGTAACTCCGGACAAGACCCCAATGGCTAAGTTGGACGTTGCAACAACGATGGCGACAGTGATCACCATGACTAACGCGTCGCTTCTTGGAATTTTGGCTATCGTTCTCAGGGATTTCCAATCGAAAGTGCCTATGGAGACCATGAACATAACCCCGACTAATGCCCCCATCGGAATTTGCTTAACGACATTGCCAAGCACCATGATCAAAAAAAGCAAAAACACACCGGAAACAAAGGTGGATAAACGCGACCTGCCCCCTGATTTCACATTAATCACCGTTTGGCCGATCATCGCACAACCTGCCATCCCGCCAAAAAAACCGGAAAACACATTAGCAATGCCTTGACCGCGAACTTCTTTGTTTTTATCGCTTTTTGTTTCTGTCATTTCATCCACGATCGTAGCTGTCATCAGGGACTCCGTTATACCGACCACCGCCAAAGCCAAGGAAATCGGAAGAATCACCCCAATGGCTTGCAGAGACAGATGGAAGTCTGGCACATGGAAAAACGGCAGCGTCTGCGTGATTTCCCCCATATCTCCCACCGTACGCACGCCCAGATGCAAATTGATCGAAATGATGGTCATCACAATAATCGCAACTAGCGCAGAAGGGACGGCTTTGGTAATCCGCGGCAGTCCATACACGATAACCAAGGTACCTGCTACCATCGCGTACATCTGCCAACCGGCACCTGCAAAGCTAGGAAGCTGAGCCATGAAAATAATAATGGCCAGAGCATTTACGAAGCCAATGACAACAGAATGCGGAATGAAGGTAATAAATTTGCCGAATTTGAACACGCCCATAAGATATTGAATGATACCGGTTAAAATGCTGGCTGCGAATAAGTATTCAATGCCATATGTCGCTACCAAAGGCCCCATCAGTGAGGCCATCGCGCCTGTTGCTGCCGAAATCATCCCCATCCGGCCACCGGTGAATGAGATCACTAGCGCAATGATGAATGAAGCATATAGGCCAACCATCGGATCTACTCCAGCTAAAATGGAAAAAGCAATCGCTTCGGGAATTAAAGCCAAAGCCACCGTTATTCCGGACAAAACATCCTTTCGTACATTAAAAAACCACGAATCCTTCCATTTCCCGTACAACTAGATTCACTCTCCTTGATTGATACAAACATTGATTTTTCCCTTTCAGAAAAATCCGCACCGTTATTGGCAGTACTTATTATACATAAATCTTGCAAATGTCTCTACGCACAAAAAATAACCGTCCTCCTGATGGAGAACGGTTATTTTCGTTATTGAGCAATCTGATCTTTGATCGACTGCAAAATTTTCTTTTCCAATCGCGATACTTGCACTTGGGAGATACCCAGTCTGCTAGCAACCTCCGACTGTGTTTGATCCCTGAAATAGCGGAGGTAGACAATGAGCCGCTCCCGCTCGGAGAGCGTCCCGATGGCTTCGTTGAGCGCAAGCTTCTCGAACCACTTCTCACCGCTTTCATCGGAGATTTGATCCATTAACGTAATGGGATCTCCATCGTTTTCAAAAACGGTCTCATGAATCGATGAAAGCGGCTTATTCGCTTCTTGCGCAAAAACAACTTCCTCCGCCGTGATCATAAGCTCTTCTGCCACCTCTTTAATCGTAGGAAGCCTGCCAAGCCTTTTCGATAACTCGTCCTTCGTCTTGCGAATCTTATTAGCCAGTTCTTTGAGCGAACGGCTAACCTTGAGTGTTCCGTCATCCCGAAGGAAGCGCTGAATTTCGCCGATAATCATCGGCACCGCATAGGTTGAAAACTTCACATCATAGGACAGATCGAATTTGTCAACGGACTTGAGCAGTCCGATACAACCGATCTGGAACAAATCTTCGGCTTCGTATCCCCGGTTCAAAAAACGTTGAACCACAGACCAGACCAAGCGGATATTGCAGCTGACGAGTGTTTCTCTGGCGAGTCCATCTCCGGATTGGCTGAGGGCGATTAACCGTTTGACTTCCGAATCGTCTAAATAACTGTGAGAAGCATGCTTCAGATCGACATCCATAGATCAAACCCCTAATTGTATAAAGCTTTTTTAGATTCAATTCGCTTCAACATGTTTATTTTGGTTCCGATTCCGACGGCCGTCACAACTTCCACTTCGTCCATGAAATTTTCCATAATCGTGAATCCCATTCCGGAACGTTCGAGTTCTGGCTTGGATGTGTAGAGTGGCTGTTTCGCTTGTTCCAAATCATCAATGCCTGAGCCCTGGTCCTCAATCGTAATTCGGACTACGTCATCCTCAATTTTCGTTGTAATGGTAATTACACCATCCGGTTTATTGTTATACCCATGAATAATCGAATTCGTCACAGCTTCTGAAACCACCGTTTTGATATCGGTTAGTTCATTCAAGGTTGGATCCAATTGTGAAACGAAAGCAGCAACAGCGACACGTGCAAAGGCCTCATTCTCGGAACGGCTGGCAAACTGCAGCGTCATAAAATTGTGCTCACTCATAGTGCAACCTCCAAACTGGACATTGCATTACGTTCGTTATCCTGAATTGATACGATCTTGAACATTCCGGAGAGCTCGAACAAGCGATAGACAGCAGGCGAAACATCACATACGACCATCTTGCCGCCTTTACTCGTGATTTGTTTATAGCGACCGAGAATGACGCCCAGACCTGAACTGTCCATGAACGTAAGATCTTTCAAACTCAAGATCAAGTGATGCGTATGCTCTTTGGCAATCGCTTCCTCCATCCTGGCTTTGACGACATCGGCAGTATGGTGATCCAGCTCGCCTTTCAATCTAACAATCAGCGCTCTTCGGCCTTGCTCGAATTCAATTTGCAGGCTCAACCTGTTCACTCCCCTCAGCTGAGAGACTTTGAGCTACACTCAAAGATCCCTATATAAGTCTTGAAACTTAAGTTTCTACAACTGAGTTGGGAACTCCTGCCACCCCGACAAAACTAGAAGAAAAGCGCTAAAACTAGAAGAAAAGCCTGATTATTCGCGAAATCTCATCAATTATCCGTATGGAACATGTGCGCGGTTGTCCGCTTAAACAGCTTCCACCAGGACGCTTTATCCACGGCCACTGGAGACTCAAGAGGGTATTCGGTCAGCACAGTATCCCCGCTGTAAACGACAATTTTACCAATCGGTTGGCCCATCGTAATTGGTGCCCGCAGGTTCGGTTCCAACTGCAGCTCATGTCGAATGTTATCCGTTGCCGTGCCCTTTTTCATTAAAATGCTATAATTTTGCTTCGCAACTAACGGTACTGTCGAAACCTGCCCTTTATTTACGGTAAAATTCCCCAGACTATCGCCTGATTTGAATAAAGGATAGTTCGTATATTGGGCAAAAGCGTAATCAAACAGCTTCGTGACCTCCGCATTGCGCGTTTTGGTGTTCGGTTCTCCGAGCACGACAGCCACAACACGCAAATTATCCCGTTTGGCCGTTGCGGATAAACAGAATTTCGCTTCACTGGTGTACCCGGTTTTGAGGCCGTCTGCGCCGCTATAGAAGCGTACGAGCTTATTCGTATTTACCAACCAGAACGGGTTGGGTGATTCTTTCCGCAGATAGTCCTGATAAGCACCGGTAAATTTCGTTATCCCTTCATGCTTAAGCAGTTCTCTGGACATGACAGCAATATCATTGGCTGTTGTATAGTGATTGGCGACCGGCAGCCCGTTACAGTTGGAAAAATGGGTATTTTTCATGCCAAGCTGCTGCGCGCGCTCGTTCATCATTTGCACAAAATTTTCTTCAGAACCTGCGATTTTCTCGGCCATCGCCACCGAAGCATCATTGCCAGATGCCATCGCAATGCCCTTCAGCATTTCCTGAACCGTCATTTCTTCGCCAGGCTCCAAGAAGATTTGTGAACCTCCCATAGAGGCTGCGTATTCACTGACCCGGACCTTCTCATCCATTTTAATATTGCCTTTGTCAATAGCTTCCATGATAAGAAGCATCGTCATGATTTTCGTTATACTAGCTGGCGGAAGTTTGGTGTCTTTGTTTTTCTCCGCAATGACTGTGCCCGTGTCTGCATCCATCAATACCGCAGATTGCGCATTCGGCGTCAAATCGACCGTAGGCGCATTTTTCTCTTCCGCATAGGCAGCCGGTAAGATCAGCATCACACATAACTGTAAACAGATTAAACTTATTAGCCCTTTTTTTCGCATAGCCTTTGTACCCCTCCTGTGAGATTATGAAGTGAAAACCAGACGCTTGCAGCTGGAATGACTGCTAATCAGTCTTGACGATTTTCCATCAAAATATTCCAAAGGAGGGAAAATAAAAAAGCTATCCCAAAGGTCTAGAAACCAGAGAGATAGCCTCTTGCATAGTACGAGTGTGAACCTGTCTACACGATCACATCATATATCAGTTGAACAGGAGCCGGCTGACCAGCCGCAATCCGATAAGCCCCTTGAATCATTGCCGTGACTTCCTTAACATCTTCTCGATTGGCATGAATGGTACAAATCGATTCTCCTGCCTGGACAGCGTCGCCAATCTTCTTATTCAAAGTCAGACCTACTGCGTAGTCGATCTGATCCTCTTTCTTGGCGCGTCCTGCGCCTAGCAGCATAGCCGCGATTCCGATTTGCTCGGCATCGATTTGATTCACATAGCCTGCTTGCTCGGCTGGCACTTCAAAGCGATAGCTCGCCGTCGGCAGCAGCTCAGGGTGATCCACCACTCTCGGATCGCCTCCTTGGCTCGCTACAAACCGCTTGAACGTCTCCAGCGCCTTCCCGTTCATGACAATGTCGCGGACAGCCTCCTGTGCCTCTTCAAAGCTCGCAAATACTTTGCCAAGCAGCGACATATATGCCGCTACGGAAATCGCGACTTCAGTCAGCTCCTTGTCACCAGTGCCGCGCAGCACCTCGATGGATTCGCGAATTTCGTTCGCGTTGCCGATTTCGCGGCCAAGCGGCTGCTCCATATCGGTGATCATCGCAATCGTATTGCGATTCAATTTCACGCCGATATCGACCATTGTGCGGGCAAGCACTCTTGCATCATCGACGGTTTTCATGAAGGCGCCGGAGCCGATTTTTACATCAAGGACAATCGCGTCGGCGCCCGAGGCAATTTTCTTGCTCATGATGGAACTGGCAATCAACGGAATGGAATCTACTGTCGCTGTTACATCCCTTAGAGCGTACATCTTCTTATCGGCAGGAGCCAAGTTGCCGCTCTGGCCAACAATCGCAATTTTATTCGTATTGACTGCTGTAATAAAATCCTCTTTCGATAATTCAATCCGGAAGCCCGGAATCGATTCCAGTTTATCTACGGTACCGCCAGTATGGCCAAGGCCCCTGCCTGACATTTTGGCGACCGGTACGCCGAGAGAAGCGACGATCGGGCCGACAATCAGACTGATTTTATCCCCTACTCCGCCAGTCGAGTGTTTATCTACTTTGATCCCGGAAATCTCCGACAGATCAATCATTTCCCCTGATCCAGCCATGGCCATCGTCAACGCGGATATTTCCTCACTGATCATGCCATTGAAAAAAATCGCCATCAGCAGCGCTGACATTTGGTAATCCGGGATATCCCCTTTTGTGTAACCCTGTACGATAAACGTGATCTCTTGCTCGGTTAAAACCTCACCGGACCTTTTCTTATGTATTAAATCAACCATTCTCATGTGAGTTCCTCCTTCAATATTAAATCGAAAAAAGGGAGCTGCTTGAGCCCCCCTTTGTACTAGTATTCTCTTTTATTGTACAACTAATTTAGCTTTCATTTTAGCGTGACCTTCGCCACATGGTAGTACGCAATCAATCTCATAAGTTCCCGGTTTGTCAAACGTAATTTCTTTTGAAGGGTTTTCTTTATCCAGCTTGACATCCAACCCTTTAATTTCGATTGCGTGTACGCCTTCTTTCAGAGACAAGGAAACTTTCGTAGGCTCGCCGCTTTTGATCGTGTAATCGGTCGAGTCAAATTGCCAGTTAGAGGCTGCAATCTTAAGCTGTTGAATTTTGCTGCCGGCTTCCTCTGCTGCTTTCGCCTCTTGGCGTTCAGAGATATCTTGAAAGAGGACTCCCAGCCCCAGTGCGCCCGCAACGATAAATAACACAAAGAAAATCCACTTTTGCATGCATATCCCCCTCATAATGTGTTCACTTCATCTATTCTACCTAACATCGCGAGACAATCCCATACAGGTTTAGTGGCAAATCTTTGAATATTTTGTGACGGAATTGTGAATGAATCCTCGTAAAAACATCCCCCTTATCGGGGGATATTAACCTTACTATTTCCCACACGGATGTAAATTACACACCGTTCAGCCTCTCCCGAATTTGGAAGCCGCCGGACTCTTTATCCCAGTTGCACGTCACGCACAAAGGCTTTGACCAAAGCAATGAACTTCGGTTTCGTCCGATTGGCCACCGCGACAACCTGTTCATGTGTAAGAGGCTCAAGCTCCTCGCCTACCGCCATATCAGTAATACACGAAATCCCTAACACCTTAAGTCCCGCATGACGGGCCGCGATGACTTCACCGACGGTAGACATCCCGATCGCATCGCCGCCAATTCGAGCCAGCATCGTCAGTTCAGCCGGTGTGCAGTAAGTAGGTCCTGTAATCCCCGCATAAACGCCTTCCTGAAGCTTCAGAGGCACGCCGTCCTCTCCCACTACCGTATGAGCCAGCTTATGCGCAAGCTCGCGATACTCGCGGCTGTACGCTTCGGACATATCCGGGAAGCGAACACCCAACTCGCTGTGGTTAGGTCCGATTAACGGATTGTCACCCGTCATGTTGAGATGATCGCTAATCACCATGAGATCACCGGCTTTGAAGCCGCGATTCATGCCGCCCGCCGCATTCGTCATAACAACGGAATGAACGCCGATTGCTTTCATGACATACACAGGGAAAACAACCTTTTTCATATCATAACCTTCGTAATAATGAAAACGCCCCTGCATCACGATGACTTGCTTGCCTTCAAGTGTTCCTGCGACAAAACGGCCTTCATGCCCTTCAACGGTTGAAACCGGGAAGTGCGGCACTTCGCTGTAATCAATCGCAATCGGATTTTCCACCTGATTCGCCATATCGCCAAGCCCTGAGCCTAAAACCAGCCCGATAACAGGTGCGACATCCCCTAATTTCCCTTTAATAAACGCTGCTGCTTCATTAATTTTCTCTATGTACGTCAATGCCATGTTGAATCTCCTTATCTGATAAATAGCCTTAATTTGTAATTAAATAGCCTCAATAATGCCCAGTACCAATTTCAAAAACTTAGGTTTAACTTTCTCCGTCGTTTCCATCACTTCTGCGTGGGAAAGAGGTTGGTCCAAAATTCCGGAGGCCATATTGGAAATGCAGGAGAAACCAAGCACCTCAATGCCTGCATGGCGGGCCACGATCACTTCAGGTACAGTAGACATACCTACGGAGTCACCACCCAGTGTACGGAACATACGGATCTCTGCCGGAGTTTCATAGTTAGGTCCGAGCAGTCCGACATAAACACCTTCTTGCAGTTTAAAATCTTGCGATGCCGCCACATCATGCGCCAATTTACGCAGACGTTTGCTGTACGCTTCCGACATATCCGGGAAACGAACGCCTAGTGCAGCATCATTTGGTCCGATTAATGGATTGCGGTACGTCAAATTCAAGTGATCGCTGATGACCATCAAATCGCCGACTTGGTAGGACTCGTTAATGCCTCCAGCTGCGTTCGTGACGATCAACGTTTCCACACCCAGCTCTTTCATAACGCGAACAGGGAAAGATACGGTTTCAGCCCCATACCCTTCATAGGCATGGAAGCGGCCTTTCATGACCAATACTTGCTTGCCTTTAATCGTACCAACAACCAACTCCCCCGCATGGCCTTCAACGGTGGATACCGGAAAGTGTGGAATGCGCGAGTAATCAACGACGATCGGCTGTTCGATTAGGTCTGCAAGCACGCCGAGTCCTGAACCTAAAATAAGTCCGATTTGCGGTTTAATTTTCGTTTCATTCGAAATAAAGGCGGCAGCCTCTTGAATCTTTTGAATCATGGAAGTTTCTGACATGTTATATTCCTCCTTGGCTTTTTCAGTTCGGCAGTCGTTTTATTTGAGAAGATGCAGGAAGCTCTCGCCTTGATCTGTAGGTTTTACACCGAAATTATCGGCAATGGTAGCCCCAAGATCAGCGAATGTTCCACGGATTCCCAGTGAAACAGGAGCCTCAAAGCTCGGGCTGTATAGCAAAATAGGCACATACTCGCGTGTATGGTCTGTTCCCGCATGTACGGGATCATTGCCGTGGTCCGCTGTAAGGATCAGCAGATCTTTGGGCCCCAGCTGCGCTTTGAGCTGCGGTACGAAGCTGTCGAATTCCTCCAAAGCTCGGCCATAACCTTCAGGGTCGCGGCGATGACCATATAACGAGTCAAAATCAACAAGGTTGGTAAAAGCCAACCCTTTGAACGGCTCGCCAAGCACTTCAATCGTCTTCTGAATGCCGTCTAAATTGCTTTTTGTGGATGTCGCTTTCGTGACGCCCTCGCCGTCAAAAATATCATTGATTTTTCCGATGGCAATAACATCATAGCCCGCGTCCTTCAAGTGATTCATCACGGTCGGCTCCGGCGGCTTCACGGCATAGTCATGGCGATTCGGCGTACGCTTGAAAGCGCCCGGCTCGCCGACATAAGGTCTAGCAATGACTCGGCCAACTGCAAATTCACCTTGGGTTAGTCGTCTCGCAATTTCACAAGCGCGGTATAGCTCTTCAAGTGGAATCACATCTTCGTGAGCTGCCAACTGGAATACACTATCCGCCGACGTATAGACGATCCAAGCCCCTGTTTTCATCTGCTCTTCGCCAAGCTCATCTAGAATTTCTGTCCCAGAGGCCGGTTTATTTCCAATGACCTTGCGCCCTGTCTCCTGCTCAAACTGCGAAATCAATGCTTCCGGGAATCCATCCGGATATACGTTAAACGGTGTAGAAATTCGTAGCCCCATCAATTCCCAATGCCCCGTCATCGTGTCTTTTCCAACCGACACCTCGGCCATTTTCCCATAATAAGCTTCTGGCGCGTCAGCGGCCGGGATGCCTTTTATCTCAGCGATACTGCCTAGACCCATACGCTGCAAATTAGGAAGCGAGAATCCGCTCACTCTCTCCGCGATATGTCCAAGCGTGTGGCTGCCTGTGTCGCCAAACGCTTTGGCATCCGGTAATTCGCCGATGCCTACGCTATCCAATACGATTAAACCTATTCGTTCAAAGCGCACACTTGTCCCTCCAAATTGTTCACAATGTTATCCACCCTTGATTATCGCATTTCCACTCTATGAATGCAAAACAGCAGCTTTCCCTTTTCCTTCAGGAAGTCGCCGCTGTCATCTTTTACATATTCGCTCTCGGATGAGCGCGGTTGTAAACATCTTTCATTTTGAGCTTGGTAACTTGTACATACAGCTGTGTGGACGAAATATCGGAATGTCCCAGCATCTCTTGAACAGATCTTAAATCTGCGCCATTTTCGATCAAGTGGGCAGCGAAAGAATGCCGCAAGGCATGAGGTGTGATTTCACTTTCAATCTTCATCTCATTTGCGTATCTTTTCAAAATTTTCCAAAAGCCCTGTCTGGTCATCCGGGTCCCTAAGTGTCCAATAAATAAAGCTTCTTCGTCCGCCGACTTCTTCAACAATTTCTTGCGATCTTTATGTATATAGGCGGATAAGCAGCGAATCGCGATTGAACTAAGCGGGATATTGCGCTCTTTGTTTCCTTTTCCCATACAGCGAATGAAGCCAAGTTGCAATTGAACGTCATCAACGTTCATCGAGATCAGTTCAGAGACGCGAATTCCCGTTGCATACAGCAGTTCAAGCATCGCTTTATCGCGCACACCGCTCACAAGCTCAAGATGAGGCGCATCCAGCAATTTGCCAACCTCTTCGACGGAAAGCACCTTGGGCAGCTTCTTTTCGGGCTTAGGCGCTTCAATGAAAAGGGACGGATCTGCGTCCACCAAACGCTCTCTCACCAGATACTGATAGAAAGCACGGATCGAAACAAGATTCCGAGACAAGGTAGCTGTAGCTCTGCCTAACAATTTCAATTGGGATAAGAAACCCGCAATGTTGGCTTTGCTTGTTTCTTTCCAAGCTGTAATCCCCTGCCGCTCTAAATAGTCAACAAACTGCTGCAGGTCTCTTTCGTAAGATTCCAGTGTATTCTTGGATAGTCCGCGTTCTACAGACAAAAATCGGATGAAGGATTGCAAATCAACCATCATCATGTTATGTAGCTCCTTCGTTAACCTGCCATATTTCTAACAGATAGCATTCAACGATGGACCTCCGAACTCCTCTTTTATTCACCATACCAATAAAATAAGCGCAGCCTGTCACTCATTTTATCTGACTCCGGAAACGATGCATGCTCATGCTGTCCAAATACCTTGACGGAATTGCCCGCTGGCGCACGGTAGCGGTTCACAGGCTCTATCCAGCTGGTGAGTACTACCATCACTTGATACAGAACAACCGTCAATGTCATGAAAAGCAGCATAAAGCGCAAGCGAACAAGTAATTTTCGATAGGAAAAAATCATAGGCCAGGTCCCCATTTCTGTCCCTTTCTTTAGGACAGGATATGAGGCTCAGGCCCTGTTTATGACAAATCGGACAACTTCACATACGGCATCCCCAGCGCTTCAGCAACAGCTGGATGGGTTACGCTGCCTTTGTACGTGTTAACCCCCAATTGCAAAGCGTAATTACCTGTGATTGCCTCTGTTAATCCTTTATTGGCAAGCTCCAAAGCGTAGGGCAATGTTACGTTCGTCAACGCAAGCGTCGAAGTGCGTGGGACTGCGCCGGGCATATTCGCTACTGCATAATGCACGACGCCGTGTGTTTCATAGGTAGGGCTGCTATGCGTAGTCACCCGGTCGATCGTTTCGATCGAACCGCCTTGATCCACGGCGACATCCACGATGACAGCTCCAGGCTTCATCGTTTTGACCATCGCCTCTGTCACCAGTCTTGGCGCTCTTGCTCCCGGAATAAGCACAGCCCCGATCAAGAGATCTGCTTTGGCAACGGCGCTTGCTATATTAAACGGATTCGACATCAACGTATTCAGCCGGCCACCGAAAATATCGTCCAAGGCACGCATCCGATCCGCGCTCCGTTCGACAATGGCGACGTTAGCTCCTAAACCAAGCGCCATCTTGGCTGCATTGGTTCCGACAATGCCTCCGCCAAGGATGACAACATTCGCCGGCGGCACGCCTGGCACGCCGCCCAATAGAATACCGCGCCCGCCATAAAACTTCTCCAGAAAATGAGCGCCGATCTGGACGGACATACGACCGGCAACTTCGCTCATTGGCGTTAGCAGAGGAAGCGATCCATTCGCGAGCTGAATGGTTTCATAGGCAACACCTGTCACCTTCTTGTTCAACAGATGTTCTGCCAAATCCCCCGCTGCAGCCAAATGCAAGTAAGTGAACAGCACCTGTCCCTCGCGGAAATAGCCATATTCGGCGGGGAGCGGTTCTTTCACTTTCATAATCATATCGCTGCGCGCCCATACCTCAGCGGCATCCGCTATAAGAACGGCGCCTTCCTTGGCATAATCCTCGTCGCTGAACCCGCTGCCCGCTCCGGCACCGGCTTCAACGAGCACTTTATGTCCTGCCATAATAAGCGTCGTTGCTCCGCCGGGAGTCAAAGCGACGCGATTTTCATTATTTTTTATTTCCTTTGGGACGCCGATCACAAATAATTGCTCCGTCATTCGCGTCTACCTTCTTTCTCATGAACGTTAGTCATAATGTACCCATGCTTCCAGTCCAATTATGTGGAAGGAGATTCTATTTTCTAATATCCAGTATATGAGAAATATGCAAAAATGCCTGTACGCACCACATGTGCTTACAGGCATTTTCTTTGTATAAACAGCTCTTATTCCGCGCTGTTATTTTTGGATTTGTCCAATGAGTCCGGTTTCCCTCGTTCGTTACAGCGATAGCATATACCTTGAAAATCAAGTCGATGATCCAGTACTTGAAAATGAAAATCCTTATCCAGCCTTTCTTCCAAAGGCCCGAGCCAGTCTTCCATAATTTCGTCCACGGTCCCGCATTGAACGCAGATTAAATGATGGTGATGGTGACGTGTGCTGTCATCGCGCAAATCATAACGAGCTACGCCATCGCCAAAATTCATTTTCTCCAAGACATGCAGCTCACTCAGCAGCTCTAATGTTCGGTACACGGTTGCCAGACCGATTTCCGGAGCTTTATCCTTCACAAGCATAAACACGTCTTCGGCACTTAGATGATCTTGTTCATTTTCTAATAGTACACGCACAGTCGCTTCCCGTTGAGGGGTAAGCTTGTACCCTTGGGATTGCAACTGCTGCTTAATTTTCTCAATCCTTGCTTCCATATGCCTCCCCCTCAGAAAGGTGGGCATCCAAGCCCAATTTTAGCCACTCTTTTCATTATAGGGGGAGCTTACTGACAAAGTCAAACAGAAACATGTTGTTTTCTGTCATCCATAGAGCGGAACCAGCATCGGCGTGACCCATTTCATCATCAATTGCGACACATATCCCTCCCAAAGTGCTGCTCCAAGAAGGAAAACACCCATTAGCAGGGTCAATGTTGTGAAACGCATGAAGGGTTGGTACATGTTGCCATTGCGGCTCATAAACCGATTTTTGATCATATAAATGGAAAAAGACATCGCCGCAACACTACAGAAGAGAATCGCCGGAATGACGATCAAATTTTGCGGAGCTACAGAAACCAGCGCGAACAACATGCCTTTCCATGACATTTGACCGACCAGATAGCCGACTGTAAAGCCAATCAGAACACCCTTGAGGAAATCCAGCACAAGGATGAGCGGAAGGCCAATCACAGACAGCCCAAACAACCAGATCAGTAAAATCCACTTCATGTGCATGCCAAAAGATTGAACGAACGACTGCCTGCTGTCAAATTCGCCGCCGTCATTAATCTCATGAAAAAAGCTTCCCAAATGACGCGTCATCTCTTGCTTTTGCTCCAAGGAAAGCGCATTAACCATCACGACACCGAACACAACACCAATGAGAAAGAGTACGGAGACGAATATAAACAGCGGCAAATTGTCCTTCATATATTGTTTCATCGTTAGGTTCCTATTCACTCTCGCAGCTCCTCCCGTGTGTACAACCTCTACAAAGACAAGCTTATGAGCGAGAGCTGGAAACTATGAACGATTTTTCACTTTGCCATATCTACCGCCTCCGCCAACCTCAAGCGAAAGCGTACCTTCACGCGCACCAACCAGGTATGCGGCTATTTCTTCACCCACTTCACTTACCAATTCTTCCTGCGTTGTGCGATGCAGCACATTCATCTCCGTTCCAAAACGGTGAAGCAATTGATTCAATTTCTTAGGACCAAGCCCAGGGATAAACTCCAGCGGGACTTGAAAATGATACGCCGGCCTGTATGGTGGCAGATACGGCTCTTGGCGATCCGCCAAATCCAGAATGCGATCCATTACGCCTCGAACGATTTTATTGCTGCCGCAATCTGCGCAGCGCTCTACTGTGCCCTCTTGCTCATCCAGCACGGCTTCACACAAGGAGCAATAGGTTCTGTGATACTTGCCCAACCGGGGATTCAGCCCGTAGTTTGCGACCACACCACGCCCTTCTTGGCGATGAAGCGCTTTAACGAGCTCCTCATAAGTAGGCGCTGCTAACTGTATCTCGTTATACTCACGCCCGATTTTACCCAGCGAATGCGCATCCGAATTTGTAATGAATGTAAAAGGATCCAGCTCAGAAATCAGTCCCGCCATCTCCGAATCGGCGCTTAGTCCAAGCTCCACGGCAGAGATACCTTTCAGATCAAGCAGATTTTCCATCCTGCTCGTTGCGCTGCCGTAGACGCTTTTGTGAGGTGTGAAAATGTGAGCGGGAATCAGGATTCCTCCCCTGCCAAGCACCTCCTCCTGCAAGACTCGCGCAGGCACATAGATTCGCTGTGAGCTGAGCTCTACATTTTTCATATACCCCTTCATCCAGTTTGTAAAGCCCTGCATGACCTCGAGATTGGGCATATACGCTAATAAATGTGCCGGCCCCATGCCAGGTTCCCTGACTTCAATCTCACTTCCCAGCAAGACGGTTGTATCCCGGTACCCGATACCTCCTCCCTCCAGTTCTGTCATTTCGCCACGATCCAAATAGGTCAGTATGTCGTTTTGCACGGAAGGCGAATGGCAGTCGATGATGCCGATGATCTCCATCCCTTTTCGAATGGCCGCTTCATGGGCAATATTGAAAAAGGTAAGGTTATTCGCGGCGCTAATCTTCACAGCTTGACCGCTTTCGGTTCGTCCAATATGAATATGAAGGTCTACGTAATAAGACTTCATCTTAGATCTGGCCCGTTAACTTGTATAGCTGCCAAGCGTACACAGCCATAATGGTTTTGGCGTCGCTGATACGCCCTTCCCGCATATACTGCTGAGCTTGCTCCAGGGTAATGGCTTCACATTCCAGAAATTCATCCTCATCCGGATTGGCGTCTCCTTTGACCAAATCTTCCGCGACATAGAGATGAATAATTTCATCAGCAAATCCCGGGGACGTATAAAAGGAGCTCACCAACCTCACGTTGTCAGACCGGTATCCCGTTTCTTCCTCCAACTCGCGTAATGCTGCTTTCAGCGGTTCTTCCCCTGCATCCAGCTTGCCCGCCGGGATTTCAACCTGACTTTTCTCCAATGGTTTTCGATACTGCTCCACGACGATCATTTTATCCCCAATTAATGGAATCACCGCTACAGCACCAGGGTGCCTTACGATTTCTCTTGTTGCTGTTTCCCCATTTGGCAGAGTAACAGTGTCTAGCTGAAGGGATATGATTCTGCCTTTATAAATGGATTCCGTTTGTACAGTAACCTCTTCGAATTTCTTATGTACGGTCATTTCGACACCTCATCCTCATCAATTTCTAAAATGGCATAACTTGTCCTACTTTTGCATATCGATCATTATATCAAATTTCAACCGGAAAAGAGGAAGATCGATATGAAGAGCTATATCGCGGAAAAACAAATTCGTTTGGTGGGTAAAGCCTGGGAAGTCAAACATCAGCTCCAGCTCATGCTGAAGCAAGGCGGGCCGAACATCACGTTGATGGACTATGCAGCTGGATTGCACAATCCACCGCAGCGCAAACACCTTGGAAATAAATAGGGTCCTGCCATAACCCCCTTCCCATCGAGGTAATCGGCAGCGGATATAAGCGTAAGGACTCCGCGATTTGCTCCGCCGATACAGATGGCATCATCCTGATTTGATGCGTCTCCAAACGGTTCAGTTGCTCTTGAATTATCGCATATTCCTCAGTAATATTTTGCGGAAAAGGCAAGATAGCCGGACATCTCGCAGCAAGCTCCAAAGCTGTCAGCGTGTGGTGGCTGATCCCTCGATGCCGTGGCCGCTCATCGGCAAAAGAAAGGCGCGGAATCACAATCGGAGTCCCGCCTAAGGCGTATACGGCATTAACGAGCTCACCGACTTCAATCCCGGAATAGCCGTATCGTGTACCTGTACCAACAATCCCAGGTCCCATCGTTACGAGACATATGTCCGCTTTGGCAGCATATTTAGCCGCAATCAACGCGCTAAATTTATTCACTGCCTCCAACTTCCCACCATAAGCCTGACCATACGTTATTGTGCTTTGAAGCCACCCCATGGCCTCCAGCTGTGCGATATGCTGACTCCAAGCTAGCGGGAGAGCGCCTCCGTCCGTCATGATATAGGCAACGTTCCTCGCCATTTTTACCGGCTGATTCGGTTGCTGTTCACGGTATCGAAGCCAACATAGCGCCACAGGAAGCATACTGTGTAATTCCCCGAGCAAGACAGCCATCCCCTCCAGCGTTTTCTCCTTTTGAAAAAGAGGATGAAACCTGCTGTTCTCTTCCTCCACAGCAAGCACACTCCGCTGCAACGGGGTGTATTTGAGTTTCATAATATGTCCTTTGGGTAGACATTCAGCATCAGGGAGATTGCTGTCCATCGTGTCAGCAGGGAGGACGATGTGATAACCTCCTGAGCCTAATTCAAGCTCCTCAGCCGTTACATTCAGGATAACCACATCACCGGGACGAAGCGGGGGTGAACTATCGGTATAATGGACAGCGCGCTCCTCCTTGCCGCTATGCCGCATGATTACACGAACGACCTGCAGCCCTTCCCTAACCGAAATGACCGTGCTTACCTTGCCTTCCGCCCGCCTCAGCATCCCTATCTCCCCCTTTCAGCTCGTTCCTTCTTGCAGCATATGTGACTTAGCGCAGAGTTAAGCTTTTTATCAAAAAAAAACCGATTAGCGCACCAATATAACATTTGGCATCAACTAATCGGTTTTTATCGTTTTAAACTTTTGCAGCTTCTTTCACAAGAGCAACGACCAATTCAGCCGTTTTGACCAGATCGCTAATGGCGATATGCTCTTTGGTCGTATGAATTTCGTGGTAACCGACGGCTAGATTCACCGTTGGTATTCCCATGCCGTTAAAGATGTTCGCATCGCTGCCGCCGCCGGAGTGGAACGTGCGAGCTGTTAATCCAAGCGTAGACAACGCTCTGGATGTAAGCTGAACGATTGGAGCAGAATCATCATGCATGTAAGAAGCATAAACGATGTCTGCGTTAAACTCGCAAGTCGTTCCTGCATCTGCTGCCGCGGATTCACAAGCTTCTTTCATCGCAGCGATTTGCGCTTCCAGCTTATGCTGCACAATGCTGCGAGCTTCCGCTTCCATCTTCACTTTGTCGCATACGACGTTAAGTGGACCTACGCCGGAGAAACTGCCGATGTTCGCCGTTGTTTCGCTGTCAATGCGGCCAAGCGACATGCGCGAAACAGCCTTGGAAGCAACTTGGATGGCACTGATGCCATCTTCCGGATTAACGCCTGCGTGCGCTGATTTGCCATGGAAAATGATCTCGATTTCCGCACGGCCCGGCGCCGCGGTAGCAATATCGCCGATGCTGCCATTGGAATCCAGCGCGAAGCCGAATTCCGCTTCCATCATGCTGCGATCCATGGCACGGGCGCCTTTCAGACCGCTTTCTTCCCCTGCCGTAATAACGAATTGAATACGGCCATGAGGAATGTTTTGCTCCTTAAGCACTTGAATACCTTCAAGCATAGCAGCGATGCCTGCTTTGTCGTCACTGCCCAGAATTGTAGTTCCGTCGCTGCGGATGTAACCATCTTCGCCAATTTGCGGCTTGATGCCTTTGCCTGGAGCAACGGTATCCATGTGCGATGTAAAGAAAATCGTCGGGATTGCAGCATTGCTGTCCGTCGCTTCCAATGTACAGATCAAATTGCCTGATCCGTGACCGCTTTTTGCCATCGAATCATCTTCAACGACCTTTAAACCTAATTGACTGAACTTCTCTTTCAGCACCACACAAATTTCTTGCTCAAAGCGTGTTTCGCTGTCTACTTGCACGAGCGATATGAATTCTTCCACTAAACGGTTTTGCTGAATCATGTACTTTCCTCCGATACTCACTATGGGTTACAATAATACGGTACAAGCTTTTACGATAAAGGAGTGACTCTTCATGTTGCAGAATAGACGTTGGTTTAAAGTCGTGATTTACGTAATGCTCATCACCATGCTGCTATCCAGCATATTGTTTACTGCCGGATTATTTTTTGATTCCTAGTTTAATAAATTTTTGTATCGGCATTGTAACTTTCCAAATTTTCTTTGACTCTCTGCAGGAACCTACCGCAGATCACACCATCCAGAATGCGGTGATCAAGCGACAGACACAGGTTAACCATAGAGCGGACTGCGATCATATCTTGAATAACGACAGGCTTCTTCACAATCGATTCGAAGGTCACAATGGCTGCTTGCGGGTAGTTGATGATCGGATAAGACAGAATCGAACCGAAGGAGCCTGTGTTGTTAACCGTGAACGTTCCGCCAACCATATCATTCAAGGACAACTTGCCGGCACGCGTCTTCTTCGTCAATTCATCAATTTCTCTAGCCAGTCCGGCGATATTCTTTTGATCCGCCTTCTTGATCACTGGCGTCATAACCGAATCTTCCGTCCCTACGGACAGAGAGATGTTAATATCGCGTTTCACAATAATTTTATCTACGGCCCATACCGAGTTGATAATCGGGTAATCTTTAATCGCGTTCACGACCGCTTTCATCATGAAAGCCAAATAGGTTAAATTAATGCCCTCGCGGCGCATAAAGTCGTCCTTCACTTTGTTCCGCAGAACGACGAGATTCGTAACATCCACTTCGATCATCGTCCATGCATGCGGAATTTCCGTTACACTTTGGCGCATGCGAGTAGCAATGGCATTACGAATTGGCGTTACATCAATGAAGTGCTCATTGCGCGAGTCAAGCGAATGACCTTCCGCTTCAATGAGCGGCGTTTGCGGGTTCGCAGACAGATGGATGCCGGAGCTGCGCACTGGCAGATTGGCAGGCTGCGTCTCCACTTGCGGAGCCGGCGCACTGCTTGCTGCCGGTGCTGCTTGCTGATTCGTCTGAACGGCCGCAGCTGCAGGAGCCGATTTGGAGCCGCCGCCTGCGACGAATTGCTCAACATCCTTGCGCGTAATTCTTCCGCCAAGCCCTGTCCCAGGCACACGTGATAAATCTACGTTGTTCTCTTGGGCCAGGCGCTGAACAGCCGGTGAATAACGGCCGCGCATGCTTTGGTCGCTGCCTTCTTCCGGCACGAACACACTCGTGCTGCCAGCCTGTTCCGCAGCAGCAGCTGGCGAACCAACTGCTGCTCCTGCCGACTCCTCGATCAAACAAATAGCCTCGCCGACAGCCGCCGTTTCACCGTCGCCGACAATAATTTTCACTAAGGTGCCTTCAATCGGTGAAGGCATTTCTGTATTTACTTTTTCTGTGAAAAGCTCACAGAGTACGTCATATTGCTCGATATAATCGCCTGGCTTTTTCAGCCATTTGCCGATTGTAGCCGATACGAGGCTTTCCGCTAAATGCGGAACCGTTACCTCTGTGAGTCGACCGTTCGTTTGGTTCATGGGTGTACCTCCTAAGTTCAGGAAATGATCAATGGCATAAAATTAGACCAAAGGAATTGCAAAGCGATTAAAACATGGCAAGCTGGCGCATAGCTTCCTTCAGCTTATCGCTATTGAGCAAGAAGAACTTCTCCATAGGAGGGTTGCTGCCCACAGCCGGTGCGTCCGGTCCGCAAAGTCGAGCGATCGGTGCATCAAGTTCAAACAGCAGTTCTTCGGCGATGATGGCGGACACTTCGGCGCCAACGCCGCCTGTTTTGTTATCTTCATGCGTGATGAGCACCTTGCCCGTCTTTCTCACCGCTTCCAGGATTGCCTCTTTGTCCAAAGGCTGCAAAGTTCGCAAGTCCAGCACGTGGCAAGAAATACCTTCCTTCGCAAGCTCCTCAGCGGCTTGCAGTGCAAAATTCACAACCATCCCATAAGCGATGACCGTAATGTCCGTACCTTGACGCTTCACGTCAGCTTTGCCGATCGGCACGATGTAGTCCTCTTCCGGTACATCAGCGGACAGCGCAAGATATGCCTTCTTGTGCTCGAAGAACAGCACGGGATCCGCATCACGGATCGCTGCCTTGAGCAATCCCTTCGCATCATACGGATTGGAAGGCGCGACGATTTTCAACCCCGGCGTGCCGAAGAAAACCGATTCCGGACACTGGGAGTGGTACAAGGCGCCTGCGCCGGTCGCCCCGTAAGGCGCACGGATCACAATCGGGCAAGACCAGTCGTTATTGGAACGATAGCGGATTTTCGCCGCTTCGCTTAGAATTTGATTTGTCGCTGGGAAGATGAAATCGGCGAATTGAATTTCGGCAATCGGCTTCATGCCGTACATTGCTGCACCGATCGCTACACCGACGATAGCGGATTCCGCCAGCGGTGTATCCAACACGCGATCTTCTCCAAACTGATCGCGAAGCCCTTTGGTGGTGTTCAAGACACCGCCTTTGCCAACGTCTTCACCGAGGACGAAAACATTGTCATCCCCTTGCATTTCCTCCTGCATCGCAGATCGGATAGCTTCCAAATAAGTAATGACTGCCATAAATTAGTGGTCATCTCCTTCTGCGTAAACGTGGCGGAGCGTATCTTCCGGCTTCGGATATGGAGCTTGATCCGCGTATTTCGTAGCTTCGTTAATCTCTTGCTTAAGTTCTTCCTGAAGCTCACGATCCTGCTCATCGCTCCATAGACCGCACTCCATCAAATATTCTTTGAACTTGACAATTCCGTCTTTTTGACGATTTTCCTCAACTTCCTCTTTCGTCCGATACAGCATATCATCATCGGAAGTGGAGTGCGGCATCAGACGGTAGGACATCATTTCGATCAGGGTAGGACCTTCTCCGCGAGCTGCGCGATCTCTGGCTTCCTTGGTAACACGATACATTTCCAACACATCGCTGCCGTCGACTTGAACGCCCGGGAAACCATACCCAAGTGCGCGATCTGAAATTTTCCCGGCTACTTGTTTATGGAGGGGGACCGAAATGGCGTATTGATTATTTTCACAAACAAAAATGACAGGCAGTTTATGTACCCCGGCGAAGTTACACCCTTCGTGGAAATCCCCCTGATTGCTGGAGCCTTCTCCGAAAGAGACGTAAGTAACCAAATCTTGCTTTTTCATTTTGGCGGCAAGCGCGATGCCAGCAGCATGAGGGACTTGCGTCGTTACAGGAGAAGATGCTGTGACAATATGATTTTTCCGGTCACCGAAATGACCCGCCATCTGTCTGCCGCCGCTGTTAACATCCTCTGCTTTACAGAATACGGCAAGCATCAGATCCTTCACGGTCATACCAACCGCAAGAACAAACGCATAATCACGATAATAAGGCAGGAAATAATCTTTCTTGGCTTCCATGGCGAAAGCCATCCCTACTTGACCTGCATATTGCCCCATCCCGGAAACGTGGAAAGGAATTTTGCCTGCACGTTGAAGCATAAAAGCACGTTCATCATATTTAGCCGCAAGACTCATGACTCTATACATACGAATAACGACTTCGTCAGATAACCCTAATGTTCTATGCTTATAAAGCTGACCAATGGACATGGAGGTTGCCTCCTTAAAATAATTTAGATGCTTTTCTTATTACCTGGTCCTAAGACTTGACTCTATAAGCTTATTATAAACGCAAACGCTTATGATTACAATTTTTTATCCGCTAATGGCAATTCCATCCACAGCAAGCATAGCCTCGCCTAAAGCTTCAGACAAAGTAGGATGCGGATGAATCGTTTGTCCGACTTCCCAAGGCGTCGCGTTCAGCACCTGAGCCAATGCCGCTTCGGTAATGGAATTTGTCACATGCGGTCCGATCATATGAACACCGAGAATGTCATTGGTCACACTGTCGGCAATCACTTTCACGAAGCCGTCGCTATCGCCGTATACAAGCGCTTTCCCGATCCCTTTAAAGCTGAATTTGCCTACTTTTATTTGATGACCAAGATCGATTGCTTGCTGCTCCGTATACCCTACGCTGGCAATTTCAGGTCTCGTGTACGTACATTTTGGGACCAGATGCGCCTGAAGCTCGTGAGGTGTTTGACCTGCGATATGTTCTGAAGCAAGAATCCCTTCATGCCCTGCCATATGCGCCAGCATTAACCCGCCTATCACATCGCCGACCGCATAAATGTGGGATTCCGTTGTTTGCATAAAACGATTTACACGAATGACGCCTTTATCCACTTTGATATCCGTGTTTTCAAGTCCGATGCCCTCAATATTGGCTGCTCGGCCAACAGAAACAAGCACTTTATCAGCTTGCAGCTCGATCAGCTCGCCTTGCTTGTCCGCTTGCAGCGTGACCGAACCCTCCGCGATCTTCACAGAGTCAGGCAGCACTTTTGCGCCAGTCACCAAGTTAATGCCGCGCTTTTTGAACAAGCGCTCAAGCTCCTTGGAGATATCGCCGTCTTCCAGACTTACCAACCGTTTCTCATACTCCACGATTGTTACCTCAACACCGAAATCACGCAGCATCGAAGCCCACTCGACGCCAATCACGCCGCCTCCAATGATGATGATTGACTTCGGAAGCTCGTTCATCCGCAGCGCATCTTCGCTTGTCATAATATGTGTGCCGTCAATCTCAAGCCCTGGCAAGCTCCGAGGTTTGGAGCCCGTCGCGATCACCAAATTGCTCGAAAGCAGTGTTTCGATATCGCCGTCTTCCTTCTCAACCGATACGGCTCCACTGCGTGGCGAGAAAATCGAAGGACCGATAATACGTCCATTTCCGTAATGAACGGTAATTTTATTTTTTTTCATCAGGAATTGCAGCCCTTGGTGCAGTTGATCAACGATACGCTGCTTGCGCGCAATCACGTTCTCGAACTTAAGTTCAAGAGAACCTGCAGTGATCCCGTATTCCTCGCTTTTTTTCATAGTTGCATACACTTCGGCGCTTCGAAGCAAAGCTTTGCTAGGAATACAGCCTTGGTGCAGACAAGTGCCTCCCAGTTTCTCTCTTTCAACAACCGCCACCGTTTTCCCTAGCTGAGCAGCCCGGATAGCAGCCGTGTAACCGCCGATTCCGCCGCCTAGTACAACAACATCATATCTATGTTCACTCATTATATAATTCCTCCTATTGCCTTCTGTGCCATCATAGTCTCTACTATATTACCCTTTTTTGGATCGGAAATCATAGTCTTATTTGTGAATTAGACAGGCAAACCGTTTCAGAGTATGATGATAGAAATACCATGATCCCTAGATGTAAGGAGCAGCTATGAAAGCACCATTTTACCGATTTATCGCCATTCTTCTACTCGTTATTCCCGGTTTGACAGCAACTTATGGATTTCTCTCCATGAAAGATGCTTTTTTCGCACAGTTCGACACGGACGGCCACATGCTGTGGGGGAAATTTTTACTAGGCCTAATTCTATTTCTATTGGGTGTCGCTTTTATTGGTGGATGGACTTTCTTCCGCGACCGCAAACGCAATTATCTGGCTCCCAGGTTTAAAGCCAAACGGCGCAAATAGACCGGACCCTCAATTTCTCAAGTCCGGCCTAGACGGTCTAGCCAATTTAAGAATCGGTTGCGCTCGATCAGAGCGGTAATGGAGCTCACTTCAGCCTGTTTATGCAGCAAGATGAGCACGATCACAATCAGACATTGCATCTCCCAAGGAAGGGTCATGATGACGGTATATCCGAGCGTAAATCCTAGCAGGTTCGCTCCGGCGTCCCCCAGCATGCCCTTGCCTCGAACATCCATGCCATATACCAAATAACCGCCCAGGCATACTGGCCATATAGGAAAAACTAGAGGAATGCTACCGCCCGCCAACCATAAGGATACAACCACTACAGTCATTACACCTGTGAAAAAAAACTTCAGTGAACGCCCTGGACGCACATCAAGCAAGTTCAAAGCGTTCGTCATCAGCATAAGCAAAAGCATCTGCCCCCCTATCCACCAGATAGGGGTTTGCTCGTTTTCGGCCGACAACGCCAGCCATCCCGCAGCCGTGGCGATTCCTAGCGCCTTGACGGCTCCCATGGAGAACGTTTTCGTCTCTTTCCAATAACGATAATGACCTTTTAAGCCTTTCACAGCTTTGCTGCCGATTAAATCATCCGTCCAACCCAGCAAGAAAATGAGACTAGCTGCAAAAACAAACACCTGATGGTTCGTTTCAAGCGATTCCATCCTCGTCAAAGGGTCTAGCTGCCAATAGGCAATAACACGATTAGCCAATTGTAGAACAAGCTCCTGCAGCCATAGAAGCAGCCACAGCAGCGCCCCCAACCCGCGCGGGACCACCTGTCCGGCATAGTTCATTTCAACTTGTCTATGGCCCTCCAGGAACCTCAAAACGTGCGGCAGCAGCCATCGCCCGGCTGCCGCAATCACCATCAGATCGAGGAGCGATCCGATGAGTACCATAGCTGCTTCCTCTCCTTCCAGCGAGACAGCAGCGCCAAGCTGACCGCGGCAAATTGCCTGCCGCGATGCATGAACCCGTGCCAATCCCGCCCCGTTTCCCGGTGCGTGATTGGC
>NZ_BILW01000057.1 GCF_004000765.1 Paenibacillus chondroitinus NBRC 15376 | reverse complement strand
GGCCAGCGCCTTGATGTCGTCCGGCAGCACATAGTCGCGGCCGCGCAGCGCCGCGTACACCTGCGCCGCCTTCATCAAGGCGCGCACGCCGCGCGGCGAGACGCCAAGCGCGGCATCCGCATGCGTGCGCGTAGCTTCCGCGAGCTGCACGAGGTACTGCAGCAGCTCGTCGCTGAAGCGCACCTGCACGAACAAGCGCTGCGCTTCAAGCAGCTCAGCGCGCCCTACAACCGGCAGCAGCTGATCCAGCGGGTCCTGCTGTTGGTAGCGCTTTAAAATCTGCACCTGCTCCGTGGCAGACGGATAACCGAGCGAGAGCTTCATCAGGAAGCGGTCGAGCTGCGCTTCCGGCAGCGGGAACGTCCCCTGATTCTCGACAGGGTTCTGCGTGGCGATCACGAGGAACGGCGCTTCGAGCGCGCGCGTTTCCCCGTCGATGCTCACTTGGCGCTCCTCCATGCTTTCCAGCAAGGCGGATTGTGTGCGCGGCGTCGCGCGGTTAATTTCATCGGCGAGCACGATGTGAGCGAATAACGGTCCCGGGCGGAATTCGAATTCGCCGAGCTTTTGATTGTAAAAGTTAATGCCGCTAACATCCGAAGGCAGGAGATCCGGTGTGAACTGAATGCGCTTCATCGTGCCGTCCAAGGAGCGGGCCAGCGCTTTAGCCAGCTGCGTTTTCCCTGTACCCGGCACATCCTCAAGCAGCACATGTCCGGAAGCGATGAGGGCGATAACCATCAGCTCGACCGTCTCGTCTTTTCCTACAATGACTCTACCTACATTTTCCTTGATGAGCGTAGCGATTTGTCCTATTCGTGCGAAGTCCAACGGCTGTTCCTCCCAAATCATTAATGTGGTGAACAATATGTAAATCGGGACATAAGAATTGTCTACTTAAGTTTAACAGACACTAGGTGATTTTTACCATTACTTCCTTAACGCCTGCTAATCCTGTTGTGTATTCGATAGTCAGTTAGTACAATATGGATAAATAGCTTAATTACTAATTACTTACAAATCAGCACTTTATATGTAAATGTTTAGGGGGACCCTGATGTACAAGCTAATTTTAGTAGATGATGAAGAGGATGTCCGTGAAGGTGTCGTTCGCGAAGTGGACTGGGAAGCCATCGGCTTCGAGGTCATTGAGAAAGCGGAGAACGGCAGAGAAGCGCTGGAAATGGTAGAGCGATTACAGCCGGACGTCGTTGTAACGGATATTCAGATGCCGTTTATGAATGGGCTGCAGCTGGCCGAAGCGATTCGGGAACGCTTTCCGACCATCAAGCTGATCATTCTCACGGGGCATGATGAGTTTGAGTATGCCCAGAGGGCGATTAAGCTGCATATCGATGAGTATGTGCTGAAGCCTTTTTCCGCTCAGGAGCTTATCAATGCTTTGATGAAGGTGAAAGGGCAAATTCAGGAGGAAGTGGCGCACCGGGAAAATGTGCAGCTGCTCATGGAGCATTACCGGAAGAGCATGCCTGTGCTGAAAGAGAATTTCCTGGCAACGCTCATGAACCGGAAGCTTCCGCGCGAAGAAGTCTACGAGAAAGCGGCAAACTACGGGATTGAAATAGGCGGCCAAAGCTTTGTGGCTGCTGTTTTGAGTATCGATGGCGTACTCATTCCTGAAGAGGAGCTGGAGAATCGGGAAGAGCTGTCCAAGTCCGTTTCCTTAAAATATTCGCCGGATCAAGCGCTGAAATACTTCGCCCTATTAAATATCACGGAAGAGATTGTAGATAAACATCGGTTTGGCCTTGTTTTTATGCATGACGATCATGTGGTTGTGTTATCCGTAAGGGAGAGTGAGAACCGGGAAATCGCGCTGCAAGAGACGATGAAGGTGCTGGAAGAAGTTCGGCAGAATGTGGAAAAATATTTGAAGTTTACCTTAACGGTTGGTATTGGTACTGTCATGAAGGATGTGACCAAAATCAGCTATTCCTATGAAGACGCTGTATTGGCGCTGGACTATCGACTTATTCTTGGCAATAACCGCATTATTTCCATTGATGATGTGGAGATGCGGTCCGTGGAGAAAGTGCGATTTGACGATGTGAAAGAGCACGCTTTGACGCGTTGTATCAAGGTTGGGACGAATCAAGAGATCCGGGAGACGATGGACGAGCTTTTTCAGGGAATTGAAGGAGCTGTTTCCGTTAAGGACTATCAGATTTATTTGCTCGAAATCCTGACTTGCATCCTGAAGGCGGCCAAGGATTCGAATTTGAACGTGGACGAGGTTTTCGGCGACAACTTCATTCCTTTTACAGAGATCAATAAGTTTAAGTCGTTGGAAGAAGCTAAGCACTGGCTTGCCGAGCTATGCGCCTCGATGATGAACCATATCGCTACGGATCGCCAATATACTTACAAGAATCTGGTTGAGATGGCCAAGGATTATACCAAAAATCATTATCACGAAGGCGATATTACGATTAACAAAGTGTGCAGCCATTTGCATATTAGCGCGGGGTATTTCAGCAGTATTTTCAAAAAAGAAACGAAAATGACCTTCGTCAACTATTTGAACCATATCCGCATGGAGGCGGCGAAGGAGATGCTGCGTTCCACAGATATGAAGGCGCTGGAGATCGCTGAGAAGGTCGGTTATGCCGATGCGAACTATTTCAGCTTTTCGTTCCGAAAAAATGTTGGCGTTTCCCCAAAGGAATATCGCAATAACAGCAGCAAAGGGCAGTAGGGGTCAAGGAGCGGGGGGTTAGTTTTGATACGAAAAATACGAGCTCTATTCAAGGCTTTGTACGAGGTGCTGCTCGATACCATCCGGGTGAAAAGCATCCAATTTGCGATTACGATGTCTTTTATTTTCATCACCGTGACCGTTATGCTGATCATTTCGTTGGTGCTCTATAATAAGTTCTCCAAGACGGCGGAAGAAAGTGCCTTTTTAAATACACAGCAGATTGTAGAACAGGTCCAGTTTAACTTGGAAAATTATATAAAAGGCATGGCGGACACGTTCGAGGTGGTCGATGCCAAGATTGCCAAAAGCCGCGGCATCCCCTCCGACAAGCTGACGGAACAGTTGGAAACGATCGCAAGCACACGCGAGGATATTGTCTCCATTAATTTATTTGCTGCGGATGGCGAGCTGATTACAGGTCTCCAGAATGCCGGCATGCGCAAAAATACGAGGCTGATTGAACAGTCCTGGTTTAAGTCCGCTTTGGACAATCCGAACCATCTTTCCTTTTCGCTGCCGCATATTCAGAACCTATTCAAAGATCCGTACCGCTGGGTTGTTTCCATGAGTAAAGGGGTTACCATTGAACATGGCGGGAAGTGGGAGGACGCGGTGCTTCTGGTGGATGTGAATTTTAAAACGTTGGATGACGTGTTCCGCACGGTTTCTTTAGGTAAAAAGGGTTACGTGTACATTATCGACGATTCGGCCGGAAACATTGTGTATCATCCCCAGCAGCAGCTTATTTATATTGGCTTAAAATATGAAAATGTGGAGCAGGCGCTCAAATTCTCCTACGGCAAGTATATGGATGTCAGCGAGGGGGAACCCCGTCTTAATGTCGTTAGGACCGTTAATAATATCGGTTGGAAAATTATCGGGGTCTCCTATATGGATGAAATGATCACGACCCGCAAGGAAATCAGCACGTTTATGATTTGGTTGTTGGTCATTGTCCTTATATTTATTTTGCTCATCTCCTCCTTCATGTCAGCGCGCATTTCTAAGCCGATTAAACGGCTCAAGAAATCGATGGAAATGGTCGAGAAGGGGCATTTCGATACGTACATCCATGTTCGCGGCGCAGATGAAGTGGAGCAGCTTTCACGAAGGTTCAATCTCATGGTTTCCAGGGTGCGAGAGCTGATGGATCAAAATATTCATGAGCAAGAGATCAAGAGAAAAAACGAACTTGAGGTGCTGCAATCGCAGATTAATCCGCATTTTTTGTACAATACGCTCAATTCCGTGGTTCGGATGGTTGGGAACGGGAAAAACGAAGAGGTTGTTACGACGATTACCTCCTTGTCCAAGTTTTTTCGGATTTCGCTGAGCAAAGGGAAGAACATCATTACGATTGCAGATGAGATCGAGCATATTCGGAATTATTTAATCATCCAAAAGATGAGGTATAAGGACAAGTTCGATTATGACATTGAAGTGGATGAAGAAGTGCTGCCTTATAAAACGCTAAAGTTAATTTTGCAGCCATTTGTAGAAAATTCGCTCTATCATGGCATCGAGTATATGGTGGACGAAGGCCATATTCACATTTCGGCTAAAAAAATTGGCGATAATATAGAGCTCCAGGTCCAGGACAACGGTGTAGGGATGTCGGAAGAAACACTTAGGAACATTATGATTGGTTCGGTGAAAAGCGATAAGGGCTCAGGTGTTGGTCTGCGTAATGTGCATGAGCGGATTCAGCTGTATTTTGGCGCGGATTATGGCGTTAAGGTGGAGAGCGAGCTTGAAGAAGGAACGATCGTGAAAATCTGGATTCCAGCCATATTGGAAGAGGAATAGGGAGGATCCGCGATGGATAAAACAATGAAACTTGGCCCCCTCATATTCGCCATATTGGCCGCTGCCTTCTCCATGTCCTCCTGTATGCGCAATACGGAGACTGAGAGTACACCCACCGAGAAGAAGAAGCATTTGGAAGTGGTGTTAAGAAGCCAGAACGGGGACTATTGGAAAACGGTTAAAATGGGAGCGGAAGTCGCCGCGAAGGAATTTAATGTGACATTGGATTTCAGGGCGCCGGACGATGAAGGGGATGTGAAGGGGCAGATCGCCTTAATGGAGCAATCCGTTAATAGCGGTCCTGATGCCATTGTGCTCGCGGCAAACGACTATAAGGAATTGTCGGGAGTTGTAGACGATGCTGAGGGACGAGGCATTCCTGTTGTCGCGATCGACTCTGAAGTGGAGTCACGCAAAGCGAGAAGCTTCATAGGCGCCAACAATTATGAGGCCGGTCAAATGGCAGGTCAGCAATTAATCAAGCTTGCCGGACCCAAAGGAAATATCGCGATTGTGAGCTTTAAACAAGGGGAGCGCAATACGGAGCTTCGGGAGCAAGGGCTATTGGATGAAATCTCGAAATATCCGACCATGAAGGTCATTGCCAAGGTATACACGATGACAGACCGGGGGACGGCGGATCAGCTTACGCAAGGCATCATTGAGAAGTATCCGCATTTGGACGGGATTGTTGCCCTGAATGAAATCTCCTCCATTGGCGTTGCCGACGCGATTCAACGAATGAATCTGCAAGATAAAGTGAAAATCATCACATTTGACAGCACATCGGAAGAGTTGGAGCTGCTGCAGGAAGGCGTTATCCAAGCTACGATTATTCAGAATCCGTTCAGCATCGGCTATTTAGGGGTTAAAAATGCGGTTGAAGCCTCACATGGGAAGAAGATTCCGGGCCGTGTAGATACCGGGATTAAGGCCATTGACCTCAACAATATGTTCTGGTCGGATAATCAAAAATTGCTATTTCCGTTTATAAAGTGATGAGAATTTCGATAGAAGACATGAGGATATTGCATTTGTTTCGTAGTCCGCATGCCGTATATTTAGAAATGTAAATAAACAAACAACAACCTTTTAGGGAGGGTCTTACCTTGAAAAAATTGATTACCCTTGCAGTAGCGAGTGCTTTGGTTGCAACCGTAACAGGATGTGGCGCTAAAACAGAAAAACCTGCAGCATCTCCGGCAGCTAGCGCAGCTGCAAGCACTGGCGCAGCGGCAACAGCAGCTCCTGCTAAAACAGACGGCAAAAAACCAACAATCGGTGTAGCTATTTATAAATTTGACGATACATTCATGTCCGGTGTTCGCGCGGCGATCGCTGATGCTGCGAAAGACAAAGCAACTGTGGATATCGTAGACAGCCAAAACTCACAACCGACGCAAAATGATAAAGTTGACCTTTTCATCACGAAAAAAGTAAACGCTCTTGCGATCAACGCGGTTGACCGTACAGCGGCAGGCGTTATCATCGATAAAGCAAAAACAGCTAACGTACCGGTTGTCTTCTTGAACCGTGAGCCGCTGGCTGACGATATGAAGAAATGGGATAAAGTTTACTACGTAGGCGCGAAAGCTGAGCAATCCGGAACCATGGAAGGCCAATTGCTGGTTGACTACTTCAAAGCTCACCCGGAAGCGGACAAAAACAAAGACGGTAAAATTCAATACGTTATGCTGAAAGGCGAGCCAGGACACCAAGATGCTGAGCTTCGCACGAAGTTCTCCATCCAAGCCATTACAGATGCTGGTCTGGGCGTAGAGAAAGTAGCGGAAGATACTGCTATGTGGGATCGTGTAAAAGGTCAAGAAAAAATGGCAGCTTTCCTGGCTTCCAGTGAAAACAAAATCGAAGCTGTTCTTGCGAACAACGACGATATGGCTCTTGGCGCTATCGAAGCTCTGAAAGCAAAAGGTTACTTCAAAGACAATAAATTCTTGCCGGTTGTAGGCGTTGACGCTACGGCTCCTGCGCTTCAAGCACTTAGCGATGGCACGTTGCTCGGAACTGTTCTGAACGATGCGAAAAACCAAGGTGCTGCAACAACGAACGTAGCAACTGCTCTTGCTAACGGTCAAACACCAAGCAAAGAAACGACAGGCTACGATGTAACAGACGGTAAATATGTTTGGATTTCCTACAAAAAGATTACAAAAGCGAACATGAACGAAGCGAAGTAATCTGAATAGAAGCGGGCAAGAGCAATTATCCGCTCTTGCCTTCTTATTTGGAAACCCGTGCAAAGATACAGAGAAAAAGGCTTAGTACAATGGCTTCACTTTGTGGGGATTATCGTGAGCTGGTAGGGGGAGTTACCATGACATTACATGAGTATTTACTGGAAATGAATCAAATCTCCAAAGAGTTCCCCGGCGTCAAGGCGCTGGATAACGTTACCCTGAAAGTTCGCCCAGGAAGCGTGCATGCTTTGATGGGAGAAAACGGGGCTGGTAAATCGACGTTGATGAAATGCTTATTCGGCATCTATAAGCCGGATGGCGGAGAGATCAAGCTGAACGGTGAGAGCGTGTCCATCCTTAATTCCAAGGATGCGTTAGCAAACGGCATTTCCATGATTCATCAAGAGCTGCACCCGGTTCCTCATCGCAACGTGATGGAGAACATTTGGTTGGTCCGCTTCCCGGAAAAAGGGATCGGACCATTGAAATTAGTGGATCACAAGAAGATGCGCAGAGATACAGAAAAGTTGTTTGAACAGCTCCAAATGGATATTAAACCGGACACACTTGTTGGCACCTTATCGGTTTCGAAAGTGCAGTCCATTGAAATTGCCAAAGCCGTTTCTTTCAATTCGAAAGTCATTGTTATGGATGAGCCGACTTCGTCATTAACAGGAAATGAAGTTGAACAGCTATTTCGCATCATTCGCGACCTGAAAAGTCGTGGCGTCTCGATCATCTATATTTCACATAAAATGGAAGAAATCCTTGAAATCTCGGATGAAGTAACGATTATGCGTGACGGAACAAAGATTGGGACGTGGCCATCGTCAGAGCTGACAACCGATATGATCATCTCGAAAATGGTTGGACGTGATCTCAAAGAGCGTTTCCCTGAACGAAGCAATGTACCGAACGGTGTATTAATGAGTGTTGAGGGACTGACGTCGGTCATCCCAAGATCCTTTAAAAATGTTTCTTTCGACCTTCGTAAGGGAGAAATTCTTGGCGTGGGCGGTTTGGTTGGTGCACAGCGGACGGAACTGATGGAAGCTTTGTTCGGACTACGCGGTGTTGCATCCGGCCAAATTTCGATCCACGGCAAGCAAGTAAAGCTTAAATCGCCGATTGACGCCATTAAGCACAAAATCGCGCTGCTTACGGAAGAGCGCCGCGTGACAGGGATTTTCCCGGTATTGTCCGTGCTTGAGAATACAGTCATTGCGAATTTAGCACGATACATGAACCCCCTCGGATTCATTAATGAAGCGAAACGAAAAGTCGAAGTGGAGAAAAGCATTGAGATGCTTCGCGTGAAAACGCCGAACATGCATGCATTGATCAAAAACCTTTCTGGTGGTAATCAGCAAAAGGTGCTCTTGGCCAGATGGCTGCTTACAGAGCCGGACGTGCTCCTGCTGGATGAGCCGACTCGCGGAATTGACGTAGGAGCGAAGTTTGAGATTTATTCCATCATTGCCGACCTTGCGAAGCAGGGGAAAAGTATTATCATGATCTCTTCTGAAATGCCCGAGCTGCTTGGGATGTCAGACCGAATCATGGTTATGTGTGAAGGACGCCTTACGGGGATCGTAGAAGGAAATAAAGCAACAGAAGAAGAGATCATGCGCCTTGCTGCACAGCATATGGCATAAATGGGGGGCCAAGAAACCATGAGTACAAAAACAGAAACATTAAAATCTAGAGACATTAGTGGGTTCGTGACCAAATACGCAATCTACATCGTTTTGGTCGTGCTCGTTATTGGGATCGCAATTTATGATCCGCGCTTTTTATCCGTTAGTATTCTACGCGACATTTTGCTGCAGTCATCCACACGTGTCATCATTGCTTTGGGTGCTGCCTTCATTTTGATCACGGGAGGCACCGACCTTTCGACTGGACGGATTGTCGGTTTGACGGCCGTTATCTCGGCATCTATGCTGCAAACGCAGGATTATGGCCGCAGATTTTTCCCGGATCTACCGCACTTGCCACTGCTTGTTCCAATTATCATTGCGATTGTAGCTGGTCTTTTGGTTGGTCTTATTAATGGAATTATCGTCGCTAAATTGAAGGTTCCACCTTTCATCGCAACACTAGGAACGATGGTTGCCGTATACGGTGCCAACTCCTTGTACTTCGATATGAAACCGAATCAGTCCCAGCCTATCGGTGGTTTGAGACCTGATTTTAGTAAACTGGGAACAGGTTCTATCGGCTCTGATGCCACGTACTCATTACCTTATATTGTTATTATTGCTGTAGCTGTAGCGATTATCGTCTGGATCGTTTTCAACAAAACCAAGCTGGGTAAATACATGTACGCAATCGGCGGCAACATTCATGCGGCAGTTGTTTCGGGAATTAACGTTAACCGTTACCTGATTTACATCTACTCCATCGCGGGTGCTTTGTACGGATTGGCTGGGGTGCTGGAAGCGGCAAGAACCGGCGGTGCAACGAACAACTACGGTAACATGTACGAGCTTGATGCGATCGCAGCTTGCGTAGTCGGCGGCGTATCGACATCCGGTGGTATCGGAACGGTTCCCGGCGTACTTGCAGGGGTATTAATTTTCAGCGTAATCAACTACGGTTTGACGTTTATCGGGATAAGCCCTTACTGGCAGCTAATTATTAAAGGTGTTATCATCGTGGCTGCGGTAGCGTTCGATATGCGCAAATACATGAACTCTAAATAATAAAGCAAAAAGGATAGCAGGCTGTCGCGTAAAGGGGCAGCCTGTTATTTTACGAAGACAATTGAAAGCGGTTGCTACATAAAAAGGGGGCCTATGTATGCAGGAAAAAAAGATTTCCGCTACGGAAAAAAAGAGGTTTTCAATTTCTTTAAGAGGCAAAATTGTAGGAACCTTCGTTATTGTTTCATTACTTGTTGCGGTGACTAGCGGCTTGTCTTACACCTATCTGAATAAAGTTGATCGCTCTTATTCCAAGCTTTTGAACGATCATGTAACGATTCTTCGGCATGTCGCAGAGATTAAAGAGAAGACGCAAATACAGAACAGTCTGCTGCTAGGTTATGTGCTTAATCCTACGAAAGAGAAGGAGAAGTTTTTAACGGAAACGAATGCAGGGTTATCTGATATTATTGGACAAATGAGTGAGTTTGCCAAAAATGAGGACGAGCAGGGCGCGATCCAGTCCATGGCGGATTCTAACCAAACGTTCATGCGTCTGGTTAACAAAGTGGCAGAATACGCGGATAAAGGGAATGTCGATTTGGCGAAAGCCGAAGCGATGCAGTGGGCGATTCCGACGACAGAAACGTTAACACAATCTGCAGCCAAGATTGAAGAGTTGGAAAGAGCCGTTCAGGAAGTGGATACGGCACGGAATCATGACGTCGTGCAATCGACCGTTCGAACGTTGATTTGGGTTAGTGTAGCTGCATTCGTATTTGCGCTGGCGATTGGCCTTTTATTATCCCGGACGATTGTGAATCCGATCCGTTCCATGGTAAGAGCTGCCGAGCGGATTGCGGACTGCGATTTATCGAGTGGCAGCATCTACGTGAGCAATAGAGACGAATTAAGGGATTTGGCTATGGCCTTTAATGGCATGAAAGCTAATCTCCACAGCTTAATCAGCCAGGTGGGCAGCAGTGCCCAGCATGTAGCCGCAGCTTCTGATGCGCTAAGCAATAATGCTGAGCAGGTTAGTGAGTCTTCGGAACGGATCACTTATACGATTCAAGAGATTTCGACAGGGACGGATGCGCAGGTACGAAGTGTACAGCAAGGCGTTTCCATCATGGAAGAAATGTCAGCAGCGGTTATTCAAATTGTAGGCGTCACGCAATCGGCCAACCAGCAGTCTTTACTCGCCCTGGAAGCCGCTGGCGCGGGTAACACAGCCGTTGAGACGGCGATTACCCAAATGCAAGCCATCTCTCAGAAGATGAAGGTGCTGGTAGAATCTGTTCAGCGGCTTGGGGAACGCTCAGAGCAAATCGTGCAGGCGAATGCCATCATTGCCGGTATTGCGAGACAAACGAATATGCTCGCATTGAATGCCTCTATTGAGGCTGCACGGGCAGGGGCAGCTGGCAAAGGCTTTGCGGTCGTCGCCGACGAAGTCCGCAAGCTGGCTCTTCAGACGGGAGCAGCGGCTGAAGAAGTGACTCAGCTTGTTTCGAGTATACAAGAAGAAACAAGCGTGGTTATGAACTCCACCCAGGCGGGAAGCCAAGAGGTGGAGACGGGTCTTGAAGTTGTCGGCGTAGCACAGGCAACGTTCCTGCGCATCAGCGATGCGATGGACGATGTCGCTCGCCAGATTGCGGAAGTGGCCGCCAGCTCGGCCGCTATCTCTGCGAAAACGAGCGCAGCCGTTGACGTGATTCGCGGTATTGACGAAGTCGCGGGACAGACTGCTTCCGGTGCGCGCAACGTCTCCTCCAATATCGAGGGGCAGTATGCGAGTATGGAGGAGATTGTCTCTTCGGCCTCCGTGCTGAGCAGCATGGCCGGGGATTTGCAGGGCTTGATTGCTCGATTCCGTGTGTGAGCGCAATGGAATAGGCCTGAGGATATTTCCTCAGGCCTATTTTGTATGTACGTTTGTTATTAGAGATGAATAGAAGGAATTTATGCCGTTAATCTGCACCATTTTTGCCGAGTGGAGGAAATTGCTGGAGATACGCCATCTAAATCGCTGGGTGCAGGGTGGAAACTGTTAGATATGGCAAAATTAGCGCCGGAAATTCCATTTCATTAGCGGAAAATGGGACTGGCCGCAGAAAATAGCAGGAGTATTCGGGGTTAACGATAACGGGAATATTCCAGTTGCCTATTATTCACGCGCGCCGGGATGGTTTACGTGCTTAATCTCGCACTTCAACAATCAGCTCGATCTCCACGGGTGTGTGAAACGGCAGATCGCTTGTGCCTATTGCGGAGCGGGCATGCTTACCCTTTTCGCCGAACACAGCGACTAATAAATCGGACGCGCCGTTGATGACATAAGGCTGGTCTCCGAAACCCGGTGCGCTGTTGACGAAAGCGAGCATCTTCACGATTTTAACGACTCGGTCCAAATCTCCGAGATATCCCTTCATAACTGCTAAGCAGTTAATGATGGTTTGGCGTGCTGCCGCTTGTCCCTGCTCAATCGTCACTTCGCGGCCAAGCTTGCCCTCATACATCAATTCTCCGTTAATTCGGCAGTCTTGACCGGACAAATAGATGAGATTCCCTGTTTGATTGCAAGGAATGTAGGTAAAACGTGGTTCAGGGGATGGAGGGAGTGTAATCCCTAATTCTTGCAGGCGCTGCTCAATGTTCGACATGCGATTGACCTCCAGTTTTTATGTGTTTTAAGCTTACTCTAGCATTCCTCGAGCAAGCACAGGCGTACGTGTGTAAGTTTGGTCACGCTGCATCACCACATGATTGTGCAAGTTGACGGTGCTGCAAATATGATTGGGAATAATGCGCAGCTTATCGCCTATTTGCAGGTTGGCTGCTTGGGCTAGCGGTCCTAGCTCAATCATGCCATGTTCCTCGGTTAAGCGGGCTAGCGTCGCATCCGTAAGCCCGAGGATGTGCCCAAAGCCCTTCAGCTGCAAGGGCTCGGTGCCCGGCTGAACGTCGGTGGCGAAGGTTTTGCTGCCGCCATCGACAATCGCGAGGTCAGCGGAGGGGCGGCTGACGACGGTGACGAGCACGCTGCCCGCGCAGTCCTCCAAGCTGCAGACACCTAGCCGTGCCTGCATCCTGTCGTGGAACACGTAGGTGCCCGGGCGCACCTCGGTCACGCCTTCAACCGCCGCGGCATACGTTGCGGTTGGCGTTGAGCCCACGCTGACATCCGTGATCGCGATGCCCTGCGTTCTGAGGCGCTCGGCGAGCTGCGCCATCAACGCGCCTTCTTCCTTGCCGGCTGCGGCCACGTCAAGCGTCGGCTTGCCGGCTAGCAGGGAGCCGCGGAAGGTGTAGATGCCAGTCAGCCGCAAGTGCGGCATGGCGCTAATTTCAGCCGCCAGAGCAGCGGCTTGTTCGTACAAAACGCCGGTACGACGCAGGCCTGTGTCAATTTCCAGCCGGACTTGCAAAGAGTGTCCATGGCGGCTGGCGATATGCTCCAATTGCTGAGCACCTGCCAAGCTATCGACACCAACAATGAGCTCGATTTGCTCGCTCAGACGAATGGCGCGTTCGATCTTGCTGGCGGTCACAAGCGGGTAGGCGACGAAAATATTGCGAATGCCGTGCGCGGCCATGACTTCCGCTTCTGCTATTTTCGCCACCGTAATACCGACAGCCCCTGCTTCGATCTGCTTCAGCGCAATAGCGGGGATCTTATGCGTCTTCGCATGAGGACGCAGGTTCACTTGATGAATACGTGCCATATCAGCCATAGCCTCAATGTTGCGATCCATCCGATCAGCATCGATGAGCAGACTCGGGGTCTCTAATGCTTCTAATCCATCTAATTTTCCCAACGCTTCCAATGTTTTGGTTGGTTCCAATGATTCCATCCAACATCACTCCCTTTTCGCTGCACTTTTACTTTCTTCCAAGTAGCTGTAGAGGGTATACTTTGAAATATTCAGATAGGCGCAAATCGTTTCGCAACCTTTTGGGTATACGTCGAGCCAGGTTTGTGCCAATTCGTTTGGTTTGCTTTCTTGTCTTGAGCAAAATGGTAACATAAAAATTTCTAATATCAAACAAAAAGTTTGGTTACCTAAAGAAAAGTAAGATATGCAAACGCTGCACATGCTACTATGTAAAAGTAAAAAGGAAGGAGGGGCGCCCATGAGACGCTGGTTTGCCAAGTCCCTGAAACGCAAATTGTCATTAATCATTTTACTCGCAGTCGTATTGCCGCTGCTTTCTATGGGGACCGTTTCCTATCGCATCGCCACTTCGGTGACGGAAGACAAAGCGAAGCAGGCCGGAATGAACACCCTGAAACAGATAACGGACAAGCTGGATTTCGTAATTCAAGACGTAGAGAATATGTCGATTTTTCTTATTGGCCAAAAAGATATTCAAACCTACTTAAGCAACACAGAAGGGGACGTAAACAGCTATTCGCTGATCGTCGGAACCTTATGGAACTTATCCTATTCCAAAAAATACATTTCAAACATTACGATTACGCCGAAAAACGGCAATCCGGTACTATATACAACGACGATTACGAATTCGGGACTTAATCCGCTTTTACAACAGTATGAATCCGTTTACAAATCCACAACCAAATGGTGGTCGCCGCTGTATGTGAACCAAACGACGGACGGTCCCAAGAGGGTGATTACACTCGTCAGGCCGATCCGGGATGTCAGCACGTTCCGAACGATCGGAACGCTCGCTTTTTCACTTGATCAAGCGGAGATTGAGCATTATTTGACGGATGCGGGTTGGGAAAGCAGCGGTTTTGTCATGCTGACTGATCAATACAATCAAATTATTGCCGGAGGCGAACCAGGCTGGCTGGCTCGGAAGGTCGGAGATGTGTTTCCGAACTTAGACAAGCTGGGAGAAACCAATGGCGTGCTTAACGTGCCTAGAGGCGAATTGCCGCACACGGTTTTGTATAACTCTATGCCTCGTTTAGGCTGGAAACTGGTTGGGTTCATCCCGACAGAAATCTACCAGAAACAAAATGGTTACGTGCTTACCGTAACAGCTGTAACGATTGTTATTGCGCTCATGCTTGCAATGGGGTTAGTGCTTTATTTCTTGCAATGGGTGACTAAACCGTTAACCAGGTTAACCAAATCGTTGAAAGATTTGAATCCGGATGAGGCGATCCCGACCTATGAAGTGAAAAGCGCCGACGAAGTCGGGCTGCTGGTCCACAGCTATAATAAGCTGAGCGAGCGGATCGGCAGGCTGAAAGATCAAGTGCAGCAGAATGAAGCGAAGAAAAAGGAAGCGGACATTATGGCCCTTCAGGCGCAGATTAATCCGCACTTTTTGTACAATACACTCTCTTCGATCCACTGGATTGCTCTGATGAATAAGGATCGTCAAATTGCCGAGATGATTGGGGCGCTTAGTGATTTCTTGCGTTTTAGCCTAAATAAGGGTGAAGAGTTCTGTTCGGTTCAGCAGGAAATTTCTCATGCCCAGAATTATGCCTATATCCAGGCCATGCGGTTTCCGGATCAGTTCGAGATCGAGTTTTTTATTGTTCCGGAAATGCTGCAAACGACGATGCTGAAGCTGCTGCTGCAGCCATTGATTGAGAACAGTCTCATTCATGGTATTCAGAAAAAGAAAGCCAAAGGGCATGTCTACGTCCATGGGGAACTCCGCGATAATCAGATGAAATTTGTCGTGGAAGATACGGGAATCGGCATGGACGAAGCGAAGCTGCGCGACATTCACGGCCAGCTGGTTGCAGCTAACCAACAATTGGGAATGCTAACCGAAGTTGCGAAGGAAGCGAAGCTGCCGGTTACTTCCTATGGCCTTATTAATGTGCACAGACGATTGCTGCTGCACTATGGCCTTGGGTCGGGCCTTGTTGTGGAAAGCACGTTAGGTATGGGAACTCGGATATCATTTTCAATTCCGCTTGGGACGGGGGAGCTGACGACATGAGAATTTTGATTGTAGACGATGAAGTGATAATAAGAACCGGTCTTTGTACCGTGATCGATTGGAAAGAACTTGGGCTTGAACTGCTGCCTGCAGCATCTTCGGGGGAAGAGGCGTTAGAGCGGATTGCGGAAGAAAAGCCTCACATCGTGCTGACGGATATCCGTATGCCGGGGATCGACGGGATTCAGCTCGCTCGTGAAGTGAAGGCGCTGCTGCCGGACACGGAGATCGTGATCCTGACGGGGTATGATGATTTCTCCTATGCCCAACAGGCGCTCCGTGAAGGGGTGACCGATTATTTGCTGAAGACAAGCCGGCCGGAAGAGATTATTAAAGCTGCGCTGAAAGCGAAGCAGAACGTGATGGATAAATGGGAAACGATGAAGCAGGAGAATCTCCAGCAGGCTGCGCTGCGCAATCAGTTGTTGGATCGAGCGCTAAAACGGGGCTTGCACGATGATGCGGAAGCAAGGGAACAGCTGCGTGTTTGGTTCCACAGAAACGGCGTAGACGTTCATCCGGAATCCGGTTCGGCCGCGGCGATGCAAGTGATGCTCGTTTCCGTATCGGGCTGGGAAGCGGGGCTTACGGAGCTGCTGCAAGGCGCAGCGCAGAATATCCTCTTCGAGCTGCTTCCGTGTGTGACGCTTATGAACAAGGAGCACTTGCTGCTTGTTGTCCGTTATGAAGAAAGCGGCATGGATGAAGCAGGGCTTAAAGGTGCGCTGAAGCGGGTAACCGAAACGCTGAAATGCACGGCATTTGCGGCGCTTGGAACCGTTGCGCGGGATTACGATAGCCTGAAGGATTCCTATCTGGCTGCCAAAGAGGTGTTTGCGTACCAAGGACTGCTCGGTTCGCAAGGTCTTTTCACGTTGGCGGATATTCGAGAGCGAAGCGGGGGTCGTACCGTACTGACCGAGAAGGAGGAAGCTGAGCTTGCGGCCATTCTGATGAGCGGCAATGCGACGGACCTGCGCCATTGGGTGAACCAGCGGGTGCGCGCGCTGATGGAAGACGCTTTTGCAACGCCGATGACGGTGCAGGGTTATCTGCAATCGATGATTATCGCGGGCCACCGCTGGTTGGAACGTGCGAATTCATCGGAAGTTTCGCTGAGCAAGGTCCCTTCTTATGAAGGGGAAGGGCGCCCGGAGGAGGAGATCTTTAGGATCCTCACGGCGGTTATGAACCTGTTCCACCAAGGGTTGGATCAGAATAAGTACGCTTATGTGTACAAGTCCATCGCGTATATCCGCGACAATTTGCATCAGCCGATTTCCCTGCAGCAGGTTGCGGGTTTCGTTCATATCAATCCGAATCATTTTAGCGAAGTATTTAAACGGGAGACCGGATGCACCTATATTGAGTTCGTCACACAGGAGAGGATGAAGCGCGCGGTAGATCTCCTGCAAAGTACGCAAACCAAAGTCAGCGATATTGCCAGAAGAGTAGGATACGAGGACATCAAGTACTTTACGCAGCAGTTTAAAAAGCATACCGGACAAACCCCATCTGAATATCGACAAGGTTCGACTGGAATCGACAAAATCTAAAGACTGAAAAATGTCCCCCCTTGCGCCGAAGTCTCTCCCGTACCGTCTCCTGCAGATGTCCCCTATACTAAAGTTGTAACAAGAGAGCTACAGATTAGGTTTTTACGAAACTTTTAGGGGGTCCAACGAATGAAGAAGTCATTTATCGTTACATTGGCGGCCACAATGTCATTAGCGCTGTTAGCTGGTTGCGGTGCTGGTGGCACAACAGATACAGCCAAAGATAGCGCAGCACCTAAGTCGACAGAAGCAGCAGCTAAGTCTGGTGAGAAAGTTAAACTATCGATTTGGCACAACTATACAGGTGAAGATCTTCGCGCCAAATTGATGCGTGAATATATGGAGAAATTCAAGAAAGACCACCCGAACGTGGAGTTGGATATTCAGGGGATTCCACCCGATGGCTACCGTCCGCGTCTTAAAACGGTTGCTGCAGCAAATGAAATGCCGGATTTATTCGTTATGTGGCCTGGTGTTATGACGAAGGAGTTCGTCGGTGGTGACTTGATTCAGCCGATCAACGAGCTGCTTGACAGCAAAACCGAGTGGAAAAATGGCTTTATGCCAGGATCATTCGATGATTTCACAATCAGCGGCAAAACGTATGCTGCGCCAATGGCCTTGTCCCCAACGTCCATCCTTTACTACAACAAAGAAATCTTTAATAAATATAATGTTCAGCCGCCAAAAACTTGGGATGATCTCATGAAGCTGGTGGACACGTTCAAAAAGAACAACGTAACGCCAATCGCACTAGGTAACAAAGCGGCATGGGTAGCGCAATCCAGTATCCTTAGCTCGCTCGCTGACCGCGTGACAGGAACGGAATGGTTCTTGAAAGCGGTAGATCAGAACGGAGCGAAGTTCACGGATCCGGAATTCGTGCAATCGCTAACGTATCTCCAGCAGCTTGGTAAAGCAGGCGCGTTCCAAGATGGTTTCAACTCCATCGATAATACACAAATGGAACAAATGTTTGCACAAGGTAAAGCCGCTATGATGATCGACGGCGGTTGGGCGCTTCCGAACCTGGCAGCGAATACATCCAAAGAGGCTTTGGCTAACATGGCTGTAACGGTACTGCCATCTGTTCCTAACGGTAAAGGGGATCCAAACTCACTTTCCGGTGTTGTAGGTACAGGTCTTGGAATGAGCAAGAAAGTTACCGGCGCACAAAAAGCAGCTGCTTATGAGTTGATCTACGCGTTGTCTGGTCCAGAAGCACAGAAAGCTATTTTGGAAAGCAATCAGCTTGTGTCCTACAAAGTAGATCTGGATACGACAAAAGTATCCTCCTTGTTCGCAGAAGTGTACAAAATGATGAATACGGTTAAGAAAACTCCTGTATACGACGGCAAGCTTAGCTCCGCTAGCGCTGATGTCGTGAACAATGGTCTTCAAGAGCTCCTCATGGGCGGCAAGCCAGAGGATATCGCCAAGAAAATTCAAGACGCGCAGGCGAAAGCCGTCGGCAAATAACGTATGGCCATAGGACTCCAGCCAGGTTCGGCTGGAGCCCTTTTTTCAAAAAAAAGTTAGCAAGGGGGGAAATGAAGTCATGACCGTATCCGCAAGAATCAGAGGATTCATAACTATAGGGCTTCTTCCAGCCTTAGTGCTCTATCTGTTTTTTGTCATCGTACCGATTTTCTGGTCAGCTTACTATGGCTTTTTCGATTGGAAAGGGATCGGAGCGGCCAAGTTTATCGGATTAGACAACTATGTAGAAGTGTTCCAAGATCCAATTTTCTGGAAGTCGTTCAAAAACAATATGCTTATCGTTGCAGCGTCCGTGTTCGGTCAAGTGCCGATTGCATTGATTTTAGCGCTTTTGCTTATGAAGAGTACGTTTTTCCAACGTGTCATTCGTGCTTCCGTTTTTATGCCTATGGTGCTCTCCTCGGTTGTTGTAGGGATTATCTGGGGTTACATTTATCACCCGCAAATCGGTATTTTGAACTTCTTGCTCGATGGCGTCGGCCTGGACGGCTGGAAGAAAGCTTGGCTTTCCGATCCGAAAGTATCGATGTACGCACTTATGGTGCCGATCATCTGGAATTATATTGGACCTTATATGATTATGTTTATTGCCGCTTTACAAAATATTTCGCCAGAAATTGAAGATGCGGCGCAGCTTGATGGGGTGGGACCGGTTCGCAAATTGTTTGCCGTCACGCTGCCCATGATCTGGGATACCGTTAAAGTGGCTGTCGTCCTGTGTATCTCGGGAAGTTTGAAGGCATTCGATCTGATCTACGTCATGACAGGCGGAGGTCCGGCGCATTCAACCGAACTGCTGGCTTCTTACATGTATAACAGCACCTTCAATGTGTATCGTTTCGGCTTCGGAAGCGCGATTTCCACAGCCATTATTATTCTAAGTTTGATTTTGATTGTAGGCAGCCAACGTTTGATGAAACGGGATTATCGTTAAAATAAAGGAAGAGAGTTCTCTCAGGAGGGACATCTATGGAGCAGGTTGTATCGATGCAGACGGGTTTTCCCGCTGGAGGTAAGCGACGGAAAGTTTGGACGCGAGGCGTCGTTAATATTTTGCTTAGTTTGTACGCGTTAGTCACGTTATACCCGCTCATTTGGTTGTTTATGAGTGCTTTGAAGTCCAATGAAGAGTTTTATTCACGGCCTTTTTTAATGCCGCTAACTTGGAAATGGGACAACATCGTCCGGGCCTGGAAAGTGTCCGGGATGGGGCTATCGCTTTGGAATTCCACGGTTGTCACGATTGCTTCTCTCGTGCTGACGTTAGTGTTGGGGGCTCTGGCAGCCTTTGTCTTATCGCGGTTTGAGTTCAAATTAAAGCCGTTTTTCATGGGATTATTCCTGCTCGGGATGCTCATTCCGATTCATAGTACACTAGTTCCATTATTTATTATCATGAAAAAAGTAGGCCTTTTGAATACGTATGGCGCACTTATTCTACCTTATGCGGCTTTTGAACTGCCGCTTGCGATTTTCGTTGTTGCGGCTTATTTAGTCACCATTCCCAAAGAAATTGAGGAAGCCGCTTTGATCGACGGCACAGGCTATTGGGGGATTTTCTTCCGCATGATGCTTCCACTTAGCTTACCGGCGCTTTCGACGGTTGCGATCTTAGGGTTTTTGCGGTTTTGGAATGACTTTGCGTTTGCTCTCGTGTTTATCAGCAAGCCTGCGTTGAAGACGGTTCCGCTGAGCTTGTCCGCTTTTGCTACAGGTTATATGACCGATTACGAGCTGACGATGGCTGCGCTTGCCATTGCTGTACTGCCGACAATTGTCGTGTTCCTGCTGTTCCAAGAGCAAATTATGAAGGGTATGACGGCTGGTGCTGTAAAAGGTTAATGCCATTCATCATCTTAGGGAGGACATCATGACGAAATTAAAAGTAGCGGTGATCGGTGCCGGCTCCATCTCCGATGCACATTTGACCTCATATATGGAACATCCTGAAGTGGAACTTTACGGTATCGTCGATATGAACGAGGAGCGGGCGCGCGCGGCTGTCCAGAAATATGGTGCGCAGGTTGCTTTTACCGACTACCGCGAAATGCTGGCTGACCCGCAGGTGGAAGCTGTGAGCATCTGCACGTGGAACAATACGCATGGCGCTTTAAGCATCGCCGCATTGGAGGCAGGCAAACACGTGTTATGCGAGAAACCGCTCTGCACGACTGTTGAAGAAGCCTTGCGCGTCGAGGAGGCGGCTCGCCGCAGCGGCAAGCTGCTGATGGTCGGCTTCGTCCGCCGCTTTGGCACGAATGCGCAGGTGCTGCGCCGCTTCTTGGATGCTGGCGAGGTTGGCGAGATTTACTACGCCAAGGCTTCGTACTTGCGCCGGTTGGGCAATCCCGGCGGTTGGTTCGCCGACAAGGAACGCGCCGGCGGGGGGCCGCTTTTTGACATCGGCATTCATGTCATCGACTTGTGCTGGTACTTGATGGGACGGCCGAAGGTGAAATCGGTCAGCGGGAACACCTACAAGAAGCTGGGCAACCGCTCGAACATTAAGAACTTGAGCTTCTATAAGGCAGCGGATTATGATGCCTCCCAGAATACGGTGGAAGACATGGCGAACGCGCTTATCCGGTTTGAGAACGGTGCGTCGCTCATGGTCGACGTTTCTTTCACCTTGCATGCGAAGATGAAAAATGAATTCGCTGTGAAAATATTTGGTGATCGAGGCGGTGCCGAGATCGAAGCGGATTTCTGCATCGTGAGCGAGAAGCATGACACGATCATCAACGTGACGCCGCAGATCGATCATCCTTCGTTCGAGTTCATGGACGGCTTCCGCAACGAAATTGACCATTTCGTTCAAGCTTGTCTGGGGCGCCAGGAGCTGATTTCACCGGTCCAAGACGGTGTGGAATTGACTAAAATCTTGTGCGCGGTTTATGAGTCGAGTGAAAAGGGGATTGAGATTCAGTTTGGCTAAGCACGTCTGGTGCGTGTCAGTTCCTGGATTTCAGGTCCATTGTGGATAACTTTCAAGCCCCAGACCATACAGGTTCGGGGCTTTTCAGCGTACGCTCGGAGGTGCTACGTGTAATTAACGCCGATTACTCCTGCTAATTTTCTCAATTAACCTGCTTTTGGGTAGAATAACTGGAATTTATACCAGCCTGATTTACCATATTTTAGGCAACTTCCGACGATTTAGTTGGAGCTTCTACTGTTATTCCATTCCCTACGACAGAGCAGGGCAGAATAACGGTAGGATTTCCATCTATTCGACTGGGTGACCTATAGCTGGGTGGGAACCGCTACGATTTCCCCTTGCGCGTAATATCCGCAAGGTTAATCCACTCCTCGTCGGTCACCTCGAGCAGGTCATTGAACTGCCCGGCGCCCTGCAGCCATTCGCCGCCGTCGATCGTGACGACTTCGCCGTTGATGTACCCGGCGTAGTCCGAAATCAGATAAGCGGCGAGGTTCGCCAGCTCATCTTTTTCCCCAACCCGCCGCAGCGGCACGCGGTTCAGCAGCTTCTCCGACAGCTCAGGCGTCGGAGCCAGCCGGCTCCACGCGCCGTCGGTGGGGAACAGCCCCGGCGCGATCGCGACTTGCCGGATGCCGTGGCGCGCCCACTCGACGGCAAGCGAGCGCGTCAAAGCGAGCACGCCGGCCTTGGCGGCCGCCGACGGCACAACGAAGGCCGAGCCCGTGGAGGCATACGAGGTGACGATGTTCAGCATCGTCCCGCCGGTGCCTTGCTCGATCCATCGTTTCCCCACTTCCAGCGTCGTGTAAAACGTGCCGTGAAGGACAATATTCAGCACCGCGTCCACCGCGCGCGAAGATAAATTTTCAGTCGGGCTGGCAAAATTTCCAGCCGCATTGTTGATGAGAACATCGATCCGGCCATAATGTTGTTCCACGGCCGAGACCATCTCCGCGATTTGCTGCGGATCGCGCACATCACAGCTTTTATAGAACACATTACCGTCCATCTCGGAAGCGGCCTTCGCCAATACTTCCTCGCGTCGGCTAGTAATGGCAAGCTGCGCCCCCAGCTCCAGGAAACGCTCTCCCATAGCACGGCCAAGACCTGTACCCCCACCTGTGATGAGAATGACTTTATCCTTTAATAAAGATGCATCGAACATATCCATCCTGCCCCTCATCTTGAAATTGCCGCATCCCTAATGAGCAGAAGCAGCTTCGAATTGCTCGATCCAGCTCGCCAGAACCGCTGAACGAGTTCAGTCTCCTGTAAAATAGGTTTGATATTGCTCGCGAAGCTCGCGTTTCATGAATTTTCCAACCGAGGAACGGGGGATTTCGTGCAGGAAAACCACATCGTCCGGAATCCACCACTTGGCAAATTTGTCTTCAATGAACGTGAGCAATCCCTTTTTATCCCCCGCTTGCAAGGCAGCATCTTTGAGGACGACGCAAGCGAGCGGCCGCTCACCCCATTTAGGATGAGGCACGCCGATCACGCAGGCTTCATACACATTCGGGTGCGCCATCAACGCATTTTCCAAGTCGAGAGAGGAAATCCATTCTCCGCCGCTTTTGACCAAATCCTTGGCTCGATCGACCAGTTTCACGAAACCTTCAGGATCAATGACCGCGATATCTCCGCTATGAAACCAGCCGTCTTGGAAGCCCTCAGCAGTTCGGGCGTCTTTGTAGTATTCGGTCGCTACCCAGGGCCCTCGCAGCCAAATTTCCCCCATCTCCTTACCGTCCCAAGCCACCTCGCCGCGCATTCCGACGATTTTCATATCAAGTCCAGGCACCAGCAGTCCTTGCGTGGCCCGGGTATCGTACTGCTCGTCAAGCGAAGCTTCTTCTTGATAGCTTTTTAGGCGGGCGACGGTAACGAGCGGACATGTTTCCGTCATGCCGTAAGCATGATAGAACGGAACATTCAGCCGCTGCTCGTAGCTCTCAATGAGGCTGCGCGGGGCAGCAGATCCGCCGCAGACGACGGCGCGCAATGAGGATAAATCCAGCTGCAGCGCCTCTTGCGCTTGAAGAGCAGCTGTCCAAACCGTGGGTACGCCAGCTGCGATGGTGACCTTTTCGTCCGCGATCAAGCGGAGCAGAATATCCGGCGTAGGGGCCGGTCCGGGAAGCACCTGCTTGCTGCCGAACCAGACGGAGGCGAAGGGGAGCCCCCAGGCGTTAACGTGAAACATCGGGACGATAGGCAGCACAGCGTCGCGTTCCGAAAGAGCTAGCGTATCCGCTAACCCAATGGATAACGAGTGCAGATAGATCCCACGGTGAGAGTACATGACACCTTTGGGATTTCCCGTTGTGGCCGATGTATAGCACATCCCTGCGGGAGCGCTTTCATTTATATATTCAGGATATGTGTAAAGCGGATCACCGCTCTCTATCATGTTCTCATACCCGTAGACAGGCTGTAAAAAAGTAGGCGGCAGTTCCTTTTTATCCGTCATGATGATGTAGCCTTCGATGGTCGTCAGTTGATCCTGGATTTTTTCTATAATGGGCAGCAAGGTCTCATCTACGAAGAGGAAACGATCTTCCGCGTGATTGAGAATGTAGGCGATATGATCGGCGGGGAGACGAATATTCACCGTATGGAGGACAGCTTCCATGCAGGGGATGGCGAAATAAGCCTCCAAATGCCAATGATGATTCCAGGCAAAAGTAGCAATGCGATCCCCGGGCTTTACCCCTAACGCTTGCAGCGAGCTGGACAATCTCTTCGAACGTCTGCCGAAATCAGCATACGTATAACGGTGAATGCCGGTACTAGTTCGGGAAACAACCTCTTTTTTTGGGAATAAGGTTTGGGAGCGTTCGAAGAGTGAGCGCAGCGTTAATGGGTAATTGTCCAAATGGAAGCACCTCCGGGGATTGGCTATTTCTATAGTAAATATATAGGGAGGAGGGACAGGATATGTCCGAAATAGGGCTTATGGGAGTAAAAGAATTGACTTTTCCCCCTTTGCCCTGAACCCGGAAAACATGTTGAAATAACCGGCAAAACGATATTAGAATGTCCAAACGGTGAAACTAAAGCTGTTTATCAAATTGCCCTTGAATTTAAAGAGCGGATGCGTCGTGCAGAGGAAGAAGAGCAGGAAAGTGAAATTGAATTTATTGAAAAAAAGATTCAAGCATACCAGGAACGGTATGGTTCTATCGAAGACATAGAGAAAGAGTTGTACTCCGGAACTACACTTTCAAATACATCCGCTGCACTGGACCTTGATGTTTGGAAATATCTCCGTGACAGGAGATTTGTACTTCTTGGCTAGCTTAACAAATCTGTTATTTCTAAGTGATGTAGGCTCGTTGCACATGAATTTTCCGGAAGTTGTTCTAAGTGCAAATCTAAAGGCAGGAAGTTCAGCAAAAACTCAAAATCACCTTCTTACACATGCTTAGCATTGTAGAGAAATATAAAAAATAAAAGAGACCCTCGACTAGGGGCTCTTTTTTACGTAAATCTTGTATTTCCTGCTGGTATTTAAAGCAGCTTACGCATTCAAAATAAACTTCTCAATAACGTGTCTGACGCCGTCTTCATTATTGCTTTTCGTCACATAATTCGCGAGCTCCTTAAGCTCCGGCAAAGCATTGTCCATTGCGACGCCAAGCCCCGCAACTTCCAGCATTTCGCGATCGTTCCACGCATCGCCGAGGGCAATGACCTCATCCAGCGTACAGCCGATATGGTTCGCCAGGAAGGCGATGGCGTGGCCTTTGGTGCCTTCTTTGTGCATGAATTCCAAATAGTGCGGCTTCGACTTCGTAATGTGCAATTGATCGCCGAGCAAAGGAAGCAGCTCCTCGCGGAGTTGGTCGCAAACTTCCGGTTTATCCACGATCAGCATTTTAGGCTGCGGAATGTCGATCCATTGGCGAAGATCACCGATGATATAAGGCGTTTTGGACAGGCGCACGTAATTTTTAATTTTATCGTTATCTTCACCCGCATAAAGCTGGTCGCCATGGTAAAGCTGAAGATGGAGATTTCTCTTTTCGCAATAGTCGAGCAGGAAGCGGGCGCTTTCCACCGGCACCATACGCTCATACAGGACTTCCTCGTCGAGGAGATTTTTGATCGAAGCACCTTGATAAGTAATGATCGGTACGTTAAGCCCGATTTGGTTCGCGATTTTGGCTGCGGATGGGAAGCTTCTGCCTGTCGCAATCGTTACCGTCACACCTTGAGCAACGGCTTGATGCATAGCGTCAATCGTTTCCTGGGAAATCGTCAAATCATCACGCAAAAGCGTATCGTCCAAATCCGATGCTACTAACTTGTAAGTCATGTGTTCCTCTCCGTTCCGATAGGTAGTCTATATAAAAATTCTGCTTTAAGCATACCCGAATCAAAGCGGAATTGCTAGAATAAAGCGAGAGCTTTGCAGTTTACAAGGAGGCGCGTTAACGATGGCATCACTTTACACGGACAAGCTGGAGGCCTTGCTGAGAGCGCACAGCAGTGAGGTTGATGCAGCCGGAATGTCCGCTTATATGCGCGACCAATTTCCTTTCCTCGGTATTCGCAACCCGCAGCGCGTGGCTTTGACGAAAGCATTTTGGAAGGAGCAAGGCTATCCCAAAGGAGCAGAGGGCGTAAAAGTGGCCGAGGAGCTTTGGGCATTGCCGGAGAGGGAATTCCATTACACCGCGCTGCAGCTGCTCACTCAGCTTCGCAAAAATGCGGATAAAGAGCATATTGATTTGCTCGAACGCATGGTTGTAACGAATTCCTGGTGGGACACCGTTGATCCGATTGCTGACCATTTAATTGGTGTTCACTTACAGAAGTATCCGGAACTTATCCCGGTCTATGTCGAAAAATGGCTTTCATCAAGCAATATGTGGCTGCAGCGGACAGCGATTTTGTTCCAACTTAAGTATAAACAGCGCACAGACGTGCAGCTACTTTTCAGCTGTATTCGGCGTATGGCGGATTCGAAGGAGTTTTTTATCCGGAAGGCCATCGGCTGGGCGCTGCGTGAATACTCGAAGACGGACGCTGCGGCTGTGCAGGCTTTTGTCGCTGAGACCGAGCTTTCGCCGCTTAGTGTGCGGGAAGCATTGAAGGTCATTCAGCAGAAGGAAGAGAAAGTGCGATAGACTAGTTGATATTTGGAGGAATCCAAAGGAACGAAACTTTTTTACCACGCCATGATCTTGTAAGGGAAGGGGCTGATTCAAAAGCGGCGTAAGCTACTTTGGGACAGCCCTTTTGGCTAACTTTCTTTACAATACTGCTTTTTAGAAAAATAGAAGTCAAGTCACAGTTGCGTTATAAAATATAACACATATATTGTAAAGATAAAATTGTGTTATATATATTGACATATAAGTCACATTGTTTTAAAGTTAATAAAATTCTTTGTAGCGGCATACAGCCGTGAGTGCTTGCTCTAACTCATAATTAAGAAGGGAATGATGGAAGATGGCATACAATCGGACGCATGATTGGCTAACGCGACTGCCCAAAGTTGATCTTCATTTGCACTTGGATGGGAGTGTGAAGCCGGAAACAATTCTGGAGATCGCCCTGGATCAAGGCATTGATCTTCCCGTGTACAATAAAGAAGGCTTGATTCCCCATATGCGTGTTGGCGACGAATGCGGCAGCCTTATTGAATACTTGAGTAAATTTGATTTTACGACTCGTTTTATGCAATCGGGTGAAGCTTTGGAACGAATTGCTTACGAGGTTGCTCAGCAATCGGCAGAGCATAACTGCAAATACGTGGAGGTGCGTTTTGCCCCGCAATTGCATCGCAATAACGGTTTGACCGTGGAAGAAACGATTCATTATGTGGTTGAGGGGATGAAGCGCGGACAACGTGATTTTGGTGTAAAAGCCGGCGTCATTGCGATTTGTATGAGAAATCATTCCTGCGAAAGCAACTTGGAAGTGATTCGAGCGGCAGCCAAGTTTGTGGGCAAAGGCGTAGTCGCCGTTGACTTAGCCGGAGATGAGGCGTCCTATCCGCCGGAATGGTTCCGGGAGGTTTTTGCGGAATCAGGCCGACTCGGCATTCCGGTCACGATCCATGCCGGAGAAGCGGCAGGTGCAGTGAATGTGTACGAAGCGGTAACGAATCTCGGTGCGGTGCGCATTGGGCACGGTGTCAGACTGAAGGAGGACACCGACATTCTCGAACTGGTCAAAGACCGCCGCATCCCGCTCGAAATGTGCCCGATCAGCAACATCCAAACAAAGGCTGTTTCCGGCTGGGAAGCCTACCCGATCCGTGAATATTTGGAGCAAGGGCTCCTCGTCACCATCAATACGGATAATCCGAGCGTCTCTGGAACGGACATTACGAATGAATACCGCGTGCTGTCCGATCGCTTCGGTTTTACGGAGCCTGAACTCGTCAGGCTTGTGATGAATGGGGTGGAAGCCGCGTTTATGGACGAAAGCGATAAGCTGTTGCTGCGGCGGGAGATGGAAGCGGAGATCAACAGTTTAGGGATGGGGTTGCTGAGCTGATGTGGTTCCTCACGCATTTCTCTTGCTAGGCTCTGTCAGAGGGAACTATAGTACTCTATTTTACTGAAATTGCGCTTTTTTCATCTGGAAGGGAACTATGATCCGTTATTTTGTCAGATTTCACCCTAACAACAGCATTTTGGCTGAATAAGAGCCTGTAGTTCCCCTCAGACAGAAGATAGCTTGATTTACCTGTAAATAGAGGACTTCTAGTTCCTTTTCGTAAAGCATTTAGGGAATATCCAGCAGTGAAAGTTGGCAGTATGTAAGTAGAGTGATGGAGTATTGGAGAGTAGCCCAACACGAAAGCCTGACGGCGCTGACCGTCAGGCTTTTTATTGATGAATTTTTGAAACCTGCCATAGGAAGCTACCCAATTTTCTCAAATCACTTGACAATATAGGGTAGGGGGGTATACTATACATATATAAACAAATACCAATCACTGTGAGGTGACAATCCTATGAGCACCGAATCTGCAGGGCAGCAGCAACCTACCGGAGCAACTGCAACGGTTGATTTCGATATTACAGGAATGACTTGCGCCGCATGCGCAACCAGAATTGAAAAAGGGCTGAGCAAGATGCCCGGTGTCGCACAAGCTTCCGTCAATCTGGCTATGGAAACAGCCCGAATTTCCTATCAGCCTTCGGAGGTAACACCGGAGGATATGCAAGCGCGAGTAGCCAAGTTAGGATACGAAGCAGCGCGCAAAACAGAACAGGCAGAAACCGGCGAGCATCGCGCCAAAGAGATACAGAAGCATAAGCGTAAGCTGTGGATTTCAGCCATACTTTCTTTCCCATTGTTATGGGCGATGGTTGGCCATTTCTCCTTTACATCATGGATTTGGGTGCCGGAGCTGTTCATGAATCCGTGGGTGCAGCTGGTTCTGGCAACACCGGTCCAGTTCCTCATCGGACGCCAATTCTATATTGGTGCCTACAAAGCGCTCAGCAATAAGAGCGCGAACATGGATGTGCTCGTGTCGCTGGGAACATCAGCCGCGTATTTTTACAGTTTGTATCTGACGTTCCAATGGGCAGGCCAAAGCGAGCATCACCATGCGCCTGAGCTGTATTACGAAACAAGCGCCATCCTCATCACACTCGTCATTCTCGGAAAATGGTTCGAAGTTCTCGCCAAAGGGCGCACTTCGGAAGCCATTAAATCGCTTATGGGCCTGCAGGCCAAAAGTGCCCTGGTCATCCGTGCCGGGCAAGAAGTCAGCATCCCGCTGGAAGAGGTAGTTACAGGGGATGTCATCATCGTGAAACCGGGTGAGAAGATTCCGGTGGATGGCACCGTTTTGCAAGGCCATTCCTCGGTCGATGAGTCGATGCTGACGGGTGAAAGCCTGCCGATTGAGAAACGCGAAGGCGATACCGTGATCGGTGCAACGCTGAATAAGAATGGGGTTCTCCGGGTGCAGGCGACTAAGGTTGGCCGTGACACGGTGTTGTCCCAAATCATCAAAGTCGTTGAAGAAGCACAGGGATCGAAGGCGCCGATTCAGCGTGTGGCGGACGTCATTTCGGGAATTTTTGTCCCGATTGTCGTGGGTATTGCGCTTATCGCTTTTGTTCTATGGTACTTCTGGTTGGATCCGGCTAACTTCGCTGGCGCACTCGAAAAAACGATCGCGATCCTCGTCATCGCTTGCCCTTGCGCATTAGGATTGGCAACGCCGACCTCGATTATGGCAGGGTCCGGACGCGCAGCGGAATTAGGGATTTTGTTCAAAGGCGGAGAGCATTTGGAAGCGGCTCATCATCTGGATGTTGTAGTTTTGGATAAGACGGGTACAGTAACCAAAGGGAAACCACAACTTACCGATATCCAGACGCATGTGGACCAGACCACCTTCCTCCGTTTCGTCGGAGCGGCGGAGCGCAGCTCGGAACATCCGTTGGCTGAAGCGATCGTCCAAGGCATACTACCGTCCGTGCCATCCTTGCCGGAAGCCACTAGCTTTAAGGCCATCCCCGGTTTTGGACTGGAAGCTCAAGTCGAGGGCAGCCAGGTCCTCATCGGTACAAGGAGACTGCTAACCGAGAAGGGGGTTGATATTGGCGAAACGCTGCTTAAGGATATGGAACGTTTAGAGCAAGATGGAAAAACCGTGATGCTGGTAGCCTTTGACGGAGCGTACGCCGGATTCGTTGCTGTGGCGGATACAATAAAAGAAACATCGCAGGAAGCCGTATCCCGTTTGGAAGCAATGGGCATTAAAGTCATCATGATTACAGGCGACAATGCGCGTACGGCAAAAGCGATAGCCGAGCAAGCTGGCATCAAGCAGGTTCTAGCCGAGATTTTGCCGGAAGGGAAAGCGGCAGAGGTGAAAAAGCTGCAAGAGCAGGGGTTCCGCGTCGCGATGGTCGGCGATGGCATCAACGATGCGCCAGCCTTAGCTATGGCCGATATTGGCATGGCGATGGGCACGGGAAGTGATGTAGCCATGGAGGCGGCGGATGTCACCTTAATGCGCGGCGATTTGAACTCCATTGCAGATGCCATTGAAATGAGCAGACGGACGATGCGCAATATTAAGCAAAATCTGTTCTGGGCCCTCGGCTACAACACGATTGGCATTCCAATCGCCGCTTTTGGCTTGTTAGAGCCTTGGGTAGCAGGAGCTGCTATGGCGTTAAGTTCCGTTTCTGTCGTACTGAATGCTCTTCGATTGCAGAGAGTCAAACTTTAAGCGAGCGAGGAGCCTTCCAAAAGGATTGACAATATACGGGATGGGGGTATGATATGTAGTAAATAACCCTCAAAGGAGTGAGCCCAATGAACAAGGAAATGGACACGGAAGTAGACCACTGTGGCCTGGATGGACACGAGCGGAAGAGTCATCATTCCGATAAACTCAAAGCGGATTTAACGAAGCGGTTGAACCGCATTGAAGGTCAAGTTCGCGGGGTCAAAGGTTTGATCGAGAAAGATACGTATTGCGATGACGTTCTGCATCAAATAGCCGCGATTCAATCGGCGCTTAATGGTGTAGGGAAATTGCTGTTAGCCGGCCACCTCAAAAGTTGTGTCGTCGAACGTATTCAAGAAGGCGACATGGATGTTGTCGATGAATTGCTCAAAACGATGAATACCCTCATGAAATAATCAAAAAAATTAAATTAAATGAAGGAGTGAATGCAATGTCCAGCATTATTTTAAAAGTAGAAGGTATGTCTTGTAATCACTGTGTGAATACCGTTGAGAAAGCCATGAAAGAGCTTGGGGCTGAAGGGAAAGTAAACTTGGCGGGTAAATTAGTGGAAGTGGAATACGACGAGAGCAAGCTGACTGTGGAAGCGATCAAAGAAGCAATCGAAGAGCAAGGTTATGACGTAGTGCAATGAGAATAACGAGTCTTATCGTGTTGTCTCTGGCACTTGTGTTAAGCGGGTGCGGGAAGTCGCAGACTACGGATCATTCGGTACACGGCGGCGGCCATGAAGCGGGGAGCTCGACTGAGCAGGTTCAGGCGATATTCCAAGTTGCTTCTCCGCAGGCGAAGGCGAAAGCGAAGGAAGATACGATGTTGACGATTCAGATTCAAGATAGTGACGGAAAGCCGATAAACGATTTTGACCTGAATCATGAGAAAAAGATGCATCTTATCGCGGTGAGCAAGGATCTTTCTTATTACAAGCATCTGCATCCGGAGTACAAAGGAAAAGGTCTTTTTACGGTATCGACGCAGTTCCCCTCTGGTGGCGAATATAGGCTTTTTGCTGACTTTCTGCCTACCGGGAAAGAAAAAACGGTCAAAAGCTACGCCTTGACTGTGCAAGGGGACCCGGCACCACCAGTGGCCATTGAACCGGAGAATGCATGGACGAAGACCATAGATGGCAATGAAGTTACTCTAAAAATCGATCATCTAATGGCAGGAATGGAACTTAATCTAACCTATTCCTTTAAGGATGCAGCCTCAAAAGCGCCTATTAAGGATTTGCAGCCGTACCTAGGGGCTGTGGGGCACGTAGTTATTCTGGACGCGAATGCGGATCAATACCTGCATGTTCATCCGACGGACGAGAAATCGACGGGTCCGGAAGCCCAGTTTATGACGACGTTCCCCAAAAGCGGCGTGTACAAAATATGGGGAGAATTTCAGCGCGGCGGCAAGGTGTTCATCGTCCCGTTCGTTGTTAAAGTCCCTTAACTTACTCCCTACTTCTATATAAAAAAGGAGCCGGTCACCATGCCTGCCTATATCATCACGGGAGGTTCCAAAGGCCTCGGAGCTGAGCTGGCAAGGCAGCTCCTGCACCAAGGCGCCGCGGTCCACTGCGTGTCGCGCAGCGAAAGCCAGAGCCTCCGCCAAGAGGCGCTAAGCACGAAAGGTGACTACACCTTTCATGCTTACGACTTGGCGCAAACCGACGGCCTGGATTCGCTGATGGAGCGAATCCTTGGCCTGGTTGATCGAGCGGATGCCATCACGCTCATCAACAACGCGGGCCAGCTCGAGCCGATGACGTTCAT
>NZ_BILW01000056.1 GCF_004000765.1 Paenibacillus chondroitinus NBRC 15376 | reverse complement strand
GCCGGCGCTGCTGTACATCCCGCCGCAGCTGCCGGAGGGCATGCTGCGCGAGCTCCAGCCGGCCAGCTGGAGCGGGGTCGTCGTCGGCGAAGCGCTGCGCGAGGAGGGCAGCCGCCGCATCTGCGTTGGCGGGCAGGCTCTCCTCAGCGCGCAGCTGAGCCTGGTTCGCCGTCTCCGCGCAGCCGGGGCGGCCACGATCGTTGCGGCTGGCGCGGTGAGCCAACCGCAGGATGCGCTGGAGCTGCTGGCCGCGGGAGCGAATAGCGTGCAGCTGCACAGCGGGCTCGTGTACGCGGGGCCAGGGCTGCCAAAGCGGATCAACGAAGCGATTCTTTATGAGCGCATTCGTGACACGGAAGAGCCCGAGCCGCCGTCGTTTTGGGCGAATTGGGGCTGGATGAGCTTGCTCGGCATCGGCATGATGATCGGCGGTGTGCTGGCTTGGCTGATCGCTTCAACCAGCGTGCTGTTGCCCTATGATGAAACCTTCCTTGGTGTGAGCCGGAGTGTCATAAATCGATTTAATGGGCATATTATACATTTCATGTCTCATGACCGTATTACCTTAGCGGGGACCATGATCTCGCTAGGCATCTTTTATTACCAGCTGGCCGTGCATGGTTTGCGGTTTGGCTCGCACTGGGCTCGTACCGCGCTGCTTACCTCGTGTACTGTAGGTTTCAGCAGCTTTTTCCTGTATCTTGGTTATGGCTATTTCGACCCGCTGCATGCTATTGCAGCTGCCGTGCTTCTCCCCATGCTGCTGCTCACCCTGCGCGGGTTGAAGGATTATCCTTCACGGAAGCCTCCGGGCTTACGGAATGATGCCGTCTGGCACAGAGCCCAGTGGGGGCAGTGCTGTTTCGTCGTCCTTGGGTTTGGTCTGGCATTCGGCGGATTGACCATTGCTTTGGTCGGGATTACGCAGGTGTTCGTACCGACCGATTTAGCGTTTCTGGGTGTAACCGCTGAGCTTCTTGCAGATTGGAACGAGCATCTGATTCCGCTTATCGCGCACGACAGGGCGGGTTTTGGAGGCGCCTTGTTTTCATTAGCTGTAGCCATTGCAGCTTCTGCGCTCTGGGGAGTGAACCAAGGCGAAAGCTGGCTTTGGTGGACGTTCCTATGGGGTGGAATACCAGGCTTTGCAGCGGGGTTACTGGTCCATTTTCATATTGGCTATACAGATTTCATTCATTTGCTTCCCGTTTATATAGCTGTGCTGCTGTATGCCTGTGGCCTCTACCTGATGTATCCGTTTCTAGTTAGGAGTGCGGGTAAAGAGGTGGAAGTGACAGTAACGGCATAATCAGCGGAGGAACCATTTTAACCTAAAGGCAGGTGCGGCTTGATGGAGAAACTAGCCCTTATCTCAGATATCCATGGCAATATGCCTGCATATGAAGCGGTCATGCACGATATTCAGGAGCGGAATGTGACGCAAATCATTTGTCTCGGCGATCTTGTCGGCAAAGGACCGCATTCCGAACAGGTCGTGGACCGTGTACGGGAATCCTGCGATGTAGTGATCAAAGGAAATTGGGATGATTTCATCGGAAACCAAGTAACGGATCCGGTTTTACTTTGGCAGCAGGAACGGCTGGGGATAGAGCGGACGACGTATCTAAAAAAGCTGCCTTTTTCCTATGAATTTTGGATGAGCGGTAAATTTGTAAGATTGTTCCACGCTTCGCCGAGAAGCGTTTATGAACGCATTCAACCATGGGACTCTATGGAGAACCGGTTGTCTATGTTTGAATCCTCTGAGGCATGTGCTGATCCCAGAGAAGCGGATGTGGCAGGCTACGCCGATGTTCACAATGCATTTCTGCAAATTCTCAAAGGCCGGATGCTTTTCAATACAGGCAGTGTAGGCAATCCGCTGGATATGACGCAGGCTTCCTATGTTATATTGGAAGGGCATTATCACAGCAAGGAGCCCGGTACGTTTAATCTTCAGCATGTGAGGGTTCCATACGATATCGAGCTTGCTGTACAGCATGCCAAGGACGAGCAGATGCCGGATGCCGAGGCGTATATTCTGGAGCTGCGAACGGGGCAATACCGGGGCCGTAAAAAAACATAGAGCAAAAAAGCTAAGTTGACCGTTCGCCGGTTTACTTAGCTTTTTTTGTGTTGGAGGGAACTGTGATCCTCTATTTCCATGGAAAGGCACAGTTTCTACTTGGAAGGGAACTACGTTCCTCTATTTTAAGTGTGTTTACCTAAAAAGTACGCCATAGAGGATAAATAAGAGCCCGTAGTTCCGCTCGGCGAGGAGATAGCTCGTTTTTCTACAGATAGAGGCCCCCAGTTCCCTTGTTACCATGGCTGAGTGTCATAGTTTCCCGGACAGCCCTAGAAGCTCTTAGCCAAATCCTTGGCTTTAGCAATCGCTTCTTCTTTAATTTGCTGGGCTCTATCCGCGAACTGATTGGTCCCCTCTATGAAAAGTCCTTGGAAGTCAGTGATTCCAATGAAAGACATAATGATGCCAATATAACGATGGCCCATCTCCATAGCTGCCGCGGGACCTTCTGAATACACGCCGCCACGGGATTGGATGTGCAGCGCTTTTTTGCCTGGCAGCAAGCCTACGGGACCGCTTTCTGTGTATTTGAAGGTTTTGCCGGCCATACATATGGAGTCAATATAGGCTTTCATGATGGGAGGAAAGGAAAAGTTCCACATCGGCGTCACAAAAACATATTTATCTGCGGCAACAAATTGGTCGGTTAATTCGCCGAGGCGAGCAACCTTAGCCTGTTCTTCCTTGCTTAGCGAAGTAAATTCTTGGCCGCTCCGTAATTTGCCCCATCCGCTGAACACATCTGCGTCAATGTGTGGAATTGAGATTTTGTACAGGTCGATTGGAATCACTTCGTCATTCGGATTAGCTTCCCGATAAGCATCGATGAAGGCCTTCCCTACAGCCATACTGTAGGAAGTCTGATGATCGTGAGGGTGTGCGGTAATGTGTAAAATAGTTGCCAAAGTCGGTCATCCTCCCTAATGTGTTGTGCGCTGTTCAAGCTTTTTTAATGTTCATAAATCCGAGGCAAACTATACGATGCTAATTCTGGATGGCTTTTAAGTTTTGCTAGAGTTTGCTAGCAGGTTGTTCTCAAAATTGTAAACCTCTGTACATTGAGTGGAGGCTCCTTTTGGTATATGATGAAAGACGGTGCTTTTTGGCCCTGAAAAATGCGAATATAAATTTTATATAAAGTGAGATGGATGAATTGATGAAACCGAAGGATTTAGGCTATAAAATGCCTGCAGAGTGGACAACTCATGAACGTACTTTCATTTCGTGGCCTGTTCAAGCTTCTATGGTTTACCCTGAGGATCATGCTGTTGTAACAAAAGGCTACGCGGATTTGGCTAAGGCTATCGCGGAATTCGAGCCTGTGACGGTCGTTGTCAACCCTGCGGATGCTGAACAAGTGAAGGCGATGTTTACTGAGCCTAACGTTGATTTCCTAATAATTGAACATAACGATGCTTGGTTCCGTGATAATGGCCCTACCTTTTTGCTGAACGAACAGCAAGAAATCGCCGCGGTGAATTGGAAATTCAATGCATGGGGCGGCAAATATGCGCCTTGGGATCTGGATGATAACGTGGCTCCGCAAATTTTGGAGCACCATGGCGTGAAGCGTTTTGACGCTCCGCTAGTGATGGAGGGCGGTTCCATTCATGTCGATGGAGAAGGCACGCTTATGACCACGGAAGAATGTTTGCTTAATACGAACCGTAATCCAGAGTTAAGTCGCGAAGCGATTGAAGAACACGTGAAGAACTTCGTGAATGTCGAGAAAATCATTTGGCTGAACAAAGGGCTCGACGGCGACGAAACGGACGGCCATGTCGATAATATCGCTTGCTTCGCGGCCCCGGGCAGAGTCATTTTGCAAGTGTGCAATGACCCTTCCGATGCGAATTATGCGATCACACAGGAGAATCTGGAGATTCTGCGCAATGCCACAGATGCCAAAGGCCGTTCTTTCGAGATTATCCAAATTGAACAGCCACCCCTTACTTTCTTTGAAGAGCAGCGTCTAACGCTTAGTTATTTGAACTTTTATTTCGTGAATGGCGGCATCATTTTGCCGGTGTTCGGCGGCACAGCCGAGGAGACGGATCGCAAAGCGGAGGAAGTGCTGAGCGCAGCATTCCCGGACCGCAGAATCCGTAAAATCAACGGCATGTCCATCATTAAAGAGGGCGGCAATGTCCACTGCACAACGCAGCAAATGCCAGCAAGCCGGAAAGGGTGATATAACGTGAGAAACGTTAAAGTAGCAGCCACACAAATGAGCTGTTCCACAAACATTGATGAAAACATTCGCAAAGCAGAAGCTTTGGTTCGCCAAGCGGCTGCGAAGGGCGCGCAAATCATTTTGATTCAAGAGCTTTTCGAGACGCCTTATTTCTGCCAAAAAGAAAAGTCCGATTACTACGTGTACGCGACGGAACTCGAGAATAATAAAGCCATTAATCATTTCCGTGAGATTGCCAAAGAGCTTAACGTCGTGCTGCCGATTTCTTTTTATGAGAAAAAAAATTACGCTCGCTACAATTCGCTTGCCGTTATTGACGCCGATGGCCAAGTGCTCGGCACTTACCGCAAAAGCCACATTCCGGACGGTCCTGGGTATGAAGAGAAGTTTTATTTCAATCCTGGCGACACCGGCTTCAAAGTGTGGAAAACCCGTTACGCCAAAATCGGCGTAGGCGTATGTTGGGACCAATGGTACCCGGAAGCTGCAAGAGTGATGGCTTTGATGGGGGCTGAACTATTGTTCTACCCAACGGCAATCGGTTCTGAGCCGCAAGATGGCTCCATTGATTCCAAAGATCACTGGCAAATGTGCATGCGCGGACACGCCGCGTCAAATCTGATGCCGGTTATTGCTTCGAACCGCATTGGGAAAGAAGTAGACGAAGATTCCAGCATCGACTTCTATGGTTCTTCTTTCATTGCCGGCCCGCAGGGCAATATGATCGAGGAAGCTGGCCGCACGGAAGAAACGGTGCTTGTTGCCGAATTCGATTTGGATCAGTTGGAAATTCAACGGATCGAATGGGGTATTTTCCGCGACCGTCGTCCGGATCTTTACAAAAAAATTGCGACCTATGATGGAGATCAGGTACTGTAATTTATGCTCATTCCCTTGTTGAAAGGTATGCTACTTGGGCTCTCGATCGCAGCGCCGGTCGGGCCCATTGGTATTTTGTGCATTCGAAGAACCATTACCTTGGGTCGCTTGCATGGCTTCTTGTCAGGGCTGGGGGCTGCGACAGCTGACGCTTTCTACGGCTTCATCGCCGGATTTGGTCTGACACTGGTCACCGGCTTTCTCCTTGACCAAAAGGTGCTGCTGCAAGCGGTAGGCGGTTTGTTCCTGATCTACTTGGGTGTGCAAACCTTTCGTTCCCGGCCTGCTACGGAGGCGGCCAAAGCCTCTGGTGACACGCTGCTCAAATCGTATGCGTCGACCCTCATGCTCACCATCACCAACCCGATGACCATCATGTCTTTCCTCGGCGCCTTTGCCGGTTTAGGCATGGGTGGCGCGCAAAGCGGCATGGCTGCGTCTATCGCTCTGGTGGTTGGCGTTTTCGCCGGTTCCGCCTTATGGTGGCTGGCGCTCAGCTTCGTGATCGGGATGTTTCGCGATCGTATCCATGTTTCCGTGTATCGCTGGATTAACCGGATATCGGGTGTCATTTTAACCATATTCGGCCTTGTAGCCATTGTTGGGCTGCTCCTTGGGGGGTAGCCTTTTGTCTTGCGGGAGCGAGAGGGTGCGATTTAGCTCATCACCATCGATAGTGGTATAATGGAGATAAGAATGGAGTGATCACGAAATGGACGCTTCTAAATATCAAAAGTATTTTAATCGGGATGATTTCTGGTCTAAATTGAAAAAAGGCGCTAAGAAGGCAGGAAGCAAAGTGATTTACAGTTGCTTGTTGCTTTATTATGCCGTAGAGAGCCCACGAACACCGTTAAAAGCTAAAGTACAAATTTACGGGACACTCGGCTATCTCATTCTGCCGCTGGATCTTATCCCTGATTTGCTGCCGGTTGTCGGTTATGTCGATGATTTGAGCGCGCTTGGATTAGCTCTCGCCGTCGTCGCGAAAAATATTGACGACGATGTGAAGCTCAAGGCCAAGAGCAAGTTGAGGGATTTTTTCGGAGATGAAGCCGTGAAATCCAAAGATATTATCGATATTGACGGTAAGTTGGTGGCTGATCAGAAAAAAGAAGAAGCACCTGAGCAGAAGTGAGACGAGTTCATGTTGATCTAACAGAAAGCGCCCCGCAGACTATGGCTGTGGGGCCAAATACTATCATTTAGTTTTATGCAAGATGTAAAGATAGGCATAATTGGTTCAGAAACTGCTTTCGTGGAAGCTTCTCCGCATGATGTAAGGAATAACCTGCAAGGCTTCTTCGCCTTACTTCTTGTCGTACAGCTTATAACTATCATATAATAGTTAAATAAATATTTTATAAATAGGGTTAGTTTTGATCCAGAAAAGATGTGTGACTAGCTTGCTCCCTGGCTTGCTGTAGCGTCTTACCAAGAACGCCTACATCCTTTCTGCAAATCTTAGGGTATAAGGACGGTTAAAATGAGCAACAGACAAATGAAAACAGATGTTATCTTAATTGGTGCCGGAATCATGAGTGCGACCTTGGGGTCACTGTTGAAAGAGTTAGTGCCGGAATGGAAAATTACAGTAATTGAGAAGCTCGCAAGCGCTGGCGAGGAAAGCTCTAACGAGTGGAATAATGCAGGAACGGGACATTCTTCATTGTGCGAGCTTAACTACACCGTCGAAAAATCGGACGGATCCATAGATATCAGCAAAGCTATCAAAACGAATGAAGAGTTTCAAGTTTCCAAACAATTCTGGTCTTATCTGGTCAATAGCAAGCTGATCCGCAATCCGCAAGACTTTATCTCACCGCTGCCTCATATGAGTCTAGTACAAGGGGCGCAAAATGTGGCATTTTTGAAAAAACGTTTTGAAGCACTGACGAACAATCCATTGTTTCAAGGGATGGAATACTCGGATGATCCGGCTAAATTAGCGGAATGGATTCCACTTATTATGAAAGATCGGGAATTGAATGAACCTATCGCAGCAACAAGAATTGAATCAGGCACTGATGTCAACTTTGGCGCGTTAACGCGTAACTTGTTTGCTCACCTAAAGGATCAAAACGCCGATATCTTGTACAAACATAGCGTAGATGATATCAAACGTGCGAGCGACGGCTCGTGGGAGCTTAAAGTACGGAATCTCGATAGCGGCAGCGTCGATCACCACTCGGCCAAATTCGTCTTTATCGGCGCAGGCGGAGGAAGTCTCCATTTGCTGCAAAAATCCGGTATTCCGGAAGGAAGAGGGATCGGCGGATTCCCGGTAAGCGGCATTTTCATGGTGTGTCAGAAACCGGAAATCGTCGAGCAGCATTTTGCAAAAGTATACGGCAAAGCGCCGGTTGGTGCTCCTCCGATGTCGGTTCCGCATTTGGATACGCGATTTATCGATAAGAAAAAATCATTGTTCTTTGGACCGTTTGCCGGCTTCTCACCGAAGTTTCTAAAAACCGGCTCCATGTTTGACTTAATCACTTCTGTCAAAACGGATAATCTTGTCACGATGCTCGCGGCAGGCAGCAAAAACATGTCATTGACCAAATACCTGATCAAGGAAGTTATGTTATCCAAAGAGCAGCGTATGGAAGCTTTGCGTGAGTTTGTCCCTAACGCCAAAAGCGAGGACTGGGAGCTGGTGGTCGCTGGCCAACGCGTGCAGGTTATCAAAGATACAGCTGCCGGCAAAGGAACGCTTCAATTCGGTACGGAGCTTGTTAGCGCCGCTGATGGTTCTATAGCAGCTTTGCTTGGTGCTTCTCCGGGGGCATCGACAGCCGTTTCCGTTATGCTTGACTTAATCAAAAAATGCTTCCCGCAGCAAGTAAAGGCATGGGAACCTAAAATCAAGGAAATGATTCCTTCATTTGGCGTTTCCTTATTGAAAAACCCTGAGCTTATCAAACAAATTGATTCTTCAACAGCACGGGCGCTTGGTTTAGTTGAAAACTTGCCGTTAACGGTAGCAAGCCGCACCGTATCATAAATAACCGGTGATGTACGGATTTAAGAGTTAAGCGATAGCTTAACTCTTATTTTATTTGCAGGGGGTCGGAGGGAATGGAGGAATCGGCGTTAATACAAGTAATCTACCTACTCCTGTGCTCAGTCCCAGGTTGACGCTCCATATAGGGAGGAAACAGCTGAGAAATTTTAGCAGAATAATCGCTAAGTTAATAAATTTGTTGGCTGTTGAGGTGGAAGTGGGGGATGTGGTGAATAGTGAGATTGGGTGGTGCAGAATGGGGAGAGTAGCTACTTGTAAGGTCTCTAAGAGGGAACTAGAGGCCGCTATTTCTTGGAGAGCTCACGGTTTTCACAGGCAAAGGGAACTACGTTCCTCTATTTCGCCGAATCCACTTGGAAACCCCGCCATGGAGGGAGATTAAGACCCTGTAGTTCCAATCCGAGGAGGAAGGAGCTCATTTCCTTCTGAATAGGGGACTTCAGTTCCCTTAAATGAAGGCTAAGCCCTAAGCAAAAAGAACCTTTCCAACCACCTAAGTGGAAGGAAAGGTTCTTCATATACCGGATGCGATTAGCAAGTTACCATCCAATCGTGTTTATCCGCGATGCGGCCGTATTGGATGCCAGTAATCGTGTCGTAGAGCTTGTGGACGAGCTCACCGATCTGGCCATTGTTAATGACCATCGGAGTGCCCTGCCACAGCAGGCTGCCGATAGGCGAAACAACGGCGGCTGTTCCTGTGCCGAAGGCTTCTTCCAGCGTGCCATTTTCATATGCTTGCACGATTTCGTCGATCGAGATTTTGCGCTCGATGACAGGGATGCCCCAATCGTTCAGCAAGTGGATTATGCTTTTGCGGGTGATACCCTCCAAGATCGAGCCGCTGAGGCTTGGCGTCACAACTTCCCCGCCAATTTTGAAAAAGACGTTCATGCTGCCGACTTCCTCCAAGCTTTTCTTGTCGATAGCGTCCAGCCACAGTACCTGCGCGCAGTCATGCTCTTTAGCAAGCACTTGCGCTTTCAAGCTTGCTGCGTAGTTCCCGGCAGCTTTGGCACCGCCAGTACCGCCTTGAACGGCTCTGGCGTAGTGGCTTTCTACGAGGATTTTGACAGGCTGAAGCCCTTCCTCATAGTAAGCGCCTACCGGCGACATAATGACAACGAAGGAGTAGCGCGAAGATGGGCGCACGCCTAGACCGGCTTCAGTGGCAATCACGAAGGGACGAATATAGAGAGACGCACCTTGTTTGCTTGGTACCCAGTCAGCATCGACACGCACGAGCTCCTGAATAGCGTTTACGATGAAGTCCTCATCGATTGGGGGCATATTAAGCCGTTCGCTGGAACGGTTGAGCCTTTTGGCATTTTGGTCGGGACGGAAAATTTGAATGTCTCCGCTTTCGGTGCGAAATGCTTTTAACCCTTCAAAAACAGCTTGCCCATAATGAAAAATCATCGCGGCAGGGTCATAAGAGAGCGGGGCATAAGGAACGATTCGCGGATCGTGCCAACCTTGTCCTTCGACGTAGTCCAGCACAAACATATGGTCTGTAAAGATACGCCCAAAGCCTAGATCATCCTGGACACCTGGTTTTGTTTTGAGGTGCGGATTGCGTTCAAATCGAATTTGTCCATACATGGCAAGTAACCACCTTTCGTTTACGATCTTAATCGTTATTCTATACTATAGAAAAATAACAATCATTGATCAATTGGCAAATATCAATTACGATCATAGTTAATCGCTATGAACGGGGGCTTAGAGGATGGATTATCGGTTATTGGCCTATTTTTTGGCCGTTTGCGAAGAATTGCATTTCACAAAAGCCGCAGAGAAGCTGGGCATCAGCCAGCCTACATTAAGCCAGCAAATTCGTATTCTGGAACAGCGGATCGGATCGCCTCTTTTTCAGCGCATCGGCAAAAAGGTTTATGTGACGGAGGCGGGAGAGATTCTGCTTAAGCACAGCCGCAATATTTTTCATGAGTTGGAGCAAGCGCAGGCTGCTTTCAACGAGATTCAAGGCATGCAGCGGGGGCGGCTGCGAATTGGCTGCTCGGGCAATCATCTGCTGACGGCTACGATTATGGCTTTTCATGCCGAGTATCCGAAAATAGAGCTGTCAGTAGCTGAACTGGCCACCGAAGAGACGATAGAAGGGCTGTTGAACAATCAGCTGGATTTAGGCGTTGTTTTTTTGCCGGATGAGGATGAGCAGTTGGTTAGGATTCCCTTGTATAAGGAAAAATTGCTGCTAGTTGTCTCCAAAGATCACCCACTGTCTGACGCCGAAGCGATCCGGCTGGAGGATCTTGTGCAGCTGCCAGTCGCCATGCTGCCTAAGAAGTTTTATGTCCGGCATATGATAGAAGCATGCTGCGAGCAGTCAGATTTGCTATGTAAGCCGGTGTTGGAGCTGTCCACGTTGGAGTCTTTGCTGCAAATGGCTAAAAATCATGTGTGCGGCGCGGTTTTGCCCGGCTCCTATGTGGAAGGCATTCAGAGCAGCGAGATCCGCTGCATTCCGATTATGGATCCTGTGCCGCAAAAGGATGTCGGCATCGTATACCGCAAGGACATGTTCCTGTGCCAGACGACCAAAACCTTCATGAAGCAAGTCACACAGCAATTCCTAAGCGAAAGCAAAGATGTTACTTCATAACATAGATTCATATTTAAATGAGGGATACCGATCAATGGAACATATCTATATTTACGCCTGCCATGAAGATGAGCAGGCGCTCTGTCAGTTAGAGCTGCGCACCTTACTGGGCGCAGAAACCGTGCTCGGCGCGGGCTACGCCGTCAGCCCGCGCAGGGTGGAACCAAGCCGCAGCCCATTCCTGAAGCTGCGGCTGGATGTTCGCTACGAGGCCGGCAGCCTGCCGGAACTGGCCTCGCAGGTCGAGACGTTGACCGTAAGCGGGTCAACGTTTAAGGTTGTGTTCGCGGAGACGGACACGCCGGTCAGCTATGACCGGCGGCGGGACGTCGAACGCGAACTAGGCCGGCATCTCCGCGGCAAAGCCGAGATGCGGAAGCCGGAGCAGTGGTTTGCCGTGACGCAGCTGGGGGACCGCTGGTTGTTCGGCGACTGCTCCCACGGCGAAGCCGTTTGGCTTCTGCATCAACAGAAGCCGCAGAACTACTCCACGGCCCTAAGTACGCGCGTAGCGCGGGCGGTGGTGAACATCGCCGTGCCCGTCACCGAGGGCACGCGGGTCATTGACCCGTGCTGCGGCATCGGCACGGTGCTGGTCGAAGCGATGTCGATGGGCATCGACATCGTCGGCAACGACATGAACCCGCTGGCGGTGCGCGGCGCGCGGGTGAATCTGGCCCACTTCGGCATGCCGAACGTGGTCACGCTTGGAGACATGCGGTCGCTGGGCCTGCCAGCGGCCTCCCATGTCTCTGCTGTCCCAGCGGCTGCCCCCGCCGCAGCCGCTACACCAGCTGCTGGCAACGCAGAGAACCGCTATGACGCGCTCATCCTCGACATGCCATACAACCTATGCTCGAAGCTGCCGGAGGACGAGCAGCTGCAGATGCTGCAGTCAGCTCGCCGCTTGGCGCAGCGTGCGGTCATTATAACGACGGAGCAGATTGATCCGCTGATTGAACAGGCTGGTTTTCACATTGCAGACCGCTGCGCAGTCAACAAAGGAAAATTTAGCCGACAAATTATCGTCTGCGGTTAACTAAACATTTTCCCCAGCGGACCCTCTTCGGCAATGATGTCTTGAAGGGCGTACACAGAAATAGGGAAATAAAGAAAACCGTACACATATGCGGCCAGTTCGTAAACTTGAAAATAGATGACGAGTGCTTTATCCGCAATATAAAAATCCTGATCCGGCCGAATCGCTTTAAAGTCAACCAGCAGGGGAATATCCCGCAGCTTAATTTCAGATTTAATCATTTCGCTGAGCTTGCCGACATAATCGCTGCCCGGTTTAAACAAATCTTTTAACGCATACGCCTGACCGGTTTCTGTATTGAAAGTTAAAGCGTTTTGAATAGTAAGGCCATGAGCGCCGCCGGAAAACGCATAATTCCATAAAGTTAGGCTGAGCACCCCTCGCTGATTGTTTTTCAGTTCGTAGTAGGCGGTAACGTCTGTCTTCGGATTTTGGGGGTAGCCTTGCTCGTGAAGCTGCTTGTTAACGGCATTAACAATCGCAATGTTCATGGTGCGTTCCGCTGTGTAAGGCGTGTGATGAATAACGGCGGGGTAAAGCAGCTTTAATTTATCGTGGAGCATCTGGTAGGTTTGTATACTTAAAGGGTGATCTAATCCGTCCATGCTTAACATCCATCCCTAACGTTTTTGCTACAATTTATTCGGTGGATGGGCGTTTGGTTCATGAGGCGGAGGAAGAGAAACCAGTCTTGCTGAATGTAAAAAGAGCTCTCCCCAGGTCCAGATTGACCTGTTGGGAAAGCTCTTTTTGTGTTTGTCCCTAAGGGAAACACTACTCTTCAGAGGACGTATCCTCATTGGCATCGGCTGTTGAGCTTTGCAGCATGGAGCTTAGCTCTTCCACCTGCTGCTGTGCTTGGCTGTCTTCCGCATTGGCTTGAGCTGCGTTGATGGCGTGGCTTACCACATCGTTTTGATTGTTCGTTGACATGAACACTCACCTCCTCATTTTTCAACCAACTAAGTATGCCTCCAGGGCTCCTGAATTATACAAATAATTTCCATCTTTTTTGAATATCATTTGGCGAGTAACCATAGGCAATAACTATAAAGCATGCCGAAGAAATATATTTCACAAATAGAATGAGGAGGAGCATAATAGAAGAAAATGGAAAGGTGGAGAGCGCAATGGGGAAATCATTTGAAGCCATACTGCCGGAACATGAGGCGTTTATTGCCAAGCAGCACATCTTTTTCGTAGGATCGGCCCCGCTGTCAGGGGATGGGCATGTGAATTTATCACCGAAGGGCCATGACGTTCTGCGCATTATCAATGCGAATGAAGTGGCTTATTTGGACTTAACGGGGAGCGGGAACGAAACAAGCGCGCATCTCGAAGAGAATGGAAGGATAACGGTTATGTTTACGGCATTCGAGGGACCGCCGATGATTCTGCGCTTATACGGGCAGGGGCGCGTCATTCTGCCGGATACCCAGGAGTGGGAGGCGTTAGCCCCCATGTTCACTATGCTGCCTGGAGCCCGGCAAATTATCGCTGTCAAAGTCCATGAAGTCAAGACTTCCTGCGGCTTCAGCGTTCCTTTTTACAATTATGAGGGGGAGCGGAATACGCTGCAGAAATGGGCTGCAAATAAAGGCGAAGAAGGTCTGTTGGCTTATTGGCAGGAGAAAAATATGGTCAGCATGGACGGCATGCCGACACCACTGGGGGAAAAGTTATCCACAGGTAACCTTTAACTATCTCTTTTTCAGCTAAAATGTTTCCGCAGCGCTTCGGGGGCTTCCACGCTTTTGCGTGTCGTGCTATCCATCGTCACGCTGGTTACCAGAGCATCCGCGCATAGTTCTCCGCGCTCGTTATAAATTTCTTGCTTCAGCACGTAGCTGGAGCGTCCCATTTTATCCGGGCGGCAGGTAATGGTGAGGTGTTCGCCTTGCTTGCATTCTTTTTTGTAATTAATGTTGATGTTCACCGTTACGGTTTGGATGCCCATCGAGCCAAAGGTCTCGTAGGACAGTTGGGAAAGCTCGTACCATTCCTCACGGCCCCACTCCAGATACTCCAAATATTTGGCGTTGTTGACGTGGCCGTTCACATCGATTTCCGTCGAGCGGACGATGATAGCAAGTCTCGATTCCATACGTGAGAGCTCCTTTGCGTACCCCTGTACAGGGCACATGTTTTGTTAGTTATCCTTGATTATAGCTTGATTGCAATGGGAAAAACCAGTTTATGGCTCATAGCGTTCCATCATTTGGGCAAACTATGCTTCATGTGTTTGACGCTAGCCATTGGCTGGTTAACAGAAGGTATTGGCGGTCAGCGCCTACATAGGAGGATGATTGGTTTGGAGCAGCAATTCCGGATTGAACGAGATACGATGGGGGAAATCAGAGTACCTGTGGATAAGTTGTGGGGCGCTCAGACGCAGCGCAGCTTTGAGAATTTCAAGATTGGGACCGAGCGGATGCCGGAGCGGTTAATTGCTGCTTTTGCTTTATTGAAAAAAGCGGCCGCTATTGTCAACCGTGAGCTTGGCGGGTTAACGCCGGGCAAAGCAGACGCCATCGCGCAGGCGGCGGACGAAATCGTGCAGGGCCGCTGGAGCGGGGAGTTCCCGCTCGTTGTCTGGCAGACCGGCAGCGGGACGCAGTCGAATATGAACGTCAACGAGGTGATTGCGCATCGCGGCAGCGAATTGCTCGGGGATGGAGCACGCATCCATCCCAATGACGACGTGAATCGTTCGCAAAGCTCGAACGATACGTTCCCTACCGCGATGCACGTGGCCGGCGTTCTCGCGGTGGAGCAAGAGCTGCTGCCTGCGCTAGAGCTATTGCAGGCGACGCTGCACAGCAAGATGGAGGCCTATGCCTCCATCGTCAAAATCGGCCGCACCCACCTGCAGGACGCCACCCCGCTGACGCTGGGGCAGGAGATTAGCGGCTGGTGGGCGATGTTGGAGCAGAGCGCGCGCATGGTGCGCAGCAGCGTGGATACGATGCGCGAGCTGGCCATTGGCGGCACCGCGGTGGGCACCGGGCTGAACGCGCATCCGGAATTCGGCGCGCGCGTTGCCGAGCAGCTCTCCAGCGAGACGGGCACGAGCTTCGTCTCGGCGGCGAACAAGTTTCATGCGCTGACCAGCCATGATCAGATCGTGTACGCTCACGGCGCGCTGAAGGCGCTCGCGGCGAACTTGATGAAGATAGCCAACGACGTGCGGTGGCTATCGAGCGGTCCCCGCTGCGGGATCGGCGAAATCACGATCCCGGAGAACGAGCCCGGCTCTTCAATTATGCCGGGCAAGGTGAACCCGACCCAGAGCGAAGCGATGACGATGGTCGTGTGCCAGGTCATGGGCAACGATGCGGCCATCGGCTTCGCCGCCAGCCAGGGCAACTTCGAGCTGAACGTGTTCAAGCCCGTTATCATCCATAACTTCCTGCAGTCCGTCCGGCTGCTGGCCGATAGCATGCGCTCGTTCAACGATAACTGCCTCGTGGGGATGGAGCCGAATCGCGAGGTGATTCAGCGCAATCTCGAACAGTCGCTCATGCTGGTTACGGCGCTCAACCCGTATATCGGGTATGAGAAAGCGGCCAGCATTGCGAAGCAAGCCCACAAGGAAGGGCTGACGTTGAAAGAGTCAGCCGTGCGCAGCGGCTACTTGACGGCGGAGCAGTTCGATACTTACGTGCGACCGGAAGAGATGGTGCAGCCGAAATAAAAAAGGTTGAGCAGCGCTTCGTGTGCTGCTCAACCTTTTTTTACAATTTACGAATAGGCATAATGTTGACGTAGTTATCTTCGAGTCTTACCTTGGCTTCGATCTGGTAAATATCTTTAAGAAATTCGGCCGTTATGACTTCCTTGGGATTGCCTGTTTGCGGCTTAGCTTAAATCATTCCTATCGGGTAGACATTTTTGCAGTGTACTATACGACGACTGAATTCAACTATATTCAAACCGATTTTGGCGATACCGATGAATATGCATCATTTTTGCATACAATTCAGAACCGCTCGATTTATGAGACTAATGAAGCGTTAACCGCAAGTGACTCCATTCTTACGCTCTCTACCTGCGACTACACGCTTGATGCCAAAGAGGGAAGATTAGTCATACACGGGAAGCTCACTCCATTGACGGAATGAAGTGTGGACGCAAAAAAAGGTTGAACAGGAGGTTTCTCCTGTCCAACCTTTTTTTATTGAATCGGATCCGGGATCAAATTTTTCTCGATCAGCTCGCTGTTGGTCTTCATGTGCTTCATTTCATTGCCGAGTTTCTTGATCTCGTCCAAATCCTGAGCCATGGAGCTGTTGTTGGCTTCCTCCAAGGTTTTACCGGAGGGGCCGTTGCACAGCCGTTCTATTTCGATCAGCTTGTCCAGCGCGGCCCGGCGGACCTCCAACGGAACGAATCTATTCTCCGGGAAGCCTGCCTCATGGAAGTGCACGGTCGTATTCCCATGCTCGGAGGTGAACGTCGTTAATGTAAGCGGATAGGAGGCAGCTGTAGCCTCACTATAGATATTATATTGATAAACGGCTTTCTCCGTATAATCCACACGTTCTAAACCTTGATCGGTTAGCTGTCGATGCAGCATGTTTTTATCCATTTCAAACCACTCCTTTCAAAAATGTTGGCTTACTCTTTTAGTGCCGATTATTCGAGTACTCCGGTTTAGCCGACTGCAAAGGCTCGGCAATCTCCTGAACCTTGGCACTAGCTTTCTCGCCAATGTCTCTTGCTTTTTCACTAGCCTTTTCACCAAACGCTTGCACTTTATCACTCGCCATTTCGGCTAAGTCCTGCGTTTTATCGCTCAGCTTTTCCGCCATCTCTTCCGTTTTATCACCGGTTTTGGCGGCCATTTCCTTTGTTTTTTGTCCCAGGGCTGCGGCGAATTGGTTTGTTTTATCGGATAGGTTTCGATATGTCGTTGTGAGGTTGTCTCGCAGTTCTGCACCCTTTTTCGGGGCTAATAACAATGAGGCTACAGCGCCTATCGCACCACCGATTACCAGGCCTAACAATAGTCCGCTTCTGTTTGTTTCGACAGTTTCACTCATGAGTCATCTCTCCTTCAATTGGGGTATAGTGGGTCATGCCTTATACTAGGTTGTAACCCTATTCCATTGTTTTGAAACAGGCGGGGCATTTTTTGCGCATAGCTGTCCGTTGACAATGATTAAAATTTTCGCAGGCGGGTAGTACATAGAGAAGCTCTTTGTTTTTGAACTATGGTAAACTAGATGAGGGTTCCAGTTAACTTTTACCCGAAAGGGGTTATGGCGATGAGCATTGTTATTGTGGACGATAACGCAACAAATTTACTAATTATTGAAAAAATATTGCTTAAAGCGGGATACACGGATCTCCAAATGGTGTCCTCGGCGAAAGAGCTGTATCAGTTATTAGACATGCATTCCCCCAGTCCGGCGGAGGTGCCGGTAGATCTGATCTTAATGGATATGATGATGCCGGAGATCGATGGCGTAGAGGCCTGCCGCACGATTCAAGCGAATGAGAGGCTGCGGGATATCCCGATTATTTTCGTGACGGCGATGGGGGATTCGAATAAGCTCGCTGAGGCTTTGGATGCAGGGGCGCTTGATTATGTGATGAAGCCGATTAATAAGGTGGAGCTGCTCGCCCGAATCCGTGCGACGCTCCGTTTGAAATATGAGAAGGATTGGCACAAAGAGCGGGATAAGCGGATTAAATATGAGCTGGATTTGGCGAAACAGGTACAGCGCAGCGTGCTCAGCAACCCCATAGAGGAGGAAAATATCCGAATCTCTGCGGTCTATAAGCCATCGTCGGAATTGGCGGGGGACTTCTACGCGTGGTATCCGATCGGACCGAATCGGTATGGTGTTATATTACTGGATATGATGGGGCACGGTATTTCGTCTTCCCTGGTGTGTATGTATATTTACTCGGCTTTGAAGGATACCATCACGCATATTTGCGATCCGGAGGGTGTGATGCGCGAGCTGAATGGCAGGATGAATCAGCTGCATCAATCGGACAGCTTGATTAATTATTATTTTACGGCGATCTACTTGGTACTGGATACGGAGAAACAAACGATTGAGTATGTGAATGCAGGGCACCCGGCAGGCATTGCGGAGTTGGATGGCGAGGTGAAGCTGCTGACGGAAGGCTGCTGCGCCATTGGTTTTTTTGAGGAAATTGAAGTCACCAAAGGCGTAATTCGTTATGAGCAAGAGGCGCGTATTGTCTTATTTACAGACGGTCTATCGGAATGGCTGGATGATGAGGAACAGGACGGTATCGCGAAAATAAGGCAAGGCCTGCAGTCTTCTGGCAGCACACATGATCCAGAAGAGCTGGTGGAGCAGATCTATCCGCATGACAAAAGCGAGGCTCCACAGGACGATATGTGCCTGGTCATGATTAGCGTTTCGTAATTGGCACTTATTAATAACAAATGGATACATGCACGAGTTTGCCCCAAAAATTGGGCGACTTGTGCATTTTTTGTTTCAATAGGCGCTAACAGGGGTAATACATGGCATGAAGTTAATCGATGGCGGGGAGGAAAATGGATGACAACGATGACATCGTCACTGGGTTCAGACGCTCTATATTTATTGCATGAGGGTACGCAGTACCAAAGTTACCGGTTTCTGGGTTCTCACTTAGAGGAAAGGGATGCTGTGAAGGGCGTCCAGTTTGCCGTGTGGGCACCAAATGCAAAGCAAGTGAACGTATCGGGCAGCTTCAACGGTTGGGATGGCCGGAATCATGGCATGACGGTGTCAGACGGCGTATGGACGCTTTTTATCCCCGGATTGAAGGAAGGCACTTTATACAAATATGAAATCATCACATCAGATGATGACTGCTATTTAAAGTCAGATCCTTACGCGTTTTCTTCTGAGCTTAGACCCGGAACCGCTTCCATCGTGACATCCTTGGAAGGTTATGATTGGCAGGATGAAGCTTGGCTTGCCGGGAAGACATCGCACCAATTTCTACAGCAGCCGCTTCTTGTTTATGAAGTGCATCTAGGCAGCTGGAAACGCAAGGAGGACGGCAGCTTCTACAGCTATGGGGAATTGGCCGACGAGTTAGTCGATTATGTCGTGGCCCATGGCTTTACGCACATCGAGCTTATGCCGCTTATGGAGCATCCGCTGGATAAATCCTGGGGCTATCAGATTACAGGTTATTACTCGGTGACGAGCCGTTTCGGAACGCCGCAGGAGTTCATGTATTTGGTGGATCGCTGCCATCAGAAGGGGATTGGCGTCATAATGGATTGGGTGCCGGCGCATTTCTGCAAGGACGCTCATGGATTAGCCCGATTCGACGGAAAGCCGCTGTACGAATATGCCGACAGCCGTAAAGGCGAGCATCCGACGTGGGGGACTTACATTTTTGATTACGGGAAACCCGAAGTGCATAGCTTTTTAATCTCCAATGCTTTGTTCTGGATGGATGTTTATCATATTGACGGCTTGCGTGTCGATGCGGTGTACAGCATGTTGACGCTAAATTTCGACAGGACGGAAGACGACTGCATCACGAATGACGAGGGTGGCGACGAAAATTTGGAAGGCATCGCTTTTCTCCAAAAGCTGAATGCCGTCATCTTCGCCAGATACCCGAACGCCTTGATGATGGCGGAGGATTCCAGTTCATACCCGGGCGTAACCAAGCAGGTTGAACAGGGCGGACTGGGTTTTAATTATAAATGGAATTTAGGCTTTACGTGGAATACACTCGACTATATGAAAAAGAATCAAGAGGAACGCAGCGGGTTGGAACCGCAGTTGACGAAATCGCTGCAACAGGCATGGGATGAGAATTACATTCTCCCTTATGCGCATGACGAGATGGCTAATCAAGATAAGTCTCTCCTGGGTAAAATGTCGGGAAGCGACAGTTGGCAGCGGTTTGCCAATCTGCGTGTGCTGTACGCCTATCTGATCGGGCATCCCGGCAAAAAGCTCCTGTTCATGGGCAGCGAATTCGGCCAGGAGCAGGATTGGGACTCGGAAGCGGCACTCACGTGGGACGTGCTGCAGGATCGTGAACATCAACAGTTTCAACATTATGTGAAGTCGTTGAATCATTTCTATATCTCGGAGAAGGCTCTGTGGGAGCGGGATTATGCGCCAGATGGGTTTGAAGGGATTGATTTTGAGGATACGGCTGACGGGCTGGTGTTATTTGGAAGGAAAGGCGAGGGGAATGAAGATCTCCTCATGGTTTGCAATTTCAAACCCGAAACACACGAAGGTTACCGTATCGGAGTGAAAGAGCTTGGGCAATACGAAGAAGTATTTAATAGTGATCTCCCAGAATTCGGCGGATCGGGTGTGATGAATGAGCCTGCACAGACTGCGGAAGAGTGGTCGTGTCAGAATCAACCTTACAGTATTCAGGTAACGATACCGCCACTGGCGGCTGTCATTTTCAAAAAAAACCAAAAGGAAGGATGAGATGATGATGAAAAAGCAGGAATGTGTAGCAATGCTGTTGGCAGGCGGAGAGGGCAGCCGGCTTCGTCCGTTAACGAGGTATATGGCGAAACCGGCGGTTCATTTTGGAGCGAAGTATCGGATGATTGACTTTGCCTTGAGCAATTGCCGCAATTCAGGAATTGGTACGATTGGCGTGCTGACGCAGTATAAACCGGCCGTTTTGCATGCGCACATTGGAACCGGGGATGTTTGGCAGGTGGAAGGCGGCAGCGGCATTTCGCTTCTGGAACGGCAGGCCGGAGCACCTAATGCATATAAGGGAACTGCAGATGCCGTTTATCAGAACCTGGCTTATCTGCAGGAGCATAACCCGAGTTATGTGCTGATCCTCTCCGGCGATCATATTTATAACATGGATTATCGGACGATGCTGGAACATCATCAGGCAACCGGCGCGGATGCGACGATTTCGGTTATGCCGGTGAAATGGGAGGAAACCAGCCGGTTCGGGATTGTCAGCACAGATGAGCAGCATCGGATTACCGCTTTTGCGGAAAAGCCGTTCAGACCGACTAGCAACTTGGCCTCTATGGGGATCTACATATTTAATTGGGAGTTCCTGAAGTCCTGTCTGGAGCAGGATGCGGATCATCCGGCTTCGAGCCATGATTTTGGCCATGACATTATTCCCGGACTGTTGGCTGCGGGGGCGCATGTATCGGCCTATCCGTTCGAAGGATACTGGAAGGATGTCGGCACGATTGAAAGCCTATGGGAATCTCACATGGATTTGCTTGGTTATAATCCGAGGCTGCAGATGGATCAGGAGGCATGGCCTGTGCTGACAGCCAAACGGAACTTCTCCAGAAGCCAAGTGGCGCTTGACGCACGGGTTAATAACGCCGAAATCGGGGATGGCGTCTCTGTTTACGGGAATGTTAGCCACTCGGTTCTATTCGACGGTGTGACGGTCGGCAAGCATAGCCGGGTGCTGAACAGCGTCATTATGCCCGGCGTTCAGATCGGGGAACACGCCCTTATCCTTAACGCCATTATCGGGGAAGGATCGATTATCAAAGACGGCGCTATTGTAGGTAAGCCAGGGAAACCGGGCGTTACCGTCGTCGGCGAGAAATCCGTGATTGGACGTCACTATCCAGCCTCTATACCTGCTCCATTGACCGGTACGCGGCTGAATTTCGTGTAAGCCCTAAGGAGGAATGCGGTATGGAAAATGTTCTTGGTATCATTAATCTCATCAATGAACAAAACGATTTGTCCACACTTACCCGTGACCGGTGCGTGGGGGCGGTGCCTTTTGCCGGCCGGTACCGGTTAGCGGATTTTGCGCTTTCCAATATGAGCAATGCCGGCATTCAAGAGGTGGTGGTGCTGGCGGCTCCGAAGGCGGAGTCGCTGCTCCGGCATATCGGAAACGGTCGGCACTATGGGTTAGAGGCGCTGCACACCCTAGCCGCCCAGCATGACGATGAGCTTCAGTTGGATTACCCTCTGGATTACTTAAAATCCAGAGCGGAGAAGTATGTTTTGCTTGCACCCAGCCGCATTATTTATCATTCCCATTATGATCAAATGATGGATTACCATGACAGTAGTGGAGCGGATATTACGGTACTCTTCAAACATTTGACGGAGATGGACCGCCATGCGCATATTGGACATGCTTACAGCTTAAATATAAATGATCAAGGCCGGGTTGTTGGCGCCGCTCCCACCTACCATGCGCTGCCAAGTCTGTCTCCGCAAAATATTGATCTGGATACGATGGTTCTGGAGCGCAAGCTGCTGATTGATCTCATTGAGATGAGCCTGAAGCCCGGAAAAGCCACGGATCTGAAACAGGCGGTATGGGAGCAGCTGGACCACCTTCATGTACAAGGTTATGCCAATCATGGCTACATGGCGATTATGGATTCCGTCGACAGTTACTATGCGCACAGCATGCAGCTGCTGCAGCCGCATGGATGGAGGCAGTTCATGGAGCACCAAGAGTCTGTGTATACGCGAAAAGAGGACGAGACTGCGATCGCATGTCATCAGCAAGCTTTGATCCGCAATGCGTTCGTTGCGCCCGGCTGCCGAATAGAAGGCTTTGTGGAGAACAGCATCTTGTTCCCCGGGGTTGCCGTTCATGCGGGGGCGCACGTCAAAAATAGCGTGATCATGCAGGATTGCATGATCCAGGCAGGCGCCTATTTGGACCGGGTTATTTTGGACAAACAGGTCATGGTGGAGCAGGGAGCGGTCATTTGCGGCGAGTATGCCCATCCATTTGTAGCGGAGAAGAGCGGAGTGTTGTAAGCGGAGGCTGGCCGGATTGGCCGGCTTCGTTGCATGTCCGGAAAGGCCCGGCAGATCAGGCTTTTGGCTGTAAACCTTGTGTAAAGGCTAGGCACTTGTTACACTTGAAAGAGCAAATCACATAGAAGGAGTGTGGCTCATGTCCGTAGAAAAGTTCCAAGTTGATCAAGAAGAATTGGAAACATCTATACTGCTTCATATCCGCGGTGAACTCGATTTGGCAGCAGCTTTAACGTTCCGCCATGCGCTCGAAGCGGTTGTTCATAGAACCGATAAGGCGTTAATTCTAGACGTAGGTAAGTTAACATATATCGATAGCACGGGGATCGGTATTGTCGTCTCTGCTTTGAAAATACGCGATGAGCTGAAGGTGCCGTTCGCCGTTCGCCATATTCCATCCAGTATTAAAAGGCTGTTTGACCTTACAGGCATTTCCGGATTTCTTAATGAAGGGATCGAAGGAACCGCATGAACGTCGTTCGTCTGAACATACCCGCAGCAGCGGAGTACCTGGACCTCGTGAGGCTTAGTCTCTACGGGGTTGCCTCTAAGCTGGGGTTTTCCTATGAGGATATCGAGGATATGAAAGTAGCGGTTTCGGAAGCCTGCAACAATGCGGTGCTTCATGGGGAGACGTCGGCCATGCTGGGGCAAATCCAAATCAGCTTTGAGCTTGGTGAAGGCAAGCTGATTGTGAAAGTGAAAGATGACGGTCCTGGCTTTGATTACCAGAGTCAGCAAGACCAGTCGGAATCTCCGGATGGCCGGACACTTGGCGAACTGCAGTCTGGAGGCCTTGGCATGTATCTCATGCAAGCGCTGATGGATGAGGTGACCGTGAACACCGAACAAGGGACGGAAGTCACGCTCGTTAAATATGTATAAAAAAGGGCTATCTCTAAGGTCAGGCATGACCTATGGAGATAGCCCTTTGTGGTTAAGGGAACTACGATCCTCTATTCTCACGAAAATCGATGCTTCGATCGGGGAGTGGGAACTACGGTCCTCTATTTTAGCCCTGCAAGCTCACATTTGAGCTTTTTGGAGCGAATAGCGCCCTGTAGTTCCGTCTGGACCCGAAAGCAGGCGATTTGGCTCGAATAAGGGCCTACAGTTCCCCTTCGATCAGCCCCCAGCCGCTTAGCGGCCGAGGAAAGATTCCAGCATCCAGCTGTGCTTCTCAAGCGAGGCGCGAATCCCGATCAGCATGTCAGCCGTCGGCTGATCCTTGCTTTCTTCGGCAAGCGCGATCCCCTCGGTCATCTCCGAGCAGAGGAGGGTGAAATCGCTTGCCAATTGCTTCACCATCTCCGCTGCGGAAGCGCCCTTGCTTGCTTCTTTAATAGAAGCAAGCTCCAGATGCTCCTGCAGGGTAGCCGTTGGCACGGCGCGCAGCGAAAGCATTCGCTCGGCGATAACGTCCAGATGCAGCGCGGCCTCCGTGTACAACTCTTCGAATTTTAGATGCAGCGTGAAGAAATTTTCACCTTTTACATACCAGTGATAGTTATGCAGTTTCATATATAGAATTGAGAAGTTCGCTACTTGCTTGTCCAACGTTTCGGTAATGGCATTTTCCTTCAATGCGGTTTTCACCATGTGAAATTCCTCCATTCAATTTATAGGATTGTTTCATTGTTTCTATCTTGTCTTTACCCGGGAGGTTCTCTTTTGAAACATGGCATAGAAACATCTGGAAATTCGTGAAAGGCTGTTTCACTTCCTGATAAGGCGGGTAACGATAAGTAATCAAGCAATTAATCAAGCGAACAGGGGTGATTGACATGTTAGTTGAACTTAGCGCAGTCCTTGCTGCCATAGCTTTCGTATTCCTTGTCTTCTATTTGATTCAAACCTTGAAATCACTGAAGCTGTCCTTGGATCAGATCACTCTGACCATGGGGCAAATGAAGGACGAGGTCACGCAGATATCTTCCGAAGTACAGGACGTTATTCTCAATACCAATGAGATGGCTATAGATGTTCGTGCGAAGTTGGCAAAGTTGAATCATCTGTTCAGCTCCGTGAACGACGTCGGTCAAGTCGTCCACGAACTTACCTCTTCTATGAAACAATCAGCTACAGGCTTCATCGACGCGGTGAAACAAACGCGGTTGCCGAAAGATACGCCGTCATTAAGCGGCAGATGGCAAACGATTTTGCAAGGAGCGGCAGTTTCGATTGAGATGTGGAAGAAGTTTAAATCCAAAAAGACGCCTCATATGGGCAGCATGAAATAGGAAGGAGCTATCTTTGTGAACATACGCAAATTTACGGTTTATAAGCAATCGAATGGGGAAGAAAATATTATATACTTAAGCGGGGAACTTGATTTGGCAGCGGCCTCCGAGCTTGCAGCCGTCCTGGATTCTGTCGTTTCCCAAGGCGATCAGCAATTAACTTTGGACACGAAAGAGCTGCGCTATATTGACAGTACGGGCATAGGCTTAATTGTCTCGGTGCTTAAAGTAAGAGCTTCGATGGGCGCATCCTTCCGTATTCAGCATATTCCCGCGAGAATTCAGCGTTTATTTGAAATCACTGGCGTTGCTCGCTACTTGGTGGACGGAGAACTGCAAATTCATAATCATGGTAGTGCAGAAAGGAAAGAAGAAATCATATGAACCCATACATCGGCCTTACAATCCCGGCACAGGCGGAATACCTGGATATTGTCCGACTAACCTTATACGGTGTAGCCTCGAAAGCGGGCTTCTCATTTGAAGATATTGAAGATATGAAGGTAGCTGTAGCAGAAGCTTGCAATAATGCCATTCTGCATGCTTATGAGCAGGGGCAGCCTGGTACTATTGAGATTCAGTACGAGCAGCAGGACGGATTTTTGCAAATTAGCGTTAAGGATGAAGGGAACAGCTTTCATTATATACAAGCCGAATCCGATACGGTTGCTCTGCATCATAAATCCATTAGTGAAGCGGCGGTGGGGGGGTTAGGATTATTCCTCATGCAGGCTTTAATGGACGATGTGCAGGTGCTGACGGAAAGCGGCAAAGGCACTCAGGTTGTTTTGAAGAAGCAGCTAACAGGGCAGATGAATAGAAAAGAGGAAATGGTATGAATGTGAATGCATCATCCAACAAGCCTCTCTATGACATGTATGTGAAAATGAAAATTTATAGAGAAACGGCTTGCCAAGAGACGGCTACGGCACTGCTGCTGCACTATGAACCTATCGTTCGTATGGCAGTCGGCAAGATGTCACGGAGCCGTCCTGATCTATATGAAGATCTGTATCAGGTCGGGCAGATGTCTTTGCTGCGGCTGTTCACCCAGTACGATAGTACATTGGATACTCCTTTTGAAGCCTATGCGATGAAAAGCTTGATTGGTCACTTGAAGAACTATTTGCGTGATAAATCATGGTACATACAGGTTCCGCGACGAATTAAGGAGAAGGGAGCCCTCGTTCAGAGAGCCCTGGATGAGCTCACCGTCAAGCTCGAACGGTCGCCGAATATTGATGAAATGGCGGCTTATTTGGAGCTTAGCGCGGAAGAGACCATCGAAATATTGGCTGGCCGAGACTATTATCATTACACTTCGCTGGATACGCCGCTGAACAGTGAAGGGGATAGTGCGACGATAGGCGATATGATTGCCGGGTCAACCGACGAATATCAATCCCTGGAGAGACGAATGGACTTGGAAGAAGCGATGACCTGCTTGAAAGAGGAAGAGAGGAAAGTCATTCATCTTATTTATCAGGAAGGGCTCTCACAGCGTCAAATTGCGGATCAGCTAGGGATATCCCAGATGAGTGTTTCCCGCATTCAGAAGCGGGCAATACTGAAATTAAAGGGTGCTCTTACACCTAATCCTTAGAGGAGGCCGGCCTATGTCAGTCAAGCATTTTAAATTGGAACCTGGAAAAAAATTTCGTCTGGCCACTATCGACCCCAATGATACTGGAGCCATCCGTGACAGGGAAGAGGTAGACGCTGCGGTGGAGCGCTTGAAAGAGCAGCTGGAAGCTCTGCAAAATAAGCTGTACGCCGAGAAGAAGCAATCCGTTCTCTTTGTTATACAGGGGATGGATTGCAGCGGGAAAGACGGCGTCGTTAAACATGCCCTTGGCGGCTTGCATCCGCAGGGGTTCAGGGTAAACAGTTTTCGTGCGCCAACGGAAGAGGAAGCGGCTCATGATTTCTTATGGCGCGCCCATCAGATTGCACCGGCCAAAGGGATGATCGGAGCCTTCATTCGTTCGTATTACGAAGATGTGCTCATCACGAGAGTCCATCATTGGATTGACGGGGCGGAAGTGAAGAGCAGATTCAAGCATATTAACCGCTTCGAGAAATTGTTGGAGAGCGGCGGCGTGAAAATCGTGAAGATTTTCCTCCACATCTCGAAAGATTTCCAACTCGCGAAGCTGCGAAATCGGCTGACAGATCCTACGAAGCATTGGAAATTTGATAAAAGTGATCTGGTAGAGCGGGAGTCATGGGCTCAATACGAGGAAGCCTACGAATCGGTATTTAAGCATTGCAGCTCTGAAACGGCGCCTTGGTACATTGTGCCGGCCAATCACCGCTGGTATCGGGATTGGGCTGTGCTGCAAATTGCCGTAGCAGCGCTAGAGAGTATGAATCTAGCATTTCCGGAATCAGATCCGGAGCTGGCGGAAATACTAGAAAAACTACAGGAATAGGCGTAGTTTTTCTCTCTATCTCCGCAACTATGGTATAGTTAGAATAGTAGAATGTTAACTAACGTTCTCTATGAACTGTACTAGGAGGCTGCTATGGGCAAATTTTTTCGTGCGAATATACGTGCAAAAATTATAATGGGATATGTATTTATTATCATATGCTTAGGAATTGCTCTTCTCATTGTGAGCAGCCGTGTCAGTGCGCTGCAGAAGGAAGTGGATTTTGTCTCCAGTCATGATTTGGAAGCGCATGATCTTATCAACGCCATACAGAAAAACATGGTTGATATGGAAACCGGCATGCGAGGCTACATCATTACTGGAGACGCTCAATACTTGGATCCCTACGATACAGCCAACAAAACATGGCTCGATAATTATAATAAGCTTCTGCAGTTAGTCAGTTCTACCCCCGCCCAGAAGGAGAGTTTGGAGCGTATTAAGCCGACGATCCAAAGTTGGATCCGCACGGCTGGTGATAATGTGATTCTGATGAAGAAAGAAAACAAACAGGCGGCAATTGACGATTATTTCAGGCAAAATTCAGGAAAAAAACTGATGGATCAACTGCGTACCCAATTGGATTCTTTTCTTGCGGCAGAAAAGCAGCTGACGGCGGCTAGAGCTGAGCAGCTTGCGGAAAGTAATAAAAATCTTAAAATTGTGCTTTTTACTCTTCTGGGCATCATTTCTATTTTTGCAATCATTGTAGCATTGGTTTTATCTAATTCTATTACGAATACAATCAGGCAAGTTACGAGAACGATTCGTTATATTACATCTTCCGAAGGAAATCTGACGTCAAGAATTGAACTGACGAGCCATGATGAGATAAGGGACTTGGCAGAGGCAACCAATGAGATGTTGGGAGATTTGGAGAAGCAAAACTGGATTCAAACGAATATCGCCGAAGTCGCCACTTTGTATCAGGGGATTAATGATATTGGTTGTTTGGGTGGGACTTTTATCAGCAAATTGGCGCAAATGCTGGATAGCGTCTATGGGGTTGTCTACCTTCGTGAAAACGTCGGGGAAGAAACTCGCTATGTGAAAATAGCAGGGTATGCGGCATCCGGGAAAGATCCCGCTGCGGCTGTTTTTCGGTTGGGAGAAGGTCTGGTTGGCCAATGTGCGGTGGATCAGCGTATTTTCCTCATCGATAACCTGCCGGATAATCATGTGAAACTTACGTCTGGTTTAGGTGCTTCAGTCCCTCGTACCTTGCTGGTAGCGCCAATTCTTGTGGATGGCCACACAGAGGCTGTCATCGAGCTAGCGTCTCTGCATCCGTTCCAGGCTCAGCATTTGACCTTGGTTGACTCGCTGCAAGAGAAGTTTGGGTCGGCCATCACGAATGTGCGCAGCCGCATGGAAGTAGAGCGATTGCTATCCGAGTCTCAAATATTGACGGAAGAGCTTCAAGCGCAATCCGAGGAGCTGCAGGCGCAGTCGGAAGAACTGCAAATGCAGCAGGAACAGCTGCGCATGACCAACGAATTTTTAGAAGAGCAGAATCATTTCTCTGAGCAAAAGGCGTTGGAATTAAAGAAGGCCAAAGACGAGCTGGAAGATTATTCGTTAAAGCTGGAGACGAGCTCCCAGTACAAATCTGATTTTCTTGCCAATATGTCGCATGAGCTGCGCACACCGCTGAACAGCATCATGATTTTGTCCCAGATGCTGGCGGAAAATAACGGCGATTTGCAAATGTCGGAGATTGTGGAGTATTCGCGTGTGGTGAATGCCGCAGGGAAGGATCTGCTGGCGCTGATCGACGATATCCTGGATTTATCCAAAGTCGAGGCGGGCAAAATAGACATCATGACGGAAGATTTCAATGTGACCGAACTGCCGCAATTGATGAAACTGATGTTTGCTCCGGTCGCGGAGAAAAAAGGGCTCGACTTTGACATCGTCTTGGAACCGGATGTGCCGAATGTCATTCAGACGGACGGCCAGCGCCTACAGCAAATATTGAAGAATCTGCTTTCCAACGCGTTTAAATTTACCGAAAAAGGTTCTGTCATGATGAAAATAGCGCTTGCCGACCCGGCTCGTGTGAAGGAACTCCTGCACAGAGATCCGGCAGAAAAAGTGCTTGCCATCTCGATTGCAGATACCGGTATCGGGATTCCTATCGACAAGCAGCAGGTCATTTTCGAAGCGTTCCGTCAGGTGGATGGCACAACCAACCGGCAATTCGGCGGAACAGGGCTTGGTTTATCCATCTGCCGCGAGTTTACGCGTCTGCTCGGGGGCTCCATTGTTGTGAAAAGCGAGGTGCACAAAGGCAGCACATTTACGCTCTACGTGCCTAACGCAATTGAAACGCAGCAGGATCATGAGACGCCTGGCAATGACTCTCATGGAGGGGAAATTGCTGCTGCCGTGGAAGAGCGAACGATTATTTCTACGCAAGCTGTTGATCCGTCTGCCGTTTCATCGGTCGAAACAGTGATATCGGACGCGGAAGTCATTCATTCGGATGCACAGTTGTTCCAAGGCAAAAGAGTGCTGCTCGTGGACGATGATGCGCGCAATGTTTTCGCGCTCGTTACTGCGATGGAGACGAAGGGAGTCACCGTGGATGTAGCGGATCACGGGAAAGATGCCTTGGAGATGTTAGGCGCAGGCGCCGAGTACGATCTCATTTTGATGGACATCATGATGCCGGTCATGGACGGTTATGAGGCCATGCAGGCGATTCGAGGAGAACTGCATATGCATGAACTGCCGATCATCGCCCTTACGGCCAAAGCGATGAAAAGTGAGAAAGAGAAATGCTTGGAAGCCGGAGCTTCCGACTATATTACGAAGCCGCTAAATATGGATCAGCTATTTTCGCTTATGCGTGTATGGCTAACGAAGCAGGTGAAAAAACATTGAATCGTAAGCCTGTGGAGGAGCCCGTCGACTTGGAGAACCCGCCTTATGAGGATGAACGGCAAAACATTGAAATTAATCTCCTCCTAGAAGGCCTGTATCAAATGTACGGGTTTGATTTCCGCCACTATGTCCGTTCTTCCTTACGGAGGCGGGTTCTGAATCGCATGAAAGCAGAGAAGCTGCCGAACGTCACCGCACTATTGGAGAAGGTTCTTCATGAACCTGGCTTCGTGGATCGCTTGCTCAATGACATGTCGATCCGCGTCACCGAGATGTTCAGGGATCCCAGCTTTTTCCGTGCTTTTCGCAATCTGGTCGTGCCTGAGCTCAGGAAGTACCCCGAGATTCGCATCTGGCATGCCGGCTGCGCGACGGGGGAGGAAGTGTACTCCATGGCGATCCTGATGCAGGAGGAGGGCTTGGCGGAGAGAACGAAGATCTACGCAACGGATATGAATGAGAAAGCGATTGATGCCGCGCAAAAAGGGGCTTTCCCGCTTAAGCAGATGCAATATTTTACCAAAAATTATTTGGATTCCGGCGGGACCAAAGCTTTCTCCGAATATTACACAACGGATCATCAGTACGCCTATTTCCAGCCGGTCATGAAGGATAACTTGATGTTTGCGCAGCACAATTTGGCCACGGACGGCTCCTTTAACGAATTTCATGTGATCTTGTGCCGTAATGTCTTGATCTACTTTGATCATAAGCTGCAGACCCAGGTACACAGCTTGTTTCACGGCAGCTTAGTCGGCGGAGGATACCTTGGGTTAGGCAAAAAGGAGTCCATCCTTTTCGTGCCGGAAGGCGTGCATTACGAGGAGTACGTTCCGCAGGAACGAATATATCGTAAGAGATAAAACCACTTGAGACGATGAGCGTATCGTTGTCTCAGGTGGTTTTTTGTTGTTAGCTGCGGGGGAGGGGATTGCATCGTTAACGAACAGAAGAAACCAGATTCCAGGAGAATAGTGGTCTGTAGTTCCCAAATAATGCACTCCCCCCCTTGTTTCGCCCGCAGCGGCAGCGGTTAACAATGTGTATAAATCACCAGAAAGAAGGAGATTACAATGAGCACAGTAGATGAGCAGCAGTCTCCGAATGAGCGCATACCTGACAAGCTGATTCAAGAGTTGGAGCGCGATACGCATGCCAAGCTTAATATCGAGCAGCTGACGCGGATTACTGCAATGGTCAGAGAGTATCAAGGGAATATCAAGTCGCATTTGACGCAGCAGCAGGCCAAAAAATCGTCCTGGGCGGACCGCATTGCCGACCGCATCGCGGTATTCGGCGGAAGCTGGATGTTTATCGTGCTGTTCGCTCTTTTTCTGATGAGCTGGATGCTGCTCAATCTGACGCGTTTTGCCTACGATAAGCCGCCGTTCATTTTGCTGAATTTGATACTATCGTGCATATCGGCTTTTCAAGCGCCGGTTATCCTCATGAGCCAGAATCGTCAGGCAAATCGAGATAAGCAGGAGGCTATCCTGGATTTTGCCATTAACTATCGGGCTGAACAAGAGAACATGGAGATGAAGGAACTGCTCGAACGGATGGATCAGAGGCTGGAGAGAATGGAGCGGGAGATTTTCCACCGATAAATGTTTCATTTTAGGGACAAGCGGTTAATAGATATCATAGCCAAGCAACACAAATTACTGATGAAAAGAGGGTGTTTCCTATGTTAGGCTGGGCTGTCATGTTCTTAATCATTGCTCTCGTAGCTGGTGTATTCGGATTTTTTGGAATTGTTTCAGCGGCAGTAGGAATTGCCAAAGTCCTGTTCTTCGTATTCCTGATCATGTTTGTCGTATCGCTGATTTTCGGCAGACGCCGAGGCATCTAGCCCGCAACTAGCTACATGAACCCGCAGTAACAATCGCTTTACCCTATAAAATCAATCGAAAGAGGAGGAATTACCATGAGTACTTACACAAGAGTGAGTGTGACAACCAATCTTCAAGAAGCGCAGGAGAAAGTACAGCAATTGTACAGGGAAGGCTTTTCGAGGGAACACATTTATGTGCTGACGCACAGTGCTGAAGGTACCGATTTCGTCGCGAATTATACGGGTGCAGAGCAAATTACCGTGCAGGAAGAGGGCATGCTAACGGCTATTGCAAATCTTTTCCGTTCCCGCGGCGATGAGCTTAGGGCGAAGATGAAGGCTCTCGGCGTGCCTGATGTAGAGGCCAGTCGTTTGGAAGGCGAGCTGGATCGGGGGAAAATCCTTGTCCTGGCGAAGCCTTCCAGCGAGTACCAAGCCTATGATGAAGCAGATTTCCAACGTACGATTTTATAAAAATGGACAAGAGAGACTCCTTCGCGGGTCTCTTTTTTCCGTAGATAAGAAAAAAGACGGGTGTGCAGCAAAGTTGAAGGGCTACGTTGCATTAAAAATAATGTAATGGTGTGGTCAGACCGCGATTACGGTCTTTCGTTGCACATCATACAACCATTTGTTGCAAAGGG
>NZ_BILW01000055.1 GCF_004000765.1 Paenibacillus chondroitinus NBRC 15376 | reverse complement strand
CTCGCCTCGCACCGAGTAACCATAGTGCTCAGCACGCTCGCCTCGCACCGAGTAACCATAGTGCTCAGCACGCTCGCCTCGCGTCAAGTGACCAATCGCTTCGCCTCACCGCTTCACGCCACAGCCACGCGCTCCCAGTTCTATTGCACTTTATACAACATAGAACTGCTTTAAACCCCATCACCCCGATCTTAATTGCACTAAGTGCAATGAATTCAATCAAAACAGCGTGAAAACCGCCTTTTTCTGCCCTTTACATTGTACTATGTACAACGTAAAAGCCGGCGGCGGCCGATCTGAGGCCTCTATGTTGCACAAAGTGCAGCATTCAAACCACGCCGCCTCACCGCTTCACGCCACAGCCACTTGCTCCCAGTTCTATTGCACTTTATACAACATAGAACTCCTTTAAACCCCATCACCCCGATCTTCATTGCACAAAGTGCAATGAATTCAATCAAAATAGTGTGAAAACCGCCTTTTTCTGCCCTTTACGTTGTAGTTTGTACAACGTAGAAGCCAGCGTTGGCCGATCTGAGGCCTATATGTTGCACAAAGTGCAGCATTCAAACCACGCCGCCTCACCGCTTCACGCCACAGCCACTCGCTCCCAGTTCTATTGCACTTTATACAACATAGAACTGCTTAAAACCCCATCACCCCGATCTTCATTGCACTAAGTGACACTAAGTGCAATGAATTCAATCAAAACAGCGTGAAAACCGCCTTTTTCTGCCCTTTACGTTGTAGTTTGTACAACGTAGAAGCCAGCGTTGGCCGATCTGAGGCCTCTATGTTGCACAAAGTGCAGCATAGAGAAGGCAATGGCCGTTACTTGGCTTTGGCGTTTGCGTTGGCGTTTGCGTTGGCGTTGGCATTGGCATTGGATCTCATCCAATGCCTCGCATATCCTACAACGCGTCCGTGCCGCGCAAATTCACTTCGCTCTACCCAACGAAGTCGTTGATCTCTTGCCAGTTGCTGGAGTAACCGGAATTTCTACCGTTAAACATGCCGAGGAGCATGGCATAGACCTGTTAACAATCAAAAACAAATAAAAACAAATTAAACGCACAAAATTAAACTGCATTTAACATTATGATGACAAACCCAGTGTAAGATGTCCATATAGAAACAACCAAATCCAACTAGAGGTGAACATATGCCAACCAAACAAGAGCAGCAAGCATTCATGAAAACGGAAGGCGATATTAATTTAACGGAAGCAAGGAGTGAATGGTGGGCCGCTCAAATTGATGAAGCAGCACGAGCTCATTTGCAAGAGGATGAGGATGTCTTTTTACACCAAACGTTGTCTACACCTTGTCTGAATGTACTCTCCTCCTGTGAAGGAATTTATGTCGAAGATAGCCAAGGCCGCAGAATCATGGACTTCCATGGCAATAACGTGCATCAGCTTGGTTTCGGCCATCCGGCTGTTATTGAAGCCGTGAAGCAGCAGTTGGACCAGCTATCCTTCTGTACGAGAAGATATACGAATTTGCCTGCCATCGAGCTTGCTAATAAATTAGTAGCTTTAACAGACGGAGCCCTGCAACGAGTTCTCTTCGCGCCAGGAGCGACATCCGCGATCGGCATGGCGCTTAAGCTTGCGCGCGCAGTAACCGGCAAATACAAAACATTGTCGATGTGGGGAGCGTTTCACGGAGCATCGCTGGATGCAATATCCGTAGGCGGTGAAGGAGCTTTCCGCCGTGGCTTAGGTCCGCTGCTTCCAGGCGCTGAGCATGTGATCCCTTTTAACTCGTACCGGTGTGTGTTTGACTGTCAGGATGAAGCGCACTCCCTATGCTTGAAGCCTATAGCGTATGTCCTCGAACAAGACGGAGAGATTGGTGCCGTTGTCATCGAAACCATTCGAAATACGGATGTGCAGATTCCGCCTGTCGCATACTATAAAAAGCTTCGTGAGCTCTGCGACCGCTATGGCGCTTTGTTGATCGTTGATGAGACGGCAACGGCTTTTGGCCGCACAGGGAAAATGTTCGCTTACCAGCATTACGGGATCGAACCCGACATGATGGTGCTGGGCAAAGGCTTGGGCGGCGGCGTATTCCCGATGGCGGCTTTACTCGTGAAGGAAGAATTGAACAAAGCACAGCAAATGTCGATCGGGCATTACACGCATGAGAAATCGCCGGTAGGAGCTGCTGCCGGTCTGGCGACGATCCGAGTCATCGAGGAAGAGAACTTGCTGGAGCATGCGAGCCGTATGGCCGAGCTTATGGCGAAGCGTTTGAAAAGCATGATGGAGACGTATCCTCTTATTGGAGACATTCGTCAAATCGGTTTGCTTGTTGCTGTCGAGCTCGTAACCGATCGTGTGAGTAAGGAACCTGCCGTACAAGAGGCCGAGCGCGTCATGTATAGCTGCTTGGGCAGAGGGCTTAATTTCAAAGTGTCCAAGGGAAATGTTCTGACGCTATCACCTCCTTTGATCATTACGGAAGATCAGCTCAATGAAGCCCTGGATATTCTGGAAAAAAGCATCGCCGAACTTGCATAATCTCATCTAAATGCACATCAAGCATAGCGACTCATCGCTATGCTTTTTTGCCCGGTTTCGAAATCTTGCTGTCATCTTCGAACCGTCTTATTTTTGCGCAATCCTTTTGCTACAATGAGGTCCTGGCGCCTTTGCCGGTTTACGCAAATTAAGAAATGTCAAAGGAGATAGATAAGCGTTGCATACCGTAATTGATCCGAAAATTATGTACTTTGGCACATCGGTTATTCTAATTAGCACTTTAAATCAGGACGGTACTTCTAATCTGGCTCCAATGTCATCTGGCTGGTGGTTAAATCAGTCTTGCATGTTAGGGATGAGCAGCAGGTCGCAAACCGTCGAAAACCTGATTCGCACGCAACAATGTGTGTTGAATTTGCCATCGATCGATCTTATACCCGCCATTGAACAATTGACGTTGCTAACGGGCAGCAATCCGGTTCCCGAAAGTAAGGCTGAGCGCGGTTATCGGTATGAAGGAGATAAGTTCGGCATTGCTGGATTGACACCGGTGCCCTCACATCAGGTCGGGGCTCCACGGGTTCTGGAATGTCCTGTTCAGCTGGAGGCGATGCTGCAAGCTGTACATCCGTTTGAGCAGCCTAGCTCTCTGGTTGCCATGGAGGTGCGCATTGTCCGGGTTCACATCGATGAACAACTGCAGGTGGAAGGCCATCCCAATTATATCGACCCGGCACGGTGGAAGCCGATGATCATGAATTTTTGCGAATATTTCGGTTTAGGCGAGCAGTTGTCTACATCCAGATTAGCACCAGTATTTGGACCCAAGTAGGCGATTCGAGGAATCTGATTGCTTTGGCAGGGGGGGAAATCATATAATTTGCTTATAAAAAACAACTTGTTATGGATACGCACAGGGGAGGCAGTAATGGTAACGAATAACAGGCTGAACGTCCCTCTTCATAAATATTGGCAAGAGCAGCAAGGAGAAATATCTGTTTTTTTGTCTATCGCAGAAGGCATCACGGAAGAGGTTATGGCTTTGCACAACGCAGACCATGTTCATCGCCGCTTGAGCCCGGAAACGATATTAATTGAAGACTCACTCAGGATCACTCTGAGCAGTGATGTGCCCGAAACATTCTGGGCGTATCGTGCGCCGGAACAGTCGGGTCGGCTGAAGCGGGACACGGATGCACGCACGGACTTGTATGCCCTAGGGGTAATCTACTACGAGCTTCTGGTGGGAGAGCTTCCGTATCAAGCGGATGAGCCGACGGAATGGATTTATGCTCATTTGGCTAAACGCCCCCCGCATCCCAGTGAGGTAAATCACCGCATACCGCAGCAGATCGGCGACATCATCATCAAGCTGATGGCCAAAGCACCTGAAGAACGGTATCAGAGTGCTTATGGTCTTTTATATGATCTGAAAACATGTAGAAGTGAATGGGAACATAATGGCGTTATTGGAGCATTTGCACTGGGAAGCAAGGACTTTGCAGGCCTTTTGCGAATGCCAATTTTTCTGAGCAGACGAGATCAGGAAATGACGCTCTTAACTGACGCTTATGCTGAAAGCTTGAACGGGAAGACGGCGTTTGCTGTCGTTAGCGGAGGCGCAGGCGTCGGGAAGACGACGCTTATTCGTGAATGGTACAGATCGCAGCAGCAAGAGAGAGGTTATTTTATTTCGGGGAAAGCGGATCCGCTCATTAGGGAAGTCCCGTATGCACCGCTGACTCAAGCCTTTCAAGAACTCATTCATCGGCTCCTTTCAGGGAGTGCGGAACAGTTATCACGGTGGAAAGACAAGCTGACTACGGCACTTGGTGATCATGCAGGCATTGTGGCAGAGATTATTCCGAACATGCACCTGATTATCGGCGAGCAGCCGGATGCCGAGACATTGCCGTGGGCAGAGTCTAGAAACCGGCTTCATTTTGCTTTTCAAGTGATGATTCGTACGTTTGCTGGGAAAAGATCACCTTTTATTTTGTTTCTTGATGATGCGCATTGGGCCGATGCAGCTACGTTGGATTTTATTCGCAGCATGTCAGAAAGTCGGGATCTAGGGTATTTCTTATGTATACTCGCTTATCGTGACAAAGACATGCAGCCTGGACATTGGTTAAGTCATCAGCATCGGGCGGAATTTGACCATCGGCGGATTATGCTTTCTTCCTTAACGTTACTCGAAACAGAGCAGTTTCTGCGCCAAACGTTACAGTTGGAAGCGTCCAAGGGGCGGTCGCTGGCTGAAGCGATTTTCCAGAAGACTGCCGGCAATCCCCTGTATATGAAGCAATTCGTACAGACGCTCTATGCTCAAAAATGGCTGCGTTTTGATACGCGTACAGAAACTTGGCTGTGGGATACAGACGAAATCCACAAACAGGATTCGCTTGACGATGTTTGGGACTTGATGCTGGACAAGCTTCCCAATCAAGCGGGATCTGTGCTGCGCATGGCCGCGTGTATTGGCCATTCGTTTGATTTGCACACGCTGGCTGCTATTTGTCTGCAATCTCCCGAGCAAGTCATGGAACAATTGGAGCCTGCGCTGACGGAAGGATTAGTTCTTCCCGACAGAGAACGTGAAAGGTGGCATCGGCTGAATAGGGCTGCGGACTTCTCGTTACTGGACTCGGCAGATCCGAATGTATGGTTCGTATTTATTCACGATACGATTAGGCAGGCTGCCTATGATGCCGTAACGGCCGAAGAGAAAGAGAAAATTCACGTGGGAATTGGACGGTATCAATGGGGACTTCAATTGAATGACAAGCCGGATGACCCCATGTATACGGCGTTAAATCATTTTATGCTTGGGCAAAATCAATTGACGGACCGTGAGGAAAAACGACTTGTCGCCGAAATGGCGCTGCAGGCAAGCCGTAAAGCTAGAAAGTCGGCAGCGTACTTGTCAGCAGTGACGTATCTTACGTTTGGTACGGGGCTTCTAACCGAAATGGATTGGGAGGAGCATCATGCGTTAACTTATGACCTGTATATGGAACGCATGCAAGCAGAGGTGTTATGCGGTCACTTGGAAACAGGGGAGCTGATATTCGAGCAGCTCGTGGCCCACTCGCATACCCGTTTGGAGGAGCTGCGGACTTATGCGGTGAAACTGGAGCTTGATATCAATCGCGGGAATGCCAGAGAAGCTTTCCATGTTGGTGTGCAGCTGCTGAGCAGATTAGGCATAGAGCTTCCAAAACAAGTTGGGGCTGACAGGCGCCAAAAGGAACTGAGTCAAACGCGCAGATTGCTTCGCGAAGGAATAGCGAAAAAGCTGGATGCTGAACGTAGAGAGGAAACGTCACCGCTCCAATTGGCCATCCTGCAGCTGCTGCCGCTCGTGGCGCGAGCTTCCTCTTTCGTGGATATGAATCTATTCGTCGTGATCATTTGCCGAAGTATACGTCTGATGCTTGAACACCACGCGGCGAACCGATTTCCGGAAATCATTGCGATTTTTGCCTCGTATATTTCCAGTGAGGAAGGAAGACACAAGGAAGGATGCGAGCTTTCGGAAGCGGCACGGGATCTGGGGGATGCCACTCATTCGCCCGTGAAGGCGAAGCTTGCGTTTATTTATGCGTTATCCCACTTCTGGCGCATGAGCGCTCAGGAAACGTGGCCGTTATTTAAAGAAGCGCATCGGCTTAGTCTTGCTAGCGGCGATATGTATTATGCCGGTTTTTCGCTTCGCGGCATGAATTTCAGCTTGTTTTTCGGTGGACATCTGGAAGAACTGCACGAATTTTGCCAAGTCCAAGGCGGGGCTTTTTATAAAAAAGATCCTTTCCTCATGAAATCGTTCACGTTATATCAGCAGTTTGCCAAATGCCTAAAGGGAGAGACGGCAGATCGTCTTACGCTGAATGATGATGCGTTCGATGAGGAATCTTTTCTTCACTCGATGAGTCCTGCAGAGACTCGTATAGGACTTGTGTTTGAATATTATATTTGCAAAATTCAACTGCTGTACATATTCGGAAGCTATCAAGAAGCTGCAGAGCTTTGGGAACAGACGGAGCACAGCGAGCGATACTACAAATATCATTCGCATTTGCCTGAGGGCATGTTGTACGGCTTTTTAGCCATATCCGCGGTTTATCGTGACTTATCGACGACGCAGCAGGAGTCGGCGGACGGAAAGATGCGAAGTATGCTGGGGCAAATGCGAAAGTGGTCCGAATTAGGGCCCAGCCATTTCCTGCCTAAGATGTTACTGATGAAGGGGGAAGCCGCTCGTCTGAAAGGGAGATGGGAGCAAGCTTTAACCTGTTACGATGAGGCGATAGATGCGGCGCGTGAAAATGGATATACCCATCTGGAGGCCATTTCTTGCGAGCTTGCCGGTAAATTGCTTCTAGCCATCGGTAAAAAGAAGTTTGCCAAAACGTATCTATTGGATGCGTATCATGGTTTTAAGGTATGGGGGGCTAACGAAAAGTGCTTGCAGCTTCGCGAGCGGTTTTCCGATTTATTTGAACGGTCGAGTGAGGATGGACGAGTTTGGGAGCAAGATTTGAAGCTCACACGCGAGTCCGCGCAAACGGACTACAAGGATGGAAGCGAGGAGCCTTCCGTGGAAGTGGAACGGGATATGTTCAAGAAAGCGGCAGCCCGTCTAACGCAAGCATACGGTTTCGAACAGCTGCTCGGTCACTATTTAGTGACGCTCATGGAAAATGCCGGAGCAGCCAAAGGATTCTGGATCGTGAATAAAGCCGGCGATTTGTGGATCGAAGCCGAGCATGATATTAATCGCAACATATCCAAAAGCGGCCACTCTGCTTCGCTGGAAAGCTGCTTTGATTTACCGATTTCCGTGATTCGCTTCGTAGCCAGAACCAAGCAGCCGCTTGTTCTGGAGGATGCGCATCTGGACGACTTATTCGCGTGGGATCCGTACATTCGCAGCGTTCGCCCGCGATCGATGATTTGCTTGCCCGTTCAGCAGCTGGACCGACTAGCCGGAATCGTTTATTTGGAAAATGAGGCGGTAACCGGGGCGCAAGCCAGCCAACGTTTGGAGCTGATGCAGATGATGTCTGCTCAGCTAGCCGTGTTAAATCGCTTCGCTAGTGAGGGAACCGTTGTGAAAACGGAACCGCTTGTCATGGATACAGGAAAGCCGAAGCTGGATACCAGTCTGCTCACCCAGTCGCTGACCGAACGGGAGAAGGATGTCATGCAGCTGATGGTGAAAGGCTTATCGAATCCAGAGATTGCGCAAAGACTTGAACTGGCCGTAGGCACAGTCAAAAACATCACGTTGTCCATCTATGGCAAGCTGCAAGTGAATCGCCGCACACAGGCGGTTGCCAAGGCGAAGGATTGGAATATTTGGGAGTAACAAGAAAGTGGTAACTTATAAAAGAGCCAGGCAGATCTTATCTGCTTAGCTCTTTTTTTGTTTTTCAGCTAATTCCAACTAACGTTAGGACTTTTCTCATCTTTTATTTCGGGAAAATGACCTTTGGTACTATCGATATTTGTCGAAATTCGCGTAGAATGTGGGGGTTCCAATGAAGCAGGTTCGATTAAAAGGAGGCTTTATGAGAAAAATTTGGGGGCTCTTCACAAGCATGATGCTATTGGCAGGTGTCGTCTTACCCTATCCGATAACAGTAAAGGCGGCAACCGTAGCGCCTGCTGGGGCTGTCAAGCAGCCTACAGCTGCCACGATCAGTTCAATCGGAGCGACGGTTTCTCCGGTAAACGGCAAATATTTTTTTACAGCAGGACAGACGATCAAGATAAGTGTTCCCTTCGAATCGTCGAACCCCACTGTGAAATGCGATATGGAATCAACGATTCCCATTTCCATGAACGGTACGCAAGACTGGATCCGTTTGTACAATGCCGTGTTTGAGGGGTACTCCTCTCCGGTCTATGCCATAGGGATTACCGGGGATATGCCTTCGGGGCTTGTAGATTTTCAAAGAGGCCCGGATGGCTGCGGTCCTTCGGATGGCGTGAACATGCCAACGAATATGTGGAACGCAACCTCGAATGGGACGACTTATTTTACGGACGGCACGTCCATGAATAATGTGGCTTATTTCAAGAGCTTGATTCAGACGCCCATCTATATCGACAACGCGCAACCTACCATTACGTTCGGCAATCTGCCGGCAGATACGAACTATAAGAAAACATTAGGAATAACCGTAACCGCCAGTGACTTGCCTTTGAACGAAAACGTTAAGCTTACGTATACGTGGACGCAAAGCCAGACAGCACCCGCTTCGGCAGATATTAATACGGTTATCACGAGCGGTGCTGCAGCCGTTGATCCTGCAATACCTGGCATTTACTTTCTGCACGCCAAAGCGGTGGACGTTGTAGGTCATGAAGTGATTCAAACCAAAGGGCCTTTTTATTTGGATAATACCGTTCCAACCCTCACTTTCGGCAAGCAATCGGATGCCACATATAGAAAAAGCCATGGTGTGACAGTCACGACCTCCGATACGCCGGCAACAGCAAACACGAGTCTTTTCTACGTGTGGACACAGAGCGCAACGCCACCAGCGGCAGCAGGTATTTCCGGAAGTCTGATTAACGGGGCCGCCCCCATTGATCCGACGGGTACAGGCTCTTATTATTTGCATGCAAAAGCGGTGGACCTTGCAGCGAATACGGCCATAAAAACAGCGGGACCTTTTAATTATGATAATCAAGCGCCAACCATGAGCATGAATCCGACATCGGGAACAGCCAAGACGAGCCATACATTAACTTACACCGTTGCAGATCCACATTCCGGTGTGAAACAAGTCAACTACGAATGGTTCAAAGATGGGGTTTCTTACTCAACCGGGACAGGGAGCATTACCGGCGGTACGCTCAACGTACCGAACAGTGTGGAAGGAAGCTACAAGCTGAAGCTAACGGCAACGGACAATTTGAATAACGTTGGCACATTGGAAAGCTCCAATTTTATCATTGACAAGACAGCACCAAGCGTTAGCTTTACAGCGCAGGGCAATAGTGCGCCAGGAACTGCCCGCCAAGTAGGCGTTACGTTACTGGATTCGCAAGGTACGTTAGGGCAAGCCTTCTACTTGTGGGGAACCAGTGTAACGACACCTGCAGCGAATGATTCCGGTTGGCAGATGTTTTTTGATGGAACCGGCAGCAAAACAACGTTAACAACAACGCTCTCTTCGCCCGCAGGCGCTAACGGCACGCAATATCTGCATATCAAGACAATAGACAGTGCCGGCAACATTGGATATGCGAAAACAACGCAGGGCTTTGTTCTCGACAATACGAAACCTACAGTAACGTTTACGCTTCCAAGCACAGCAGCCTACAGTAAGACGCTGTCAACGGATTTGAATTTGACGGATAACATAACGACAAACCTGGCGAATTTTGTGATCAAATATGCAGTGTCAACGCAAGCAACAACGGATGGGAATGATTCGACATGGGCGACGTCTACGATTAGGACCCTCTCCATAACGAATCAAACCGGCACTTTTTATATTCATACCAAAGTTTATGACGAAGCCGGCAACTGGACGTTGGCAACCGGCGGGCCCTATAAGCTGGATAATGAAATGCCAACAGGTGCTGTAAGCATCCCGAAAAAATTCACGAACGTTACCACAGTGCCTATCCAGCTGAGTGCCACGGATTTGCAAGGTACGGTGGATAAGATGAGATTCGCCGTGGATAGCGGTGTATGGGGGAGTTGGGAGACGTTTACGACAGACAAAACGATCACAATCCCTGCCACACAAGGCACGCGAACGATAGCGGCTCAGTTTATGGATTCGGCGGGCAACATCTCAACGACATATTCGGATACGGTAACTTTTGATACGACGAAACCTGTATTGACGAATATTACATATAGCACAACCGCATGGACGAATCAGCCTGTTTCTGCGACATTGTCGGCCACCGATAATGTGACGCCATCTGCGGACATAACGGTAGATGGGCTTACAGGGTTAACCTATGTTTTTCAGGCCAATGGCACCTATACGTTCAATTTCCGAGATAAAGCCGGCAACGTGAATACGGCTGTAGCAACCGTAACCTGGATCGATAAGACCAAGCCGGTCATCACGTTGAGCACCAATGGATCATCCCAGCAGAAATCTGTGAGCACGATTGTTTATGCGACGGATTCGGGGGCTCCACAGAGTGAACTCACGTATGCGCATGCCTGGTCGACATCCAATACGACAGAACCAACAACGTGGACGCCACTCGGCGCAGACCATAAAGCGGATAAAAGTGAAGTGACCGGCACTTGGTATCTATGGGTGAAAGTAACGGATAAAGCGGGGAATGTGACAACGTTCTGCAGCAATCCGTTTCTGCTCGATAACACAAGTCCGATCGGTACGATATCCTACAAGCCTGCTGGCTTGACCGCCAATAATGTGACGGCGACGCTCACCACAAACGAACCTGTCGTCGTAACGAATACGGAGCTTGGGAAAAAAGAGCATGTATTTACAGATAACGGCCAGTTCCAGTTTGAATTTAAGGATGCAGCGGGGAATGTTGGGGTCGCAATGGCTGAGGTTGGGTGGATTGATCGCAGCTTGCCATCCTCCGAAGTCACACTTACGCCGAGCGGCTGGACGAACGGACCTGTTCGCGTCACGGTCGATGCGGCAGGAAGTCCTGAGCGTGAATTACTGGACTTGACGTTCACCGGTGAAGCGCAAGTCATCAGCCAGACGGTGACGAAAGTTGTTTATGAATTTACGACGAACGGATCTCTCCACTATAAAGTACGTAATGTGAGCACAGGCATCGTAAGCAATGATGAGGTCATCGTTGACAAAATCGATCAACAGCCACCGACGGGCGAGTTGGTCTACAGTACGGAAAGGCCGACAAATCAGGATGTTACTGTTACGTTGATCACCTATGATGACAATAACGGGACAGTTACGATTCTTAATAATGGCGGAAGCCCGTGGTATACCTTTACAGAGAACGGGCAATTCACATTTGATTACGAAGATGAGGCAGGCAACATCGGTCACCGGACAGCAGTGGTGAGCTGGATAGATAAAGAGGCGCCTCAGGCAGAACTCAGTTTCAGCAAATCTTCTTGGACCAAGGATAATGTTGATGTAGAAATTTCCTTCACGGATCAATCTCCAGTGACAGTAACGAACAATGGGGGCAGCAAACGGTATACGTTCACAGACAATGGTACATTCGTGTTTGAGTATCGCGATGCTGCAGGCAATGAAGGACAGACGGTCGCTTCAGTTACCTATATCGATCGAGAAGCTCCAGAGGCGATTATTACCTACAGCCATATAGGGTGGACGAATCAAGACGTCGTGGCAACGTTGACCGCTACAGATAACTCGGGCGTACCTGTACAGATGCTTAGTACGGGGAACAACACGCATACGTTTACGCAAAATGGGTCCTTTACTTTTGTGTTCCAAGACGTTGCTGGAAATCAGCGTGAGCTGGTCGCCACCGTTGATCGGATCGACAAGACGCCGCCTGTCGCTTCCATTCAATATTCGGAAACGACAAAGACAAGATCTGATGTGCGGGCAACCGTTCTAGCGAACGAACCCATCACCGTAATCGGCAATAATGGCAACACGGCTTATGATTTTACAAGCAATGGAACCTATTCATTCGTCGTTGTAGATCGGGCCGGCAATCAAGGTTTCGTTCAGGCGACGGTCAATTATATCGATCGAACACCACCCACACCGCGATTATCTTACAGTACGACAGCAGCTACAAAGGATGATGTCATCGTAACGGTAGATGCGGACGAGCCGTTTTATGTATTGAACAATAACCGTGCGAAGCAGGTTGTGTTTAAGGATAACGGTACGTTCACCTTCTATTTGCAGGACATTGTAGGAAATTTGACGGAGATTCAAGCTGCGGTAAATAACATCAATAAAACAAAGGCAAAAGTGACCTATACTTATAGTGAAACAGCACCAACGAAAAATAATGTAAATGTAACCATTACATCCGATCAAGCACTTACTTTCACAGGTATGAGTGGCAATGTAGTCACTTTTACGAGCAACGGCACACGTTGGATTGACGCTGTAGATACGCTGGGAAATAAATATGCGTTACGTATCGATGTAAGCAATATTGATCGCGAAGCACCGAAGTTTACCTTTATCGGCGGCGAGACCTTGCTGCTTGAAGTGGGAGCCGTGGTGAAACCACTGGCAGACGTCACAGCGACGGATAATGTAGACGGCGATATGACAGCAAAGATCAGCGTAACTCAAAATACGATCAATCCTCAAGTACCTGGTGAATATGCGGTCGTGTATAAAGTGAAAGATCGTGCAGGCAACGAAGCGGTAGTGACCCGGAAGGCGATTGTCATCGCACCGACGGAGTTCACCGTTTACGTCAATTCCGTGAAAGTGCAGGATACCGATGTGGTTGTATACGGCGATGCGATCCAACTATCGTTGTTCGGCATTCAAGGAGTGAGCTCGGTGAAATGGGCGAAAGGGCCGAAGAGCATCGGAGATTTCAAGGCAAATGCCAATCTGCTAACCAATGGAATTTTACCTATAACGGAATATGGCTATTACACGTTACTCATTCAAAATCAAGAACGTCAGTTGAAGCTCATTCGTGTGTATATTTTACCAAGACAAGCTTCTTAGGAGTGTGAGCAATGATCAAGGATCGATTTCAGATAGGCAAAAAAATAGCGCTCATTGGAGCCGCGTTTGTCCTGCTCTTTCCGATCGGAAGCGGGTTGGCGTTGGCCGCAGAAGATGAACTGACACCACTTACAGTTTCCAATACATTCATGGAAGTAAGCGTGAATAAAGAGACCGGAAGGTTCAGTGTCAATACCAAGCAAGGCTCCCCATTAAAAAGCGGCGACGATAACAAGGCGCTGCTTTTCAAGGAAAAGCTGCCAGAGACTTCTTTCACGACGTTTCGCATCAACGGGAAAGATTATATTTTCGGCAACGGATATGGCTTCCTGGGATCGAACGGAAGTTTTACCTCCTCCCCGGCAAATCAGGGGTTGACGAATAAGTCGGTATGGAACATCGAAGGTATGGATATTACGCAGACGCTAACACTCGTCGACGATCCGACGAATCCTAACGCAGGCAATATGAAAGTTTCGTATCAAGTGAAAAATAAAACCAGCCAGAATCAGAGTGTGGGCTCCCGGATTTTGCTGGATACGATGCTCGGACCGCAAGACGCTTCGCCCATTTCGGTAGCTGGTGGGAATACGTACATTTCCAACGAGAAGGTTATCACAGGGCAGCTCCCTTATTATTGGAGTGCGACGGATAATCCCATCAATCCAAAGGTGATGTCATACGGCTTTATGCAAGGCTGGGGAAATAAAGCCCCGAATCAGATGATTATTGCCCATTGGAATGGCATTTCCCAAACCAAATGGGACTATACCGTAAATCCGCTGCTCGATTTTACGAACAAGCAGAACGCTTACGGTTCTGCCGATAGTGCAGTCGCCCTTTATTGGGACCCGGCTAACATTGCCCCGGGTGGTGAGGCTGTATTCGAGACGTACTACGGTCTAGGCAGCTTTTTCACATCAAAGAAAGAAGCTACGTACCGGTTGCAAATTGGTGCGCCCAAGCAGCTGACGCTTAACGATAATCGTAACGGCTACAACGAAAATGAGTTTGAGATACGCGTTGATATTGATAATGCCATTGACCGTTCGGTGAATATGGAGGGCATTCAGGTCACTCTTGGCTTGCCTGATGAGCTGGAGCTCACACCCGGGCAGGGAATAACGAAAGTAGTAGGCCGTATGAAGGGCGGCGAGACTCAATCCGTTACATGGCGCGTAAAACCTAAAGTGCAGCTGGCGTATAAAGCAGCGCAATTTCAAGTTATCGCTCAAGCGGCAGGCGGAGAGGAAAGCATTCAGGCTTCTTATGTTGTTCTCCCTGCCTTAACGGGGGAAATCCCCAGCATGCAGCTGATGGAGGTTTTCCCGAGAAAACTGTACACGCTCGATGAGAAACCTGCGCTAACGCTGCAAGGAGCAGGGTTTGAAATTTTGAAAGGATCGTCAGGTTGGAACCTGGACGTTATCCGGGATCGCGATGGAGCAAGTGTAGCGATTCCTGCATCGGATGTATCCATACAAGATGATAAGCAAATTACGGCCAAGTTGAATTTAACCAGCGACCTGTGGAAGCAGCATAAGCTTGAAGTGGGATCCTATACGGTGAGGTTGACGGCAGGCAGCAAAGTATTTGAGAAAAAAATCGAGTTTACGTTGGATAAAAGCTTTAAATCGAAAGATTACGGTATTCTGCTGGTCGTTGGCGATAACATGACGCAAGAGACAGGGCAAACCTACAGTTTGCTGCCTGTGAAGAGTGAAACCGAGCTTGCGAATTATAAAATGGAGTTCGAACGCTCAGGCGGCCGCCAAGTTTCGCTGCTGGAAATTCGAGGTTCCATCCTGGCGAAAAACGGCGATGGCGGGAAAGTTGTCTATGAGATTGATAAAGGTTCGACGATCAACTCAGTCATTCATCACGACACAACAGATATGTTGACCGCTATCTTCGGAGAGGCCTCGCAAAAGATAACCATTCAGAAGAGCGCCAAAGATAGCACACACGCTCAGGACTATATTAATTTGAAAGGGAATGGGGCACTTTCGATCCCGAACTTCAAATTTGCCTATGGGCCTTTCAGCGTTGAGTTGGAGGACGGTAAAAAATACGCGCTGGAAGCCAAGGAAGATGAGCAGGAACAGAAGATTGAAATCAAGTGGGATGTATTAAAAGGTTTATCGATTATTCAACGACTTGCGTGGTTTCAACTTAATATCAAAAACGCTGTCATTGGAACAGAAAGCGTGTCCTTCGGTGGACGGCTTGCCTTGGATTTCGAGCCAGGCCCTAAGAAAGATACAGGGAAAGACGGGGACTCAGGCAATCCATCGAATCCACCGTCGAATCCACCGACAGATGTGACGGAGAATGTAGACGGCGAAGACGACGGGGCAGGCTCTGTATTGGTCTCCGTCGATTTGGATGAGGCCAAATTCGGTGTTCGGCAATTGGACAATGCCTTTGGGCCCGCGGGTAAATTCGGGTTTCTGGGATTGCGAGCCGAAGGGGAAGCGGGGCTGCCGAAAAATCTGGTCCCAGGACTTGATCTGGGGGTAGACGGTGTTGTTCGGGTAGATACGTTCGAGAAGAAATATGAAATTGAAGCCAATGTGCAATTTAAAGTGGTCGAGTTGAACGGAATGCTGACCATACGATTAACCGATACGAATTTCCCGATTATCGATAATTTCCGCTTCGTTGTCGGCGGGGAACCGGGTATTCCGCTCATTCCAATCGCTCCGGTTGCCTATATTACGAAGGGTGGAGGCGGAATTTATAACATCTACGATACGTTAATGGGCAATTATCAATTTCTGCCTCCACTAAAATTAGAAATGATTGGCGGCTTGAGCATCGCCAAAGTGTTTAAAGCGGATGATGCCACGGTAGGGCTATCGATGCGGGGGGTTGAATTCTCCGGCGCATTCGAGGTGCTCGGGATACAGCTCCTGGAAGAAGTATACGGAAGCGTACTGCTCAAGGACTCCTTCTCGCAGTTTGGCGTTGAACTCAAGGCTGGGGCCAAAATTAACATCAAAAACTTGCTCACCGGCGAAGTCTATGTGGTCTTCCGGTACGATCCGGAGCAGCATGGCAAGCTCGGACCTGTTTATTTGGCAGGCGGCGGCAATTTGCAGGTGAAGCTTCCGAGAGGTTTGGTGCTTGCAGCGGCCGAAGGCGAAATTAGCTCGGAGAAAGTGGCAGGAAACGTAGAATTTATTGGCATTCCTTGGGGCTTTGAGTATGAATGGGGCGACAAAAAGCCGTCCATCACGTTGGGCAAGCGTAATTTAATGAGCAGCAGAAGCTTAATGGTTGGAGAGGCGGCACCAAGCAATGAAGGAGCGGCTCCCGATCAGCCAGCTAAGAGCTTCATCGAACAGACGTATTATGATGAGTCAGGGAGTGTTTCCGGAACGATGAGCTTCGGAACAAACATGAAGCCCGTTGCCAGCTCAGGGCCAAGAAGTAATGTCCAACAGCAGCCAACGAGAAGATTGCTGAAAGCTGCCAGTCCGAATGTGTACTCCATTCCGGTATCTTCGGAGCAAGAGATGGCCTTACTGGACATTACGTACTCAGGGGATCCCGCTGAGCTTCAAGTCACGGATCCATCCGGCAATCCATACCCGCTTGTCTCCGGCGAAAATTACGACATTCAGGAAGTTCCTGCTGAAGAATCTGCTTCCGGAGAGCGTGAGCAAAGCGTTTTGATCTCGATGAAGCATCCCATGGCCGGGACTTGGCGTGTAACGACAGATCGTGAACTGGAGTGGACACTTGAAAATGTTACCGTACCTCCAACATTCACCACCGTCGATGTCCAACAACCGGATGCCACGAATCCGCAGCAGATATCGGTGAATTGGCAAAGTGATCATACGACGAATGAAAAGGTATCCTTATTCCTTAGCACTAACAATGAGAATGACCCTGGTAGTCTGCTTGTTCAAGACCTTGACGTTTCCGCAGGTTCTGCGCAAATCGTTTTGCCGAACTCGACGCCTACCGGTACGTATTATGTGAAGGCAGTTTTGTCACAGGGCGATTCGAATGTAACCAGCAAATACAGCAGCCAACCGCTGTACCTGGTGAATCCGCATCAACCGGCTTCTCCAGGTCAGGTTCACTTGCGCCCGGCAGGCAATGGACTGTTCGAGCTTTCCTGGAATGAGCAAGCGGTAGATGGATACACGGTACAAGTGTTGGACGAGAATGGGAAGGCTATACCTAGCTTGGGTGTCATTGAACTGGCTGGCGATGTTCACAAGGCGAATATCGGAGGGACATTGCGTAACGAAGCCGGTGAAAAAGTCGGTATGCTGCCAGGCTCCTCTTACAAAGTGTCCATCGGCGCTTACAAATTAGTTGACGGCGTCAAAGTCTACAGCGAGCCTGCGGTTACGGATGCGGTCCTTTTACCGGAACCACAACCTGCCCATATACAATTGTCGGTGTTTCATGCCAATCATGAGCCCATTACCAATACGTATTCGCAGGCTGGAACGACAACCTATATCACGAATGAAAATAGTACGCTCTTGCATATGCAAGCGGATCAAGCCGTATCATCCGACGTCATTGTAAATAACGTGAAGCAAGAAGGGCAATCAGGGGCCGATTGGGAACGATCCATTTCGTTAAATGAAGGGGAGAACGTCATCCAATTATTCTCGACGAATGCGCAAGGCGATATCACGGCTTCCAGCGTTCGTGTGATTTCGGATACGACTGTGCCTGATTTAAAAGTGGAAAGTGCACGCACCACGTCTGACCAGCAAGCGGTTATCGTGAAAGGGATGGCGGAGCCGGGCAGTACGGTAACGATAAATGAGGAGCCAATTGACGTTCAGACGAGTGGCGCCTTTGAGAAATCGATACCTATGGAGGGCTACTTGTCCAAGCCTATCGTTGTTACCGCGAAAGATATCGCAGGGAATGAAAACATGCTGAATGCCGAAGTTGTCAATAGTCAACTGAGCTCACTAACCAAAGTGGAGCTGCGTGCGAAAGAGGGACTGATGATTGACGGTGTGTTGCAGCTAGAAGCGGGCAGCGAACAGTCGTTGGAACTCATAGGGACAGATAAAGAAGGCAAATCGTTCAGCATTGATCCTAACAGTGTGAAGTGGAGCGTCCTCTTGGGGGATACGAATGGGGACATTTCAGAGCAGGGACGCTTGCAGGCTGAATATGAAGGCGATATGGTCATTAAAGCTTCCTATTCGGTGGCGGGAGATTTTGCTTTTGAGGATACGATGGCTGTAAAAGTAACCAAACCGCGTGGAGCGCCGGAGACTCCGCCTGTTCAATACGATGATTGGTACGTGCCGCCAACGTCCGGTGGGTCCGAGCATGGCGATGGCAATGGCAGTGGCAGCGAGTCCACAGATTCACCTGTAAAAGATACGCTGCAAAAAATTCTGCAAAGGTTGATTGAGCAAGAGCAGGGCGTTGATTACATTACGTCAGCCATTCTTACCAATAATCAGGAAAGTGTCGTTAAGATTCGCAATCGTGCCGTCATTCGCATACCGGCTCAGCCGCTTCAGGAAAGCGTTGGACTGGGCATTGGAGCCGTGCGGGATCCGAAGAAATATGAGGTGGGTCGTCTGAAAGTGATTGGCGACATTTATGAGTTTAAGTTCGATAAACCTACGGTGCTTCAAAAGCCGGCGGAACTGACTGTTCGCTATAGTCTGGAAGAACTTCAGGATCCAAGTCGAGCGGCGATATACTGGTATAATGAACAGACGCATAAGTGGGAATATGTCGGTGGTCGCGTAGACCCGGCAGCAGGCACGATAACCGCTTCGTTGCCGCATTTTAGCAAATATGCCTTAATGTATAACGGTGATTTGCCGGTGTTCGAGGATATGCCTGAAGCGCATTGGTCCCATGATATGGTGTACAGATTAGCTTCCATGGGTATAGTGAATGGCGTTCCTTCCGGTAATGGTTTAGCCTTTGAACCAGATCGTTCCATTACGCGGCAAGAGTTTGCCAAAATCGCCGTTGGTGCCGAGGGCGCAACGTCCGTCTCCACCTCACACGAGATCTCACCTGAGTTCGTGGATCAAGAGCTTGTCGCTGCGTGGGCTAAGCCTTATGTCACAGCGGCCATTGAACAAGGATGGCTCGGAGGCACGACGAAAGATGAGAAACGATATCTGGACCCTACGGTACCGATATCCAGAGCGGAGGCCATTGCGATCATCGGCCGCATGATGAAGGTGGATACAGATGCTGCGGGTGGTGCAGAGGATGCCTTCACCGATGCTGAAGCTATCCCCGGCTGGGCCAAGCCGTATGTGTCAATGCTTGTGAAGCTAGGTGTCATCAGCGGATACCCGGACGGCTCGCTTCATTCGGAGGCACAGATTACTAGAGAAGAGGCAGCCGCTATGATTAGCAAAATGCTGGATGCCAAGATAAGCAAATAAATACTTGGAAAAGACAACCCTTGTGGTTGTCTTTTGCTTTGAATGGATGGCGAAGAAAAAAATATTGGCTCTATTCAAACTAAGATGAGGTAGTGTACCATGGAACTACACATTTTCTTGTTTGGAAATATAGATGGGGGCTAACATCGTGCTAAACAGTATTTGGATGAAAAGACGAAGCGTTATCTTAACCTGGCTATTTTCTTACGTTGCCATTTTACTCCTGCCGATTCTAATTGGTGTGTTTGTATATCGTGAATCGAACGCGGCTCTGGAAGATGAAATCCATAGGGCTAATGATGCGCTATTGAAACAAGTTCGGGAGATTATGGACAATGAATTTGAGAGCGTTTTACGACTGAATACCGAAATTACCTGGAACGCCAAGATTCAAGATCTTATGTATACGAACAAACTGAATCGGGACGACTACCAGTATTCCCTATATCAAGTGGCGATGGATTTTAAGCTGTATAAAACGTTCTATCCTCAAATTACTGATTTCTATGTGTATTACTCGATGGGAGATACCGGCCTCATGCCGGGGTTAGTACGAAGCGGCAAAGATGTGTACGAGCAAGTCCATAACAGCCCTGATTTCAGCTTATGTTGACTTCGAGAAAAGAGCCATCTTTTGTTCCAATGGTTTACAGAAGCTTGAGCGGCAGCATGCATCAGTCCATAGCCCATATTAGTTATTTTGCGTCGAACACGGATACGAAACCAGAGGGAGCGGTTGTGATTCTTGTAGACGAATCCAAGTTATTAACGGCCCTTCAGAACGTTCAATTGTTCAATGGAGGCGAAGTGTTGGTTTTGAATAAAGAGAACCAGATTCTGCTCTCTTCTTTGGAAACCAATCAGCAACCGGTATTGACGAATCAGTTTGCTTCTGATGATCAAGGCTTCTTCCATGAAACCTACAATGGACAAGACTCCGTGTTTTATTATATTTCCTCCAAGAAAACGAATCTCAAATTTGTAACCATCATGCCTAGCGCTCTAGTGTGGCAAAAAGCGAATAATGTGAGATGGATTACTTATATTAGCATCGTTCTGAGTATACTCGGGGGAAGTTTGTTAACTTTCTTCTTTTTGAAAAAAAATTACAACCCGATCAGGCAATTAATTCTTACTTTCAAAAGTGAGTCGAATGAACAATTAAATGACGGGAGCAACGAATTTCAATTTATCCAGCACATGATTTCCAATACAGTAAATGAAAAAGAGCAAGCCAACATTCGTCTCAAACAGCAAAATCATTTGCTGCGATCCAATTTTATGAACAGGCTGTTAAAAGGCAGGGTCGACAACCAAATCCCGATCGAGGATGCGTTACCTGCATTCGAAATGCACTTTGACAGTGATCAATTTGCCGTGCTTTTGTTTTATGTAGAGGCAAATGAGCTGTTTTTTTCGAGCATCAGTGGGAAAAGTGATCATGAAAAGGCCAAACTGCTTCAGTTTATCGTTTCAAATGTTGTTGAGGATATCATGAACGCGAAGCATATTGGTTATATGACGGAGATCGATGACATGCTCGCCTGTATCATCAATTTCCGTGACACGGGGCAAGCAGGCAGTTTGGCCGAACTACGGCAGATGACCGAAGAAGCGCAGCAATTTTTGAAAACGAAATTTCAAATTGATCTAACGGTTTCGATCAGTAATATTCACACGTCCATTGTCGATCTCTCGATTGCCTACAAAGAGTCTGTTGATGCGATGGAATATAAACTTATTATGGGCCGAAAAGAAATAATTTCTTTTCATGAAATTCAAAGTGAGGCACTGAATGAAATCCCCCAAGGGTATTATTACCCGTTGCAGGTGGAACAGCAGCTCATTAACTTTTTGAAAATTGGCGAATATGACAGGGCAAAGGAAACGCTGGATACCATCGTGGACAGGAATTTGAAAATCAATCAGATTTCATTACCGCTAGCCCGCTGTCTGATGTTTGATTTGGTAAGCACGATGGTGAAGGCGCTTCATGAAATTGGCGATACCCAGGAAGAATCGTCTGGCGGCAGCCTGAAAGAGATCGAGAAGCTGACCGCATGCGAAACCATGCAGGATATGCATGAACAGCTCACAGAGATGCTGAAAGAAGTATGCAGTAACAACTTGGCCAAAAGAAAATCAACGTTGATTCAGATCAGGCATCAAGATTTGGAGACATTAGCACAAAACATTGTCAGTTTTATTCAAGAAAATTATCACGATGCGGATATGAATATCTCGATGATCGGTTTACGGTTTGAGATGAAATCAACCTATTTATCCAAATTATTCAGAGAGCAGACAGGAGAAGGGCTTCTCGATTACATCAATAAAGTTCGTATTATGAAAGCCAAGGAATTGATCGAGAATCAGAACATTACCTTGAATGAAATATCAAGTCTTGTCGGCTTCAGCGATGTCAACGCATTGATCCGGATATTTAAAAAGTATGAAGGCGTTACGCCGGGCAAATATAAAGAGATGTATTTGAAATAATTGAGACGGAATCTGAGGGCGTTATTTCTGCCCAATCGGTCCGTTTTCAAATTCATGGGGAACTATAGGGCTTTATTTCTATGTTTTGGGCGGACTTTCAACCAAATCCGTTGAAATAAAGGAACATAGTTCCCCTTCCGTACGTAAAGGGGCTCGTTTTACAGAAATAGCGTCCTGTAGTTCCCCAAGGTCAAAGTTGAGGTCAAAGGCTGCTGCAAAGCGGTCTTTTTTCCTTTTTAACCGGGGAAATCACAAATTTAATATGCGATTGTACAAATTTCAGATCGATTTTATGTTTTTTTTGATGTCGTTGGAGGATTTTAAGATATTCAAATCGGGTTAACAAAAGCATAATAAAGAGGCGAAAGGGAAGCTGCCCGACATCGTACATATTATAGGGAGGTAAACACAGATGAAGAAGAAAGTAAAACTGATATCAAGCACCTTATCCATCATCATGCTAAGTTCACTTGCAATCGCATGCAGTGACAAAACGGATAAACAATCGACTCCATCATCGAGCGCTCCAGTTGAACAAACCGCCATATCGTATCCGCTGAAAAGCGACACGAAGCTCTCGTTATGGACAGCGGATTATACGCCGATTTTACAGATTAAGCCTAACGTGAATGATATTCCTTTTTATCAGGAGTGGCAGAAGAAAACGGGAGTTGGCGTCAATTTTCAAAATCCGGTTGCGGGTCAAGAAAAAGAGCAATTAAACGTCATGCTGTCTTCGGGCGATTTGCCGGACATGATCGAATATAATTGGAAGACAAACTTTCCTGGCGGTCCTGAAAAAGCAATCAAAGATGGCGTTATTATGAAACTCAATGATGTCATTGATAAGTACGCCCCTAACTTGAAGAAATATTTAAAAGAGCATCCTGAAGTCGACAAAATGGTGAAAACAGACAACGGAAGTTACTATGCCTTCCCGTTCGTTCGTGGGGATGAGTCTCTGATGGTCTTCCAAGGGCCTATGCTGAGACAAGACTATTTAACCGAGCTGGGCCTTCAAGTTCCGACCACGATGGATGAGTGGTATACGGTATTGAAAGCATTCAAAGAGAAAAAAGGGATGGAGGCTCCTCTTACATTCCGGGGATTGAACGATCTAAACAATGGAGCATTCATAGGAGCTTACGGAATTAACCGTTCCTTCTATGTGGATAACGGCCAAGTGAAGTATGGTCCGGCCCAGCCTTCATATAAGGATTTCCTTGCTACGATGCGTAAATGGTATGCCGAAGGCCTGCTTGATAAAAACATCGCGACTGTAGATATTAAAGCGCAGGATGCTAATATGACATCCGGTAAATCCGGTGCCTCGATTGGTGCTGCTGGAAGCGGTATGGGGAAATGGTTAGGCGCTGTCCAAGGCAAAGATCCTAAATATAATCTTGTTGCAGCTCCATATCCAGTTCTGAACAAAGGCGATAAACCGAAATTCGGTCAAAAAAGCTTTGCATTTGGCTCTGAGCCAAGTGGCATGATTGCGATTACAGGAACGAGCAAAAATGTAGAGCTTGCCGCCAAATTCCTCGACTACGGCTATAGTGAAGAAGGACATAACTTTTTTAACTTCGGCACGGAGGGTGTCAGCTACAAAATGGATAACGGGTATCCGAAATATACGGATCTGCTGATGAACAATCCTGAGAAGTTATCCCTTGCGCAAGCAATGGGCCTCTACATTAGAGGAAATACAAGCGGACCTTTCGTTCAGGATCCACGATATCTCGAGCAGTACTATACGATGAAGCAGCAAAAAGACGCGATCGTTGCATGGCAGCAAACAGATGCAGCGAAGTATATGCTTCCTCCAATCACGGCTTCACCGCAAGAAAGCACGGAGTTAGCTAAAATTATGAACGAAGTGAATGCCTTGGTGGATGAAACATCGCTAAAAATCATTCTTGGAGCTGCACCACTTGAAGAATACGACAAATACTTATCCAAGCTGCAAACGTTAAATATTAACAGAGCGATTGAGATTCAAAAAGCGGCATTGGATCGCTACAACAAGCGATAATTAATGATTTGATAAGATGGGAAGGTTTAGTCCTTCCCTTTCTATAAACGATTTGAAAGAAGGAAACCTTATGACTTCTAAAAGAGATCTATTCGTGAAGGATTTTCTTCTGAATAAGTCCTTATATCTGATGATGCTTCCCGTGCTTATCTACTACGCTGTCTTTCATTATGCGCCCATGTATGGAGCTATTATTGCTTTTAAGGATTTCTCTCCCATGAAAGGAATTTTGGCGAGCGATTGGGTTGGCTTGCAGAACTTCAAGGATTTTATCAACAGTTTTTATTTCTGGCGAATTCTTAAGAATACCCTCGTCCTTAGCCTGTATTCCATTCTTTTTGAATTCCCTGCCCCAATCTTGTTAGCTTTGCTAATGAATGAGTTGAAAAATAAGATTTTCAGCAGGTTTGTACAGTCGGTTTCCTACATGCCGCATTTTATTTCGATGGTCGTCATTTGCGGAATCATTACGGATTTCACCAACAGTGGTGGTGTAATTAACTCACTTATGGCTAGCTTTGGCGGTGACGGGCAGGCTTTACTGCAAAAGCCGGAGTATTTCCGCTCGATTTATGTGCTCTCTGAGATTTGGCAAAAAGTTGGCTGGGAATCGATTATTTACATGGCTGCTTTAATGGGAATCGATCAAGAGCAGTACGAAGCTGCCAAAATCGACGGAGCAAGCCGTTGGAAGCAGATTCTATATATTACGTTGCCAGGAATTGCGCCGACAATTGCCATTATGTTCATTTTGAGAATGGGCCATTTGCTGAATGTCGGTTTTGAGAAAATTATTTTGCTGTATAATCCGGTTACTTACAGCACGGCCGATGTGATTTCATCCTACGTCTATCGCAAAGGTTTATTGGAATTTAACTGGGGATTCAGTGCTTCCGTTGGACTATTCAATTCCGTCATTAACTTGATTTTATTAGTAGCAGCTAATCAGCTTAGCCGTAAAATCAGTAAAAACGGATTGTGGTAAGGAGAGAGGGACGAAATGAACAAGGTGAGTCAGTCTGAAAAGGTGTTTGATGCGTTTATAGTGGTAATCATGATTGGGCTAGTTCTAGTTACCTTATATCCCTTGGTTTATGTAGCGTTGGCCTCAATTAGCGATGCGAGCTCCCTGATGGCGCATAAAGGCTTGCTTCTGAAGCCATATGGTATTAATTTCGAGGCTTACAAGCGAGTATTAACCAATGCCAGCATTTTAACGGGTTACAGCAACACGTTCATCATTATTGTTTTGGGAGTATTTATCAATCTGCTCCTAACTTCTCTTGGTGCTTATGTATTATCGCGAAAAAACGTATTATGGAATCGTGCGTTCATTTTCATTATTTTGTTAACGATGTTTTTTCAAGGCGGCTTGATTCCTCTGTATTTGATCGTTAAAGGAGTCGGACTCTACAATTCTTTATTGTCGCTTGTGCTTCCTTTTGCGATCAGCACCTTTAATTTGATTATTATGAGAACTTCTTTCATGGCTATCCCGGATAGTTTGGAAGAGTCGGCGAAAATAGATGGAGCCAATCATTTTATCATCTTGTTTCGGATTATCATCCCATTATCCATGCCGGTCATTGCGGTTATGATTATGTTTTATGCCGTTGAAAAATGGAATGGATGGTTTTATGCCTCGATTTTCTTAAAGGACAGGGATTTATTCCCGCTGCAGCTCATATTACGCGAAATTTTGCTTGCCAATTCGACGGAAAGCATGACAGCTGGATCCGGTTCAGATCAGGGCTTCCAAATTGCTGAAACGATCAAGTATGCAACGATTATGGTTGCAACTTTGCCCATCCTGTTCTTTTATCCGATTGTTTCCAAATATTTCGTTAAGGGAGTCATGGTCGGAGCTTTGAAAGGCTGATAAAGGGAGATGGAGATGAAGTAATGAGCATACAAAAATGGCTGAAAGAGCCGATTTCGACAACGGAGCTTTTAGGAAATGTGCGTGCCCGTTTAGAGAGAATGGACGTAAAGAGTGCCTATATTTCCAGTCATATGCCTGAATCTGTGCAGCAGACGATAGCTAAGGCGGAGCTTGCTTATCAGGGCATGCTGATGCTTCCCGGTACTGGCGGCGTAAGAGAATTTGTGGGCAATCCGCCTCGATGGCTGGAACGCAGACATAATGATAACGAGTATTTGTGGCAGCTGAACCGCATGACGGATTGGCAGGACTTATTGGAAGCTTATTCTTTAACGAAAAACGAGAAGTACGGCCGCAAAGTGATTGAAGAGATGCTGGATTGGATCGACACGGTGAAAATGACGGAGGATATGATCGATTTGCCGCTCAGCTATTACTCGGAATGCCATCCGCTTCGGGCGCTTGAGCTGGGCATTCGCAGCTACAAGACTTGGCCGCTTGTATTGGAGCATCTCGGACATTCCGAGCTGTTTACGGAAGAAGTGTTGGAGCAGTATGTAACTGCCGTCTATAAGCAGATCAAAATCTTGCGTCATGTATCGCCACAGCTATGGCCCAAAGCGGATCATAACCATTATCTGATGGAATGTTTGGGGATATTGACCACGGCGCTTTATTTTCCCGAGCTGAAGGAAGCGGACGAATGGCGGGAATTCGCGATTGATGCTATCGAGAAGTGCTGCTTCGCCCAACTGACGGAGGATGGCGGACAGATAGAAGGCTGTCCATCCTATCATAATGGCTGCATGTTCTGGTTTGGTCTTGCCGTTGTGCTGGCTAAGCGTTTTGGTTTCCAATTCTCGGAATCCTATATGGAGCGCTATAAGAAAAATCTGGATTACTCGATTTATTCACTGAGGCCGACAGGAAAATGCGTGCCTGTGGGTGACTCGCATGCGAATAATCTTGCGATTATGGGCGGCGTATATGGCTATTTTGCTTTAGACGACATGACTTGGTTGGGGCTTGCTGCCAACTTGATGAGTACAGACGAGATTATGCAGGAGGCCAGCAGGCATGTATGGCGTGCCTTAGATGTACAGCGCTTCGTCAGCGATTTGCATGCCCTAAAAGGAAAGGAATATGTATGCGATAAGCAAACCACCTTCTGGAATCGCACACTTCATCAAGCGATTATCCGCAGTGGTTGGGATCGCGAGGCGCTTAGCTTTCTGTTTACTTGCCGCAGCCCGATTCAAAACTTTCATGCCCATATCGATCTTATGAGTTTTGATTTTACGGCGTTAGGCAAGGAGATGGTTTGCGATCCCGGTCTTTTTTGCTTCAGGGAGGATGAAGATCGCAAGCAGTTCAAAAGCTCGAACTATCATTCCACGCTGCTCATCGATGACCGTGATCACTTTGCCTATAGAGGCTCCTGGGACTATGGTCCGCAAGAAAAAGGAGAGATATACAATGTGGAAAATAGAGGTTTTTATCAGCTCGCAAGCGCTTACCATCTAAATTATGTGCCGATTGTCCATCATCGCCATATTTCTCTCGTACAAAACAAGTTTGTTGTCATTGCCGATCGGGTAGAGGGGTTGGAGCAGCATAAGGTGCAGCGCTATTTTCATCTCGATTTCACGGATGTGAAGGAAGAGGCAGGCGGCGTAGTAGCAACAAGCGATATGGCTAATCTGGCCATTTTTACAAGTGAGCAGGGGCAGTTGGCATTTTTGCCTGGAAGACTTTCGGACATGAATGATGTTGCCAGACCTTCTACGAGAGTTAAATTTGAGGGCAGCTATAACGGATCGAAGACTTTCTTGACGGTACTTGTTCCTTATAATGGGGAGACGGCGCCTGACGTGCAAATAAAGGAGGTGATGGATGGCATTTACGAATTCGGTTATGGAGAGCGTTATCAGGTTGCCATTAAAGATAAAGATATGGTAATTAGCTCCACTTGATCAAATAAGGCATGTAATGGTAAAACAAAAGAAGTTTATAACCTCGTTGGATGGCGTTATTGTTGCAATAACCCATCCAGCGCAGGTAGTGAAAGAACGGTCAATATCCGTATGACAGGGAGGTAACATGATGAGAAATTTATGGACAACACAGAGAAAAAAGGGTTCATGTTTACTTGTTGCTCTATTCGTTTTTGCTCAAGTATTTTTATCGTTATTTATTCATCCAATATCTGTAAGCGCTTCCTCTGGGGCGAGCAATATGTCAGACGCATCCTTCTTTGGGGTTTGGGATCAAGCAGGGCAACGATGGACGACGCCAGGCAAACTGAACTACGACGGTTTTCCAGGGCTGAGTGCCGTGCAATCCGATGTAAAGATTGGCAATTACGTTCAGGCGAAATCGGATTTGCTCGACTATTATAAAAATCGAACAACCCGAACGATTCCGACTGATTTTGCTCCAAATCCAACCATGGTGCCTCTCTTGATGGATCAGATTGCAACGCCTTTAAAAGAATTTTATTTGAATACGTTTACAATTGAGCCTGCATTCAAAACGTACAATTTGGATATGCGTTCAACGGTACAAGGCGCGATCGGATCAAATCTCAGCTTCATGCTGATGGGACGCTACAAGGGCACGAACCGAGCGAACATTTACAGCCGTGAGCAGGATTGCTCGCAAACATCGCTTACACAATGCCGTCCTACGCTCGAGATCCAATATGCGGATGCAACGGGTGATCATATAGTGAACCTGACGTCTACGAAGGATACCTACATTCGGGGGAATGATACAGTTATTCATGCCGGCGAGCCATTGCTTCAGGTTCAGGAATCCGGTGCTCCTTATGACTCCAATACACGTAAAGCTTATCTGAATTTTGATTTATCATCGATTAAGGGAACGGTTACGGCGGCAACTCTTAAATTATCCGGGAAAGCAGAGCTAAATGAAAATGTTGATGTGATGATTTATAAATCGGGCGATACCGCATGGGATGAGAATACGCTCACTTATGCCAACCATAATGGTAAAACATTTTCATGGCAAGGGTCGCCTTCGGGTACGGACTGGGCGGGTCCTGCGCCAACCATTGCAGACATCGAATACCATTACCAAATTACCCGATTCTATTGGCTTAGTCCTCTTTTAGCGGAATACATGAACACGGGGAATGAAACGTATGCGGCGAAATATATCGACTATTTGATCGATTTTATCGTTGATGGCGATGCCTCTACGAGCGTGTCTGGCGCAGGGTCATTTCCCAGAAATTTTGATACGGGCATTCGGGCCTCCACTTGGGTGAAAGCTTATCATGTGTTAAGAGAGAGTTCCTCCATGAGTGCTGAGGCCAATACAGATTTATTGAAAACGTTTTGGAAAATAGGGGATTACTTAAATACGCCTGGCGGGTTTAGTCCCGATGGCAACCATGGAACAGTTGAAACAGAGGGGTTATACACCCTTGGTATCTACTTCCCTGAGTTTACCGATTCTGCGACCTGGCTGCCGACGGCTTACTCGCGATATGACTTTTTAATGACGACACTAATTTATAAAGATGGCTCGTACATGGAGTCCAGCGATACCTATACGACAGTAACAACCGCTCCCATGATTGCCATCAAACAGCTCGGAATGATGAATAATGTGCCTTTCCAAGGAGCATTTGATAGCAATTTGAACCATTTAGGCAAATACTTGGCCGATATTTCGTATCCGGGCGGCTATTCCGTCAGCCTTGGTGACAGTCAGTATACGGACCTCAAAGGTACGATTAAGCAAATAGGTGAGCTTACTAACGATGACGCCTTACGTTATGTAGGAACTGCGGGAGCGGAAGGAACCATGCCTTCCTACACGTCCATTCTGTATCCGGACAGTAAAATTGCTGCAATGCGCAGTGGCTGGTCGCCAAATGACCGCTTCTTGTTTACGAACGTGAAACAGGCAGCGCCGCACAGGCATCCCGATGATAACGCGATCTCCTATTATGCGTATGGCAGACCTTTATTGGTCGATCCCGGTGCATATTCCTACAGTGATGATCCGATTTCCAACTGGCTGCGATTCTCGACGGAGTCGCACAATACGATTGAAATCAACGATACGCCGCAAAATTTGTCGGAAGGCTGGTTTCAAGACTGGACGGATAATAGCAAGTTCAACTTTGTTACGGGTGTTACCCAAAATGTGCCTGGCTTCAAGTATTCACGTGACACCCTTTTTCTCAAATCATCCTTCTCGATTGTTTCCGATGTTGTGCAAGCGCCTGCCGGAACGAACAAGTACCAGCAAACTTGGCACTTTTTGCCTGCAGCGAGTCCGAAGCTAGATGCGTCAACGAAAAAAGTAAGCACCGTCTTTAACGACACTTACGGGGATATCCAAGTCGTTCCTGCCGATCCTGGGCAAGTTACGGCTACACTTGATCATGGTTATTATTCGAACGCTTTTTATTCCGTGTCCGACGCTACCTATGCTTCGTATACGAAAAACGTGTCCGGGGACACGACTTTTGACACGGTTTTGTATCCGACAGCCAGCGGAGAAAATCGCGACATCAAAGTCAATCGTATAGCCCTGTCTGTACCTACTACGGTAGCCAGCTCGTTGAAGATTGACAACATTGGAGAGACTGGAACTTCGGGTTATTATTATGTGTCTCACGAAGAAAATCCGCAGTTCAGACGTAACTTCGATGCCTTTTCATTTGACGGGAAAGTGGCCTATATCGAAAAGACGGGCAGCGGTAAGGTCCAATCAACCATCCTGAAGTCAGGATCGACGCTGGCGCAAAATGGAGCAAATGTGATTGCATCCAAAATGCCGGTAACCGATATTGCCGTTGATTGGAAAGGTTCGACTCTGGAAATTAGCGGATCGAATCTGGTCGCCGCCAATGATCCTAATGCCGCTTCGGCCATTGCGATACGAGCTTCCGGCATTACTGCGGTGAAATTGAATGGCAGTCCGATTTCCAACTTTACGGCTTCCGGTGGGTATATTTATGCGGTCGGCGTACCGTCATGGTCATCTTCAACCGGTTATTCAAATAGCATTGATTTGGGAGCGGGACATTCCGGGGTTCAATCCATTGAATTCGATCTGCTGCCGACAGCTAACCAAATTGGGGGTATAATCGGCTATACAGGACAATCGTCCGTCGTGAACAGCGAGTCTGCTTTGCCGATGATTCTCCGATTGAATGCCGATGGTTATTTCGATGTTCGTAATGGCAATGCTTATGGGCAAAATGTCAGGCTGAACTATCAAGCCAATGAGCTTTATCATGTCACATTACTTGCCGATTTGGATACGAAAACCTATAACGTGTATATCGCACCCCGGGGCAAACCGGAAGTTCAGATTGCGGACCATTTTGCGTTTCAAACAGGAGCTCCTGGCTTATCGGATATTGGAAAATTAGTGATGAACAGTCCAAGTAACGATCAGTATCGGATCAACAACCACACGTTAGGCCGTCCTGATTTTTTTGAACTAGATGTGACCGCAGATGCGTATGTGTGGGCAGGAAATCCAGCGATCAACTATGGAACAGGTAAAAAATTGGAGGTAAGGAACTCAACGAGTTCAAGTGTTTACCGCCATTCGTACTTACGATTTGATTTAGGCAATGTGCCGGCAGATTCAAATGCCTTTGCGGCGAAACTGAAGCTGACATCGGCTTCAGCGGGAACTTTTACCGATCAAGCGCAGTTTGTACAGGATGATTCTTGGGGGGAAACTTCGCTGACCTATACAAACAAGCCTGCGGGAGGGGCTGTACTAGGAACATGGAGCATGCCATCGGCAGAAAATTCCGTGGATGTAGATATTAGCTCTGCCTATAACACCGAACTTGCCGGCGATAAGCAGTTAAGTCTGGTTATCACGTCACAAACGACCAACAACGTTTCTCACTATTATTATTCTAGGGAGAATGGTGGCGGCAAACCGAAGATTGTGGTTTATACGAAAAAGGCTGCGGGTAGAACCATTGGCGCAGAGGCAGATACGATGGTGAGTGCAAGCGTACCAACGGCGAACTATGGTAAAAATACCAATCTTGAGGTGAGGAATTCGGAATTTGTTCCACGCCAGACGTTTGTTCGCTTCAATTTATCAAGCGTACCCAACAATATAACATCGGCTAAACTTCGTCTTACATCCTCTATTGTTGGCGGGACTTTCACAGACAAAGTTCAGTTTGTAAGCGATGACACTTGGGGAGAAGCCACAATGAATTACACGAACAGGCCAACCACAGGCGCTGATCTGGGCACGTGGGAGATGCCTCCTGCCCAACAATTTGTGGATATTGACGTAACTTCTCAGGTCTTAGCTGAGCTTGCCGGGGATAAGAAACTCAGTTTGGGTATTTCCTCGCTTACAGCGAATAATCTTTCACACTATTATTATTCCAGGGAAAAAGGCAGCCTAGGACCGCAATTGTTGATCGAAACCGCTGAACAGGCCTATCAAAAGGACGACGACATGATCGTACCCACGCTTCCAGGACAGGAAGTGGTGGGTGTTGAACCTATCGCTATTACTACGACTGCCGGGGTCTCCCCGGTGCTGCCAAGTGTTGTAACCGCTGTATATAGCGATCAAACGACGGTGCAGGTTCCGGTTGTGTGGAACAATCTGGATTCCTCTGAATATTCCAAACCAGGAGCGTTTCAGGTGTACGGCACCGTGGCGGGAACGGATTTGCAGGCCACAGCAACTGTTACCGTTCTGCCTCAGTTTGGCGTGAACACCAGTTTCACGGTCGGTTCTACGGCCAACGCAACGGTTTTGCGTCCGAACGAATGGCTCGATGCAAGTGCGAGTGTCACTAACCATCTGGTGTTATCGAAAGATGTTATGTTGATTGTAGCTTTGTATGATTCCAATGGCAGCATGAAGGACATTTCTTATACCTCGGAAAAGATCGCCCCGGGAGCGATGAAGATGCTTCATTCCGGCTTCAAGCTTCCTTCTGAGCTTGCCGGATATAAAGTTCGGACATTTGTATGGGATGGAGCGTCTTTCAACAGTAGCCTCTTGCAACCGTTGTCCAGCGTTTATGAAATTCAATAAAGAGGGGCGAAGCGTCGTGTATAAACATTTTTTCTCAGCAGCAGCGCTGTTTGTCTTGAGCATATCTGGTGTGAGCCCAGGTTATGCGGCTTCCGATGAAGCGAGCATTAGCGGACTTTCTGCTGTGATCAATCAAGAGACTCAGATGGTGACCATAAATGGCCAAATTAGTACAGGTGAGGGCAGGCTTGTCACCGTTACGGTTACGGATCCCGCAGGAAACATGGACTGGATGAATCAAACGCAAAGTGACGCAAGCGGGAGTTTCCGTTTTCAGTATAAAACGCTGGATACCACGAGAGGAACCTATGTGGTGAAAGCGGGCGGCGATGGCGTTGCATTGCCTGCTCAGTCTAGCTTTACAATGACTAGCAACGTAGATGGCAATAGCAATAGCAATAGCAATAGCAATAGCAATAGCAATAGCAATAGCAATAGCAACACCAACACCAACACCAACAC
>NZ_BILW01000054.1 GCF_004000765.1 Paenibacillus chondroitinus NBRC 15376 | reverse complement strand
GCCCACGGGACGGGCAGCTTCACGCAGGCGGCTGCCATAGGCAGAGCCGCCGCCGGCACCACCGGCGCCCCGCAAGCGGGCGCGCCAAGCATGCTGCTGCCTAACATAGGCAGCAGCATCGCATCCGCGAGGCAGGAGCACCTGGCCTCGCAGCAACCAACGCTGGAGCACAAGCACGCTCCAGCGGCTCCTGTACCGAACAGCGCGTTGGCGGATGCCCCGCTGGAGATGGACTGGCTGCGCACCAAAGCGAGCGCAGACGAGGCCCAAACCCCGGCGGCGCCGGTTCCACAAGCGCCGCCGGAGCTGACTAGCGAGCAGCTGCAGGAGCTGGTGAAGCAGATTCCGCAGCTGGATGTCACGAAGATTGCGGATAAAGTATTCCGCGAAATCGAGAAAAGAATGAGGTTCGAGCAGCAGCGGCGTGGACTTTAACTTTTTAACATAACGGTTTACATAGAAGAAGAGGAAAGGACTGACACCTGTGGCACTCAAGAAAGCCATGATTATCGTAGACAAGGGAAACAGCAAAGAGAATGTGCAAGTTTTGTTTAATCCGGGTGAGTATACCCTTGATACGAGCAACAGCTATTCTTGGAATACGGTGCCAGGTCTGTCCATGCCTATTGGCCAATTCGTAAGCGGTGGGACGACCACGCTCTCCATGGATTTTTATTTTGACACCTACGAAAAAGGTACTGATGTCCGTGAATATACGAAGAAAATATCCGGTCTGCTGGATGTAGAGAAGGAACTGCATGCGCCTCCGATTTGCCGGTTTGTCTGGGGATCTCTGGACTTCAAGGGGGTTGTCGAAAAGGTGAATCAACAATTCACCATGTTCCTCGATACGGGAGTACCGGTTCGTGCCAAGCTGAAGGTTACCTTTCGCTCCTGGCATACGAAGAAAGAGCAGCTGCAGACCATTCCCCGCCACTCGGCGGACCGAACGAAGCAGAAGATGTTGAAGCAAGGGGAGCAGCTATGGATGATTGCCGCCCATGAATATGAAGATCCGAGCTTATGGCGGGAAATTGCCAAAGCCAATCAGATTGATAATCCACTAAAAGTTGTAACGGGACGACGCATTGCAGTCCCAAGATTGGACTGATCCGATGGCGACACTAAGCTTGGAATCCAGTACATTCACCTATGATGAATTAGCTAAGAAATATAAAGAGTTTTTCGCGCCGGCTTATTTAATTACAGTTGATGGGACGAAACTTTCTGATAATGTAGCCATATCCACGATACGTGTGGAAACTTCGATTGATGGAACGGCGGATTCTTTTTCATTCCGAATTACGAACGCTTACGATGTGACGAACAATGATTTTCAGTGGATAACGGATTTTACATTAGGGAAAGCCATCGATATCAGTCTTGGTTATGTGGATAAATTTACACCGGTTTTTACTGGATTTATCACATCCGTCGTTGTTGATTTCCCCGAGGACGGCTCGCCCGGTCTCATTGTACGAGGGATGGATTTGTCGTATTTGATGATGAAGGGGACGAAGTCCCGCTCGTGGAACAAAAAGAAATATAGCGATATCGTGGAGGAAATCGCCAAAACGTATGGAGCCAAAGTTCATGTTGATGCGACGACGACGGAATATCCCGTGATTGCGCAAAGCCAGATCAATGACTTTCATTTTATTCAAAACTTAGCTAATTTGGTTAATTATGATTTCTTTGTTGTAGGCAAGAACTTGTATTTCCGCAAGCCGTTAACCGAGATGTCGCCTGTCATGACACTGGAAATGGGCAAAACGCTGAACAATCTAACCATCGACATGAATCTTGCCGAGCAGATTACTGGCGTAAAGGTACGGGCATGGGATAACAAAGAACTGAAAGTGATCGAAGGAGAATCAGCCACCATTGCAAAGCTTGGCAGTAATTCCAAGACTGGCAAAGATATCCTCGCAGCCAAAGGGGATTTCGTGGAACATGTTTATACGAATGTTACCTCCGTGGAGGAGGCCAAAACGTATGCCAGCGCCTTGTTGAATAGACGGGCAATGAAGCTGATCAGCGGATCAGGAGAATGTATCGGCATTCCGGAAATCAGGGCCGGACGCTACATCAAGCTTAATGGTATAGGCAAAAAGTTTGACCAGCCCTATTATGTGACCGGCGCTACGCACTTGATTAATGATTCCGGTTATACGACGCGCTTTCAGTTAGGAGGGAATGCGGTCTAATGTTCAAACTTCCCGATATCACTCTAGGCGGTGTTGCTAACTTCGCCTCCCAGAAAATCGGCGGTGTGATGGTCGCGGTTGTGACCAACAATAACGATCCCGATAAGCTTGGGCGTGTGAAGCTGAAGCTGCCCCTGCAAGAAACGGAAACCGAAACGGACTGGGTTCGCATTGCCACGATGATGGGCGGCAAGGAGATGGGCAGTCTTTTTATCCCGGAAGTGAATGACGAGGTGTTAGTCGCTTTCCATCTCGGGGAGCTGCGTCAGCCTTTCGTGATCGGCATGCTGTGGAATCCGAAGAACAAACCGCCCGCGCCGGCCGAGAAAAACGATCTGCGGATGATCAAATCGCGTTCAGGCCATGAACTATCTTTCAATGATAAAAGCGGTGACGAGAGCATCACGATCAAAACTAAAAAAGGTCAAATCATTGAGTTGAAGGATAAGGACGATAGCATTTCAATTGCCGATCAGAGCGGGAATAATAAGATTTTGATCAAAGGCGGATCGGCGAATGAGATTTCGGTTGTCAGCCAAACGTCCAAAATCACCCTTAATGCCAAAGGCGATGTAGCCATTGAAAGCTCGAAAGAGATCAAAATTAAATCAACGCAAATTAACATAGAAGCCTCCGCAACGATGGCGCTTAAAGCAGGGGCAACGCTGGATTTGAAGTCAGACGGCATCATTAATATCAAAGGCAGTATGGTCAAAATCAACTAAACCAAGGAGCGTGGACGGATGTCGGAAGCATTTTTGGGGCGAGGCTGGAAATTTCCGATTCAAGTCGACCCTGCGACAGGGCGAATTCGGATGTCCGAATATGAGGAAGACATCGCTGAAGCGATCCGCGTTATTTTGGGCACCACCCAGGGAGAACGCGTGATGCGTCCGGGCTTTGGCTGCGGCGTCCAGGAGTTTATTTTTGGCTTAACGGACGATACATCCCTGCATCTGCTGGAGAGCAATATCCAGGAAGCGATTCGCAATTGGGAGCCGAGGGTCCATGAGGTGGACGTGAAGGCTGTGCCGGAAGCGGATGATCCGGGGAAAGTCATGATTCGCATCTCGTATCTGGTGCGTACGACGAATAACTTGTTTAACCAAGTGTATCCTTTTTACTTATATGAAGGTTCAAAATAGAAAGAGGCAGCGGAAACGATGATCATACGTGCAAGAGAGGAGGTGGAGCTGAGCGATGCAACCTCCCAAAATTGACCCTAGAGATATCCCAGATCTCATAGCGCAGATGAAGGAAATGGCGCCTTATTATACGCCGGAATGGCGCTTTACGCCTGAGAACCCGGACCCGGGTTCAGCGTTATTCCTCATGTTCGCAGACATGTTTCATGACAATATCAAACGTTTGAACCGGGTGCCTACGAAAAACCTCATTGCGTTCCTCAACATGTTCGATGTCACGCTGCTTCCGGCAAGACCAGCCACCAGTTATCTGACCTTCGCGCTCAACGAGGGGACGAAAGAGTCTGTGTTTATCTCGGCCGGAACGCAGGTTGCTGCTGCAGTAGAAGGCAGTAATATTTTGTATGAGACCGCCCGCAGCACACTGTTGACGCCTGCCCTGCTGACGGATGCTTACGTGACAAGCCGTAAACAGGATAAAATTATTCGCATAGCGGAGGAGTTTATGACCGCTTCCCGGCAAGGTTTGGCAGCCCCGAGCAAGCTTTTCCGGCTGCAGGGCGACAACTTGCAGGAGCATGCGATCTTTTTGGAGCATAGCGCTCTCTTCACCTTGTCCAGCACGGCGCGGATTGAAATTGAATTCCGCAACTCCAAACGGCGATTTGAGGAGCTTGCGCTTTCCAGCCAACTGGCTGACCCGCAATTCACCGAATGGCTGTATGCGACAGAGGACGGGTGGATGCCTTTTGACCAAGTAACGGCCAAGGGCAATCGGGTCATCCTTTCGAAAGCGCACGAGGGAGAACTTGCCGAGAAGGAAGTAAACGGAAGAGAAGGCCGGTGGATTCAATGCCGTTTGAAGCCTCTTCTGCCTGGCGGGAAAACTTTGGCGGACAGCCGACTGTCCATGGACCATATTTCGTTCAAAACGGATTATGTGGATTCGCTTGAACAAGGCGGCATTCACCCGGATCTCATGTTTTATAATGATGTTGCTGCGGATCCGAGCGGTTTCTACCCTTTTGGCGATCAATTTGCGCTGTATGGCAGCTTTTATATCGGGAGCCAGGAAGTGTTCACGAAAAAAGACGGCGATATCAAGCTGAGCTTTGGACTGCAAGCCATCGAGAACCGATTTGGAGCGGAACCTACGGAAAATATCGATTGGAAATTGGTCATGAAAAAGTCCAAATTCGATAAGCCTCCTGTCGTCCATATTACGGTGCTGCAGGTCGCTTGGGAGTATTGGAATGGCACCACTTGGGTGCGTCTTGAGGTTGGAAAAGAAGCGGAGAAGCTGTTTTATTACCCGAAGGAGCAGAAAGTTCGTAAAGACATTCGCTTCCGCTGCCCGCTCGATCTTGAAGCCACCTATGTGAACGGCAACGAAAACCATTGGATTAGAGCAAGGATTTTACATATCGAAAATGCGTACGTGGCGCAGGCGCTTTACTTATCCCCGTGGATCGATGAGGTCTCTATGACCTATGAATACGAGGATCGCCTTTATCCTGCTGAGCATTGTTTGGCGCTGAATCATACAGTATTTGAAGATCGAACGCGGCACAGCAAGCAGCTCGAAGGGGGCTTTGAGCCGTTTCAGCCGCTAGAGGGCAGCCATCCGGCTCTGCATCTATGTTTCGATTCGCCACCTGTCAAAGGGCCGATTTCGCTTTATGTTTCAGTGAAGCAACAGCGGTTTGCCGAACAGGATTTGCCAATGTTGGAGTGGGAATATTTGCGTGCCGGCTTAATGTCAGGACATGCTTCCGAATGGGTCCCGCTAAAGGTGATCGACGATACGAACGGTTTGACGCAAAGCGGAATCGTGCAGTTTGTAGGCCCTTCTGATTTTGCTGGAGAATCATTATTTGGCCGAGAGGGATTCTGGATTCGCGCCGTGAATCGAGACGATAAATACGATGATACGACAGGACGTATTCAGATTCCAACGGTACATGGACTCTATATGAACACCGTTCAAGTGATCCAGCAGGAGACGATTATCGGAGAGGTTCCTGAAGCCAAAGGGTTGGAAGAACTTGAATATCAGCTGAGCCGTACTGGCATCGTATCGGAAGAAGTTTGGGTCGATGAGACGGAATTCGTCACGGAAGAAGAGATTGCGGAGTATGAAAGAGCCGGCCTGCCGCAGATGGAAATTAGCCGAGATTCTGAAGGTAATTTGCTGCAGCTGTGGGTTCGCTGGATGGCTGTAAATCAAATGGCCGATTCAGGAAATAAGGATCGCCATTACATGATCGATCGTACCTTTGGCCGCATTCGTGTCGGCGACGGCGTTCATGGCATGCACCCGCCTAAAGGCGGATTGGCACAGATCAAAGTGACGTATCAAGTGACTTCGGGGCAAATCGGCAACGTAGGCGCACGTGAAATTAATCAGATGCAGGATTCTATCGCATTTGTCGGCGAGGTGTATAATCCGGAGCCAGCCTCTGGCGGCTGCCAAGCCGAGAAGCTGGAATCGGCCCTGCAGCGCGGTCCTGAGATGCTGAAGCACAGAAACCGTGCGGTTTCGGCCAAAGATTACGAATGGCTTGCGCGCGAAGCGTACCCGAACATTGCCAAAGTGAGCTGCATCGCCAATCGAAATGCTTATATGCAAAAAGAGATCGGCGCTATGACACTTGTCATTTTGCCAAAAGAAGGCCAGCAGGGAAGCCTTGCGTTCCCTGTGCTTAAGAAGCAAGTTGAGCGATACATTATCGAGCGCGCATCGAGTCTCGTAGCTTTCCCGGAGCGGCTCCAAGTCATTGAGCCGGTGTATATGGAAATTTCCGTTTCAGCTATCGTGGCTGTAGAAGGTATGGATGCCGTCGTTACGACGGAAATACAGGCAATGGACAAGCTGAACCGCTTCTTGGACCCATTGACGGGGAACTTCGACGGCAAAGGTTGGGCGATCGGTCAGCAAATTCACCCATCTGTTTTTTATGCGCTGCTGAAGACGATTCGAACGATCAGCCATGTAGAGAAGCTCTACATGACGGTTTATAAGCTGGAGGACGGCGAGCGCGTCGAGCTGGATGTGAACCGCCTCCCGGCGCTTCCTCACGGCATTATTGTGAGCGGCAAGCATAAGGTGGTCGTGAACGCTTTGTAATAAGATGATTGAAGGAGGTGAGCACAAGTGCTGCCAATCCCTAATTTGGATGACCGAATGTTTGAACAGATGGTGATGGAGGCGCGGAAGTCGATTCCCAAGCTGTTTCCCGAATGGACGGATGAGAATGAACATGACCCCGGGATTACGCTGCTGGAGTTGATGTCATGGATGACCGAGATGCAGCAGTATTACTTGAACCGTGTGACGGAGAAAAATGAGCGGAAGTTCCTGAAGCTGCTCGGCATTCGTCCGCGTGAAGCGGTGTCGGCTGTTTGTCATGTGGCCTTTTCAAACGTGGATCAGCCGCTTGTGCTTCCGAAGGGAACGCCGCTGAAAGCGATGGATCAGCGATTCGAGACGACGCGCACGGTGCAGCTTGTGCCTTCGACGCTGGAGAAGGTGCTGGTGCGCACAGAGACGGCGGCCGGCGATTTTACATCCAATAATCAGGCGAAGATTGCTTATTATGCTTTTGGGTCGGATGCAATCAAAGGAGCACATCTGTATCTTGGGTTCGATCGGGCGCTGCCGGTGGAAACCGAGGTTTCCTTGGCTTTCCAATTATACGACCGATACCCGGTCAGGGTGAGTCATCGGGAAGACCAGGTGGCAGCACCCATCATTTCATCCGCGAAGGTCGGATGGACGTTCGCTGGAGCAGGACAACATGCGGGACAAGGTCAACGAGGGCAAAGCGAAAGTTGGCTGCCGGTGGAAGCGGTAAGCGACACGACGGTTCACCTGTCACAGAGCGGTGAAGTGCGTTTCCGCATTACTTCCGAGATGACGCCCATGGCGCTTTATCCAGCCGACGACCGCAGCCGCTACTGGATTTGCTGTACACTGGAGGAGGACGGTTACGAGCTCCCTCCCAAAATTGAGAAAGTAAGCCTGAACAGCGTGCAAGCGGCAGAACAGGAGACTTTCAGTGAAGTGACGGCATTTAGCAGTACGGGAGAACCTGATCAGCGGTTTGAGGTCAGCTCTTATCTCGCCTTTGGCGGGCTGCACACGGTGCAGGTACAGAATGAACAGGGCCGCTGGCGCGACTGGCATATCGTCGCTGAGCTTGCGGACTACGGACCGGATGATCTCGTCTGCCAGCTGCTGCAGGATTCGGCCAGCCGCACGACCCGTCTGCGCTTCGGCGACGGGGTGAACGGCAGCATCCCGCCGCAAGGCGCACAGCGGGTGCGGCTTATTGCTTACACGGCCGAGTTCGACTACGGCCGTTATATTGGAGGCAGCAAAGGTCTGCCGGGGCAGACCTTTGAGGTCGCTCGCGGCCGCACGTTCAAGCCCAGCAGCATGCTGCTGCAGGTAGGTTATTGGCCGCGTGGGGGCGGCAGCGTCGTGTGGGACGACTGGCAGTCCGTGGAAGACTTCGATAATTCGAAGTCCACGGACCGCCACTACGTCTACGACGCTGAAGCCGGAACGATCCGCTTCGGCAATAACGAAGCGGGGCTTGTCCCGCCCAAGTCGGCGGAACCGAATATTCGGTTCCTGGCGCTGCAAGCGGGCGGGGGCGAGCGGGGCAACGTGAAGGACGGCCTCGTGACCGGCTTCACGGAGGAGCACGGCGTGAGCGTGACGAATCCGTTCCCGGCGCGGGGCGGCCTCGAGGCGGAAACGCTCACGCAGGCCAAGCTGCGCGTCCGGCGCGAGCTGGACACGCCGACAAGAGCGGTGACCGGCGAGGACTACGAGCGCATCGCCAAAGCGACGCCGGGTCTGCGCGTCGCGCGGGTGAAGGCGATCCCGCTGTACAAGCCGGGCATGCGGGATTATCCCAAGGTCAAAGCGCCGGCGCAGATGACCGTCGCGGTCGTGCCTTATAGCGAAAGCGATAAGCCGAAGGCGGGCAAGGGCTTTTTGCAAACGATTAAGGGGCATCTGGATCGGCACCGGCTTCTGACGACGGAGCTTCACGTGATTCCGGCGGAATATATCAAAATCACGGTTCACGCCGTGGTTGTGATGGAGCCGAAGTACAAAAACGAGCAGCGCCGCATTACCCAAGAGTTGAGGCAGCTGCTCCAACCGATGGATCACGGGCAGGGCTCGGAGGGCTGGCGTTTCGGCCGAACGGTGTACAAGGGCGATATATACGGCGTTATTTCCCGGATCAAAGGTGTCGTATATGTGCAGGATCTTTGGCTGGATGCGGAAGGCACCGGTTTTCAAAAGGATGGCGCCGGCGATATACACATCCCTCCATATGCGTTGGTCTACTCCGGTAATCACGAGGTGGAGACGATTAGCCAAACGGATTTATAGCTTCTTCAGGGATCGCTTTGCTGGGTGTGTGTGGGAGTAGTTGGCATGTTACATGAGATGAGCAAATATATGTGCCATGTGTATGAGCAGTACAGGCGGACGCTGAGAGGGAACTATGATCCCTTATTTAAGCGATTTACTGCGAAATGGGCCGGTTAGCGGAACTACAGGGCTCTATGTTGACCCAGATCGGGTTAAATCGAGCAGCAGCGGACAAATAGCGGTCTGTAGTTCCCTTTATTGGCGGGACGGGTCCAGAATGAGGGGAATAGCGTACCCTAGTTCCCTTTCACACCGTGTGCGGAGGCTTGAGGTAGTGCAGGGTTGAGATAGTAATGGGTACAGCATACGACAGAAAAGAGGTGACGGACGATGCAGGATGGTCAAACGTTTTTTTCATTAAACAAACCGCTCGATTGGGAGCAGGGCTATGAAGCCAACATCGACATGCAGGAGAAGGGCTTTTCGATACGGCAAACAGAGAAGTACAGCATTCATCGCATCGTTCGCACAGACGAGTTGGAAGGCATACACCCGATTCATGAAATGACGGTTGGCGCTGGAAGGAAGCTGATTCTGCTGGATGAGGCCGCGAATGTGTGGATCTACGATGATCAAAGCCGCCATCTTGAGTCATTATTCCGGCACGGGCATGGGCTGTTCAGCCATAAGGCGAAGCTGGCTTCCATGGCGGATCTTCTGGTCATTGCAGACAGTGAGCAAGCAACGGAAAGAAGGATTGCTGTATATTCCCTCTCCAATGGTCAGACCATGTGGGCGGTTGATGCGTGGCAGGGGCTGGAGCTGTTTCCACTCTCAGTCAATTCCAAATTAGCGACGAAACATACATTTTATACGACAGTTCCATTGGATATTGCGGTTGGTATGAATGGAAGTCCGGAAGTTCCTAAGGGCGGCAGGATTGGCATCCTTCAGTGGAGCTCGGCCGGCGAGGTTGTGCGCGTATATGAGCATGACATGCACCGCATGGAAGAGGCGGTTGAACTTACTGCCTTGAAGGGACGGTATTTCACTGCTGCGGCAGACGGCACTTTGGCTTTATTGGATGCGCACCTCAGAACCGTTACGGTATTCCATGAGGATGGCCGGGAGCCGCTGCATTTTAAACTGGAGCAGGAAGGGCGCTTTTCTGGCATTTCCATTGATACGAATCATAATCTCTATATAGGAGACAGCGGATACGCACAACTAGAGGGAGTTACCGAGCGGTTTATTCTCAAATATCGCGGAAACGGTGAGTTCTTCGATAAAGTTACAAACTTCCGCGGTCGAGTTGATACGTTGATGCACGACAGCCGAAATCGGCTGTATGTGTTTGACCGGATCAGCGGTCAGATTAGCTTGCTTGATCTTCGGGCCCGGACGATGCTGCTTGAGGGGACTCAACTGCCGGAGGCGGTTTATTTATCGGGAGATCTGGATACGACGGAAACCGAAACACAGTGGCACAAAATACGACTGGAAGCCGACATTCCGGAGGAGACGCAGGTTCGCTTTTCCTATTTTGCCTCAGATGAAAGTGAAGGGTTGGTAGATGGCGACTACGTAAATTATACAAGCTACCTGACGGATCCAGATATTGGAGTGCGCGAAAAACTCGCAGCTACCCGCGATTTGTGGTCAGAGCCGATTCTCAATCCGAAAGATGCGCTGCTGAATGCGAGGGGCCGTTATCTCTGGTTCAAAATGGAATTGATCGGCAGCGAGCAAAAGTCGCCGTACATTCGGAAGCTGCGCGTTTACTACCCAAGAACGTCGTTGATTGACTATCTGCCGCCGATTTATCAGCAGGATGAGGAGCACAGCCCTTTTCTGGAACGTTTTCTGGCGATGTTCAGCACGTTTTTTGATGATATGGAGGATAAAATCGACCATATTTCCGCTCATTTTGATCCGGATGCGGTAACGGGCACTTATCTCGAATGGCTGGGCCGATGGCTGGCGATCACCGATCATGAAGCATGGGGCGAGAAGAAGCTGAGGGAATTGATGAAGCAGGCGCCTGAGCTGTATAAATTGCGCGGGACTCGCGAGGGTTTGATAAATATGCTGAAGATTTATACAGGCACGGAACCCTTTTTGCTGGAATATTTTCAATTCAAGCAGATGCAGGAGACTTCGGAGCTGCGGCAGCTTTTTGCCCAATTATACGGGGATAATCCTTACTGCTTCTGCATTATGCTGAAGCCCGAAGTGGTGCGTACCGACGCACAGCGGCTCACGATCGAACAAATCATCGAAGATCAAAAGCCTGCCTATACCGAAGGCAAACTGATCTTGCTGCAACCGTGGATGTACGCGGATATGCATACGTATCTGGGAATTAACACTTACTTATCTGAGCCTACGTTATTAACGCTCGACCAGCGTTCCTCGATGCCTTACAATACGGTGCTGATCGATGTGGATCGCGATAAACGCATGGATATACATACCAGGTTGGAACTGGATTCCGAAATCGAATAAACGAAATGAGCCTTGGAAGGTGAGGGGATACTTATGAAAAAAACACGCTATTACCCGTTTGAGCGCAATCGGTATTTCTATGGAAAGCTGCTGACGGTCAGGGATTTTGAGTCCGAGCAAAAGTATTTCAATGACAAGCGCAGAATGATGAATCGTCTCCTGCATGGGTCTGGTGTGCTAACAGGCCTGCAAGTCGTCGCTGTGGATGAGAAGTCGGTTTCGGTTGAAATGGGAGCCGCCATCGATGCGCTTGGCCGGGAAATTGTCGTCCCTTCCCCCATGACATTGAAGCTTTCGATGATGGATGGGTTCAGCAACAACGAATACGCGAAGAACGTATACCTCTGCATTGCTTATGATGAAAAGGAAAAAGAGCCCGTTCACGCCGTAGCCAATTCTTCCGTTCGTTCGGATGAAATCAATGATTATAACCGCGTGCTGGAGAGCTACCGGCTATTTATTCGTGAGGATGCGCCTGAACCTTCAAAGCTGCCTTTGGCGAATTTGACGGACCAAACGATTGTACTCTACCAGGACGCGCATGTGCGTGTGCTTCAAACGACACCTCGCTATGTGAATCCGGGTCAGTTGTTTGAGATGAAGCTGCGTTTTGAGAAGACGCTGCGCGTTGGGCGGATTTCTTTCCAATACGAGCTGGCAGCTGATCGTGTTGAAGCGATTGACGGCAATTCAATCTTGTTCGAAGAGCCGCAGGATGTGCAAGAGAGCGAGTACGAAATGAGCGTGCTTCTGCGGGCGGACAGTACGGTAGGCGTGAAGGCGACAGTCGGTGTGCAGACGAGCACGGCTGTATTTAAGCTGGACGACAAGCAGCTTGAGCTGCAGGCGCAATCCGTCGGTGAAATTCAAATTATCGGCGATGCCGTTCGTGAACGATTGATGACGGATTTTGTGAAACAATCGTTGGAAGCCTCCTTGGAGGCACCTTCGGAGCCTTGCATTTATTTGGCCAAAATCTGCCTCATTCAAGTGGGGCCGACTTATGTCATTGAAAGTGTTGAGCAAGTGCCGTTTAACGAGTATGTGTACAACTCATCGGTGATGTACCGACTTGCCAGAACGAGCGAATACCGCGATGAAGCATCCGGCCAGTTTGTGACGAAGTCCAAAGTGAAAACATTGGCGCCGGGGCAGCCGCCGGAGTTTAAAGTCAATTTCAATAAAGCGATTAGCGAGCTTTCGTTTGATTTGGGGATTCCGGCTGGTGGCGGAAGCGGCATTGCCGGCATCGTGAGCGGTGTCGTGGACATTCCGGTGGAGCCGTTCACGAAGATTGCGGTGTCGCCGTTCGGGAAAGCGACGAAAAGCTTTTTCTCCGGCGAGATTGCGCACGGACTTGGTGAGGGCAACGTTCTGATCATCACGAGCTTGGAAGAGAGCAGTGAGGATGCTTTCTCCGACATCCTGTCCAGCGGGGAGCGCGTGTATGGCGGAGCGTCCGATGTGTTCAAAGGCACGGAATTTGAGCCGGACGCGCCGGAAGTGAAGATCGGCACGATCGCCTATCCGCAGAAGGGTACCTTCCGGATCGGTGTGAAGGTGCAGCAAACCTCCGAGCCGTCGAATGTGCGCGTGCGCTGGTGGGCGTACAGCGCTGAGATGGCGACCGCGGTTTCCGCTTCGGCGGGGAGTGACTCGTTGGACCAGGCACTGTCCGCGATGCGGGAAGCGGCTTCGGCTGGGAGCGGCACGGAGTAATGAGATAAGACAGGGACCTCTTATGGGAGGTCCTTGTTTTTTTTGAGCAACGGCAACTAGAACTAAAAATGGACAAGATGTTAAAAAGATCTATAATGGTCTTAACAAGAAAGAGAGGTGCACGGAAATGGGAGATAAACGACTGAAGTTTGACAAAGAGATCTTGGCAAACCCGGATATGGTCCGTCAACTGGAGCAAGAAATGGAGCAAGAACTCAAAAAAATAGAACGGGAAAATGCAGATCTTCGGGAGGAAATAGCTATTTTAAAAAAGGCTCAGCACATCTTCAGCAACCAAAGGAACTGAGGTTCCAATTCATTGAAGCAATAGATGGAAAATCTACCGCTAATCCGTGCTGCAAAGTGGCTGTTAGCAGAATAACTGCAGAACCTCCATCAGCCGAGATACCTTGGTCAATCTAAGCAGAAACAGACCTCGGAGTACTTGAAGCACCAGCCGCTTGCCTTGTTTTATCCCCTTCACGTGCCCTACCAAACACAATGTAAAATACAACCCAAATCACAAACGATAGGCCTGCAAGCACGAGACTAATATTGCTAAAAACAAAGCCGAAGGAATAACGGTACAGCGGATTCCAGCTCGAAACACTGCCCAGATCAACGGCTTTGCTGTAGACGCCAATTGCAATGCCTTGCGCAATGAAGTTGATCATGGCGAGCATGCCCATGCCGACGCCAACCTGATCTGCCTGCAACGTTCTGGACACGGAGTTGGAAACGGCGATGACCAGGAAGGACTGCCCCACGTTGCCGAGAATCAGGAAACCGGCAATGAGCAGCGGAGAGCTGCCTGTGAAAGTGGAGAGCAGCAGGAAGCAGCCCACCAATAAGCCGGCGGCCAGATAAGCGACGAAGGAGTTGCCTTTGGCATCTGCAAGTTTCCCGCCTTTGCGCCCGAATATAGCGGCCGCAGCGGCGGCCGGGATCATCATGAAGCCGATCCAAATGGAAGGCAGCTTGTGAACGTTGGCGAACAGCAGTGGGCTAAGCACGTAAAGGGAGCAGCAGGTGCCGTTCACAAGGAAGGAAATCGTAAGCCCGAGTGTGTACTTGGCATTCCTAAATAGCTTCGGAGCAATAAAAGGCTCAGCCGCCTTGTTGATACGAACAAGGAAGAAGGCCAAAGCGAGCAACGCGCCAAGAGCAAGCCATAATCCTTTGGATACGCTCATCAAAAGCAAAGCAATGGCCGCGGCGAGCAGGATCCCGCCAAGCCAATCAAAAGAGCCGCCGCTCCCCGGCTGCTCCTCGCGCAAATAGCGGCGGTACAAAGGGAGTACCGCCAGAACCAGCAGCGGCACCGCGAACAGCCACCGCCAATGGACGGTGCTGATGATCAAAGCCGCCACGACAGGGCCCAGCGCGTTGCCGAAGGCGAGCCCAACGGCTGTCATGCCGAGCGCGGCGCCCCGACGCTCGGGAGCGAAATACCGCAGCGGGATGATCATCGCAATGGCGGGAATGACGGCGGCTCCTGCGGCCTGCAGGCAGCGGCCGATGAGCGCCATCGCGAAGGTTTGCGAGGCCAGCCCGATCAGTGAGCCGGTCGCAAACAGGAGAAGCCCGAAGGTGACGATGCTTTTCAGCGTGTAGCGGTCAGCCAGCTTGCCGTAAGTAACAGCGCCGATCGCGTAGATGAGAATATAAGCGGAGGACAGCCAGCTTACTTGGGAGAGGCTGAGCGAGAATTGCTCGCTGATTTTTGGCAGGGCAATATTGAACATGATGCCGGTCATCATGGAAATCGTTAAAGTGAACATGAGAACACGCATTAATTTGTTGCTGTTTGGCTGCGTGCCGGCTGCAGGAACAGTTGTTGCTGTTTTTGTTGTTGCTGTTGTTGGGGCTGAGCTAATCATCAGGAAGATCACGTCCTTTTTCGTTTGGGATGACTGTCAGTACTGACTGACATATAGGGGATAAAAAAACTAGGGCTGCAATGCCCTAGTAAACACTTTTACACTCTCATGCACAAATGGTTCTAACCTGATACGGGAGTAATTCGTACGGCTGTCGAGATCATTCATGAACGCGCCGAATTGCATCATCATGAAGGAGAAGGCGTGAAGCTCCGGGTTATCGGGGATGATTTTGCCTTGATCCGCCATAGTGGTGAAATATTCGGTTAGAAATTCCAGCAGTTGCTGTGGATGCTTCTGGGTACGCTCGCGGAATCCCGGCAGCTGTCCGTCTTCTTTGAGCGAGATCTGAATCATTTTCCGATTGCGGTTCATGATCTCGTGATAGGTTTTTGTAATGAGCAGCAAGTCGGTTTCGAGCTCCCATACCAGCTTTTCGGCGAACAGCTTCTTCATTTCCTCCGCATAATGATAGCGGTCATAAGCCGCCTCAAGCAGCTTCTGCTTACTGCCGAAATGGCGGAATAACGTCTTCTCGCTGAGGCCTGCCGCGGTGGCAATCTCTAGTGTGGTTACCCCGTTGTAGCCCTTTTCGGCAATCAAATTAAGTGCGGATAAAAGCAGTCGATCGCTGCTGCCAATCTTGCTGCTGGTGCTGTTCATGGCCATCCCTCTTCCGAAACAATGTCAGTACTCACTGACATTTATCTTAAAGGACGTCGATGAGAAAGTCAACCAAAGAATCCAATGAGCAGAATACCGAGCGTGATGAGAATAGAGCAGGCGATCCGCTTCTTGCCTTGCTTTTCTTTGAGGACGACAATGCCCAAGATGGTGGCAAAAACGGTGCCAATCTCCCGAATCGGTGAGATATGGGCGACAGGCGCATATTTCATGGCGAATAAAAACAACAAATAAGACCCCGGATTCAGGATGGCTCCGAGCAAAATAATGCGGGTGTTCAGCTTCCACTCAAGCCGCAGCTGCTTGGAAGCGATGACGATCGGCGTCAGCGCAGCAACGAACCCGATATTCGTCACTTCGAGCAAGGAAATGGCCGAAACATGCTGTAAATTCAGCTTATCGACGAAGACGTAGCAGGTCGTGCATAAACCTACGCAAAGGGCCATCAAAAATGGTTTGATGGACCCGCTCGAGGTCATGCCTTTTCGTTTGCCAGTGAAAATGCCGCTTAGTGCAAGGAAGCCAGTGACCATAAAGAGCAGCCCAAGCCAGCCGTAGATGGATAAGGATTCTCTAAGGAACAAAACGCCGACAATAGGAATGAGTAAGGTGCTGGTACCCCGCATAATCGGATATATTTGAGACAAATCGCCCATATTGTAGGTGCGTGCCAAGAGCAGCGCATAGACGCTCTGAAAAGCCGCTGACAAGAGCAGAAGCCCGTAAGAAGATAAGGATAAAGGATGAAGCCATAATTCTCTGATCAAAAAAGGAAGCAAAACCACGGTGGTCACCATAATGATCGACCAGAGGAAGACGCTTTTATTATTGCTGCTTTTCGTAAATAAGCTCCAAATGGCATGGGTTAAGCCGGAAGCTATGACAAGTAAGATTGATACGATAACCAAGCCATCATCTCCAAACAAAATCGGTAAAATTATTCGCCTGGCGCATGCTCAGCTTGCTCGCTTACAACTGTGCCATCGGCTAAACGCAGCCAGGTTTCGAAATTACGTTCTCCTTGGCGGAGCCGGATCATCCGCGCGCCGCGGGGAAAGCCTTCTTTGCCGTACGTGTTATACCCGGTGGCACGACCGTAGCAAAGCTCAATGCCATGCAGCTTGCCACGGTAGTCGTTGATATGGTCGTGGCCGCAGAAGGTGCCGATGACATCGCCTCTTTCCACCATAGCTGAGAAAAGGCCGGAGTTAACCGGTGCGCAGCACACAGGTTCATGCTTGCTGCCATAACAGATTTCTGTGTCCCAGACTTGCTTATATTCCGGGAGCGGGATGTGGAAGAAAGCCAGTGCAGGCAAGGTTTGTTCAGCATTTTCTGCTTGAAGCTTTCTCGAGTTTTCTACATACCAACCGATTTGGCTGCTGCGAATCCAATCGTATCCTTGGATATGCGGCACGGGGGATTGGTTGCCCGAGTCAAAAAAATACAAGGCCGCAGCGGCTGCTCCATCAGCACCTTGAATGGATAACGCGTAGTTGCCTGTGCCGTGAATATCGCGCGGACCGCGCTGTGTCACGGTATGCGGTTGTTTCAACACGGCTTGCATGAGGTCTTCACGCGTAATGATCGTTTCCGTATCGTGGTTGCCGAATACAACCGCCCAGGGGATGCCGCGCGTTTCTGCGGCGTGGACGGCTTCCCGAAATGCTTCCAGCGGCTGTTCGCATCCAGGGTTGCCGGGATTCACGTATCCGGTGTAGATAACATCGCCTGTAAATACAACCAGATCAGGCTTCTCTGCATCCAGCACATCTTCCATCAGCTTCCGCGTCTTCTGATCGAGGGTGCCGCCGTCTATCCAATGTAAATCTGTAAATTGAGTAATCGTAAAGGTTTGATCTTCACGAAAGAGAAGTTGATGCTGCATAAGTGTAGCCCTCCAGTTTTTTTTGTGAGAGTGTTGTTTTCATGTGGTTTTTTATTAAAATGTTGTTGTTTGTTGACAATTGTATATCCGACGCTCTGGAACTGTCAATGAGAAATTTACAAATCATTTACTTTTCATTTCATCTTATAAATAATGGTTCCGGGCTGGATCATAAAAGAGAGGTGAGATGATCAATCGTCTTCTGGCGTCGCGTTGACAGGCTAACCTCCTACTTATACACTAGATGAAAACAACATGAAACATCACGATGCTGCTATCATCGGTCATAGGCAGGAGGTTATTTATGTCATTAACATTCGAGGATCGCAGGATGAAGATCCTGAATCATTTGGAGATGGAAGGAAAAGTCCAGGTTCTTCATTTGTCTGAGCTCCTCAGCGTTTCGACCGAAACGGTCCGGAGGGACTTGGATCGCTTGGAGAAGGAAGGCAAACTTCGCAAAGTGTACGGCGGCGCAGTTAAAATGCGCATGGAGCTTGTCGAGCCGCCTTTTCTGAGACGGACGCAAATGATGAAGAAAGAGAAAACGGCGATTGGCAAGGCGGCTGCATCCATCGTGCAGGACGGGGAAACGATCATGCTCGATAACAGCACGACAACGCTCGAGATCTTGCCTTACTTGAAGGATCATACGAATGTTACCTTGATCACGCACTCTGTCCCAGTCCTTAATCTGGCAATGGAGACTTTCGGCGGCCGAATTATTTTCTTGGGCGGGGAAGTCAGTCTGGAACTCAAAGCGGCCACAGGTTCCCTTACGGATCAGATGCTGGATCAATTTAAGGTGAACAAAGCGTTCATCTCGGTTGGCGGTATTTCCCTTGCCGACGGGATTACCGACTTTCATTTGGCCGAAGCGGTCATTTCCCGAAAAATGATGCAGCGGGCGGAAGAGGCGATTCTGGTGGCCGACCATTCCAAATTCGGTATGTCGACATTCGCGCGAGTGGCCAAGCTGGATGAAATCTCGATGCTGATCACGGACTCGGGCTGTCCGAAAGACTGGATTGACACCATCGAAGCGCTGGGCATTGAAGTGTTGATCGGCGAGTAACCCCGAGTCATCCCATAATCGCTACTGAACCGCTTGCATATAGCGGGGAGGTAGCGATTTTTCCTTTGTTTTTCAGGGAATTCTCATAAAATGAAGATGCTACAAAAAGAGGCGACGACCTTTCTTAAGAAAACAATATGATTGAAAAATAAGCGATATACGGCTTCTACCTTCACCATGTATGCTTCATTCACAGGCTAATCCGCATATGGCATTAGCGCCAAATCATCAATAAACTTCCAGGGGAGTGTTTCTATGAAAAGAAATAAAGCATTCAAAGTACTTCCTGTACTTGCCTCCGCGCTCGTACTATCCTTAGTAGCAGCTTGCGGCAATTCAGGGACAACCAAAGAAGCAAACGGAAGCGCATCGCCGGCTACATCGGCATCCGTTTCCAAAGATCCTGTGAAAGTGACCTTATGGACACCGATGAATCCCAACGCGAAAGCGGTTGTCAAAAGCTTGAACGAGCTTCCTATGGTTCAGGAATGGGCGAAAAAGACGAATGTGTTGTTTGACTTCCAGCATTCCTCCGGAAACACGCCGCAGGATGACGTTCAGCAGTACGGCGTAATGGTTGCTTCTAATAACTTGCCGGATTCGATGCTTTGGAACTGGAATAGCGTGCAGGGTGGAACCGCCAAAATGTTCAAAGACGGCACGATCATTAAACTCAATGATTTAATTGAGAAAAATGCACCGAATTTGAAAAAAATCCTGGATGCCAATCCGCAGATTGCCAAGCAAATTAAAGCGGACAACGGCGATATTTACGCGCTGCCTCACTTGAAGGTCGGCCAATACGGCCAATACAAGACGTTTAGCGGTATGGTTATTCGTCAGGATTGGCTCGAAGAGCTTGGTTTGCAAGCGCCGGAAACCGTTGATGAGTGGGAAACGGTGCTGAGAGCTTTCAAAGAGAAGAAAGGCGTAATTCCTTTCACGCTGAACAAAAGCTATCCGCTTTCCTTCGCTGACTTTGCAGGCGCCTATGGAGTTGCGGGCATGTCGACGATCGCCAACGCAAGCTCTTTCTACATTGATGGCGGCAAAGTGAAATTCGGCCCTACCCAGCCGGAGTTTAAGCAATATTTGACGACGATGCAAAAATGGTACAAAGAAGGTCTGATCGATCCGGACTTCGCTTCGAATGATACGAAAACGATGGATGCCAAAATTACCTCCGGCAAGGCAGGCGCGTTCTACGGCTTCATCGGCGGCAGCATCGGTACATACACACCGGCGCTTCAGAAAACAGATCCGAAAGCGAAGCTGGCGGCTGTGCAGTATCCGGTTCTGAAAAAAGGCGACGAGCCGAAGTTCGTGCAGGCGTCATGGGAATATGACAATATCGGAACGGTTATTACAAGCTCCAATAAGCATGCGGCAGAAACGGTCAAAGCCATCGACTATCTGTACAGCGACGAAGGAGCAATGCTCAAAAACTTCGGCATAGAAGGCCAAACGTATACCAAAGCCGACGGTCAGCCGAAGTACACGGACTTGATCCTGAAAAACCCGGACAACCTGCCGATTTCCCAAGCGATGGCCAAATATTTTATCGCCAACTACGGCTTCTCCGGTTTGGATGATGACCGTTACAACGATCAGTACTACCAATTGCAAGCTCAGAAAGACGCCGTGAAGCTGTATGCCAAATATGCGAACAACGCGTATAAAGTCATGCTTCCGCCAGTTGTTCTCTCGACCGATGAAGCCAAAGAGTCTGCGAAGATTCTGAATGATGTCAGCACACTGCTGACGGAACAAATCACGAAAGTCGTGATGGGCACTGTGAAAGTAGAAGACTACGATAAAACGATGGAGCAAGTGAAAAAGATGAACATTGACCGTGCGGTTGAGATTTACCAAGCGGCGACGGATCGTTATAACAAACGTTAATAGAAGGCTGGAGTACGGGGAGCTCAGCCTCCTCTTTTTAATACATCCGTAAGGAAGTGAGAACATGGCGAATTCCATTCGGGGTCTACTCGACGACATTAGAAAAAATCGCGCAATCTACCTGATGGTATTGCCGGTTGCGCTGTACTTCTTCATTTTTAAATATTTCCCGATGTACGGAGCGGTGATCGCTTTCAAGGATTTTAGCCCGGCGAAAGGGATCTGGGGCAGTGATTGGGTCGGTTTTGCCCATTTCAAAGATTTCTTTCAAAGCTATTATTTTGTACGCGTGCTGCGCAATACGTTCTTAATCAGCTTCTATAATCTGATTTTCGGCTTCCCGGCACCGATTATTCTCGCGATTTTGCTCAATGAAATTCGCCAGAAGATGTTCAAATCCATCGTGCAGACGATTTCCTATTTGCCGCATTTTATCTCCATTGTCGTTATTTCTGGATTAATTATTGATTTTACAAACCGCGGTGGCATTGTGAATTCGATCATTATGTTCTTTGGCGGTCAGGATTCAGCGCTCATGAATAATGCGGAAAACTTCCGTACCATCTTCGTATCCACATCGATTTGGCAAGAGCTGGGCTGGTCGTCCATTATTTATTTGGCTGCGCTTAGCGGCATTAACCCCGAGCTGTACGAAGCTGTTCGTGTTGACGGGGCGGGAAGATTCCGCCAAATCTGGAGCGTAACGCTGCCGGGACTCATCCCGACGATCATGATCCTGCTCATTCTTCGGATCGGCGGCTTGATGGAGGTCGGCTTTGAGAAGATTGTCCTGCTTTATAATCCGAATACGTATGAAACGGCGGATGTGATCTCATCTTTTGTGTACAGAGAAGGGCTTGCCCAAGGAAATGATTACAGCTATACGACGGCTGTAGGTCTGTTCCAATCGATGATTAACTTTGCCTTGCTTATTAGCGCTAACAGCATATCCCGCCGATTCTCGGGCAGCCGGTTGTGGTAGCCTAATCTGACGACGCCGGCTTTTCTTACGAAAAGCTCTCAGGAGGAAACGAACGATGAAATTAAGCGCATCTGAGCGTCTATTCGATATCGGTAATGCGATTCTTATGATCTTGTTAATTATTTGTACCGTGTACCCGTTCTACTACGTGTTCATGGCCTCTATCAGCGACTCGAACTTGCTCATTCAGCATACGGGGCTGCTTCTTAAACCGTTAGGTTTTAACTTAAGCGCCTTTGAAAAGGTGATTGCGAATCCGAACATTTTGACCGGGTATGGAAATACACTTTTAATTTTGATTCTAGGTACAGCGGTTAATCTGTTTTTTACAACACTCGGCGCTTATGCACTGTCCAGAAAGTTTGCTTTGCGTAAATTCCTCATGATCAGCATTGTGTTCACGATGTATTTCAGCGGAGGCTTGATTCCGACTTACCTGCTGATCAACAATTACTTGCACATGGGCAACAGCTATCTGGCGCTGATCGTGCCGGTAGCCATATCCACGTGGAATTTAATTATTATGCGGACATCGTTCGAAGCCATTCCGGAAGGGTTGATGGAGTCGGCCAAGATTGACGGTGCAGGCGAGTGGCGCATTTTGTTCCAGATCGTGGTGCCTTTGTCGATGCCGGTTATTGCCGTCATGGTGCTCTACTACGGTGTTGCGCACTGGAATTCCTGGTTTAACGCGATGCTATTCCTTCATGATCGGGAGAAATTCCCGCTGCAGCTGATTCTGCGCGAAATTCTCGTCCAGAACAGCACAGATTCGATGACCACTGGAACGGGAAATGCGAACGACACGCAAGCGATTGGGGAAAGCATTAAATATGCAACGATCATGGTTGCGACGTTACCGATCCTTATTGCTTATCCATTTTTACAAAAATATTTCGTAAAAGGTGTTATGGTCGGAGCGATTAAAGAATAATTAAACCAGAACCTGTTCTCTTTTTGGATGTTCGAAAAGAGGGCGGGTTATTTGGGTTTTCGGCTGAATGGCCAGGAAATCAATAAAAAATGATGATGCTGCAAGAATCGTAGATGTACATTGGGGAAAGAAGATGGGATAATGCGCATACAGCATGAGTAGGGGAGGGGCTTCTTTCATGAAGCGGAGCGTATTTCTTTTTTGGCTTTATTCGAACTTAACCATACTTTGTATCCCCATTGTCATCACGATGTTGGTACTTTTTCAATCGCAGCATTTGTTGAACTCGGAGGTCATCCGCTCCAATAAAGCACTGCTCAATCAGGTGAAGCAATCTCTGGATAATCAATTTAAGGATATTAAACGGATGGGTCTGCAGCTCTCTTTGGACCCGAAAGTGATTAAATATGTAAATCAGACGGAATTCAACAGCTCGCAAGTGAAAATCGACACGCTCGACCTTATCACATCTCTTCGTTCCTACGCGGCATCGAACGGGGATATCAACGATTTATATGTGTATATGAAAAAGCAGCATTTCGGTGTCACCACCTCGACAATGAATCAAGACGATCTGCTGTTCCAATTGCTTCACGAGCCTAATAAAGGGATAACCTTTAAAAAGTGGAGCGACAGCATGGAGAAGATCTATTTCGGTAATTTTCTGCAATTAGCCGAAGATGACATGGTGTATATGCAGTCTCTGCCTATTCAGAATGCCGATGAAGCACCGGCGACGCTAGTGGTTATGCTCAATGCGGAGCGTCTGAAAGCAGCCATCTCCAACATTCAGCTGGCCCAGGCCGGTATTGTGCTGATTCTGGACTCGGGCAACAAGCCGATGATGATTGCAGGCGAGCCGGGGCATGTTTCCGATCTTGATTTGGCGCAGATTTCGTCCTCAGCAGAAGGTTCGTTTAGCCAGAAATGGGACAAGGAAGAGGTGACGGTTTCCTACGTTTCCTCCGTCGAAAATGAATGGAAATATGTCTCGATCGTGCCTACAAAAATATACGCGGCGAAAGTCAGCCAATTGCGCAGCTGGATTTATGCAGGCTTATTCCTGTGTATTTTCGTCGGCGGGCCGATGTCCATTTGGTTGACGAGCAGGCATTATATGCCGATTCGCCGCATGGTGGATTTGGTATCCCCCAAGGTTAAATCGAACATGCAGGACAGCAAAGACGAGTTCCTGCTGCTGCAATCTTTCATGTCGGAAAATGCGGCCTTTCAGGATACGGCGAATACGACCATCCGGAAGCAGCAAGACGTGCTGCGCAGCCATTTTCTGGCACGCCTCCTCAAAGGCCGAGTTGAGAGCGGCTCAGCCCTCGCGCAATCGATGGCATCGTTTGACCTGCGGTTTGAGACGAACCGTTTTGCGGTTTTGCTTTTTCATATCGGCGATTACTCCGCTTTGTTCAATGACAACGGCTCGCGGGATAGCGAATCCAAGCTGCAATATGTGTACTACATTGTGACGAACATCACGGAGGAACTGCTTGGCCGCAAGCATACGGTGTTTACGACCGAAGTGGACGGCATGATCGCCTTCCTCGTTAATATCCAACATGAGGATGAGGCGCAGGCGAAGCAAGAGTTAATCGATGCTGCACAAGTGGCGCAGGAAGTGATTCAGGGGAAATTTTACATTCAGCTGACGATTGGCATCAGTGACATTCATCCGACGCTGGCCGGAATTCCGCACGGGTTCGATGAGGCGTTGGAGGCGCTGGAGTACAAATTCGTCATTGGCCCGAGCCAAATCATTCCGTTTGACCGGATTAAAAGGCCGAAGAATGAGCTGTATTATCCGCTCGATATGGAGCGTCAGCTCATCAATCATATCCGCACGGGGCAGTACGAGGAGGCTATGGAGGCGGTCAGCGAGCTGATCGTCACGAATGTGTCCGACGGCACGCTGTCTCTGCAGCTGGGCAAGCTTCTTATGTTTGAGCTGATCGGTACGATACTGAAAGCGATTGAGCATCTGGATCAGGGGCCGAACGAGCTGGCCGTGGAGAAGCATGCGTTAATTAAACAATTGACCCAGTGCGAGTCATTCGCGGAAATTGAAGATGAAATTTATAAATTTTTGAAAACTGTCTGCGATTACGTGGACTCCAAAAAGAAAAGCCACAATACGAATCTGAAGGATCATGTGCTCAGCTATATCGACGAGCATTTGGCGGATATGGATCTCAGTCTAACCTCGCTGTCGTTGAAATTCGAAGTGAATGCCCCCTATTTGTCACGCTTCATTAAGGAGCAGTCGGGTGAAACCTTCATTGATTACGTCAATAAGCAGCGCGTCCAATTAGCTAAAAAATTAATGATGGACACCGATGACACGATTACGGATATTACGCAAAAAGTCGGGTTCTCGAACAGCAACACCTTTATTCGTGTGTTTAAACGTTACGAGGGGATCACACCAGGGCAGTTCAGAAAAGGCGATCAGCTATGATCGTCTTGTTTCTATTGGATAAGATGAAGAAATTGGCAAATACTAACCGCATGGTGAACAGGCGGGAGGGAGAAGCATGGAATTGCCACAAAATTCATTCCAAATCTCTACAGAGATTAAGACGAATATGCGTAAGCTTTTCGAATGCTTTCACTCCTCCGACGATATTCGCACCAGGGAATTTCGCCTGCAGGGCGTTCAAGGTGCGATTCTTTATCTTAATGCCGCTACGAACCGGGATAAGCTGCAGTCGGATGTTTTGAGGCCTTTACTCGAATCCAAGGAGGGGCTCTTGGAGGATATTCTTCCCATCCTTGATATCGAAATCGCCACCGATTTGGAGATGGCGGCTGCGGGGATGCTGCAGGGGAAATGCGCGATTCTGCTCGATCAACGCGCGGACATTATTCTTGCCGATGTTGCCGCCAACATGGAGCGCAGCATCACGGAATCCCAGAATGAGCAAGTCATTCGCGGTTCTCATGACGGTTTTATCGATGACGCAGACGTTAACATGCAGATGATTCACAAACGGCTCAAAAATCCCAATCTGGTTGAACGAGACTTCACCTTAGGCGCGCAAAGCCCGACAGGCGTCAAGCTGTTATATATGAGCGAGCTTGCAGATCTCCATGTGGTTAACGAAGTAATTGCCAGACTTTTGACGAATGAGGATGTATTTATTAAATCACCCGGACAAATTTTGAATCGTTTGGAGAGCAGTTGGTGGTCGCCATTTCCACAATTACTGTATACCGAAAGACCCGACACCACCGTTTCCCATCTGATGGAGGGAAGAGTCATCTTGCTGGTCGATGGCAGTTCGTTTGCGGTCGTTCTTCCGGTCACGTTTTTTATGTTTTTTCAAATTGCAGACGATTTCAATGTCCGGTGGTGGAACGGGACTTTTTTTCGCTTTCTCCGGTTTATTAGCGTGATGATCGGGCTGGCGCTTCCTTCCGTTTATATTTCCATCGTCTCGAACCATTTCGAAGTGCTGCCGATTGATTTGCTTTTTTCCTTGAAGGCTTCCTTAGAAAATATACCTTTCAATCCTCTCATAGAAGCACTGTTTATGATTACCGTGCTCGAACTGCTGCGAGAAGCGGCAATCCGGCTCCCGAAGTCTATTGCGTCGACCTTGTCCATTGTTGGAGGTCTGGTTATCGGCAGTGAGGTGGTCAACGCCGGATTAGTGTCTACGACGATGATCGTCGTTATTTCATTGACCGCCGTTGCTTCTTTCAGTCTGCCATCTCATGAAATGCGCCTCGCGGTTCGGTTGGTCAGCTTCCCGATCATGATTGCTTCTTTGCTGCTTGGATTTGCCGGGATCGCCTTCAGCTTTTCGCTGTTGTTTATGCATCTAAGCAAGCTTGAAACGTACGGGGTCCCTTACTTTTACCCATTTACACCATTCCAGCCACGCAGGATCTTGACTACGCTTGTTCAGCTTCCTAAGCGGATCTTTCGCAGGAAAGCTTCGGATAGGAGGGTGTCATGAGCAGAATGCAATTATTTGCTTTCATCCTGCAAACTCAGGTAGGCATCGGCGTGTTGTCTTTCCCCTACGTCTTGCATCAAGCTGCGGGTGAAGACGGCTGGATTTCCGTCATATTGGCAGGGGTATGTGTCAATGTACTTCTTATTATTTATGCCGCTCTGTGCCAACGATTTCCAAAGAAAAACTTCTATGAGTTTATGCCGCTTGTTCTAGGCAAATGGCTGGGGAATGTGGTCAACGCCTTTTACACCTTCCATTTTCTGTTTCTATCCTGTTTGGTTTTGCTGATGGAAATGATGTTTGTCGAGCTCTGGATATTGCCGTTTACGAATCCATGGCTCGTCATTGCAGCCAACTTTATCATATTGATCTATTTTGCGAAAGAACGATTGACCATCATTGCGCGTTATCACACAATGGTTACCTTTCTGCTCATCCTAATGGTAGCGATGATGCTGACCAGCTTTTACACGATGGATTATCGCTATCTGCTGCCTATCGGACAGAAGGGCTGGACAGCCATTATAGCGGGAGTGAAAAGTTCCGTGATCACCTTCCTCGGTTTCGAGTTGTTCCTGATCGTATCCTCTGATGTGCAATCCAAAGACAAGAGCATATTGGCTCCAGTACTGTGGGCAAACACGATGGCGACCTTGTTCTTTTTGGTTGTCGTTCTGTTGTGCTTTCTGAATTTCAGCCCCGAGTCGATTCCCTTCATCCCGCAGCCTGTTCCTTACTTTTTGAACGGGATTTCCCTGCCTTTTCTGGAACGGATGGATTTGATTTTCCTTTCCGTCTGGTTGGTCAAAGTGACAGCATCGCTCATTAGCTACATGTATGCCGCAGGCAAAGGGTTCGGTTATTGGTTTCATAACAATGAACACAGAAAAGCTATGTATTATTTAGTTCCCTTAGTCTGTTTGGTCGGTTTCGCGTGGCGTTCGGAAAAAAGGCTTGCCTTCTTACAGAAGGTGACGGAATTCGAGAGCTTCATCGCGATCGGACTTCCCGTTCTGCTTTTCTTGTTTGTTTGGTTAAAAGGCAAAAAAGGGGGACAGCAGCTGTGAATCGACTGGCGCTACTTTGGCTGATCGTTGTTTTGTTGTTGGTTTCCGGGTGCAGTTATCATTCTGATTTAAAAAATTTGCAGCTTATTTATGCAACCTCTCTGGATACGAACGAGAAAAATGAAATCGTGACGACCGTCACCATTCAATCTCCCGGAGGAAAGGAAAGAACCGTTCCCATTCATGAGGTGTTGACGGCAACTGGACCTACACTGCAGGAGTCCTTGTACAAAAAGATCGGCCTGCAAATTGCAGGGCCCATTGGTACTTCCAAAAATCAAGTTATGCTCATCTGCGATAAGCTGGCGAAATCGGATATTCTGAACCTCCTGGACGCCACATTTCGCAACTCAAACGATCCTATGCTGGCCAAAGTGGCGATCGTCCATGGCGAAGCAGCGGATTTGATTCGATTGAACCGCATCGGGTCCGCGACATCCGGAGAGTATTTGCGCAAAATTATTAAAAGCGCGCAATACGAAACGGTCATTCCGTTCGTCACTGTACATTCGATTTACCCTCTTCTTCATGATCGGGGGAAGGACGGCGTTATTCCGATTCTGAGAAGGGAGAACGGCACAGACAGTGAGACGGACAAAGATAAGGCCGTCATCGAAGGCGTAGGGCTTCTTAGTAAGAGTAAGTATACGGGATATTCTCTCACCCCTGAACAATCTTCCCTGTTCCTTTTAATGAACGGCAAGAAGGGTGAAATCTGTATTATGACGCGCAGAATAGAAGAGGCGAAGGGCAAAAACGATCTGTCTCAGTACATATCGCTAAACATTATCAAGTCGAGCAGCAGTAAAAAGGTTTCGGTTAGTTCATCCGGACATGTTCAAGTTCAATTGCAGCTGAAGCTGAAAGGGATTATCATCGAACACGCCAAATATAACCGCATTGACAAGAAGCTTATTGAGCAGCTGAACAAACGGTTCTCTGAGATGCTCACGCAGGAAGCGGAAGTCATTTGTAAGCAGCTTCAGAAAGCGCATTCTGATGCACTGGGCATCGGAAGGGATTTGATTGCTTTCCATCCGAAGGAGTGGAAAACGATCAATTGGGATCAAACATACCCTGAAGTGGATTTTAAGGTTTCGGTTAGTATGGATATTGTTTCTCATGGCATTATTAACTAGTTCGTCGAATGATGCCTCGGCTTGAATTCACTTGGCGACTGGCCGGTCCAGCGCCGGAATTGACGGGAGAAGTGGCTGGCCGAGTGGAATCCCAGCTTCTCCGCAATGTCCGTCATCGGCAGATGGGTTGTGACGAGCAGTTCCTTGGCCAGCTTCAGCTTCTGCTGACTGACATACTGGCGAGGGGATAGTCCGTACACCTTGGAGAACAGCTTGCTGCATTGGCTTCGGCTTAGGTTCATTTCCTTGGCGACCCCCGCTACTGTCGCCTCTTCGCATAAACCGAGCGCGAGCTTCTCTTCAATCATGTGCGCGATATCCGCTGTGAAAAGCGAAGGATCTTTCTCGGCGGCGTTTCCTTGCCCGCGAGAGGAGCCGTGTTCACGAAACAGCTGGAGCACATCGTGTATGATGAGCAGCGTATACGACTGCAGGAGCAGCTTATCCTCGAAACGCAAAGACGAGGTCTCGGCAGCCGTGTGATTGCGCTGCATCACACCCTCCAGCTCGCCAACGTAGAAACGGAGCTTGCTTCGTTCCGCTTCTTTGTGCCGGATATGCCGATAAGGCGCCTGGGAGAGCAGACTGCGAATCTCGGGATCATCGAGATCGAAATGTACATTAAAGAAACCGTAATCCGCCTGGGTGGTGTTGGAGGATTGATGCCTGACGCCTGACTTGATCAGCAGCCAGTCTCCCGCTTGCATCGTCACCCTATCACGGTTAATTTCATGAGCGACTTCACCTTCCACGCAGTACAGCAGCTCGAACAAATGGTGATGGTGTCTGGGGTAGTGCCACCCTGGAGGCTTCAAGCCAAAATGGCATCCGGTCACCTGAAGCGTATTAATAATATTAGGGAATCGATACAAATCCTCCAACTGTTGTTCCATCCGCCGTTCCTCCCGTTTGTCCTCGTAGTTGTTCCATCATACCATGCCATTTGGCACATTTGGTATAGAAAATGATCCATTTGGCGATGGAGATTCACGATCCTTTCAGCGAAGATGAGAGTAGGTAAACTTATAGAATTATCCGACAGTACTCATCATCCGGAGGGATCATTGTGGCCATTTTACAAGCCAGAGATAAACAATTTTTATTAGATGGGGAACCCTTTCAAATTTTGTCCGGAGCCATCCATTATTTCCGTGTAGTTCCTGAATATTGGGAAGATCGGCTCCTGAAGCTTAAAGCGTGCGGCTTTAACACTGTAGAGACTTATGTACCCTGGAATTTGCATGAGCCGCAGGAAAGTGTCTATAACTTTGAAGGCATTGCGGACATTGAGCGATTCATCGCACTCGCAGGCGAACTCGGACTTCATGTGATCGTTCGGCCAAGCCCTTACATCTGTGCGGAGTGGGAGTTCGGCGGGTTGCCGGCGTGGCTGCTGCAATACACGTATATGAAGCTTCGCTGCATGGATGCTACGTATTTGATGAAAGTAGATCGCTATTATGATGAGTTAATTCCTAGGTTAACCCGGTTACAAAGCACAAATGGCGGACCTATCATTGCGATGCAAATCGAAAATGAATACGGCAGCTACGGCAACGACACGGCATACCTTACGTATTTGCGTGAGGGTCTGACGAAGCGCGGCATAGATGTTTTGTTGTTTACATCGGATGGTCCGGAAGACGGCATGCTCCAAGGAGGAACAATTCCCAGTACGCTTGCGACGGTTAACTTTGGCTCCAGACCGGAGGAAGCGTTCGAGAAGTTCCGTGAATACCGTGCGGATGAGCCGCTTATGTGCATGGAGTATTGGAACGGCTGGTTCGACCACTGGCTGAAGCCGCACCACACGCGAGATGCAGGTGATGTCGCGGATGTCTTCGATCGCATGCTGCGCGCAGGGGCTTCTGTGAATTTCTACATGTTTCACGGCGGAACGAATTTTGGATTTTACAACGGTGCGAACTTTGCTGAGAAATACGAAGCAACGATTACGAGCTATGACTACGATTCACCTCTTTCTGAGTGCGGGGATGAAACGGAGAAATTTCGCGCCGTCCGCAGCGTTATTGCAAGCTACCTCAAGAAGGATGAGAAAGAGTTCCCTGCATTCCCAGCACCTATCCCGAAGAAAAGCTACGGCCGTGTAGCCTTAACAGAAAAAGCGGATCTGCTTGGGCAGTTGGCCCAGCTTTCCACGCCTGTTCAACGTACGTGTCCGGAGCCGATGGAGATGTTTGGCCAAAGCTATGGCTTCATCGTTTATTCGACACAGGTATCCGGTCCGCGAACCGGTGAAAAGCTGCACCTGCAAGAGGTGCACGACCGCGCGCAGATTTTCTTGGACGGCGTCTACCAAGGTACAATTGAACGTTGGGATCCGCGTCCTCTCCCACTGGACATTCCTGCAGGAGGCGCGAGACTGGACATCGTGGTTGAGAACATGGGCCGCGTTAACTACGGACCGAAACTGAAGGACTACAAAGGGATTACGGAAGGCGTTCGTTTCAACAATCAATTCTTGTTTGATTGGACGATTTATCCACTACCACTGGACAAAGTAGATGCCATTCCGTTCGTGCGTTCAGTGAAAAATGTAGAGCAGGATGAAACGCAGGAACAGGAGCGCCCGACTTTCTATCGCGGGGAATTTCACGTTGAAGATGCCGGAGACACCTTCATCCGTTTGGACGGATGGTCTAAAGGCGTTGTATGGATCAACGGTTTTAATCTTGGCCGTTACTGGGAAAAAGGACCGCAGCGTACGTTATATGTACCGGCGCCGTTACTGCGGAAGGGCAGCAATGAAATCATCGTCTTCGAACTTCATCATACAGAAGAACCGGTAGTTGCACTGACGGATACACCTGATTTAGGGTAAAACGGGAGGCATGAGCGAACTATGGCATCCATGGCTATCAAAAGAGTCATTATTTTAGGTATTGATGGTGCAGGAACATTCATCCGTGAAGCGCAGACCCCTTATTTGGATATTTTGCTTGCGGGAGGCGTGCAAACACACCTGGCTCGCACCGTTTATCCTTCCAACAGCGGGGAATGCTGGGGATCGCTTTTGCATGGTGTCGTGCCGAATCGGCATGAGTCTCATGTCCATATTCAAAAGAATCGAAGCTATCCGGCGGATTCTATGGCGCCCTCTATTTTTCGGATATTGCGAGAAGCAAGACCTGACAGTACAATGGCTGCATTCGTTTCATGGAAGCCCATTATTACCGGCGTAATTGAAGACATTGAAGGCATGAATAAATACGCCGCTCCGGATGAAGAGCTGGTTCCCGCTATCGGGGCGTACCTTCGTTCAAATCCAGGAGTGGAGCTCCTATTCGTTCAACTGGATGATGTGGATGCTGCCGGCCATCGCCATGGGTATGGGGAGGATTCCACGGAATACTTGAAGGCCATTACGCGTGCTGACAAGCAGATCGGCGAGATCAGCAAAGCGCTGCTGGAAGCGGGGGTGCTGGAAGACAGCCTGTTGATCATCACCACCGACCACGGCGGCGGCGGTTTGGATGCCTTTAATCATGGGAGTGACGCGCCGCGGGATATGACCATTTTCTGGGGCTGCCGGGGTCCTGGTATCAATTCGGAGGCCAACTTGTCCGGCCTGTCGATTATGGACACGGCGGCGGTCGCGCTTCATGCGCTCGGCCTGCAGATTCCGAAAGAATGGGATGCCAAGCTGCCTGCGGGATTACTGGATTAGGATCGGAATTGGGACAGTTCGATGATGGCCATCGGACTGTCTTTTGCTTTTTGCTTTTTGTTGTGCCGCCTATTTTACAAGCGTGATTTCCTTTTCTTGAATATTGTGCTCAAGAGAGGAGTGAGGGCGTTGATCCAAGTTACGATTGCCGCTGTCGGAGATTTATTGATGAAAAGTGAAATTATAGCTGCGGCCAAAAGGCCGGAAGGGCATGAGTTCGCCCCTATTTTCGAAGAGGTAACTCCCATTTTGAAAGCGCATGATTTGGCAATAGGCAATTTGGAGACGACCTTCTCCGGCAAAAGGCTGCTGGGCTCTCCCGGTATCCGCCCCAAATGCAACTGCCCCAGAGAACGGAGAAATCCAAGAACAGGCCTTCCTGTTTTTAATTGTCCGGATGGGCTCGCGGGTTCACTGAAAAAAGCTGGGTTCCATGTTCTGACGACAGCCAACAACCATTGCATGGACGGCGGGCGCAGCGGGGTGAAACGAACCTTGCAGGTTCTGGATGCGCACAAGCTTCAGCACACGGGAACTGCGCGTTCTGCGAAAGAAGCGCAAGGGCCGCTGATTGTGGATGTAAAAGGTGTGCGTATCGGCATAGTGGCCTATACCGAGAAAACCAATGCCATACCGGTACCGCAGAGGTGGCTGGTTAATCGGTTCAATGCGAATCAGATGAAGGCGGATATTCGGGGGATGAAAGATAAAGCGGACTTTATCATAGCTTGTCTTCATTTCGGTAAAGAGTATAGAAACTACCCGGATAGCAGCCAGAAAAAGTGGATGGAGTTCCTGTTCAGGCAAGGGGTGAACGTCGTCTTAGGTGCACATCCGCATGTGCTTCATCCGATTACTCAGTCCGTGAAGAAAGATAAATACGGCGTAGAACGAACGCGTGTCGCCGCTTCTTCTTTAGGGAATTTCGTATCTTCGAAATTGACGAAGGGGACGAACACGGTTCGGGGCATGATTCTGTCGCTCACTCTAACGAAGCATGACAATGGTCGAACGGACATCAGCGGCGTTGAGCAAATCCCTACCCTTGTGGAGCGGAGAAAAGGGGAGACGACAACGTACACCGTCGTTCCAGAGAGGCGTTGGGGGCGCTGATGGTCGAAATGCACTGAGCGCGTCTGGTGCTGCGTTAATGTAGTAAAACAAGCTTAGCGCAGCGGGGATGAGGTAACATGCCCCCGTGCTGGGTCGTTAACGTTGTTTTTCATCGCTAACGTATGCCGAATGCGTCTGGTGTCTGCGCTAACGTCGTAAAACAAGCTTCATGCAGCGGGGGTTGGGCAAGAAGCCCCCGCACCGAGTCATGATCGTTGTTTATCATCGCTAACGTATGCCGAATGCGTCACGTGTCTGCGTTGACTAAAACAAGCTAAACGCAGCGGGGATGAGTAAAAAGCCCCCGCACCGAGTCATGATCGTTGTTTATCATCGCTAACGTTGCCGAGCACACCACTTCACCCCTCTTACATTGCACTTTATGCAATATAAGAGGGGTTCCGCGCCTTCAATCTCGTAGTTCGTTGTACTAAGTACAACGAACTTGCCCGAAATGGCTGAAATAAACGACATTTCAGCCCAAAACATTGTACTTTGTACAATATAGAGAGGCGCCGGAGTCAAATTCCGCCTATATTGTTGTACTTTGTACAACGTAGATAGACCGTCAGGCTGAATGCATGCCGGTCTTTTGCCTTTTGCTATAGCTCCCCCCTGCAAAAGGGAACTACAAGCCGCTATTTGTTCCAAATCGGCTGTTTTCAACAGTTGAGCGGAACTACAGGGTCTTATCCGCCTCCTCG
>NZ_BILW01000053.1 GCF_004000765.1 Paenibacillus chondroitinus NBRC 15376 | reverse complement strand
CAGGGGGGCAGTCGGAAAAGAGCTTTCGTCGTCTGAGAAGTCAAAAAAAGCCGTCTCCGAAGGGAGATAGACATGAAAGAGTACTGAGAGGGCCGAAAAGGCCGTCTCAGTTGAGCGGGAAACTAATATACCCGCTTAGCTCCCATATACTTAGGACCCCAATATGAGTTTGTCAGGCTTTGCGGGTAAATGCCTGCTGACCGTGTGGCAGATAGGAATTGCCCATTCCCCAAATAGAAGCCTACATGGTCAATAACGCCCGGGGATGCTATAGCGAAGAACACCAGGTCACCAGGCTGCAAGTTAGCCTGACTTACGGATGAACCTGTGTTGTAAAGCTCCTTGGAGGTTGTACGAGCAGCCGGAATCCCATGCTTTTGAAACATGTAATAAATAAAGCCGGAGCAGTCAAAACCTTGTGGCGTCGCTCCGCCCCATAGGTAAGGGACATGCAAGAAGTTCATTGCATCGTCGAGCAGCAGCCGTTTTTTTATCGAATGGGAGATGCTGGTTTGGGTTGCGGTATCCACTACGCCAGTCGGAGCTAACTGATAGGCCTTTTGATAATCTTTAACAGCTTGAGCTGTGATTGTGCCGAAGTAACCGGTGATGGTTGGATATGTAAAATAGCCAAGTGTTTTTAAATTCGATTGCAGGGCAGACACGGATGAGCTTGTCATTCCTTGCGTCAAAGTCATGCTGCTTGTTGAAGCCGACGCCGCAGATACAGGTGGTGTGGGAATAAGGCTATTTAGTGTGACGCTTACAAGAATTGCTGCAGAAATAATGATTTGTTTAGATCGTGTCATTGTGATTTCCTCCAAGCTGTTAGATTGTGTAAGTCATGGTATCACATGGATTGTTCTTATTGTAAGCGCTCAAAGCGCCTCTGACCATGAGGAAATATTGGAATTCTGTGATTTTGGCCAAGTTGTGCCGCATATACGTGCTTATAGGCCTCTCTGCCGCCATGACTATTTTCCACGTATAAAGTGAGAAGAGGAGGAGACGTATGCAATCGCAATTCAGAAAGTACTATCCCTATATTAGTCCATTTGATCCTTGTCCACCGATTCAAGTGAAATTGTATAATGTACCGCCGCACCTCTTTATTGCCTTCCAACCACCCGGTTTGCCGCAATTCAGTCCATATGAAGCTTTGAAAAAAGGGACGCTATGGCCCGCTCTATACGGACCTTACGAATCCAAAATAGAAGAAGGGAGCCCATGGTTATGAATCCACCAGCAGTACCGGAATCTTATTACAAGATGATGTACGACTTGCAGGCTGTTGATTTCGTATTGGTTGAGCTAACGCTGTATTTGGATACACATCCGAACGATCTCGCAGCCATCCAGCAATATAATCAATTCGCGCAAAAAAGGAAAGAGATGGCTCAGGAATTTGAGCTGGAATTCGGCCCACTTATGCCTTTTGGTCATGCTTATAGCAAAAATCCTTGGCAATGGGTGGATACGCCATGGCCATGGCAGGTCTGAAGAAGGAGGAAAAAGCATGTGGATATATGAGAAGAAACTTCAGTATCCGGTCAGAGTCAGCAAATGCGACCCTAGGATGGCGAAGCTTCTACTGGAGCAATATGGGGGAGCTGACGGCGAGCTGGCAGCGGCATTACGTTATTTGAATCAGCGATATGCGATTCCGGATAAGGTTGTGGGGTTGCTTACGGATATTGGGACGGAAGAGTTTGCGCATCTTGAGATGATCGCGACCATGGTTTACAAGCTCACAAAAGATGCAACGCTGGAACAACTCAAGGCTGCTGGCATGGACGATCAGTATGTGATTCACGATAGGGCGCCATTCTATCAGAATGCGTCAGGCGTGCCGTGGACGGCCGCTTACATACAAGCGAAGGGAGATCCCATAGCAGACCTCTACGAGGATATTGCCGCCGAGGAGAAGGCTAGAACGACTTATCAGTGGCTGATTGATTTGACCGATGACGTCGATTTGCAGGATGGGCTAAAGTTTCTCCGTGAGCGGGAAATCGTGCATTCGCTTCGTTTCCGAGAAGCTGTTGAAATTTTGAAGGATGACAGGATGCAGAAGAAGGTTTTCTGAGGGTTTGGAGGTGAAGGTACACCTAAGTTAAAGGGAATATTGTGATTGTTATAACCCCCCACTGGTTGTCATGGCTGGCGGGGGTTTTTATTGATAAAAACGGAAGCGAATTTTCGATTTTGATGACTGTGTTTAGATTTTAAGGGGTATTCAGGCTAAAAACATTTGTAACATAATGAAGGCATAAGCAGATTCGTGAAAGTGAAATGATCAACAGGGGGGAAGCGAATGGCTAGAATCTTTATTGTTGACGATGAACCTATCATCGGAATTGGCCTCAAAACGTTGATCGGGGAATATAAACGGTTTAGTGAGATCGAAACGTTTACAAATAGCGTGTCCGCGTTAACGAGCATCAGGGCTAACCCCCCAGACGTTGTGATGACGGATATTCGAATGCCTCGTATGGACGGTCTGGAGTTATGCCGGAATATCCAGCAGCTAAAGCTGCTCACCAAAGTCGTTGTGCTTTCGGGATACGGAGATTTTGTGTATGCGCAAAAATGTATGTCGTACGGCGTGCAGGAATATTTGCTGAAGCCTATTACAGAAATTGAGCTTTATCCTGTGCTGGATAAATTGCTCGCTACGCGAGACGCGGCACTTGTTTCCTTCTCCCTTTTTGAACAATGGGTTGATCAATTGGAGGAAGCCGTTTGGATGTTGGACAAGAACCGGGTTAGTGAACTGCTCGAAGAGGGAAAGAGGGAGTTGTTCGCCGGTGAAACGGACGTGCAACAGTACCAACGGGTATACGACGCTGTCAACCTGCTTCTCAAAAAGTTGAATGCCAGAGGGACTTACCGGATTGAGGCAAAGCCGCTTTTCGAGGAGAACACGGTCATCACAATTACGTACGAATGGTTTCAGGCTGAAATCTATATATGGATGCAGCGACTGAGCGAGTACCGCAAGTATGAGAGAATTAATGTCTTGGAGGCGGCTATCCAGTACATCGATGAGCATCTTTTCGACGAGGAGCTTTCGCTGGATAGGGTTGCTGGGAAGTTAGGCATAACGCCAACCTATTTCAGCCATTATTTTAAGAAAAATACGAATGAGACCTTCGTTCAATACCGAATGCGTAAACGCATTGACAAAGCCAAACAACTGCTTGCCGTTCCGCACTACAGAATTACTGACATCGGAGCCGAGGTCGGTTACGAAAGCTACCCCCATTTTTCCAGAGTTTTCAAAAAGGCAACGGGCTATTCCCCTACCGAATTTCGCGCACTGCTTGGGATTAAGTAATGAAAAACAGTTTGGTACGCAAGGTTTATCTGTACTTTGTTATTATTATCGCGCTGACCTTGGTGACGGTGGGGGTTACCGGTTATTGGCGGTCGTCCAACGAATTGGAGAATCAATATGAAGGGCTGTTGACTCAAATTGTTGATAATGTGTTGCATGAAACCGATTTATTCCTGAAGAGCTACGAGCGGGCAACGCTTTCTATTCTAATTTCTCCTGTCGTGAAAGAGGCGTTGGATCTTCCAACCAATTCGACCTCCGGCTTTTATACATCCGAAATTGCAATGAAGGGGGTCTTTCAACCTGTTCTCATCAACAACCCGGAAATATCCATGACGTACATTGTCGGTTATAACGGGTTTCAGGCAACGGATTTCAATGTCCATATTGTTCCTTTTAATTACAAAGGATTTGAAGAATATATCGAACAGATGAAGGAAAACGATGATATCAACGGGGAGTTGACGATTCAGGAATCCGGATTTCTGGACGGACATCTCACCCTCATTCGCAAATTGGCGGACCGTACCTCATCGAAATCATTTAAAGGCATTATGGGCTTTGAACTGAAGATTGGGGAATTGAACACACTCTGGAAGGGCATAAAACTCGGGCAATCCGGTTATTTTTTTATCGTGAACGACCGTGGGAGAATCTTATACCATCCGGACCCGAGCCGGATCGGCAAACAGCTTGACGGTATGCATTTCAATACGGTTGAAGCCAATAAAGACCAAATATTTGAGTTGCCCGGTGAACCGGGGCGGGTTTTCTTTAGTCGGAAATCCGACTATTCCGGCTGGACCCTCGTGGCCAGCATGTCGGTTGCTGAGCAGAGCAAACCGATTTCAGACCTGCGGCAAACAACGCTGTTTGTAGGTATCTTTACTTTGATATTGGCCTTATTTCTAGCCTATCGTTTCGGACAATCGATTGTGCGTCCAGTTCGGCTTCTGGAAAATGGGATGCGTCAGACGGCCAAAGGCCACTGGACCCGAGTACCTCTGACGGGAAGCCGTGATGAGATGGATCAGCTTATTACCAGCTACAATACGATGGTTACCCGACTGGAAGAACTAGTCGAGCGGGTTTACGAGACGGAGCTGCGCAACCAGGACAATTTAATGAAACGGCAGCTGGCCGAATTCCAATCCCTGCAATTACAGATTAATCCTCATTTCTTGTACAACACATTGGAAATTATTATTTGTTACGCCGTTATCCAGAAATCAAACGAGATTAAAGACATCGTTCGCTCTCTGTCCTATATGCTGCGCTATTCCATACGCACCGATTTGGAGAAAATTACGGTTGCCAACGAGCTTAAACACATTCTGTATTTTATGTCCATTATGAAATACCGCAACCAACGAGAGTTTGAAATCGATGTTCGAATAAGCGCAGATTATTTGCTGGACAGTATGGTCCGTTTGACACTGCAGCCCTTGGTCGAAAACGTATTCAAGCATGCATTTCCCGAAGGGATCGAGGATGCTCACACGATTATTATTGACGCTTGGAAGGATGCCGAGAGTCTTTACGTCACGGTAGAAGATAATGGCTGCGGTATTGATGCGGATTCCCTTTTACAATTAAACACACGATTTCTGAACAGCAAAGAGGAGAGGCTGCTGAATGCACAACCCACATTCGAAGGCAGCATCGGGCTGCTTAATGTGCATAACCGGATTCAAATGGTGTTCGGACAACAGTACGGCCTTTCTATACAAAGTGAGCTAGGCGTGGGTACAAAGGTTACGATTCGGATGCCGTCCAGCACAAAAAAAGTCATGCCAGTATAAAACAGCACAATGCTCGGCCGTCCTTTTTTCTGTATGCTACATATCGAAAGGCATGAAACATACCGAGTCATGGACATCGAGGAGGGAGGGATTTATGGAGGTTTCCGCTAGCAAGAGCCATACATTGTCTGTAACTGTCGGTAAAAAGGAAAATTACTTGTCTAGACTGAAAAAGAACGCATCCAGCCATTGGCAGCTCTACCTGCTTATGCTGCTGCCGATAATTTATTTGCTCATATTCAAGTATGTGCCGATGTACGGGGCTTTGATTGCGTTCAAAAATTATATCCCGACGAAAGGGGTATGGGGCAGCGAATGGGTAGGTCTGAAGCATTTCGATCGTTTTTTCCATTCGTATGAGTTTGTTCGGATTATGAAAAATACAATCGTTCTCAGCCTGTACAGTTTGCTTGCGGGGTTCCCGTTCCCCATCATTCTGGCGCTTTCCTTGAATTACGTAAACGCTCGTTTCTTTAAGAAAACCGTACAGATGATTACCTATGCGCCGCATTTTATTTCCGTAGTTGTTATGGTGGGTATCATTCTGCAAATGATGGACCCCCGGGTTGGCTTGGTTCAAACAATTATGAAGTATTTCGGCTTGCCGGCAATCAATTTCATGGGCATACCTGAATGGTTTTCACACGTATTTGTTTGGTCGGGGATTTGGCAAAATGTTGGTTTTTCCTGCATCATCTATTTGGCAGCGCTTGCAGCTGTAGATCCTTCGCTGCACGAGGCAGCGGTTGTGGATGGAGCCAATAAAGTGCAGCGAATGTGGCATGTTGACCTGCCGGGTATTATGCCGGTTGCCGTTATTTTGCTGATCATGAACACCGGCCATGTGTTGGACATAGGCTTCGAGAAGGTATTGCTGATGCAGAATCCGCTGAATATGAGCTCATCTGAGGTCATTGATACCTTCGTGTACAAAGTTGGTTTGGCATCAACAGCCATTAATTATTCCTACTCATCTGCCATTGGATTGTTCAAATCAGTTATTAATTTGCTTCTACTGGTTCTCGTCAATCGGCTAGCCAGAAAGTTGGGACAAACGAGTCTGTGGTAATAAGGAGGCGCATCGATGACAGGACGCATACAAGAAACTGCGGATGACAGGCTTTTTACAATCCTGAATTACATCATTCTATTCATTTTTACGATTACGATTCTTTATCCTCTGGTGTACATTGTCAGTGCTTCCTTCAGCTCATCCACAGCGGTTATTTCCGGCAGAGTCTGGTTGTATCCGGTTGAGCCGACGCTAGCGGGTTATGAGGCGGTATTTAAGCATCGTTTAATTATGTCGAGCTTTTTGAATTCGGTCTTTTATACGGTAGTGGGAACGACGATTAATGTGCTTTTTACCCTTATTGCGGCTTATCCGCTTTCAAGAAAAGATTTTATGCCACGTAATGCCATAATGGCCTTGTTTGTATTCACCATGATGTTTTCAGGCGGATTGATACCGTCTTATCTGGTTGTGAAAGAGCTCGGTATGATCGACACAAGGTGGTCTTTACTTATTCCGGGAGCGCTTGCCGTAATGAATATGATTATTGCCCGCACGTATTTCCAAACGACCATTCCGGAAGAATTGCTTGAAGCCGCTCAAATGGATGGATGCAGTGATTTTACGTTTGTGCGGAAAATCGTGATTCCTTTGTCAGGTCCGATCATTGCTGTCATTTCCTTGTTTTATGCCGTGGGACATTGGAACCAATATTTTAACGCGCTGCTTTATTTAAAACATCAGGAGCTGTACCCAATTCAATTGGTATTAAGGGATATTTTGGTGCAAAACGAGGTGGATGCGTCGATGATCACTGACGTTGCGGATCAAGCAGCAAGGGATGGCCTGCGGGAGCTTTTGAAGTTTTCCCTTATTGTCGTGTCTACGCTGCCCGTGCTAATCATCTATCCATTCATACAAAAGCATTTTGTCAAAGGCATGATGATTGGATCACTCAAAGGATAAAGGGGGCTTTTACATGAAAAAAGGTTTAACGGCATTAGTAGCGATTACGGCATCTCTAGCGCTTCTAAGCGCATGTGCGGACAGCGGACCCAATGATACTGCCCAAAAGACGGAAGCAAGTATGGACGATCAAGTGACGCCAGCGGGCGAATTCCCGATCACGAAAGAAAAGACGACGCTTAAGGTCATGGTCAAAGGCTCCAGCATTGTCGAAAACTTTGCAACGAACGAGTTCACCAAGTGGCTGGAGGAGAAAACGAACATTCATATCGATTGGGAAGTCGCTCCTGAAAAAACATTTGCAGAGAAGCTTAACGTTTCACTCGCAAGCGGGGATTATCCGGACGTGCTGCTTAATATGAGCGTATCGCCGATTCAGCAGTCCATTTACGGTAAGGATGGCGTGTTCATCCCGCTGAATCCGTATATTGATAAATACGGCGTGGAAATGAAGAAGATGTTCGAGCAGGTGACCTATGTCAAAGATTTGATTACGATGCCGGATGGCAAAATTTATTCGGTTCCTCAAGTTAATGATTGCTACCACTGCTCGCTTGGTCAAAAAATGTGGATTTATCAACCATGGCTAGATAAACTTGGATTAAAAATGCCGGAAACGACGGAAGAGTTTTATCAAGTGCTTAAAGCTTTTAAAGAAAAAGACCCTAATGGAAACGGTAAAGCAGATGAAATCCCGCTTGTCGGTGCTACGAATGGCCCCTCCTCGACGTTGGACCTTTTTCTGACCAGTCCGTTTATCGAGAAGGATTTCAACCTGCGCTTTGTTAAGGATGGAAAAGTTCAAGTTGCCTATAATCAACCGGAATGGAAGGAAGCTCTGACGTATCTTCATAAGCTGTTTGCTGAAGGTTTAATTTCTCCGCAAACGTTTACACAGGATAGGAACCAGTTGAAACAAATGGGAATGAACCCGGAGATCCCAATCGCAGGAGCTATTGCCTCACAAAACCAAACGGTATTTGTCGATGTCGATAACCCGAGATTCAAAGACTACGTCTCCGTACCGCCACTCAAAGGGCCGTCAGGTATACGCTCAACGGCGTACAATCCATATGCGGTATCTACCGGTCAATACGTCGTTACCAATAAGGCGAAAAATCCCGCTGCCGCATTCCGTATGGCTGACTTGCTGCTTTCAGAAGAAGCGACACTGCGCAGTACGCAGGGCCGTCCTGATCAGGAGTGGGTGCGTCCGGCGCAAGGTGAGCTTGGCATTAACGGGAAGCCGGCAAAATGGAAACCGGTTGCCACGTTCGGCAAACTGCAAAACATCCACTGGGCACAGGCGGGGCCGTCGCTGCGAACAAACGATTTGCGATTAAGCGTAGTAGCGGATCCGAAAAATTCGCTTGAACTTATTTTGTATAATGAGACGAAAAAATACGAGCCCTATGCCACCGATCCGAGCAAAATTGTACCGCCACTGTTCTTCACCAACGAACAAGCGGAAGAGCTTTCTACGATTGAGAAGACGCTTACGGACTACAGAACGGAATTTTTTGCAAAAACGGTTACAGGGTCGCTGGACATTGATAAAGAGTGGAACAACTACTTGAGCACTTTGGACAAAATGAACATTAAACGCTACTTGGAAATCTATCAGCAAGCCTACACCCAGTATAAATCAAAAAAGTAAGCAAGCTCGGAATCAAATCTGTCCCGTGAGAGTGAGGTAGAAGATGAAAGAAAAGAATACGAAGAAGCTTTCGTCTGAAGGATCTTCACCCGGTAAACCTTTACCCGGTAAACCTTCAACCGGCAAACCTTCACCAGGTAAACCTAATGTTGTGTTTATCATAGCGGACGATCATCGTGGCGAAGCAATTGGCGCGTTCGGTAATGAAACGGTGCAGACGCCGGTATTGGATTCGTTGGCCGCCGACGGGACATCATGCCGTAACACGCGTATATTCGGCGGCCTTAGTGGAGCGGTTTGCGCGCCAAGCAGAGCGTGTATGCATACGGGCATCCCGATCTTTCGGGCGATGATCGGTAAAGACATGAAGAACCGGGAGCATTCGAGCGTGATTCGTCCGGATGTTCGGCTCATGCCGCAAACGATGCAGGATGTCGGTTACCTGACGCATGCCATCGGCAAATGGCATAACGACAAAGCAAGCTTCGCCCGAAGTTTCGGGGGAGGGGATAAGCTGGCGTTTCACGGTATGAGCGAGCATACGAGTGTTCCTGTGTACGACTACGACGTGACCGGGGTTTATCCTAAGGAAAATGAATATATGGAACATACGTTCTCAACAGAGCTGTTTACGGATGCTGCCGTCAACTTTATTGAGAATTACCAGGTGGATCAGCCGTTTTTCCTGTATGTGGCTTATACAGCGCCACATGATCCACGAACCGCGCCGGAGCCGTATGCCAGCATGTACGACAAATCCGATATTCAGCTGCCTCCGAACTTTGTGCGGGAGCATCCATTCGATACTGGCGATATGAGGGTTAGGGACGAGAAGCTTGCCCAATGGCCGAGGGACGAAGGCGAGATTCGTGGCCATATCGCTGATTATTATGCCATGATTAGCCATTTGGACGCACAAATCGGCAGAGTCGTCGAAGCGCTGAAGGCTAAGGGCATCTTTGACGATACGCTGTTCGTGTATACCGCCGACCATGGCTTGGCGGTTGGGCAACACGGACTGATGGGCAAACAAAACCTATACGATCACAGTGTGCGAATCCCGCTTATATTCAGGGGGCCAGGGGTGCCGGAGGGCAAGCAGGAGCTTGCGCTGGCAAGCAATATCGATATTTTTCCTACCGTTGCCGGCCTATGCGGCGTCGAGCTGCCGGAGGAGACGGAAGGTATTAGTCTATGTCCTATCTTTGCAGGGGAAAGTGACGGTATTCGCAATATCGTGGGCGCGGTTTATCGAGATGTCCAGCGGATGGTAACGGATGGCAGATGGAAACTGATTCGTTATTATCACTCTCCTGAAACGAACACAGGAACGGAACGCATCCAATTGTTCGATCTACTAAGTGATCCTTGGGAAACGCAAGATGTGTCGGCAGATCCTGCAAATGCCAGGGTTATTGAACGGCTTGCCTCCGAAATGGCTTCGTGGATGCAAGAGAGCGGCGATATTTTGCAGGATAAACCGGTAAATCCTGTTGCACCGTTGGCTTGATGATTGTATAAAAAGTCGCGGAAATCGCGACTTTTTGTTTTAATCATGCTTTTGGAGTGGCGTTTCCCGGCTGTTTCGCGCGGATACCCAACTGTCTTGCACAGTGGGAACTAGAGGGTCAAAAGTGTCAATATGGTGAGGTTTTAGCCGTAATAACGTCCCACAGTTCCCATATATAGTAATCTCCCCCACATTGGCAGAGTAGGAATTCCTGTCTTGCCTATTTATAAAGAGGTGAATGGAAGCATGCAAACGATTGAACTAAATAAACAATGGTTTCGGGGAGCCGTTTCAATAGAAACGACGGATACTGGACACCGGCCATGGCGCTTGCCATATGATCAGCTCGGATTATTCGCATCAAAATTAGTCGAGACGGCAGGGGAAACCGCGGGTGTTAGAGTTGCTTTTATAAGCGACTCTACTTCAGTGGAGCTCCATGTCGCAAGAACGGATAAAGAAATACGGTTTGACATCGTGATTGAAGATGAACTCGTTGATACCAAAACGCTTCTCGCAGGAGAGGAAATTTGTTTATTTACAAACTTAAGAGGCAGCATGAAGAGGATTGAAGTTTATCTGTCACAAGAAGCAGCTGTTATTGTGAAAGCACTAAAAGTCGATGATGGAGCATCGGCGGCTCCCTTGCCCAGCAATCAACCCCGCTGGATTACTTATGGAAGTTCGATTACGCAATGCCGATCAGCAGAAAGCCCCGCTCTGACTTGGCCGGCAATCGTAGCACGCAACAAAGGTTGGGACGTAACCTGTATGGGATATGCGGGACAATGTCATTTGGAACCAATGATCGCTCGCATCATCCGCGACCTTCCCGCTGACATTATTTCCATGTGCCTCGGCATTAATGTGATGGGAGGTAACACTTTAAATATCCGAACATTTCGGTCTGCCATTGTTGGCATGGTATCGATTATTCGCGAAAAGCATCGGAGCACGCCCCTGTTTTTAATTTCTCCTATTTATTGCCCGCACAGGGAAACAAGTGAAAACTTAGTGGGAATGAACCTGGTTACTATGAGGAATGAAATTCAGGAAGCGGTGAATCTTTTAACTTTTTACGGGGATACAAATCTTGCTTATGTAGATGGTCTGGATATTTTTGGTGAAGCCTATGTGGCCCGCCTGCCAGACCACCTGCATCCAAACGCTGAAGGAAATAAAATTATGGCTAGTCATATACAGGAAAAGTTAATTCTTAGCCGCTAATAACCCTAAGTACTCTTTCAACGCAATTGAAGTATTGGACAATCCGCTGGAAGAGGGAATGAATTTACTTATGCTAAGCGTCTGCTGCCCCTGCGAAATATAGTCGGTCGGATAAGGGATTACATCCACCTTAAGCTTTTGAAACTGCTTGACGGAGCGGGCCATATGGAAGGCAGAAGTCACGAGAATAGGGTGCTGCCAGCCATTTGTGGTTAGCATAGCTTGGGTATGCAGCGCATTTTCTTCCGTGTTGCGGCTCGTATCGTCCAGAAAAATAGAAGCTTCAGGAACGCCGAGTGCGATAAGATGACGTTTGGAAATTTGCGATTCATTGCCGGAGTCCGTGAAAACCTGTCCACCCGAGAGGAGAATGGGCAGCTTCATGCTGCGATACAGCTCCGCTATGGTCAGCACACGGGCAGCTGTGTTCCCTGTCAAATATCCTTCGCCTTTGGTTAAAGGGTCTGGTGTGTCAAGCGTCGCGCCGCCTGTCAACATGACAATCACATCACCGCTCACCTGAGCCGGTGGGGTGTATCTTCGCTCGATTGAATTTAGGAGCTCGTTACTGAAATAGGGCATGGAGCAAACGTACAAGAGAATGGCGGCCAACCCGATAAGGAGAGTACCTATGTACTCTTTTTTTTGCTGCAGCCATAAGGCGATGCAGAAGAGCAGCAGAATAACAATCCCTGGGGGAAACAATAACGTGTAGGCGATTTTGATCAAATAGAGCATAGGGATGAGTAGATCCTTTCTTGGAAAAAGCAGCTATTTGCGTTATTAAGCTTTTTCGACAAACATAGGGAATATCCTGCAAAAAATAAAGAGAGGCTGTCTCGTAAGTCATCGAATGACCGAGGAACAGCCTCTCTATTAAATGTTTGGAACAGAAACGCCGTGCTGGGAAGCTAGGTTATGCTTGCAGTTCCTTACCGCGAATCCACACGCGTTCGAGCTCCAGCTCAGGGCTGACCAAGAGCAGGTCAGCCTGCTTGCCATGCGCAATCGAGCCGTGCGACGCCTGCAGCTGCAGCAACCGCGCCGGGTTGCCGCTCGCGAAGCGGCTCGCTTCTTCTACGCTGACCCCAACCTCGCGCACCATAAAACGGAGCGCATCGATCATCGTCAGCGTACTGCCGGCGAGCGCGCCGCCTTCCGTCAACCGGGCCACGCCCGATTGGACGGTAACGGCTTGCCCGCCAAGATCGTACTGCCCGTCGCCAAGCCCCGCGGCTGACATGGCATCCGTGATCAGCAGCAGGCCATCCGGCTGCTTGGCTTTCACCAGCAGGCGAATCGCTGCCGGGTGCACATGGTGCCCATCGGCGATGACTTCGCCGCTGATGCGATCGTCGGTAAGGACCGCACCGACGGTTCCGGGCTCGCGATGATGCAGCGGCTTCATCGCGTTGAAGGTGTGCACCGCGTGCGAGAGCCCCGCGCCAACCGCCGACTGAATGTCGGCGTAGGAAGCGTCGGTGTGGCCGCACGCGGCAACGATGCCACGATCGCGCAGCCACGCGATCGTCTCAAGGGCACCCTCGACCTCCGGGGCGAGGGTAAGCTGTTTCACGAGCTGTGGAAAGCGCTCGTGCCAGTCTTGCAGCCAGGAAAGCTGCGGCGGCAGCATCAGCTTCGGATCTTGCGCGCCGGCCCACTTCGGCGAGATGAAAGGGCCTTCCATATGCACGCCAAGCAGCTGGGCGTATGGCATTGGTTCTTGCATGTAGCGGCTGACTTCGCCAAGGACGCGGTCAATCGCTTCATGCGTTTGCGTCATTGTCGTAGCCAGCATGGCGGTAGTTCCGTTCTTCGCGTGAAACCGTGTAATGGTATCCAGCGTTTCGGGGCTGGCTTCCATGAAGTCAGCGCCATACCCGCCATGCACGTGAACATCGATGAAGCCCGGCAATAACCAGCTGCCGCGAGCATCGATGGTTTCGACAGCCGGATCAGCCGTGCTGGAATTCCACGCTGAGCTGCTTTGGACGGAAGCGATAACGCCATCCTTTAGATGAACGACACCTTGTTCGATGACGCCTTGTTCCGTAACGATTCTGGCACCTGTAATGACAAGTTCGCTCATTCGAACAACCTCCCTGCCTCAGCATCCAGCAGAACGACAAGGTGAGGGTGAGTTTGCAGCAGAGTAGCCGGTACTTCTGTTGTAATAGGTCCTGTAAGCGCGCGATGCACGATTTCGGCTTTGTCAGCTCCGCGAACGATCAGCAGAATTGTTTTGGCTTTGAGAATTGTGCCTACGCCCATCGTTAGAGCGTGAGTCGGAACTTCTTCGATTGAGTTGAAAAAACGCGCATTCGCTTCGCGGGTTTCTTCCTTCAATTCGACGAGATGCGTCCCGCTGATCAGTGAATCGTCAGGCTCGTTAAAGCCAATATGTCCGTTATGGCCAAGGCCAAGGATTTGCAAATCAATTTGCTTAGCTTCTTCAAGAAGTTCATTAAATCTGGCACATTCCGCTTCCAGGTCGGGTGCATTTCCGTTAGGAAGGTGGGCTGAAGCGGCAGGCAAGTCAATATGAGCAAATAAATGCTGCTGCATATAAGCGTGATAACTTTCTGGATGATCTACCGGCAAGCCGACATATTCGTCCAGATTAAAGGAAGTGACATTTTTAAAGCTGACGCGGCCCTTCTCATAGGCTTTCACCAGCTCTTCATAAATACCTACAGGCGTACCACCCGTGGCTAAGCCTAGAACAGCTTTTGGCTGCATTTGGACAAGGGATGTAATAATACCGGCTCCGGCCTCATTAAGTTCTTGTTGATTTTGAAAAATATGAAGATTCATAGGGGTGTTCCTCACTCTCACGGACAAGTTATTTGCATTAGATGCATGATTTATGAAATCATTTTGCATAAAAATATCATTTTTCATATTAATTCTACTCATTTCAATCATAACTGAATTCATTAGTCTCGGCAACAGGCATTTTGCCAAATATGAACATTGACTTACATGGGTATGTTTGCCATTCTTAACTAAGATCATTACACGTTTTATATAATTCATGATGGTGAAGGAGCTTGATGATGAGTACACAGAGAAACCTACCTGAGGCTATGTTTTTTGACATGGATGGCACGTTATTTCAAACCGAGACGATTCTATTGCCCGCTTATCATGCGACATTTGATGTGCTTAGAGAGAAGGGCCTTTTCACGGGAGAGACGCCGCCGGAAGAAAGAATTCTGGGAGCGCTCGGCATGCTGCTTGAGCATATTTGGCAGCGGGTTATGCCAGAATCATCTGTGGAAGCGCGTCAAGCCGCTGATGAGCTGTTGCTTCATTTTCAAATGGAAGCGCTGAAGCAAGGACAGGGGAAATTGTACGATGGCGTGGCAGAGACCTTACAGGCTTTGCGGGACAAAGGTGTCCGCTTATTTGTGGCGAGCAACGGATTAGAGGACTACGTCGGTCATGTGACCGAGGCGATGGGCTTGTCCCCTTTATTTGAGGACCTGTACAGTGCGGGTAAATATCAAACCAGATCCAAAGTGGATTTGGTTAAAATAGCGCTCGACAAGCATCAAATCAGCTCCGCGTGGATGGTGGGAGATCGTTCCTCCGATGTGGAGGCAGGACTTAAGAATAATCTGACTGTAGCTGCCTGCGACTACGCCGGCTTCCGGGAAGCGGGGGAGCTCGAAGGCGCGCACATTCGAATTCGCAGCTTTGCTGAGCTGCTGGAATACGTTTAAGATGAAGTTGTCGCAAACGTGGTCGTCTGGGCATACACTATAGCACATTGACAGATAAAGGTGCTGATTAGAATGCCTTCTTTTGTAGGGATTTTCAACATTATAAGGAACGAAGGAAGCCTGGTGAACGGTGATACGTTAGTGATTGCTCCGACGAGCGCAGCCAAAACGTACTCCGGCAGCGGTGGCGGCATAACAGGAGATTTCGCCGTTTCTAATGTTTTATTTAGCGCGACGATATCGCTGGACCCGGATGTTGTGGATGCGGGTGCTAATAAGGTAGCTACTGGGACGTAAATGGATGGCAGAAGATTGGCTTCAAGCTCGGGTGGTGACGGGCTTGGAGCCTTTTTTTGCGTGTGGGCACACTTTCCGGGAACTGCTAGAGCCTCAGCGAAATTCCCAAGCGATGAGGCATGTACAGGTACAGGGGCTGCCAAGGGAGGACATGACCTGCCTATGACGGAGGATCTGGTGCTGGGCGTAGGAGCTTTGCGTCCATGATCTCTCGACACTTTTTTCGATGGAGCAATATGTAAATCGGAAGCTCCATACAGCTCAGTGCTGCTGCTTCCGATTGCGCGCTTAATCACTTTCATTGGATGCATCGCCAGAAGGCGATTCTATTCTTCCAGTGTTTTGCCTTAGCATCCAGACGGCATACTCGAGAGGGCGTGAAACCGCCTTCTGATAGGTGGCGATTTCGCCGATTTTACGGAATACTTCCCGGGAAGGCTTGGGGTTGACTTCCAGCAGCCAAACATTTCCCTTCGGATCTACGGCAATATCCATGCCCAACTCGCACAGCTTGCCGAATTTCGTTTCTAGAAAGTCTGCCAGTTTATAGGCGAAGCTGTTCATTTCTTTCTTAATGCTTTCCGTTTTCTCAGGTGATGCGAAACGGTATGCTAACAGCTTATCTTGCGAAACCGCGCTTCCGCCTCCGTGCAGGTTCGAGGTGATGCTGCGGTGAGGACCGATGCGGCCCGCACAGCCGGTTACTTCCCATTCACCTCGGCCGTTTTTTTGAATCAGCAAGCGGTAATCATGCACGCGTCCATCCTTCAGCGTAAGTTGTATGCCTTGTTGAACCACATAGTCCGGACTCAGCTTTAGCGTATGCAGCTTGATTGACAGCTGTTTTTCGCTTGCGCGGTAAGGGGTGATGATGGTTCTTTGCTGATTTCTTCCTTGCAATAAAAACAGGTCGGGACCCAGCTGCTCAATACGCAGGATGCCTCTTCCACCTGTACCGTTTTTCGGTTTGACATACACAAGCGAATGCTTCTTTATAAACTTCAGCAGCTCTTGCACGGTGCTGTATCGCACGGTAACCGGCAGGAAAGGGCGTATGCCTTCATTTTCGGATAAAATTTGATGCATGGACCATTTATTGGCCAGCGGTCTGCTCAGAAAGATCAGCTTTGCATGCCGATTGCGAAATGCTTTGAGCATATGATAGTTCGCAGCTGCTTTGTAGCGGCAGCGGTCATAAATGACAGGCGGCATCGATGTGCGGCGGCGAACCCATTTGCGTAAGGTAGCGTCATAGGTTAATGAGCGCACCGAGTTGTCAGCTTCGACATCGGTCGGCGAGAAAACTTCGACTTGAACCCCGATCTTTTTACCTTCTTTACTGAGCTTTTGAAAGTAAGAGAGTTCTTCGAGCCGAGTTTTGCTTAAATAGATAGCGAGTACGCCCAGTCGTTGTGAAGACAAGCATAATCACCTTCTTCTTCCATTATTAATTAAATAAAGGCTATAACGAATAATACGTTCAAGTGATTTTTTGCGGATTTTCGGCTCGTCGAATTTCATTGGTTTGGAGTTCGCTTCAAAGAACCAGATATGGCCTCCAACATCGACGCCGATATCCATCGACATTTCGCCAAGTTGATTGCCGGATGATTTTTCAATCTGAGTCGCGAGTGTGACAGCAGCTGTTTCAACTCGTTTTAGTATGCTTTTTGCTTCTTTGGGTCCAAAGCCCTGTGAGAGCAGTTTGAACGGATCATCGATCGAACCGCCGCGTGGAACGTGCGTGGTGATGCTCGCTTTCCCCGCTACACGTGCGCCGATGCCTGACACGCTCCATTCCCCTTTGGACGTTTTCTGGATGAGAGCGCGCAAATCATAAGCCCGCTGTTTGTACCTTGCTAAAGCAATGCCTTGCTGAGCAATGTATTCGTTGGAGCCGCGGTGCCGATTCCATTCGTTCCAAAGTTCGGAAGTGGTATTATGCACACTGTAAGTCATTTGCTTATCTACCTGACGGCTCAGCCGGTATTGCGTTTGACTGCCCTTCGTTGTTATTCGGTCAATCCGCATAATGCCTTTTCCCGCTTTGCCTTTCACCGGTTTCAAATACAATACGGCGTGTTTGCGCAAAAGGGAAGTCAGGTCGTCAGCTGAACTTAATTGTTTGGTATCGGGCATATAGGGCTTGCTATCTTTAGCTCCATTAAGCCAACTGAATAAGGTCCATTTGTTAAAGAAGGAAGAATTGAATAAATGAACGCTGGAGCTGCGATTGCAAGCTTGAATCGTTTGTTGGACTTCGGGCTTCATTTCCATTTTGCGATAAGGAATGCGATTGTAGACGACTTGAGGAGCGGGAACGAGTTCCCTGCTCCATTTTTTGGTTTGGTTATTGTAGCGATAACCGTGAATTTCATTGCCTGAAAGGTTGAAATCCTTGGTGGTCACGACGTAAACATCAACCCCAAGCCGCTCACCGGTCTGAATGAGATCAAGGAAATTATGCAAATTCCCTCGAAATATGCGATTACTGTCCTTAACGGTGAGAATGGCCAGCCTCGGATTCTGCTCTTTGTTGTGCAGGAAGAAAGCCATTAGTTTTCCCTCCTAGCACGGAATCGGCTTAAATACAGGCAATGCTCGTAAATATTTTGTAAAGTAGCGAGGTCTCCTTCTTTCAATGACGGGTGTTTGAAAATCGACCTGCCTGGTTTGGCATTGGCTTCAAACATCCAGATTTTCTCATTTTGATCAATACCAATATCAAATCCGAGCTCTCCGAGCAAATGGTTATAATTATTCTCGATGCCTTCAGCAAGCTTGATCGCCGTTTCTTTGGCATTGCTAAGCACGGACTCTGCACGGCTGCCGTAGATTTGACGAAGCACTTGCTCTGGCGTCATTAATTGACCGCCGTTGCGGATATGGGTGGTTACGCTGCCCTTGCCGGATTTCTTGGCCCCAATGGCGGCGACAACCCAGTTGTTGTTGCCGTTTTTCGTCATGTGGAAACGGAAATCAATAGGGCAGTTGTCAATTTCTATCAGACGGATGCCTTGTTGTGCCACGTAATTGGATAGACGACCCCGTCCAGTCCCGAGCATTTGCATAAGCCCTTCGAATTTTCCATAACGGATGAGTACGTTTTTGCCGCCTTTGCGGTAGCGAACAAAATAACCGCGTTTCGGGTTATAGGTCACCCGGAAAATACCGATGCCCAAGCTGCCCGCCGTTGGTTTCAAGTAAATGAATTTATGCTTGTCGAGCATTTCTTTAATTTGATCCGCAGATGGATTAATCTTGGATTCTGGAACGAATTTGTAAGCATCGTCGCCAGCTAACATTTTGTACACATCCCATTTGTCAAAAAAGCTCCAGTTAAACAGCGGGATGCCTCTGCGTACAAAACGGTCCTTAAAACCCTCCATCCCGGCCGATTTCTCTGCTATACGGCTGGATAGGCGGTTATAGACAACATCCGGCAGCGGGAACGTTTTACGAATCCAGCCTCCGCCTTCTTTGGGAATGATCCCTGTAACGGTTTCCTGTACCCAATTGACCCCTTTCGGGCTGAAAGCGAAAATAAAAGATTTGTTCGACCCTGTATTTAGAACCTGACGGATGAACCCGGTTTTTGTACCAAACGGAGATGAACCGCCTGCAATATTCGTTAAGACGCCGATGAGCGGTCCGATACGCAATTCTTTATTATTCGCGCTCGCGACCATTACGCTCCCCGAGCGAGGAACTCGCAGAGAAGCCATCAAAGAAAGCGGAATGTACATATGCTGGCCACTTTTTTTAATCAGGCGGATCGGTAGGGTAGCTGTTTTGCTGCCGACCTTTACAGTAATCGATTTGGTACCGGTTAACCGTAAAGCTTTGACGACCTCACTTGTTAAGTAGACCGATCTATCTGTTCGTTGTACGGCGTGGAGCATACACGTTGTCAAACTCATTAGGTTACCCTCCTAAACTTGTTCCAAGCTTAACTCAGCTTTTTGTGCAGCAAATATCCAGCATAATAAATAGGGTTAGCTATGGATTTCAACCGTGCTTTCTCGTTGCGCATGCGCGCGAAAATCGTTCTGCCTGGCTTGGAATTCACTTCGAGAATCCAGACGCGCCCCCACGTATCGATCCCAAGATCGATACCGAGCTCAGCCAATCGTCCGTGATGGGTTTCCAGAAGCGGGGGGATTCGATTCGAGAGCATGGTTAGTGTGGCTATGAGCTCACTAGCCTTGGTATCGCCGAATTCCCTGGTTAGAAAGGCGGAAACCTCTTCAGCACTTCCTCCGCCATGCAGATTGGAAGTCACACTGCCAGGTTTGCCGACACGAACCGCCATGCCGGTGCTTTCCCATATGCCGGAACCGTTCTTTTGGACGAGAGAGCGAATATCGTATGCCATTCCTTCTGAAGAATGCAGGTGCAGATATTCTTGCATCAGATACGGCCTGGTGCCGATACAGCTGCGCAGCCATTGCCAGCAGGAATAGAAATCATGGAACTCATGATCGACGAGCCCGTTTTGAGCATTGCGACCTTTGATATGGTAGGTGCTTTTTCCGTTCATTGTGTTTACTTTGTGAAGATGCAAGGCACCCTTTCCTTGACTGCCGCCCTGTGGTTTAAGAAACACATCTTCCCTTGTTTGAAGCCAATTTCTAAGAACGTTGCCGCTTGTGAGCAAGTTCGTTTCTGGCAAGTAACGGCTGATCATGAGGTCTTTCTGCAAAATTTGATCTACTTCCCATTTTCCTCCCAGTCCATAGCCCAGAAAGCGTATTAGGGGTGATTCGCGCAGCTTTCTCACATGGTACTGATACTGTTCATAGCTGCGTTTATTGCTAAAGAAACATCGATCATAAATCAGTGAGGGCAGCGGAACGAGTTTGGCCACCCATTCCTTCTTATCCGTCAAGTAGGTGTAACCCTGTACCGTACGCCCTTTCCAATCGATGCGATTCGGTGAGAACACGACGACGTCCAGACCTTCACGGGCGCCATAATAAGTCAGATGCTTATAAAAGCCTGAGCTGGCAAAAGGCAGTTCCCGTTTCAATTCTGTGACCATAATCCCGAGCAAGGGACGTTTGGTGCTTAACCGCATAGTTCCACCTCAAATCTTGGCTAAGAATTTGGCGTATTGCACGAGTTGTTTCACGGAAGGTCTTATTTTCTTCTCCGTATTTAATGGCGTATTATCATCCTTAGAAGGTTTGGAGTTTACCTCAAGCAGCCAGACCTTCCCCATTTTATCTACAGCAAGGTCGATCCCCAGCTCTCCAAAATGACTCGGAATTTGGGCTTCAATCCCTTTGGCAATGTCGATAGAGGCCTTGCGCAAACGAGCCGTTACAGAGACACGAGTGGCAGAAGAAAACGGCGTTTTGGCAAGTGCGCCCACCACATTGGTCAGACTGCCGCCTCGTGCAAGGTTGGAGACGAAATGCTGAGATCCGGCAATGCGGCCGACAATGGAGGTGATGCCCCACTCACCTTTGGCCCCACGCTGGACAAGCGAACGGAAATCAATCGATCTGCCGTCTGTTGTGATGAGATCAAGTCCTTGCTGCAGCTGATAGCGCTGGGTCTTGAGTTTGCCGGATATCGCTTGAAAGACAGCAGAAAGGGAAGGAAACGTTTGTTTGCGAACGCCGGTTAGATTCGTATAATGACACGTATAGACGTCACCGGGCTCTCGGCGAATGCGGATAATCCCTTTTCCCAAGCTGCCGGTAATTGGTTTGAGGAATAGAACGGGATGGCGGGAGGCCATCGATTTTAGCATTTGATAATTTTTGAAGAGGTAGGATTCCGGTAAATACCCATGAAGGGAACTATCTTTGCGCAGAGCTTCGAACACTTCCGTTTTGTTCAAATATTTCTCGTTGAAGACCTCGGTTCCATAACGGCTCTTGGCATCTTTCAAAAATTGTTGAACATTCGGCAAGTTCTCATATTTGCGCGAAGTAAGCCGGTTGTAGATCACATTGGGGATCGGAAACGTTTTTTTGCTCCAGGAACCATTGGCATACGCATACGCGGAAATGGAACTGGCATTCGCTTGCATTTCACCAGGCGGGAAGAAGCAGACAACAGCCCCATAACGTTCACATGCGTCGGTCATTTCTTTACAAAAAGCGGTAATCGCACCAAATGGGCGGTCGTATGAACTTGAATAAACGCGGCTGATCATCACGCCAATTAAAGGTCCAATCGACAAAGTGCCCACATTTTGCCTATAATGGATATTGAGCTGCGCCCCTTGATGAATACCGATCTTGGTAGCGAGGACAGGATTGAACCGTAAACTGTTCGATGTAGCGGCAGTGACGACCTTGACATCCTGTTTGGCAGAGCCGAAGCGCAGAGTCATCGATTGATTGGACGGAACTTTCCATTTTCTTGCAATGGCTTCACTTAGAACAACGGTCCGATCATCCAAATAGATGCTGGTGCCTTGAATGGATATTCCGACTTTCGTCCTGGTCAATAGCGAACACTCCTTCCAGCATCAAAAATGGCATTGCTGTTTAAGCAAAGTAAACTACTCCATCATATGAGGACATATATACCTTGGTGCTTGGTATGTCGTCGAAACTGTTTGGAGGAAGAGCCCAACCGCGTTTGGGTTAAATGAGGAGGTCATGGAAATGAACGTACACGATAGAGCTTATGAGCTGGCAAAAGCGATTAAGGAAAGCAGCGAATACAAGGATATGTTGGAGATTCGCTCGAAGATTAACCAGGATGCGTCTAGCAAAAACTTATTGGAAGATTTTCGCTCGCGTCAAAATGAACTTCAACAGAAAATGGCTGTAGGCGAGATGCCGCCTGAAGAGGAGATGGAGCAGCTGCAGAAGCTGTATGACGTACTTGCTCTGAATCCGGGGATTAAGCAGTTGTTTGATGCGGAACGCCGTTTATCGGTTGTGCTTGAGGATGTGCAGCGCATTATTGCAGAGCCGTTGCAAGCGATGTTGCAGTAGAAGAAAGATGCTCAAATAGAAGATCTTCGAATAGAAGATAAATGTAAGGCTATTCAGGAAGAAGTAGTTGATCTACTTACACCTGGATAGCTTTTTTTTGTATATCAGGGTTGAATGGAATGCGTTATGGATTCAGTTAAGTTTCAGTCTTTGTTAAGGTTATGCTCAGGCAAGTGAACCAGCTAACAAATATAATGAAGCTAAGATCAGGCCATTCGTTAGGAGGAGAGATAGGAATGAAAAAGTCCAAGTGGACAAAATGGCAGATTGGGATGGTCGTGGGCGTTCTCCTCTTCTATTTATTTCAAGAAGTGAAAGAAAGTCCGCAGTTTCTAACGGCAGTCTCCGCAGCAGCCTTATCCAAGGATCAAACAGCAACGGTAACAGCTCAGAAGGAAGCGCCCAACAATCGGGTGGCGGAAAATACGCCGGTCCGTCGGGGAAGAAATCATGGCCGGATAGCAGCGGGGACAGGGTCCACAGGATCAACAGGCTCTTCAGGTTCCACAGGAGGCGCCGAATCTTCCCAGCCACAGTTGAAAGCACATACTAGAAGTCAAGCTTCGTAAAACAAGGAGATGGGCGTTATGCTCCAGGAATCAAGCTTTCGTTCGATGAACACGCAAATTCAAGTGATATTGGCTGCAAGCCGTGAGATGTCTGAATTTGAGCCGTTGATTCAGTCTTATTTTGCCAAGGCAGAACAGCGGTTTAGCAGGTTTTTGGCATCAAGCGAATGTTCCCTGCTTAATAGGAACTCAGGAAGCCGTTGTATGATATCGGATGAAATGGCGAATGTACTCGAGTTGTGCCAGCATTATTTTGAAGTTACGGAGGGAGTGTTTAATATTTTCATTCTTCCTGCGCTAGAGCATGCTGGTTACCAACGGAGTTTCGAAATGATATCAAATGACGTTGAATTCGCAGAAATATGCAACCATCCGCTGCTGCCTTTCCCAAAAGACCAGTTACAGATAGATCTGGACACGGCGATGTTATCCGTACGATTTCCTGCTAATCAGCAAATGGATTTAGGCGGCATTGTAAAAAGCTGGACCGTTCAGGGGTTATCGGATTTACTACGCATCGAGCGGCAAATGCAAAGAGGCCTCGTGAATGCCGGCGGTGACGTTGAAGTATGGGGAGGCGCTTCGGACACGGAGCCGTGGGTAATTGCTATTGATAGACCGAATAGCAGTCGTATACATCGGTTGGATGAACTTCTCCTCTTGCTAGTAGATGGGGCAGTTGCTACCTCGAGCACACAAAAGAGAAGTTGGCGGAATAGCGGAGGCACTATGCATCATCTCATTGATCCTAGTACGATGAAGCCTAGTCGATCATCCGTGATTCAGTGTTCTGTCGTGGGGGAGCATTTGGTTGAGTGCGAAATTTGGGCTAAGGTCATGTGCATTCGCGGGCTGGAAGATGGACTACCTCTTTTTAGGCGCCATGCGCAGCGGCTGGAAGCTCTTATTTTTACAGAGGATGGAACGCTCCATCATGTGAAGCCGTCGGCGAATGGATCCAAGGGTCAATGGTTAGGGCTTGAAGCAGACTTTGTATATGTTTGAAAAGGTTAGGAGGGAGTAAATTGATTCAAATCCTGCTGGATTTACCCATTTGGATGTTGATTCGCGTATTTGGCATCTTATCTTATCTCAGTCTATTCGTGGGGATGGCGTTGGGCATTGCGTTTAGCTTTCCTCAGTGGAAGGGTCAAACGAAGGCGCGGTTGCTTCGATCGCATACATATGCGAATCATTTGGGTACTTGTTTGGCTTTACTGCATACCGTGCTTTTGGTCATCGATACGTTCATGCCGTATGATTGGAAGGAGATCCTTGTTCCATTCGCGGCCAAGCATTCTGCGGTATTGAGTGGTACCGGTACGATAGCATTGTATGGATTGCTGTTGTTAATTTTCACGACCGATATCCGTCAGAAGCTGAAGAAGAAGCTTTGGTTCGCTTTCCATTTGCTATCGTATCCTATTTTTGTGTTAGCCCTGATTCATGGGTTATTTATAGGGACGGATAGCTCGAACATCCTGATCAAAACGATGTATGTGACTACTGCGCTCCTCTTGATTGGTTTAACTGTTTTACGTGCTGTTGTACGTCCCCGTAAACAAGCGGCCAGGGCGAAAGAGACGTATTCCGTTTAGCGCTTGGAAGGCTCCTATTTCAATGAAATAGGGGCTTTTTGCGTAGAAAAGAAAGTCATCTAAAAAGTTGCGAAATGTGTCGAAACTGTCTATAGTAAAAGGGATTGTTGAATACGAAAAGAGGACCTCAAACCGATATGGCCAAACAAAAAATCACGGAACTGGATATCGTCAGAGCGATAGCTATCCTTGCTGTCGTCACGATCCACGTCACGGCAGACTGGACAGTAGATCCGACTTTGAAGGGCAGCAGCTCGCAGTTGCTCGTCTTATTTTTGAACAAAATGAGTTATTTTGCAGTTCCCGTGTTTATTTTTTTAAGCGGAATTGTGCTTTTCTACATTTATACGGATAATTGGAGCGCCAAGCAGGCCGGCGTCTTCTACTGGAAGCGGGTCAGGCAGGTCCTTGTTCCTTATATTGTATGGTCGTTTTTCTACTATATTTATAATCCGTGGCTATGGACGCCAGGGCATCCATTCAAGCTGGAACCACGTGTGTTCCTGGAGCAGCTAAAATGGGCGGATTCCGGCTATCATTTGTATTTTATGATCATTATTGTGCAATTTTATTTGTTGTTTCCATTGTTGGTTTGGGCTGTGAGGAATGCGGCCTGGTTCCGCAAAACGCTGGCGCTTTGGGGCCTGGCTATTCAAGCCGGCGTGTACATATACAGCCATTGGTTCGGGACCATCGACCACAAGCCGGAGCTGTGCATCACCTATTTTGCGTACTTCCTTATCGGAGGCGCGATCGGCATGAACTACGGGGCATTTCGCGCATGGCTGGAACGAAACAAAGGCTGGGTCATTCCGGCTTCGATCCTCAGCGGCCTTGTCTATACGGCACTTTATCTGCTAGGCCTAAAAGGATATACGTTTGAGAATACTTGGTTTGAGGTGCTTTGGCTTCTGTATAGCATCGGAATCGGCATCAGCTTCATCTGGGTAGGCAAATGGCTTTTGCAAAAAGCAGCGCCAGTCGGCCGCTTCTTTGTCTCACTTGGCTCCGTATCTTTCGGCGTGTACCTGATGCACCCAGCGCTGCTTTCTCTGTGGAAATATAAAGTACATACGCCGGGCTCTATTGTGCTCTTTCATGCGTACAATGCGATCGTACTGGTACTGATTGTAGCGATTCCTTGGTTGTTAACGCTGCTGTATCGTAAGGCAAGGAAGTTGATGGGGATTTAATGAAAAAAGACAGTGCGGGTGTTGTTTCCTGCACTGTCTTTTTTGGTGTTTGGGGAGGCCTCTGCCGATAGGGCGCAGTAACGCTGAATGCGAAGCGTGCATTCAGCGAAGGGAACTACAGAGCGCTATTTCATCGAAATGCGCCCTTTTGCGCGCGGAGGGGAACTGGGGGCTCTTATTTCTTCATGTTTGGCTAAAAACCAGCCAAATGTGAAGAAATAAGGCCTTGACCTTGTAGTTCCCCTGGAGCTGCCGTGACCCCGCTATTTACTGAAATAGTGGCCTGTAGTTCCGATCTGCTGGCCGCGCAGCCTGGCTGTAATAAGTACAACGGAGAGGAGCGAAGGCGCCGAAATCCAGGCATTACGTTGTACAAAGTACAACCATGGCAGCTAAAACGGCCTAAATTAGCTCCTTCAAGCTCTTCTCCGTTGTAATAAGTACAACGGAGAGGAGCGAAAGCGCCCAAATCCAGGCGGTACGTTGTACAAAGTACAACCATTGCAGCTAAAACGGCCCCAATTAGCTCCCTCACGCTTTCTCCGTTGTAATAAGTACAACGGAGAGGAGCGAAACAGGCCAAATCTAGGTGGTACGTTGTACAAAATACAACCATTGCAGCTAAAACGGCCCCAATTAGCTCCCTCTCGCTTTCTCCGTTGTAATAAGTACAACGGAGAGGAGCGAAGGCGCCCAAATCCAGGCGGTACGTTGAACAAAGTACAGCCATTGCAGCTGAAACGGCCCCAATTAGCTCCTTCACGCTCCTCTCCGTTGTAATAAGTACAACGGAGAGGAGCGAAACAGGCCAAATCTAGGTGGTAAGTTGTACAAAATACAACCATGGCAGCTAAAACGGCCTAAATTAGCTCCCTCTCGCTTTCTCCGTTGTAATAAGTACAACGGAAAGGTGCGAAAGCGCCTAAATCCAGGTGGTACGTTGTACAAAGTACAACCATTGCAGCTAAAACGGCCTAAATTAGCTCCTTCAAGCTCTCTCCGTTGTAATAAGTACAATGGAGAGGAGCGAAATCGCCCAAATCCAGGCGGTACGTTGTACAAAGTACAACCATGGCAGCTAAAACGGCCCCAATTAGCTCCCTCACGCTCTCTCCGTTGTAATAAGTACAACGGAGAGGAGCGAAGGCGCCCAAATCCAGGCGGTACGTTGTACAAAGTACAACATACCACCGGCGCCGGCCAAGAACTCAGTACCCGCGCTGATACTGCCGCGGGATATAAGGATGCTCATGCCCTAGCTGCACGGCAGCATGCGTTGCCCAGTACGGATCGCGCAGCAAGCCGCGTGCGATGGCGACAAGATCCGCGTCCTCGTTAGCGATGACGGACTGCGCCTGTTCCGGATCCGCCAGCAGGCCGACGGCGATGACCGGCACTTGCAGCGCTTCGCGAATTTGACGCGCGAAAGGCACTTGATAACCGGGGGAATTGCCCGGTTTCCGCTGCCCGGCAAGGCCTTCCCCGCCTGAGCTCACATGAAACACATCGACGCCTGCGGCTTGATACGCTTTGGAGAGCTCGATGGCGTGGTCGATATCGTAGCCGCCGTCCGCGTACTCAACGGCAGAAATACGGAAAATAAGCGGCATGTCGGCAGGCATTTCTTTTTTCACAGCTTGAATGACTTCCACACCGAATTGGGTCAGATTTTGCCCATAGACATCGTCTCTTTTATTCGTTAGCGGCGACTGGAATTGATGGATCAAATATCCGTGAGCGCCATGCAGCTCGATGGTATCTACGCCTGCTTGCACCGCACGACGGGCTGCGTCGCCAAACAGCTTCACGATGTCCCGCACCTCATCTGTGGTTAACGCCCGCGGCATTTTGTAGGCATCACCCGGGAACGGGATAGCGGACGGCGCGACAGGAACCTCCGCGTCCTCTGCTTTACGGCCTGCATGGGCAATCTGAATGCCGATTTTTGCACCATGCGCATGAACGCCGTCAATGATTCTGGCAAACGCAGGGATATGATCGTCAGACCAAATGCCCAAATCATGATCTGTGATGCGGCCATCGGGATGCACATCCGTCATTTCCATAATAAGCAGACCAGTGCCTCCGATTGCCCGCGTGAGATAGTGGACGTAGTGCCATTCATTCGGTTTTCCGTCCTTAGCTGTTACTGAATATTGACACATCGGCGCCATGACGATGCGATTTCTAATTTGCAAGCCTTTCAGCTCATAGGGAGAAAATAAATCTTTTTTCATGTGGATGCACCTCCAATAATATAAATATCTAGATATCTAGATATCTGCTGCCAAGTTAGGCTGCAACGTATGGCAAAACTATGTACCTTAGTATCGGTTGTATTATAATTAAATTCAAGTAGCCACTTTTAAGTGCTATAGTTACTAAAAGTATACTATTGGGAGAAAGGTTGCATCGATATGAACGAAATCATTCAGTTATTGCAAAATCATCGCTCGATTCGCAAGTTTACGGATCAACCAGTCACCGACGAGCAGCTAAAAAACATCCTGGTTTCCGCACAAGCGGCTTCAACCTCCAGTAACATGCAGGCATATAGCGTCATTCACGTATCAGATAGCGAGTTGAAAAGCCAACTTGCCGCGTTCGCCGGCAATCAGAGTTATGTCAGCGAATGTCCGGTGTTTCTCGTATGGTGCGCAGACTTGCGGCGTTATTCCCAGGCTTCACACCGGCATGCGGATACGCCAATAACCGGCAATGCCGAGAATTTCATCATTGCCACAGTCGATGCTGCACTCGCTGCGCAGAATGCAGCTATTGCGGCCGAGTCGCTCGGGCTCGGCGTCGTTTACATCGGCGGGCTGCGCAATAAGCCCGCTGATGTCTCCCAGCTGCTAGGCCTGCCGCAGCTGGTGTACCCCATCTTCGGCATGTGCATCGGCACGCCGGATCAAGAGCCGCTGCAGCGTCCGCGGCTCCCTCTTGAAGCCGTATACCACGAGAACCGGTATACGGATAACGAAGAAGCGGTTCGTCAGTATGACGAGACGATCCGCGACTACATGCACGTTCGTACGGGAGGCAAAGTCGATACGACTTGGTCCAAGGAGATGGCGGGCAAGGCGCAGCGCCCGCGCGAGCACATGAAAGCTTTCCTTAACTCGCAAGGCTTCGGAGAGGTCTAAGACGAGGTCTAAACTTTCGATTCTTTTCGCAGATGAACTCATATTGTAAGAACTTGTCTCATACATATGAATGAGGACCATGAAGGCAGGCTTGGAGAGTTCATCAGGCGAAAGGAGTGTGATCAGGTTGAAAGGCTTTAAAAATGTTGTGTACATGAGCGTAGCGCTAGGCATGCTGATCTATTCGCTGCCCCAATTGCAGCTGAGGGAAGTCGGTTCCCTGCCGATGATTTTCAGCAGCATTTGGATCGCTATGGCGCTGCTCGTTATTGCGTCTCATTTACATCAGATTCTGGGTGTGGATGAAGAGAAGCGAAGAGAGCTTAAGCGCATTAATCGGATGAAAAAATGGCAGCTGGAGCAGCTCGTTCAAGGCCGCAGGAAAATGCTGCAATTTCGTAAATAGCCCGGAATGGACGATGTTAAGCTTTACCTTTTGACAACGAACATATGTTTGGTATAATACAAATGAAGCATCCAATCCAATAGGGTTGGATTTTTCTCATTATAGATGTTGTTCGCATTGTTCTTGCTCTTTCGAACGTTTATACTAGTAGTACAGAGTAGTACAGGAACAGGCGAATGGGGTGTAACAGTTGGATACTCAATCCGTTGATGCGTTAACGAAACATGAACAAATTTTACGTCATATAGAAAGCTTGAAGCTCGGCAGTCGAATCTCCGTTCGCAAAATTGCCAAGAACATGGAAGTAAGTGAAGGCACGGCTTACCGGGCGATCAAAGAGGCGGAAAATCAAGGTCTCGTCTCAACCAAAGAACGAATCGGAACCGTGCGAGTGGAGAAAAAGCTAAGGCAAAACATCGATAAGCTCACTTTTGCAGAAGTCGTGAACATGGTGGACGGACAGGTGCTTGGAGGCTCGCGAGGACTGCACAAAACGCTGAACAAATTCGTCATTGGCGCGATGGAGCAGGACGCCATGATGCGATATATCGAAGCCGGCAGCCTGCTTATCGTCGGAAACCGGAACGAAGCGCATAGCTGTGCGCTCGAATATGGCGCAGGGGTGCTGATCACAGGTGGATTTGACACAAGCGCAGAAGTGAAGCTCCTTGCAGACAAGCTGGAGCTGCCGATCATTTCAAGCAGTTACGATACTTTTACGGTCGCCTCTATGATCAATCGAGCGATTTACGATCGTTTAATTAAGAAGAAGATTATGCTTGTCGAGGATATCTTGGCGTCGGGTGCCTCGCTCTATGCGCTCAAGGCGAACAGCACGCTGAGAGATTGGCAGCGATTGTCGGAGGATACCGGCTACAGCCGTTTTCCGGTCGTCGATGAGTGGAACCGCATTATCGGCGTTGTGACGTCCAAGGATATGGTCGGGGCGAACGCTTTGCAGACGGTCGACAAACTCATGACGCGCAGCCCGCTCACGGTCACGCCGCAGACCTCGGTAGCTTCTGCTGCCCACATGATGGTGTGGGAGGGCATCGAGCTGCTGCCTGTTGTGGATTTGAACCGCAAAATGGTGGGCGTGCTGAACCGCAGCGATGTGCTCAAAGCCATGCAGTATATACAGAAGCAGCCGCAGAACGGGGAAACATTCGAGGATTTGATCTGGTCCGGGTTGGAAGAGGTCAGAGATGAGAAGGGAACACTGCAGTTCCATGGCGTCATAACCCCTCAGATGACGAATCATCTGGGTACCGTGTCAGAGGGAGTTCTTACAACGTTAATGACTCAAGCGGCCTACCGCATTGTGCAGGAATTTAAAAAAGGCGACCTCGTCATGGACAACATGTCCACCTATTTCCTCAAACCGCTGCAGATTGATTCTAAAATAGAAATACGACCCACCATTATTGAGGTGAGCCGTAAATTTGGCAAAATCGATGTGGAAATTTATCATGCCGGGGCTTTGGTTTCCAAAGCGATGCTGACCGCTCAAGTCATCTAGCGCAGCAGGCGATCGAAATGCCCGTGATTGCGAATGCCAGCGAATAAGTTAAACAATCCGAGCAGGACCAGTACGGTGCCGAAGATCCGGCGGAAGCTGGATTCGCTGAAGAAAAAGAGCTGCGTGATGGCAATCATCACAAGCATCAAGCCCATGCAAATATTCATCCGAGCGGAGTAGAGACCGCGTTTGGCAGGTTCCTTTTCACGGCGCGCCCGAAAGCTGAAAAAGACCGATAGGGCAAGCAGCAGGCAAATGAGAGAAAATAAAGAAACTTGAATCGCGAACATGTGGTTCATCCGTCCTTTTAAGCGAGTTTACTGTTAACTTTAGCGATTTTGGGCGGAGAATGCAATCACATCTCGTACAGATTATTCCGAATAATTAAGTTCGCTTCTCTTGGGCGGTGATCCAAACCGTCAATTCCGTCTGAATTAACACGATCGATTTCACTTCAACAATATATTTTTTATCATGCAAAACGTAGGTTTTTTGAGTAATCAACTTTTCGTAGAGCGGTTGAGCGTCTTTGACATAAGTGGCTTTCTGGCCGATGACGAGCTTGAGCTCGCTTTTAATATCACTCTCAATTTCCTTCTGAATATCTTCGCTAATAAGCTCATCCTGATTTTTGGGAACCAGATGCACATTGACGACATTAATTAAGGATTGTTTATTTTTTGTCTTGTTTAAACTGTCGATATCGGCCCGCAAATCACGATTTTCTTGCAGATATTTATGCATTTCCACATATAACTGCGTGTAGGTATGCTGATGTATGCTCATATAGACGGCGCTCCCAATGATGGCTCCCGAAACCATCAGTCCAAAGTTCGCAAGCAAGCGCTGATAGCGGGCAAAAGGAGGAACCCTCAAGGCTGGTGGCCTCCCTTGCAGATCATTTGGATGAGCGAGGTACCGATCTGCGCTCCCACGAAGGCGACGACAATCAGAATGATTTGTTTGATCGCAGGATTCAAATGTCCAACGGCTACATGACTTTCTATATAGCGTATCGGATCAATCGTGCCGCCTACTGCAGCCACCATGGCCCAGATTTTAATATTTTCAGCCACAGTCATCATTTTCTCCGTCGGTGATTGAAGGGTCAGCACAGCTGCAATGCCGCTTAACATGCTGCCCCCGAAGACGACCCCGAAAGCAATGCAGAAGTACAAAATAATATTTGCCCAAAAGATTCCCATGACTTTACCGCTTCCTTTCCCATCCGTTATGGAGGACAAACTCTCTATACTTAATGTATGGGAATGCACGTCTACAATATGATACTATGTAAGGAATAAAATGAGAGCAGGGAGGAAATGCTGATGAGTTCGTTTGTACACTTGCACGTGCATAGTGAATACAGTTTATTGGATGGTGCCGCACGCATGGAGGAGCTTGTTACACAAGCAGCTAATCTGGGCATGACCTCTCTGGCTTTGACGGATCACGGTGTGATGTACGGAGCTATTGCCTTCTACAAGGCGTGCAAGCAGCGTGGCATTAAGCCCATTATTGGGTGTGAAGTGTATTTTACAGCGGGCTCGATTCGCGACAAAGGGACAAGACAAGAACAGCCGATCTATCATCTCATTCTGCTTGCCAAGAACTACCAAGGTTATCAGAATTTGATGAAACTTTGCTCGATTGGGCATTTGGAAGGCTTTCATTATAAACCGCGCATTGATTTGGAACATTTATCCAAGTATTCCGAAGGGCTTATCTGTCTGAGTTCCTGCTTAGGCAGCGAGATTTCACAGCATTTGCTGCATAATCGGAACGATGAAGCCAGAGAGGCAGCGGAGCGATATCAACGTATTTTCGGTGATGACTTCTTTCTGGAGATTCAGGATCACGGCATGATTGAGCAGAAAAAAGTCATGGTTTCCATGATCGAGTTGAGCAAGCAAACGGGCATTCCGCTTATTGCGACGAACGATGTCCACTATGTGACGGAGCCGGATCATGTCATGCAGGATATTCTGATCTGTATTGGCACTGGCAAAACCGTGGATGATACGGATCGGCTCAAAATGGGAACAAGCCAGATGTATTTGAAAAGCGAAGAGGAGATGCGGCGTTTATTCGTCCATGTGCCCGAAGCGCTGACCAATACGGCTGTTGTGGCTTCGCGCTGCGAGCTCGAGCTTGAGTTTGGCAAGTCGATTCTGCCGAGCTTCCGTCCAATCCCTGAGCAGCTAACTTCAGTCGAATACTTAAGAGAACTGTGCGAAAAGGGCTTGAATCAGCGGTATGGGACAAAACCGGAATGGGAGCAGCTGGATTCGGCGCTGAGGAAACAAGCGGACGAACGCTTGGCTTATGAATTAGGCATCATTGAGAAAATGGGATTCTCCGATTATTTCTTGATCGTATGGGATTTCATTCGTTTTGCTCATGAGAAAAATATCATGACAGGTCCAGGGCGGGGTTCCTCGGCCGGAAGTCTTGTCGCTTATGTGCTGCACATCACCAATGTCGATCCGCTTCAATATAAGCTGCTCTTTGAGCGCTTTCTGAACCCGGAGCGGATTACAATGCCCGATATCGATATCGATTTTAGCGATGAACGGCGGGATGAAGTCATTGATTACGTCGTTGCCAAATACGGGCACGAGCATGTCGCCCAAATTATTACCTTCGGAACGATGGCGGCCAAAGCGGCGGTTAGAGATGTCGGACGTGTGTTGAATGTTCCATACGGAGACGTCGATCGCGCGGCAAAAGCCATTCCGAATCAGCTCGGCATGACGTTGACGGAGGCGCTGCAGGTCAGTTCGGATCTCAAGTCGCTTGTCGCCAGACAGCCCAAGACTGCAGAACTGCTTGAAATGGCTATGCGTGTAGAAGGCATGCCGCGCCATGCATCGACGCATGCGGCCGGGGTCGTCATTTCCCGAGAGCCGCTCACGCAGTATGTCCCCCTGCAAGAAGGGACGACTCAGACGGCGCTCACGCAATATACGATGGAGCATTTGGAAGCCATTGGACTTTTGAAAATGGATTTTCTAGGTCTGCGGACATTGTCGATTATTGAACGAACCGTGGATTGGATTGCCCAGATGGAAGGTTTGCAGCTTGATTTTGATGGGCTGGATATGGACGCGGACGCGGTCACTTACGGGATGCTGAGCAAAGGGGAAACAACCGGTGTTTTCCAATTGGAATCAACGGGTGTCCGCAAGGTGTTGAAGGACTTGAAGCCTTCTGTTTTTGAAGATATCATCTCTGTTCTTGCCTTATACCGCCCGGGTCCGATGGAGTTTATTCCCAAGTATATTTACGGTAAACACGGTCAAGTGGAAGTGGTGTATCCTCACCCGACATTAGAGCCGATCCTTCGGGATACGTACGGCATTATCGTATATCAGGAGCAAATTATGCAAATTGCCTCCTCGATGGCCGGTTTTTCCTTAGGCGAAGCGGATTTGCTACGGCGTGCGGTTTCCAAAAAGAAGCGGGAAGTACTCGACGAAGAGCGTGCCCATTTCGTCAAAGGCAGCTTGCAGCAAGGGTTTAGTGCGGAAGAAGCGAATCATGTCTACGATATGATCGTCCGTTTCGCCGACTATGGTTTTCCTAGAGCGCATGCTACGGCCTATGGGGTATTGGCCTTTCAGACTGCTTATCTCAAAGCGCATTACCCGATTTATTTCATGGCTTCCATGTTAACTGCTGTGATGGGGAATCACAGGAAGGTAGCCGAATATGTGGATGAGTGCAGACGGACGAAAATCGCTGTTCTTCCGCCGGATGTGAATAAGAGCGGAACGGTGTTTACGCCGGATCCTCAAACAGGAGCGATCCGGTTTGGGCTTGCGGCTATCAAAAATGTAGGCACGCAAGCGATCGATGCGATTTTATTTGAACGTAAGAAGTCTTCCTTCGAGAGCTTGCTTGATTTCTGTAGACGTGTTGATCTCAGAGTCTGCAACAAGCGGGTCATCGAATCGTTGATACAAGGCGGAGCTTTCGACTCTTTGGGAGGCCACCGTGCCCAGCTTATGGCCATTCTCGACGAAACGATCGCTTCCGCTACAAAATGGCGCAAGGAGCGGGACGACTTGCAGCTTCACTTGTTCGGCTTCGTCGAAGAGCCGAATTGGGAAGTCGAGTATCCGAACATACCGGTTATGCCGCAGAGCAAGCAGCTGGAGCTGGAGAAGGAGCTTCTGGGCATGTACATCTCGGGGCATCCGCTGGATGCCTACACACAGCCTCTTGAGGAGATGGACGCGGCCATGGTCTATCAGCTCGCTGAGCTGCCGGATAACAGCGAAGTTCTTGTAGCGGGGATGATTCTGTCGCATAAGACAATCATTACCAAGAAAGGGCAGCCCATGGCGTTCATGGAGCTGGAGGATCGTATCGACAAGGTCGAGGTGGTGCTCTTCCCCGAGACCTGGAAGCAGGCGGCTCCGCTCGTGCAGAAGGGCAGACTCGTCCTCGTGAAGGCGAAGCTGCAGCTTCAGGACGAGGATCCGCCCAAGCTGCTCGCCGATCAGGTGGCCGCGCTGGACGACCCGGCGGCCGTTCAGCGCCTTCGCCGGCAGCCTGGGGCGCCTAGGCGCGCGGTTGGCGCAGCCGGCGGCCAGCAGCCTGCTCGCGCGGCTGCCGCAT
>NZ_BILW01000052.1 GCF_004000765.1 Paenibacillus chondroitinus NBRC 15376 | reverse complement strand
TGGCGAGCCGCTGCGGGCATGGCTGGCGGATGATTCGAAGAAGAAGCAGCTCTTCGATCTGCATCGCTCGATTCTCGCTTTGGCTTGGCAGGGCATCGCGCTCAAAGGCGTGGATTTCGACGTCCTCCTCGCGGCTTATCTGCTCGACCCAACGGAGTCGAATCTGACGTTGAGCGGCTTATCGGCGAAATACAGCCTGCCGGGTCTGAAGGCAGACGAAGACGTGTTCGGCAAAGGAGCGAAATTCCGCCTGCCGGAGCTAACGGCGCTTAGCGACCACCTGGGACGCAAAGCAATGGCAACCGCGCGCCTGGTGCCGGTGCTCGCGGAAGAGCTGGAGAAGGGCGAGATGCATCAGCTCTTCTATGAACTGGAGCAGCCGCTGGCCAGCGTGCTGGCGGAGATGGAGCTGCGCGGCATCGCGGTAGATGCCGAAGGGCTTAAAGCGCTCGGCGTGGAGCTCGTCAATAAGCTGGACACGATTATGTCCAGTATTTACAAGCTCGCCGGCGTCGAGTTCAACATCAACTCGCCGAAGCAGCTTGGCGAGATTCTGTTCGAGAAGCTGGGGCTGCCAGCTTGGAAGAAGACCAAAACCGGCTACTCGACCGATGCCGAGGTGCTGGAGCGCCTCGCGCCCTACAACGAAGTGGTCGGGCAGATTTTGAACTACCGTCAGCTGGCGAAGCTGCAATCGACGTACGTCGAAGGGCTGCTGAAAGAGGTGCGGCCGGAGACCGGCAAGGTGCACACCTATTACCGGCAGACCATTGCCGCCACAGGACGGCTCAGCAGCCAGTTCCCGAACCTCCAGAACATTCCGATTCGTCTGGAGGAGGGCCGGAAGATCCGCAAAGTGTTCGTGCCATCCGAGCCCGGATGGTACATTCTCGCTGCGGATTACTCGCAGATCGAGCTGCGCGTGCTGGCGCACATCTCGCAGGATGAGAAGCTGAAGGAAGCTTTCCTTCAGAATATGGACATCCACACGAAGACGGCGATGGACGTTTTCGGGGTGGAAGAAAGCGCCGTCGATGCGAATATGCGCCGTCAGGCCAAAGCCGTTAACTTCGGGATCGTTTACGGGATCAGCGATTACGGCTTGTCTCAGAACTTGGACATTACTCGCCGGGATGCAGCGCAGTTCATTGAACAATATTTTGCTGTCTTCCAAGGCGTACGCAAATATATGGACGATATCGTGAAGGATGCGCGCAGAGACGGCTACGTGACGACGCTGCTGCAGCGCCGCCGGTATTTGCCGGAGATTACGCATTCGAACTTCAACCTACGCTCCTTTGCGGAGCGTACGGCAATGAACACGCCGATTCAGGGTACGGCGGCAGACATCATTAAGCTTGCTATGGTGCAGATGGATGCCCGCTTGAAGAAAGAGGGCTTGAAGAGCCGCATGCTGCTTCAAGTACACGATGAGCTCGTCTTCGAGGTCCCGGAAGAGGAACTCGAGACGATGCGCCGCCTGGTGCCGGAAGTTATGGCAGGGGCATTGAAACTGGACGTGCCGCTGAGCGCGGACGTCGATTATGGCCTTACTTGGTATGACGCCAAGTAAGGAAGCTGAACAAATTCAAAAGAGGTGAACATCCGTGCCTGAACTACCCGAAGTCGAGACGGTCAAGCGTACACTGAACAATCTGATCACCGGTAAAACGATCGAGCAGGTTCAGGTCAGACTGCCCCGCATTATACAGAAACCTGATGATATTCAGATGTTTGAAGTGCTGCTGCAAGGGCAGCAGATCGAAACGATTGAGCGCAGAGGCAAGTTTTTACGATTTGTTTTAACGGATTACGTTATGGTCTCTCATTTGCGGATGGAAGGCCGCTATGGCCTGTACAGCACGGAAGATCCTCTTGAGTCTCATACGCATGTGCTATTTCGATTCACCGACGGCAGCGAGCTGCGGTACAAGGACGTAAGACAATTTGGCACGATGCATTTGTTCCCGAGAGGGGAAGAGCTTACACAGCCGCCGCTGCATAAACTTGGTTTGGAGCCGCTGGATGAGGCCTTCACATTGGAAGCTTTCCGGGACCGGATCGCCCACAAAAAGACGAAGATTAAGCCACTGCTCCTGAATCAAGAATATATTGTCGGCATCGGTAATATTTATGTAGACGAGTCCCTTTTCCTTGCCGGTATCCATCCGGAACGGGAGGCATCGTCGCTCAGCAAGAAGGAGCTTGTGCTGCTGCATGAGGCGATTATTCGTACGTTGAGCGATTCCGTTGAGGTGGGGGGATCTTCCATCAAATCGTATGTCAACGGCCAAGGTGAAATCGGCTTATTCCAGCATCAGCTGAACATTTATGGCAGACAGTCGCAAAGCTGCAAAACATGCGGCAGTGAGATCTACAAAACTGTGGTGGGCGGTCGCGGAACGCACATTTGTCCAACCTGTCAACCGTTAAAACGAAAGAGAATCATAAAGAAGTCTGAGAAATAGGCACGTGAAGCGCGCCCTTCCCATATGATATGGAGTACTTAGCCCAGATGATGTGCTGCTATCCAGCTTATTGTCGTCAGTGGTAAAACTCTTAGGAGGGGTATTATGCTTCCGGTGCTTTCTTTGCTGGTTCTGGCTTTCGCAGTTTCATTGGACGGTTTCGGCGTTGGCGTCATGTATGGATTACGCAAAATTCGAATCCCATTTCTGTCTATTGGTATTATATCCCTTTGGTCTGGTATCATTATTTATAGTTCGATGCAAATTGGTGTCCTGATGTCTTCTTTTATGTCTCCCGAGTTTGCCAAACGGATCGGTGCACTCATTCTGATCGGGATTGGTATTTGGGCGCTTTACCAACAGAGACAACAGAAATCGCAGGATCTCCAAGAGACAGCCAAGTCCTCTGACGACCAGATCTCTCTGAGCAGTATTCCACCTTCCGGCAATGAGCCTGCCACACTCGATACGCTGCAAAGGACCAAGGAAATCCTGAATATTGAACTCAAGCGTTTTGGTTTGGTTATTCAAATTTTGCGTACACCCTCCATCGCTGATGTGGATAAATCGGGGAATATTTCAGCTTCCGAGGCTACTTTGCTAGGGCTAGCCCTTTCATTGGACGCATTTGGAGCGGGGATTGGCGCTGCATTAATTGGTTTTGTTCCTTTGTTAACGGCATCCGTGATTTCTATTTCGAGCGGTTCGTTTATTGCACTAGGTTTGCGCATTGGCTTTCGTTATGCGGAAATGACATGGATGAAGAAGTTATCGATTCTTCCGGGATGTGTACTTATTCTTATGGGTTTATTGAAAATGCTGTAGTAACAGGAATACATTTAGGAGAGATTTGCCTATGAATATCGGGTTAACAGGAGGAATCGCTTGCGGCAAAAGCACAGTTAGCGCCATGCTGGTTAGCCGCGGCGCTCTATTAGTAGATGCAGATCAAATCGCGCGCGATGTTGTCCAGCCCGGCAGCCCTGTTCTCGAACAGGTTGCTGCGCATTTTGGACAAGCGGTCATTCAGGAAGACGGCTCACTGCACCGTAAAAAGCTGGGTGAGATCGTTTTTGGAAATACGGATGCCCGTAAACAACTAGAACACATCTTGCATCCGCCTATCCGCAAGATGATCAGAGAACAGATGGAAGCGTATGAGAAGCAATTTCCTGACAAACTGGTTGTCGTCGATATTCCTTTATTGTTTGAATCGGATCTATCTTTTATGTTTGAAGAGGTTCTGGTTGTGTATGTGCCTCCTCACATTCAGGTGGAACGTTTAATGCGAAGAGACAACTTAACGGAAAGCGCGGCCAACAACCGAATCAACGCGCAAATGTCGATAGAAGAAAAACGCAAATTAGCGGATATCGTGATCGACAACAGCGGAACCTGGGAAGACACTTTTGCTGAGGTCGAACGGTTTTGGCTAGGGAAGGGGCTTTCATGAAGTTTTTGCGCAAAAAACGAGTGTTTGCCCTTTTACTCGTTTGTTTCGTTCTAGTCCTCTTTATGAACAGCGATTTTATAGGAAGAAAGTTGTATCCCATTTATTTTGAGCAGGAAATCAAGCAAAGTGCGGCGAAGCACAATATAGACCCTTTTCTGATTGCGGCCATCATCAGGGTGGAGACGAACTATAAGCATCATTTGGAATCAAGAAAAGGTGCTTTGGGACTTATGCAGTTGATGCCAGACACGGCAGATTGGATTGTGGAGTCCACCAATTTAGGACCACACACCCAGGAAGATTTGTTAAAAGCGGATGTGAACATTAATCTCGGTTCTTGGTATTTAAGCTGGCTGAACAAGCATTACAATGGAAATTTAATTTATGCGATTGCAGCTTATAATGCCGGACAAGGGAATGTGAATAAATGGAAGCAAACGAACGTATGGGACGGTTCACAAGAACGCATTGACCAAATTCCATTCGGCGAAACGCGTCATTATGTTCAGCGAGTTATTTATTATTATGAGAAATACACCAAGCTTTACTCCGAACAATGGAAGAATGAGCAATGATGACTTTACATAACAAAGAAGCATTGGACTAGCTCCTTTGTGGGGGCTTAAAGTCCAATGCTTCCCGTTTGCAGATTCAGCGGCTACTTCTACTCAAGATTACTTGAATTGACCAGCCAAAGATTGTTCTGCGATTTGCACCAGGCGACGAGTAATGTGACCACCGATGGCACCAGTGTCACGAGTAGCCATGTTACCGTAGTATCCATCTTGTGGGATAGAGATACCAAGTTCTTGGGCTACTTCGTATTTCAACTGATCCAACGCTGCGTTAGCTTGAGGAACAACTAGTGTGTTGCTGTTTCCTGCGCTCATGTCTGTTCACCTCCTTGTCGGTTGGTACTAGTATTGTGCGCACTTCTTCATTGTTCATGACATGTAACATATGGTAATCCATCAGATAGAAGAGAAAGGAGAGATAGCGAATGAAGTGTCCGTTCTGTGATTATTCCGGTACGAAAGTGCTTGACTCACGTTCAGCTAATGAGAACAAATCGATCCGCCGTCGCCGGGAATGTGAGAAATGCGCCCGAAGATTCACCACCTTTGAGATGGTGGAAGAAACTCCGCTTATTGTGATTAAAAAAGATGGCAGCAGGGAAGAATTTAGTCGTGAGAAAATTTTAAGAGGCTTAATACGCGCTTGTGAGAAGCGTCCGGTGTCCATGGAGAGACTCGAGATGCTCGTATCCGAAGTTGAGATGCAGCTTCGCACGACGGCTCATGCGGAAGTAGACAGTTTAGGCATTGGCGAAATCGTCATGGAGCAATTGTACCCAGTCGATGAAGTGGCTTACATTCGCTTCGCCTCCGTTTACCGGCAATTCAAGGACATTAACATGTTCCTCAAAGAGTTAACGCAAATATTGGGAAAGCATGATCCCGGCCTACTCCGGGACAAATAAAGAAAGCCGGTTCTGATTCGTTCGATTGAACGTCTTCAGATCGGCTTTTATTTGTTAAATAGATTGAATAACAGTAGTGACTACTAAATTATTTGTTGTTGAAGTAGAAGACGAGGTAGCCGTAAAGGAGAGCGTCTCTAAGACGACTGTAACTCCAATCGTAAGGGCGTTGTTAATAGCCAGACTGGCCGTTGTTAGCGTTGTGAGACCTCCTGCGATGAGAGTGCCATTCACGAATACATTGTAGTATCCATTACTGCCTGGAACGGTAAGACCATTAGCGGGCAAATTCGCGCCGGAATCATCCTTGAAGCTGGTGGAGGGAATGGTGGTTACACCAGAGAGAATGTTGCCTATGACGACAGTGGCTGTGAAGCGTTTGACCAGCGGCGTAATGGTCGTGGTGGTCGTTGTAGTAATGGTCCCCGAAACCGTGCTGATTGCAGTCAAATGCAGGGTAATCAAGCCTGAACTCATCGTCATTCTCCCTTTCTATCCTCAGTTCAAGGATTAATCTAGTAATCTAGTATAGTATATGTCGATTATTTGCAAATTCTTGGATACTAGCATATTGAATGAGCATGTATAAAAAATGTTTCAATTCACTAAACTTTAAACCTTAAATCTGACAAAAAATAAGAAAAAGACAGCGGGATTCCCGTTGTCTTTTTGCTATGTTTATTCTTAAAAAGCTATCATGACGCGATTTCCTTCGATTTTAAAAAAAATAATTCTATAGACACCAACCGACTGCATTTTTGTGGGCGTTCGTGCATAATTCTGTTATTGGGTACGTTTGTCCAGTTCACTCCTAAGAAATTGAATAAACCGAATTGATTCCTCGGGGGTAAGCAGGTTGTTATTAAACTTAAAGGAGAACATGTTCAAAATATCACTCTCCGGTAGATGCAGGTTAGCAATCAAGTTTTCCACATCCAAGCTCATGTTCCCATTCAACACAATCTTCTCCATCCTTATCAGCTCCTCCTAGTCATTTCTACATTAATCGGACGGAGGCGGTCTTGGCAGCTGGCTGACATTTTGGACATGTAAATCAAGCCAAATTAGTCCCTATAGCTTTGCGTCACCACTTTTCAGTGGTTTTGCCTTTGTCGTGCCGATTAATGCTTGTAAGAAAACTATATCACATTATTTCCAATTATTACATCTATTCGAAGGATGGTTGAAGCATATGTCCGTCAAATCCAATCAAATTCCAGGCTTTTCTTATGAATTAGATATTATGAAGGTAGCCAATTCGTTAGGAATTGATCAAGATCGATTATTGGCTTATGTATATTCGAATATGGAGGTAAATAATCGGAGTGAGGATAGAGCCGCGCAGCCGATGATTAGGATTGATGAGCATTCCTGATGACAAGAAAGAGCACTGCAGCCATAGCGGCGGCAGTGCTCTTGATTATGGATTTACACCATGATTTTACAGATATCATTCGTGAACTCGACCGGATCTTGAAGCGGCAAGCCTTCGATGAGGAGAGCCTGGTTGTACAAGAGGGCTGTGTAAAGGTTCAGCTTCTCTTTATCTTTTTCGAAAGCATCCTTCAACGAGCCGAATACTTCATGGTTCATGTTGATTTCAAGCACTTTTTCGGCTTTCACATTCGGATTATTCGGCATCGCATTCAAGATTTTTTCCATCTCGATGGTCACGTCACCGTCTGTAGACAGGCAAACCGGATGCTTTTTAAGTCGCTTGGATGCCTTGACGTTCGTAACTTTACCGGACAATAAGCTGGTCATGTATTCGAAAAGCTCTTTGTTATCGTTGGTTTCCGCTTCAGTTTCGGATTTATCATCCGCTTCAATGCCTAGATCGCCACTGGAAACCGATTTGAATTCTTTTTCCTTGTAAGTCATGATCATTTTGATAGCGAACTCGTCGATATCGTCGGTGAAATACAAGATTTCATAGCCTTTATCCGTAACAAGCTCCGTTTGTGGAAGCTTATCGATGCGCTCCATGGACTCCCCGGATGCATAGTAGATGTACTTCTGATCTTCCGGCATTCTCGCGATGTACTCGTCAAGTGTAACGAGCTTTTTCTCCTTGGAGGAGTGGAACATCAACAGGTCCTGCAGAACGTCTTTATGGGTGCCGTAATCGCTGTAGACGCCGAATTTGAGCTGACGGCCAAACGCTTTGTAGAAGGTTTCGTATTTCTCTCTCTCATCCTTCAGCATGGATTGAAGTTGGCCTTTTATTTTGCTCTGAATGTTTTTGGCAATCAGCTTTAATTGACGATCATGCTGCAGCATCTCTCTGGAAATGTTCAGAGACAAGCTTTCGGAATCGACCATCCCTTTCACGAAGCTGAAATAGTCAGGCAGCAGGTCCGCACATTTATTCATGATCAAAACGCCGTTGGCGTATAGCTCCAAACCTTTTTCATATTCCTTGGAATAGTAGTCGAAAGGCATGCTTTCCGGAACAAAAAGGATCGCTTGGTAAACAACTGCCCCGTCCGCGCTAACATGAATATGCTTAAGCGGCTTATCGAAGCCGTAATGCTTCTCATGATAGAACTTCTCATAATCCTCAGGCGTTAGTTCGCTTTTATTTTTTCTCCAGATAGGCACCATGCTGTTAAGCTGCTGCTCTTCTTGATAATCTTCGAATTCATTTTCCGTGCCTTCTTTGGGTCTTTTGCCGGCAACGTCCATTTTGATCGGATAACGAATGAAGTCGGAATATTTTTTGATGATCGCTTTCAGGCGGTACTCGTCCAAATATTCGTCATAGTTGTCATCTTCGGTATTCGCTTTGATTTGCAGTACGATTTCTGTACCAACGGAATCTTTCTCGGCTGTTTCGATCGTATACCCATCAGCGCCAGTGGACTCCCATTTGTAAGCTGTGTCGCTGCCAAGCGCTTTACTTGTCACCGTAACAACATCCGCTACCATGAACGCGGAGTAGAAGCCTACGCCGAATTGGCCGATGATATTGTGGCCGTCTTTGGCTTCGTTTTCTTTTTTGAACGCAAGAGAACCGCTTTTCGCAATGATCCCTAAATTGTTCTCCAAATCTTCTTTCGTCATCCCGATACCGGTATCGCGGATTGTTAACGTTCTGTTCGTTTTGTCTGCAATGACTTTAATAAAGTAACTGTCTTTGTCAAATACCAATGAGTCGTCTGTAAGTGCTTTGTAGTAAATTTTATCAATGGCATCGCTGGAATTGGAGATGAGCTCTCTTAAGAAGATTTCTCTTTGCGTGTAAATGGAGTTAATCATCATTTCTAATAGTCTTTTGGACTCAGCCTGAAACTGTTTCTTTTCCACGGATAAATCTCCTTTCGATATGTACCAATAGTTCAATATTAGCACTCTCTCTGCTTGAGTGCTACACATTATTTTTATATCATTCCGTTAATTCAATGTCAATTGCTATTCCCAGTTAAATTCCTGTGAAAATGATAAAAACGCCGTCCCTCTCTACCACTCAAAAGTGTTAGTGAGAAACGGCGTTTGTTTATTTCATAGAAGCCGCTGTACCGGACTTCAGGGCGACACTCGATTTCCGGTGATGCAGGCCGTAATACAACAGTGACGAACATGCAACAACGATGCCTGCCACGAAGTACATCGTATGATAGTCGGTTTTGGAGGCGACGAGGCCAAGCACGTACGAACCGATCCCATAGCCGGTATCGAAGAGCAAGAAATACGTGCCGGTGGCAAGTCCTCTACGGTGAGCGGGCGCCGCCTGAATCGCGATGGTCTGAAAGCTCGGAAGCATGGCGCCGAACCCAAGTCCCAGCAGTCCGCCGGCCACTAAAAAGGGCACGGGGGACGATGTCAGGCTGAGGCCAATCATCCCCAACGTGAACAAAACAACGCCTGGGTAAACCAAGCCGTTAGGTCCTGAACGATCGAACCATTTGCCGGTAAACGGTCTGGAAATGACAATCATCAAAGCGAAGACCATGAAGAAGTAGCTGGCGTATTTCTCCAATCCGTTCGCTTTGGCGTAAACGGACAGAAACGTTGTGATGGCCCCATAGGAGAAAGCGAGCACGCTGCCTGTCAGGGAAATCGGGATCGCCCGCGGCTCGATGAATTTTCTCCAGCCCTTTTCCGGTTTCACGGATGCCTGCACAACGCGCTGCGGAATGCGGAGGGATAACCCGAATAGAAGGGATAGAACGGCGAACACGATACAGACGCCAAATAACAGCGCATTATTGTTAGATTGCATAATGGTTAAACCGAGAAACGGTCCGACAACCATGGCCAAGCTCATGAACAGGCTGAAATAGCCGATGCCTTCACCCTTGCGGCGATCAGGCACAAGATCAATGGCTACAGCGCCCGCGGCTGTGGTAGCCATACCAAAGCCGATGCCATGCAGGAACCGTACGCCTAGCAAGACACCGTACTGGTGGATAAAAGGATACATCGCGGTGCAGATCATAAACAAGGCAAGGGCGAAGGTGATGATTTTCTTCCGATTCCATTCATCCATCCACTTGCCGGTTAACGGACGTAAAATAACGGTTGAGATAATAAAGATTGTCATCACCAGGCCAATTTGCTGCTGCCCGGCATGCAATGTATCAGTGACAAAGATAGGCAATGTTACGGCTAGAATATAAAACGTCATGAATAAAAAAAAGCTGCTGAGACATACAGCAACAAAATCGCGATTCCACAATTTCTGATCGGTCTCGGTACTCACTGTGATTCCTCCACTTCCTTAATGCGTGCATTGGCTTCTTGGGTGATTTGAATGAGCAGCGACTTGAGCAGGGAAGCCTGTTCCTCCGTAAAGCCGCTAAGCAGTGAAGCGATGACCTTCTGCTCAATCGGGTTGAGAATGTCATTCATCGCTCTGCCCTGATCGGTAATGAACGTCAGAAAGGAACGGCGATCCGCTTCATTAGCGCGGCGTTCAACCATTCCTTTGCGCTCCAATTGGTCGAGGATTCGGGTAATATTCGTTTGATCCTTCTCCGCTCGAATAGCGAGCAGTTTCTGGGTAATCCCGTCCTCGCACGCCAGACGATGAAGCACGACCCACTGTTCCGTCGTCATATCGTAGGGCTGAAATTGAGAGCCCAAAAGCTGTGTCATGCGGCGCCCGGCATGATTCAGAATAAACCCCAGAGAATGATCCATCTGCATAACACAAACCTCCTCTCGAAAATTAGTTGCTATAGCAATTATATTCTTAGCATATATATTCGTCAATCATTTTGAGATGCGTTGTATAAGATAGCGGAGATCGGACATACTAATTTTCGACGGTGATTCAGAGAGGTGTTGTGTCGCATACAATGTAGACGAAATACCAGGGAAGTTGTTGTTGAATCTACCGTAAAGCGAGGAGATGTGCCGCAGGCCATTAATGTAGCTAAAAACTGCAGGAATGTGATGAGGTAGTTACCGAGCGAAGTAGGTTTCAAGGCAAAAGTACCATCAATTTGTCACCGTCGAAAAGGACTCCGCGAGGAGTCCTTTTTCTTGCGTTATGAGTTAGAAACGATTCAAATCACTGCTCTCAATGATCGGCTTGGGATAACCGTTAATAGCGGCTTCTATCATGGCGCGGCCAACCTTTTCCGAGGTCGTGACCGAATTCGGGAACCATTTTTCCAGCAGCGGGTAAAAAGGTTTCATGACCGTATATACGGCCTGATACAGCTTCGTTTTGGATCTGACGCCATGCAGGGGCAGAATGCCTCCAGGTCTGAACATATACGCCGCTTTAAAAGGCAGCTTGAGCAGGTCATTTTCTGTTTTGCCTTTGACCCGGGCCCACATGCTGCGCCCTCGCTCAGAGCTATCCGTGCCGGCTCCGGTCACATAGGTGAACGTCATGGCGGGGTTCAACCTCACTAACGTTTTTGCCACGCTCATTGTTAAATCGTACGTTATCGCTGTATATTTCTCCTCGCTCATACCCGCAGAAGAAACGCCCAGGCAGAAGAAGCAAGCATCAAACCCGGACAGCTCTCCCTCCAAGGCTGATAAATCCAGTAAATTCGCATGCACGAGCTCGCTGAGTTTCGGGTGCTGCTGGCCAGTCGCATTTCGCCCGATTGTTACTACTTTCTTGATCCGAGGATCGAGGAGACATTCACGCAGCACAGATTGCCCTACCATGCCGGTGGCTCCGAATAGAAGAACGTTCAATAAGTTCACACCTTTCTAACTATTTTCATTAAAAAAATCCCTCGAGGCATAACCTCAAGGGAAGGAATTTCGTAGCTGAAACTTTTTCGTGCCGCGGAAATATGTGAACCCGAGTTTACAAATTCACCTTGGATTGCACGATATTTTTAAGTACGTCACAGGAAAGATCCGATTTAAAATCTTGTATGGTATACAAAGCTTGCTGCTCATCAATTCCTAGCACGCTTGTGAAGTAATAAAGCATATGATCATAGATTGAACCATAATCTTTAAGCTCACTGGGGTTATCAGACAAATAGTGTTGATGCTGCTTGATGAGCTTCTCGGTGACTGCTTTCAAAGTGAGTACCTCCAACGGATGATACAATCAATCTACCATATTTATTGAAGGGAGAACAGGGATATTTTTAAGTTTTCATTGTATTTCTTTATGGTTAATTCAGGATTCCATTCGTTTTATCTCACCGTAATGACAACATTGCCTTTTTTATGCCCGGTATCCATGTATTGGTGCGCCTTGGCTATTTGTTCCAAGGAATAGCGCCTGTAATTTCAAATGGAAACAGCACCACAACCTGATTGGTCGTGATGCTGCTTAATGCTGCGGCGATCTTACTTGTGTAATCTGCTTAAACTGGCGCCATCGGCGAAAAATCGCTGAATGTTCGTCTCTACGGTTGGGTCCGGTATTAAAGGAGGCGCTTGGTGCGGTTTGATTCGGGCATCAATGACGATATTATCGCAAGCCCAATGTTTATTCTCATAATAACTGTTCACGCCATGAATATCATGGGACGGGTTGCTGCGCGTAAAAGTGCCCCAAACGAAATTGTCTATGGACTCGCTTATAAATTGGCTGTCATCGCAGACGATGAGGAGCGGACAAGTCGGGAGCGGGCCTTTTGCCGCGATGGCCTCGCATAATTCGCTCATTTCCTTTTGCGTATCGTCATAACTTTTAAATTCAGAAACTTGAATGGCGACGATTCCCGGCATGACCAGATGAGCATGCTCAATTCCCTTGATGTCATTGAAAACCTCAGGCACTTGGGTGCACAATTCTCTTTTTACATCCCCAACGGCCGCAAAAACAACCTTACTTCCGCTATTGAGCCCAGTACCCGAGTAATCGAGCGTATCGATGGTCGTATTGGTATGAAAATGAAGGTCGCGATGAAGATCCATTCTAGCTAAAATGTACGTTAAAAAATGCTCGACATCATGCGAATCCAGAGGCTGGTTCTCTTCCGCCGTAATGAACAAATATTTGGCCAAGCTGACTTGCCCCGTTCCTAGAATGCGATTGGCAATTGTGAGCAGCTCCGCCGGTTGTTTGACTTGTTGATAAGGGGTGTACCGTTCACTTCCGATTGCAAAGAGCAAGGGATGAACGCCCGCTGCATCGACGGCATGGACTTCTTTGACACCAGGAATTTCTTGCTTGATCGCATCCCCGGTTAGTTCATGAATCAAAGCGCCGAACGCCGTATCCTCTTGAGGCGGCCTGCCAACGACGGTGAATGGAAAGACAGCATTTTTCTTGGCATATACTTTGTGCACTCTCATGAGTGGAAAAGGATGCGTGAGGCTGTAATAGCCCAAATGATCGCCAAAAGGGCCCTCCGGCTTCGTTTCACCCGGATATATTTCGCCTGTGATAACAAAATCAGCATCATGGCTAATGCAATATCCATCGATATAGCTGTAGCGGAAGCGGCGCCCCGAAAGCAAGCCGGCAAAAGTGATCTCACTCATGCCTTCCGGCAAAGGCATCACGGCTGACAACGTATGGGCCGGCGGCCCTCCGATAAAAATGCTTACTTTCAGAGGAAGCCCCTTTTTGGTTGCTTTATCCTGGTGCACGCCGATGCCGCGATGAATTTGATAATGCAAACCAATCTCCTTATTCAATTCGTACTCGTTTCCGCTCAATTGAATCCGATACATCCCCAGATTGGAATTCATAATGCCCGGTTTCTCCGGATCTTCCGAATAGACCTGAGGCAACGTGACGAAGGCACCGCCATCCTCTGGCCAGTGTCGAATGAGAGGGAGATCAGCGATGCTGACCTCTTCGAAAGAAGCTGGCAGTCCGCCGGATACTTGGAGCGGCAGTGCTTTCCATGCAGCGAGCCCTGTTCCGAAATGTTTCAAAGGGCTTTTCATGGCCTTCATAGGATCGCTTCGCAAAGAAATGACCTGCTGTACGCCTTCCCACGTATGACGAAAAATATATTTGCTGCGCTCAACCGTGCCAAAAAGGTTGGATACCGCGCGAAACTTCGATCCTTTTACATTCTCGAATAACAAGGCCGGACCCCCGGCAGCATGAACTTTCATATGAATGGCAGCCATCTCAAGCTCAGGATCGACTTCTTCATGAATGCGAACCAAATGTCCGTTTTTCTCTAAATCCATGAGGCACTCTTCTAAATTTTGATAGATCATGTTTTTCTCCAATCGGATAGCTTCCCCAAAGGTCTTATTTGATACTGTCATTTTACAACAAATATCGCCAAAAATAAAAAACACGTCAAATCGACGTGTTGATTACGCCTCCCTTTAAACAGGAAGCAGTTCATAGGCTAACTTTTTGATAACATCCTTGTGTTGCGGGTACAGCTTAAGCAGCTCTTCCTGGGAAAATAGTTCAAAATCCTGAAAATCAAATCCAGGCGCTACCATGCATCCGACAAGTGAAAACGTATTTTTTTCCATGACCGAAGATCCGAAAATACAGTTTTTTGGCACCAGATATTGTGGGGTTTCGCCATTATCTAAATGAAGGCCTAGCTTAACTTCCTCATACGTGCCATCCTCGTGAATGACATGAATCGTAAGCGGGCTTCCGGCGTGAAAATACCATAACTCATCCGACTTCAAGCGATGGAAATGCGAGACATCGTGCGATTGCAGGAGAAAGTAGATGCTCGTATAAAGCAGTCGTGAGCCGTTGAATTCGACGGACAACTCTTGATCCGTAATTTTTTCCTGGGCTTGAAAAGTACGTTTATAATAACCGCCCTCGGGATGAGCTTCGAGTTCCAGTTTAGAAATCCAATATTCAGGGCTATTTGTAAGCATGTCATCAGTTCCTTTAGTTTAGTGTAGCATTCCAAACTTGTATTATAATCTAGCAGGTCCGTGAGATCAATCATAGCTTGGTAGATAGAGAGATTCAGATGGCGATTTGTACGGCACAGATGTGCTGTGGATGTATAGCATTAGATTTCATACGATGTCAGACGGGAGCAATGGCCGCTGCTATCTCTATGTTGCATTTTATGCAATATTAATGCCCCGGATCGGCCGCTGCCGCCATCTACGTTGTACGAAGTACATCGTGTAAGGCTGAATAGCGCGGTTTTCATGCTATTTTGATTGAATTCATTGTAGATAGCGCAATGAAGAGCGAGGTAGTGGGGCGTAAAGCTGTTTTATGTTGTACGGAGTACAACATAGGCATGGGAGCGAGGGGGCGTGGCGTGGCGCAAGGCGGTCATGCAGAGTAATCAAAAAAACCGCGCTCCAAAAGGGACGCGGGTTAGCAAGGATGCCAGCTTACAGTCTTATTTTTAGTCCATTTAAAATATAATCCCATTCCTTCAAGTTGTTTGTACTTGGAATTTGGACCACACAGACATGATCCAATCCCCAATCCAACTCAATAACTCGCTCTAAATTCGCAATAGGATTAACGATAAGTATTTTGAAATCACCATTGATAATTTTGCGCAAAACAGATTGCAATTCGGCCGTTTGGTCATAGGTGGCAAGGAGTCTAACAAAAAGTGAGGAGTTGGATTCTGCTGTTTCTTCTAAAAACCGTCGAATGCGCAAATTCAATTTCGCTTTATATACATGATAAGTGTAGTACCAGCTTTCATTTGGAATAATTGGAAAGTCATGAACGGAGGTCACATTATAGTGCGTGTCTTGGATGAAGTAGGAGGGGGCTTTCTGAACAACGGCTGCAAATTCATCGACATACTGTGAACTGCCCTCTATGACTCGCAAGCTGGAGAGGTCCATAAATCCTTCGAATTTATTAAATAATAACCTATTTACATCTGTAAGCGATGTAGAAATAACCCAATCCAAAGGCATCGAAAATTTCCTTAATTTGTGTCTTCTAAGGTGACCTGCCGGGTCACAGTTTTGACCCAAGCTTGCAACCAAATCATACGTTGTTCGGCTGAGCTCTTGTAAGTTCATCCTATATCCTCCACCTTTCCACTATATATTAGATTCAAATCTAGTTGGAAAAGGTTGGATAGATGAACCAGTGTGAGTGTCACTATTTTTACAAATTATCCCATATTATCCTTGCGGGCATTAGTGCTGATATTAGGGCGGAAATTTCGCTACACGTCTAAGAAATGCGAAAAGCCAATTGAAGTGGAGTCCTCGGCCGGTTGAGGCAACCGTTCTGGTTACTACGAATACATTAGCGTAGTTTCAGTTGATTTAGTTGGGCGTAGGATGTACGGGTATCGGCAGAGCGTGCCAATTAGGTCTTTTATAGGTCTATTAGCGGCTCTGGTGTCCGTTATGAATGAATGGATCGCATTGCTGTGAATCGCATGTGACGAATTAATTGCGAAAGTGCACCCGATATCGGGTGCACTAAATTGGCGACTGACCCATCGTTATAGTCGACATGCGCCAAGAATGCCATGGCTCCATGGAGAGGCTGGATTTTCATTCGCCGTTGTCGAAAATGATGAGAGAGAGGCCGCATTTTCTATCGGGGGATGTGGTGTTCTTTCGTTTTAGTTACTGGTATTTTTCTTTGATTTTTTTAAAAAACCAGAGGTAAAACCAGTATGAAATTAATAAAGTAATCGTTAATGTGAGGTAGCTCAAATACCAAGTCCAATGTATGTATTTGATTAATTCGGTATGAGTTTCTAAAATGACTTCAGCTATTGTAATTACCGTGGGAAAACTAAGGGTATAAATTGTTTTAACAAGCCATGATTTTTGCTTAGGGAAATAGACGTTAAAAATGGCACTCACAGCTGGCAGGATGAAAAACTCAAAAGTAAAACTCGCTCTATAAGCCATTTGCAGAATGCCGACAGGATACTCGATTAATCCGCCTTGGACAACTAAAGCTCCGAACAACCAGGAAGGTACTTGCATAAATAAAAAGCTTAGAATGGCTTGTAGCAGGTTTTTTCGGTTGATAAAAATTAACAGAAGAATCGCAGTAACGATCCAAGCGGACCAAAGGAGTATCGTATCCATGAGTTTGACCATCCATGTTTGTAATACATCCATTATGATCCGAAAAGAGGAGCTTTAATCGTTAAGAGCAAGCTGCTCCAATTCATTTTTTTACTAAGACTCCGGATCATTGTAAGGGCATTTGCTCCAATTGAAAAACGACTTCAGTGATTCTGGATCGAGCTGTCAATGGTTCCGTTAATTCGATACTCGGCTTTGTACAGCCAAATTCGTTGAGGGCAACGTATCTATGCCGTTCGCATGGGCTACCCGTGAGCACATCGCTGGCAGCGATGCGCTCTATCACCGTAGTCATTTTCACAATCCCCAATTATCTCAACATCTTAAAACATAAAGATCTTTGCTGTATGAACGAGCAGTATGTGAACGATTAATCCTTTATTTTAATCATAGCAGTGCTAAGTTGATTTCACTATACGGCTTCGGATAAATCATATAGGCTGAAACATCATTCACTTTGTATTTTGTTGATGTTTAATTTCTGCCTGGGCTGCCATGACTCCCCTAACGATGGCCTGCTCGAGCACTACCGCTGCTGCTGTCCCAACTGCGGTCACAGCAGCATTGCCTATAAGCCCGCTAGTATCGGTTCCGGTAGCTATACAGAATACAGTATCTCCGTCGGCTTGAATATGCACCGGTGAAATCGCTCGCGCCATTCCGTCATGGGCAAGTGTCGCTACCCTTCCTGCCTCAGCTTTGTCTAGTTTAGCAGTGGTTGCGATAACAGCGATGGTGGTGCTTCTGTTCTGTATCGAGCTCGGCATAGGGGGTATTCCTTCAAGAATTGCCCTGGTTTGGTTAACGAATTTACCATTAGGTTTGAGCGCCCCGGCTATGATATGATCATGATCCCAAATATCTCCAAGAGCATTAACTACTACAATGGCAGCTACGATAGGCCCGCCCGGGATTTGCCAAGAAGCGGTTCCAACTCCACCTTTCATTGGCGTACCGTAAATTTTCCCTACTGTCGCACCTGCTCCAGCACCAACACTGCCCTGCGCCACGGTACCGGCCTTTGCAGCTTTTGCAGCCTTGTAGCCCAGCTGAACGTCAGGTCTTCTGGAGCCTTTTGCATAATAAAGGTCAAAAATAACAGCCGCAGGTACGGTAGGAAGTGGTCCAACACCTGTCGGAGTACCATACCCATGCTCTGCAAGCCAGTTCACGACCCCTGCTGTTGCCGCAAGGCCGAAGTTACTGCCGCCGGTAAGAAGAACTCCCTGTATCAGGTCCGTTGAAGTTCCAGGTTTAATTGCATCTGTCTGCTCCGTACCCGGAAAGCCGCCTCTAACATCCACGCCTGGAACTGCACCTTCAGGATATAAAATAACCGTACATCCAGTACGACCGCTTTTATCCTCTGCATGCCCCACTAAGACACCCGGAACATCAGTAATACTCCCTTTGGAATGGACTTTTGTTCCCTGACCAATTAAATTGTTGGCACTCGGCCCAATAGGTTGATTAAGTATACTTCGATCGTCTCGATATATGGTCTGCTCGGGATTTTTATCACTATTGAAAAAAACTTTGTTGTATCTTTTAGTTATTCCCTTGCCTCGGTAAATCCCTGAATTCCTCATTCGAACTGGAGAACCCCAGTATTTCGCCGATCTATTAGCATTGTCTGCGTTCCTGTGCTTCTCATCATGCGTAGTATCCGTTTGGTGGATGATTTTCGCGGTCAATTTTGTTTTCTTTCTATCCATCATTTCATCTCCGATTTCATGCAGTATGGGACTGCTTCAAGCCTTATTTGATGACATTCACCTATAAATAATATGTTTGGGAGGATAAATGTGCTCTGATAAAAACCATTTTTTTTCAATCGGATCGTTTATTTAAAAATACAATAGAATTGCTTCGGGATCGAAATGAAAAACTTACCGAGGAAATGGAATCACGAAGAAGGTATGACTGTGACCGTGGAGAAAATAAGTCGCTCCAATTAGCGGCTTTTTCTTGTAAATGAAAATTAGACCTACAGCTTTCTAGGGCTGTAAGTCCAATTTCCTTTATGCTCTAACAGTGGGGTGGTCTTTAGATTAACGAATTAAGATTAAACCAAGATTAAGTTTAGATAATTATTGTATGAAAAAAACCAACGTAGGCTGGACTATGTGATTAGGCTTAACCAATACTAGTCTTGCAAAAAAAAGCTAATATTAGTACGTTGAATTATAAAGATATATTTTAATAGATCCCTGAGTATAACAAGACAGTTTCTGGGCGCGTTCTTTTAATACCCTTCTCGCCATGACTAACAAATAATCCAACCAAAAAGAAGCAACGTGATATAATAAAATAAGAATTGGAGTTAATTTAACATGAAAGATTTGCTTGACCCAAAGAATGATTTTGTTTTTAAACGGATATTCGGTAGCGAAGAAAATAAAGATGTTCTTTTAGCATTCTTAAACTGTACATTTTAAGAAGCTGGAGAACCGCTGTTGTCGGAAATTATCCTTATGAACCCATACACCGATAAAGACTCACCTCAAGATAAGCAATCCATATTCGACATTCAAGCTAAAACCGCAGAGGGCAAGCTAATTAATATCGAAATGCAGCTATTTAACCGCTATGACAACGAGAAGCGGACGTTGTATTATTGGAGTAAGCAATACGCTAGTCAGCTTGAGGAAGGGCAACCGTATAAGAATTTAATGAAGTGTGTCACAAGCAATATTCTTAACTTCTCCATCGCGCCGCGTCTGGCGGATTGTTAAATTGGTTACTTTTTCTAAAAAGTGACAATACAGATAATTGGGAGGTGCTGAAAATGCAGGAACCTGAACTCGGCAAAGCGATGACTGTTTTGGAATTCCTTAGTCAATACACAGAAGCGCGACGGCTTTATGAAATGAGACAAAAAGCTTTGCATGACGAGGCATCATCTATAGAGGGAGCAAGAGAAGAGGGCGAAAAGAAGGGAAAACTTGAAGTAGCATCTAAAATGCTCTCAAAGGGTATGGATTTGAAACTGGTTTCTGAGCTCACAGGAATTTTAATCGAGGATTTTAAAAAAATTGCTCAAGCTCATTAACGTTTACTGCTGTCCGGGATATTCTCCTTGGCAGCTTTTTCTTTGTTGCTTTTGCATTGTCTGATGAAAAAAGAAAACCCGAGGGATCGAGGTTTTCACTTGTATGGAGCCTAGGGGGATGTATGAATCCCGATTTAAATGGCTGACGAAGCAAACTCGACGAGGCAAAGCCTAGTGGAAGATTCAAACGCCGTGCTCCTACACTCGAAGCAAAGCTACGAAGTCAACTCATCCGTTCCGTCCGCGCGGGCGAACCATCGGGGTTCTCTCCCCAATGCTCCAAAAGAAAGAAGCACCACAACCGTAATGGTTGTGATGCTTCTTTTTCTATGGAGCCTAGGGGGATGTATGAATCCCGATTTAAATGGCTGACGAAGCAAACTCGACGAGGCCAGGCCTTGCGGAAGATTCAGACGCCGTGCTCCTACACTCGAAGCAAAGCTACGAAGTCAACTCATCCGTTCCGTCCGCGCGGGCGAACCCTCAGGGGTTCTCTCCCCACAGCTCCAAAAGAAAGAAGCACCACAACCGTAAGGTTGTGATGCTTCTTTTTCAATGGAGCCTAGGGGGATCGAACCCCTGACCTCATCGCTGCCAGCGATGCGCTCTCCCAGCTGAGCTAAGGCCCCGAAATGTCGTATATTAACGTCGACTTTTCGTATTATACATGAAATATTTGAAGCAGGCAAGCCCTTTGTGCAGATATTTCATATTGTCTTTTATGCCTGCGACGTTTCTGTTGCAAACGGTGCCAAACGTTGTTTTCATTCACATTTTCATGCTAACCTAGTAAAAGAAACTAGTTGATTGTGTAGGAGTGACGAAAGAGTGTCAAACGGGGTTTTGTATTGGGTATACTTGGGAATAGCATTTGTCTTGCCGTTTGTGATCGGCGTGTGGTTAATGCGGAAAACGAACCGACTCGGATTCTCTTTCTGGATAACAACAGCCTTAAATATTATATTGACTTTAGCTGCAGCATTTTGGTGGAAATCAGTGACGGAGGATCCGTTCCGCATGATGTTTGGGATGGCGTTTTATGGGGTGTCGGCCGTGAATTTGATGGTCATCGAGTTTTTTGCGCTATTTAGCATTCGCAAGAAAATGAATTCGTAGAGGGATGGTTTCTTCATGACGCAATCTTCTTCTAAGGTTATCTTTTATGTGTTTACCATTGCTGCCGTCCTCTGGATGGCCTTTATTTTTTTTAAGTCAGGGCAGACCTATCAGCAGCAGACATTGCGTCCGCTTTTAGAATCAAAGCTTAGTGGATCTCATCTGTTAAATTACTCTCCGCATATAGCATTCACCTACGATGGGCAAAAACTGTCGTGGCAGGACCCCGCCGGCGTTATCGAATTCTTCATAAGAAAAGCAGGGCACGTAAGCGAGTTCGCTTTACTTACCCTGCTCTGGATCTTGGCCTTACTTGCGAAACGAGTACAAGTAAACATGGCACTGCTCACCTCCTTTATCATTTCGATTTTGTATGCAGTAACCGATGAGTGGCATCAAACGTTCATTGAAGGCCGCACAGGTCATGCGATTGACGTGGTCGTCGATTCCATAGGAGCACTATTGGCTGTTTTCTTGGTGCTGGCGGTTCTCGGGATCCGCGCTGCGATTAGACGAAGAAGAACAAACTTGTAATCATCATATACACTTTTCTTTTTTTGATGGATTTGAATTTCCAAAGCTCGCGAGCTTCGACTTCCAATTCCTGCTGCTGCCACTGCATTAATTTCTCAGATACATATAAGTTGGATGGTTGCATGATTCGATTCACCTTCCTTTCTTTTCCTGTTAGATCCAGTTTACATCTAGAATAAGGGGAACAAAAAGTGTATAATTCACTTTAACAATTTCCCCTTTTGGAGAAGGAGGTGGAACATGCAGCTGTTAACTCATTTTTTGGAGCTGCGTGCCAGCTTTGCCCATGACATAGAGCACGAACCGCAGCCTATTACGTTAGAAGAATTATCGGAAAGAATGTATTGCACGACACGGAATGTCAAGATTTTGCTGAAAAAAATGATGGAGCAGGACTGGATTTCCTGGAAGCCCGGAAGAGGCCGAGGGAACGTATCCGAGCTGACATTTCTGGTTTCGGCGGAGGACATGGTGTCCCAACAGGCGATGGAACTGGCGGCACAAGGGGATTATCGAGGAACGATTGAACTCATCCACCAATTGGGCAGGGGAGAGTCGTTACAGGACTCTTTTGTCGACTGGCTGTTCAGCTACTTCGGCTATCGCGCGGTTGTTCAAGAGGAGTGCTCCAGGGATACGCTCCGTTTCCCGGTGTACAAATGGCTGGTATCGCTGGATCCGGCTTTTTCTTTTTTTGCTTTTGATACACATTTGATGAATCAAATTTTCGACACACTCGTTCTTTACAACCCAAGTACGATGGTAGCCGAGCCGCATTTGGCGCATTACTGGGAGAAAAGTGAGGACGGTCTTCACTATACGTTTTATTTGCGAAAAGGCGTCCTGTTTCATCATGGCAGAGAAATGACGGCGAACGACGTGTATTACTCGTTGTCCAGAGTCAAGGAACTTGGCGCGAAGGCTTGTCAAGGGTGGATGACGGAAAGCATTGAGAACATGCGGGTGCTGAACCGAAGCGCTATTGCGATTGAACTGAAGCAGCCCAATGAGCTTTTTCTGCAGCAGCTGGCGCATACTTCTTTAGCAATCGTGCCGGAGGAGATTTGCCGGGATAACGAAAACATATTCGGGCGAATGCCGATAGGGACCGGGCCGTTCAAACTAGAGCGAAATGATGATTTCATCTGTAAGCTTCGGGCATTTGACGGCTATTTTGGGGTCAGGCCGCATTTGGATCAATTGGAAATTTGGCTGCTGCCGCATGAACTGTCCGAGGTTGGACCCAGCTGGGATATGGTGCAGGTGTTGTGCGATCATACGAATTCCCGTAAACCGGCCGGTGCCGTCGGCAAAGATATCGAATGGCATCAGATTGAGCAGTCGATCCTCGGCTGCAGTTTACTAACGTTTAATGAGGGTAAAATGGGGCCGCAACGCCATCTGAATTTCCGCAAGGCGATTGATTTGGTCATCGATCGGGAAAGGATGATTGAACAGCTTGGAGGCTTCAGGGAAGCACCGGCCAGCTCTTTTTTGCCAACGATGAATCTCAAACGTACGTCAGCAGAGTACCGTACCGATGTGGAGGAGGCGAAACGCCTGCTTGATGAGATGGGGTACAACGGCGAGCCGATTCAAATGTACATTTACAGCAACAACAGTGAAGATGCCCAGTGGATTGGTGCGCAGTGCGCCAAAGCTGGAATACGCATCGAGCTCACCACCCGAGGCATGGGGGAAATGATGCAGCTGAACACGATTCACGAGGCCGATCTCATTTTTTATCACATTTGTCTGGAGAGTGAGTACGATCTTCATATTATTCAGACGCTGAAACAGTGCAACAGCTATGTTCGGGCTCACTTAAGTCCGGAACGTATGGGATGGATCGATGCGGAAATCGACCGGATTCTCACGATTGCATCCCGGGACGAAAGGATTAAGAGACTTCATGAGGTAGTTGAGGTGCTTCAGGAGGAGAAAACATTTTTGTTCGTTCTTCACCGCTCTCAGCAAACGACCTATCATGATTCGATCAAAGGCGTATGTATTAACGATTTGGGTTGGGTTGATTTTCGGAAAATATGGTTCACGCCTAGTACTTGATAAATCTTGGCTTATCTGGAAATACTCTTGGTAACAATCATAAATGACCAGGAGGGCATGGGTATGGGCAAAATAAAAGAGGCTAATCTTGTTCGATTTCTTGAACGTCACGATGTGTGGTGCGCAGATGTCGAAGTCATCGCTGAAGGTATCTCAGGTACGCTGGTTGTTGAATTCTCGTCGACCAAAGGGAGTCAATTCGAGATGAGTCATGTGTACCGCAAAAACATGTCCCGTGAAATTGATTGGTATGATAATCATTTGCACAATGACTATGAAGACGTTTCCAAAGAGTTGTTCGGAACGAAATCCCATGTATCGAAAAAATGGGGGAAACGCGAAGACTTTGAAGAGGAAATCCTTGCTTTCGAATCTATTCGCGAAGAGTTGAAAGAGCATTTTCAGCTTAGCCTTACAGCAGCCTTATTTCATACGGAAGATGTGGAGGACCAAACCTACTTGCATTAATTTTTTTGTTCCTACCAAATAAAAAAACGACCGTTAAGGTCGTCTGTTTCTAGGTTCGTAACGGTTTTCCATCGCCATCCAGCGACCATTCGCAACGAAAAAACCAATAAAAAAGAACAAAACTAAACGAATAGGCACCCAAACTAAGCTAATCTCATGCGTGTTTAGTAATTCAATGATGCTAAATAAGGCCGTAAGCCCAACACCCCAGGGGAGAAGGCCGAAATTCACTAAATATTTGTTTCTGCCGAGCTGCTTTCTTTTTAGCCAAATGGCCTTGCGTGGATCCTCGTTCATATCGAAACTCCCTTTTTCTTTTTATTATAGCATTGCTTGAAATAAATCTCGAATCAGTATTCATAAGAAGCCTTCATTCATATGCTAGTCATAGGACGGAAGCTTTTTTTATGGAAGAGATGACCAAAGTCCTCATATTATGGTAGTATAAGGAAGTTGAAAGGAGGTATCGCTTTGCTGCTTAAATTTCTTGCTTTTGGCCTGTTATGGCGACTTGTCGGCAATCCATTCCTTGCACTTCTTATTCTATTAATCATTTTATATGTGTTAGATAGAAGATTTATCGGATTAACGCCGAATATTTTTAAGCCATTTCAATTAAGGCGCAGGGCGTCGAGGCTACGAACGGAATTGCATGCGAACCCGCATCATACGTCTGCGAAACTGGAGCTTGCAAGGAACCTGCTGCAGCGCAATAAATTCCAAGAAGCGCTTCCTTACTTGGAACAAGCGCTGCCGATTATGGAGGACTCCGCAGATGTACATTACGAAATCGGACTTTGTTATCTGAAGCTGGGGGATTTGAAAAAGGGAGAGAGCTTCATGCTCCAAGCAGTAGCGCTGAACCCGAGGGTGAAATATGGCGAGGCCTATTTACGCCTAGGGGAAGCTTTAGCCCCTGTTGCACCCGAAAGAGCTGCGCAGCTCATCGAGCAGTTCCGTGATCTGCACTCCTCTTCGGTTGAGGCCTATTACCGGCTTGGCTTGCTGTATCAGCAGCTTGGGCGCAGCAATGATGCGAAAGCAACGTTCCGCGAAGCGCTGGACATTTACCGCGGCTTGCCGCGATACAGCCGCAGACAGCAGCGTCGCTGGGCCATGCTCGCTCGCTTCAAATGAAAAGGTTCCGCTGCTAAGCGGAACCTTTTTTCATAGCTGCATACATTCGTATGAGCAGCCAAGAGCCGAGCACGCCGATGAAGAATGCGGCGATGGTGTGCAGATCATAGAGCCAGAGCTGATCCTGGTTCGGCGTGAGGCGCCCCCAGAGCGTAAGCAACGCAGGGTGCACAAGATAGATGCCGAAAGAAGCGGCTCCTAATGCAGTGAGCACAACGCTAAGCCTCGGGCTATCGGCAAGACGCCTTAGCGACCATTGGACGGCCCATAATGGAATCGCCATGCAATACACGAGGAGCGCCAGTTCAAACCAACTATTGCCGAAGCTCGTCCGACCATACTGATGCAGAAGAAGCATCCCCACGAACGTGGAGCCTGCAAGGAACATGATACTCCCAGTTAAGTGTCTGTAACGTTCAGACCAGGCAGCAATGGCCGAATAATGAATACCCACGAAAGCTCCAAAGGCGAAAAGCGCGGTGTAGCTGACAAAAAGCGAGGCATATTCCGGCAGGGGATGCACTTCATGATGAATAACGTAGGCTCCGGCTTGAATGACGATACCTATCGGAATTAGCGCTCGGCGGACCCAAGTTAACCTTCTCACCACTGAGATCAGAAGCGGGAACAAAAGGTAGAACTGAACAATGATGACCATATAATAGAGATGATAGCTGGCATTCCCGGAAATAAGCAGTTTGATGAAGTAAATCATGTCAAATCGAACGGTTCCATGAAACATAAATTGGTTAAACAAATAATAGAAAAGGGACCACAATACATAAGGAATCAGGATTCTCTGAAGTCGTTTTGTCCAGAAAACACGCGACATTCCTGGGCCCCATCGATCGTAATACGTATAAAAAAGTACGACGCCACTGATCCAAATGAATAGCGGCACGGTGAATAAACTGGCTTTGTTCAGGATGAAAAAGATGGCTTGCGAGCCGCCCCCAATCGGAAGCAGCGTAGCGCCCGATGTGCTGTGAATAAGCACGACGGCGATGATGGCGATTGCGCGGATGAGGTCGATCTCGGGTAGTTTGGGTCTTGACGGCATGACGGTATTCTTCTCCTTTTTTCACTTTGTCCAATGTAACATGAATGAAAAAGGAGGACAATACACATCAATTAATCGCGATAAGCAACAAAACTGTCTGGATCCAGCAGCTGCCATTCGGATGGAGGCGACCCGAAATCAGGGACGTTCAACATTTCGCCTTCCCGTTTGGAGGATTCATGAGCGACCAACCCTGGCACCAAGTAATCCGCCGCCCGCCAAGCGTTATTTGGCGGCAATTTTTTCGTGTAGATGGCTTTCAAATAATCATCAACAAGGAATTGATGCGAGCCGAAGTGCCCGTTAGGAAGTCCCTCAAAGGTATGAGGCAGACGGAAGCTGTGATGCACCTTGGCAAGGCTGGCATGGAAATCGTTTTGCAGCGTTTGATTCATATTGGCATCGCTCACATGTACATACCGATCCTTGCAGGCAAGCTGTGGTGTCAGATTCTCGACCGTCCCCCATTTGAGAGAAGTCCACGCAGAACCACCCGCATGCTCCTCATAGCTGCCGGTTGTTCCGAACATGCTCATATATACGCTGTTGTTCCCTCCCCAGCCTACTCGTCGGAACTCATTGAGTCGCATCATTCCGCCATCTGAGGTACGCACTAGAGCGCTCTGATTGCTGAATGTATTGTCCCATAGGTTAGCCCCTTCCCGAAAAATGCGATCCTCATGCTGGTCGACATAGCCCAAACAGGATACCTTGGTCGCCTTAGCTCCGGTAACAGACAGAACCATAGAGACGGAATGCGTCGGATAATACATCGGCGGAATGCCGGCCACTTGTTTCCAATCCTTCCCGCCCGAATATTTGAAAGCATCGTAGAACCCATGCGACATATCATGCAAATACTGAGCTTCACCGTAGACAAAGTTGCCGAAGTGGCCCGCTTTGAATTGGTCCCGGCAGTAAACCGTAGAGGGGTAGTAATAACTTGTCTCCCCAGTCATGTAGATTAATCCGGAACGCTGCACTTGCTGGATAATGGCGGATATTTCCTCTAAGCTTTGCGCCATCGGCACAGCACAATAGACATGCTTGCCAGCCTGCAGAGCTTGTATAGTTTGAGGGCCATGCAGATGTCTTTGTGTAAAAATAGCAACGGCATCCACATCGCTGCTCAGCAGCTCCTCCAATGAAGCGTAAGTCTGTTTGAGGGAAAAAGCTTTTGCGAATTTTTCGCGGCGATCCTCGTGCAATTCCGCCAAAACAACCTCATCCACATAAGGATGAGCTTGAAACAGCTGTACGAAGCATTGTGAAAATTGGCCAGCCCCAACAATCCCTATTTTCATACCCACGAGAATTCCTCCTATTATGAAAGCTTCAAATTCTGCTTCCCATATGTGCGACATCTCTTTTATTGTAAGGAGGTTTCTGTACCATGTATTTAGTCCAAAGTAACAATATGGTTTCCAAAATCACAGTAAGATGAGCTGGTCTTTTGCAGCAAGAGTGCTTGCTTGACGCTCTACAGCTAGCGCGATACACTATATAGAAGTGAAAACAGCGAAAGTCAAGAGGGTGATAGTACATGAGTTACGAATATCTCATGCAAGCGGTATTGTTAATTTTCCTGGTTATCATTACTTTTTTTGCAATGTTGATTTGGACGAAATGGCGAAAAAGAGGACGGAGATAGACGATGTATTTTATTAATCATGAACAGATTGATGCGCGTATTCAGTTTCTTTCGGATTTGACCGATGCAGTCAAACAGTTGGAGCAGCAGTGGGAGCAAGGCGATAACGGTCTCGTTTGGCAGCTGGCTCAGGAGCGGGTACTCCACTTGGCCATTGAAACCGTGACCGATGTGGGCAGCTTGTTGATCGACGCATTTATATTAAGAGATGCGAGCAGCTATGAGGACATCGTTGAAATCGTACACGGCGAAGGTGCCTATTCTGAATCTTTGACAGCTACGCTGCTTGAACTTGTTAAACTGAGAAAGCCGCTCGTGCAAGATTTTGTGGACTGGAACCGTCAAGCGCTGCATCCCGTTCTGTCTAAGCTTCCTGCAGCATTTGAAGAGTTTGGTGCGAGTGTTAGGGCATTTATCAAGAGTGAATTGGAATAACATACATAGATGTTTCTTAATTTACAACTTCGATATGATGCTGTAAAATGAAGCATAATGATTGTTCCGAGGGTAGGTGAGCTAATGAATCAAACACTTGAGACATCCACGCGCAAAGTGATTCTTTCCATGCTCAAAACTGGGGGACCTCTCAGTGTTCAAGAGATGTCCAAACAGCTCGGAATTACGGAGATGGCCGTCAGGCGGCATATTCATTCTATGGAGAAGGACGATCTGCTCGAAACGAAGCTTGTCAGGCAGGCGATGGGGAGACCTACGAATGTCTACACATTAGCTCCCAAGGCAGATGAATTATTTCCCAAGAAATATATGCAGTTGACTCTCGATTTACTGGATGAGTTACTTGAAGATCAAGGGCATGAGAAGATAGAGCGGCTTTTTGAAGGCAGACAGGATAAACTTGAGTCTCGCTACCAGCCGCGCATGGTGGATAAGAACTTGGAAGAGCGCGTAGCTGAATTAGCGCATATCCAGAACGAAAACGGGTATATGGTTGATTGGGCGCAAACAGGTGCCGACGCCTATACGTTCAGCGAGCATAATTGCCCGATCTCCCAGGTGGCGAATACGTTTGGTCAAGCCTGCCAGTGTGAGCTTGCTTTGTTCCGAAATTTGCTGGACGCGAACGTGGAGCGCACCGAATGCTTAGCCAAAGGCGCGAACAAGTGCGTCTATATTATTAGCAAAAAATAAATAAGGCTGTTCCAGAAGGTAGAATACTCCTGGGACAGCCTTTTCTTGTAGTTGCTAACTTTGTCAACCCTACTAACCCCATGGGAAGGGAAACCACCTTGCGCGCCTCGCCAGCCAATTCTAACGGACTCCACAGACGCTAAAAGCGTGAAAATCGTCCTGTTTCAATTCTAACGGACACAGGAGCCCTTAATTGCTGATTTCGGGGCGAAATCATGATAGAAACAAGCTAATAGCGGCGCTGGAGTCCGTTAGATTTCCAAAACGGCTATATTTCGCCGAATAAGAGCCGCAGAGTCCGTTAGACGGTCGGAGTCGTTGGCACACCGTCCGATCACTACTAACGTTGCCTGTCCGGCAGGCACTCGTTCCGCTCCGTTCAATCTCATCTTGTACTGATCCGTTGCGTTCAGCCCTGTTCAGCCCTGTCCAGCAAATCCGGACCTTTCGGTCGCCCCGATCCAAGGGGAAACCACCTTGTTCGCCAACATGCCAGCTAATTCGTTCCGTCCGTCCCCAAACCGCGCAGGAAAGAATCAAATTTGCGGCTGATCCGCCGCTCCTACTAGTCCAGCACTTAGCGCGAAGCCGCAATAAGCCGGGCAGCCTTGTCCGTCACCCATTCGAAGCGGCCGGCTTCGATTTCTTTTAAATTAATCAGCGAGCCGCCGATACCAAGCCCATAGCAGCCCAGGTCAAGAAATTGTTTAATGTTCTCTTCGGTAACGCCGCCAACAGCCATCATCGGAATATGGTCAAGCGGTCCCATTAATTCCTTGATATAGGAAAGCCCCAGGCTCGCGCTCGGGAAAATTTTAATCGCTGTAGCGCCTGCTTTCCATGCTTTGACGACCTCGGTCGGTGTCATCGCTCCAGGGAAAATCGGAACCCCCTCACGGCTCGCATAACGAATGACGTCCTCGTCCAAATTCGGCGTTACCAGAAAAGAGGCGCCTGCTTGTACAGCTTTTTGCGCATCCTCTACATCGAGTACGGTGCCAGCGCCAATATACATTTGTTCGCCCAACTTCGCCTGCAACTCGCTAATCATCGTCAAAGCTCCGGGTGTGTTGAGCGTCACCTCCATAACGGTAACTCCGCCCTTCAAGAGTGCTTCCGCTACGGAAAAAATGTGAGCTTCTTTCACGCCACGAACAATGGCGATAATGCGCGTTCGTTCAATTTCCTTCAATCCTTGTTCTCGGTTCATGCGGCTCCTCCAGAAGTTCGATTTGCTTTTCATTATGACAGGTCCCTGAAATTTTTCCAGTTTTTTTGTGTCAAAACAAGCTGCTCCTACCTATACTGTAGTAATTCATAGGCATTCGTCTAGAAGCCGCCATCAATCAACGCAGTTTGCAGACTCGGGAGGTGCCCGTCATGACATGGATGGAGATTAGTGCAGTTAGTTCGGCTGTCGCTTTTATTGTGCTCGTCGTTTTTGCCGTTCGCATGCTGATTACTGCAAAAAGGATGTTACAACAACTAAGCGATACGGTTGCTCAAACGGAACAGCATGTAGCCAAAGCAGCAGGGGAGGCTGAGCAATTGCTGAACAAAGCGGGCCAGCTGACCGAAGAGGTGCACATGCAGGTGCTGGCATTAGAGTCAACCGTTCAATCCATCGAGAAGACTGGAGCAGCTATAGGGGATGTCGCTTCGGTCCTTCGCAAAGGTGCACGCATGATGAGTGATTCGCTTAACGGTGCGGAAAGGGTTGTACATACCCACCAGAAGCGGATAGAGGACGTCATGGAGTGGGCAACGACGGGGTATGAGCTGTGGCAGAGGTGGCAGGCGAATCGGAAAGCCAAATCAGACCATTAAGGAGTGGATTTCACATGGCAAGCGAAAAAAAAGGTAAAGATCTTCTCATCGGTGCGATTGTTGGAGGTTTACTGGGCGCAGCGACAGCTCTGCTGTTCGCACCGAAATCCGGACGCGAGCTTAGAAACGACATTGCGGAGAATGCCAAAGTCGTTAGCGACAAGACGGTTCAGCTGGCTACTTCGGTCTCGCAAAAAACGCAAGAGGTTGCAAAATCCGTTAGCACCACAACATCTGATATCGTAGGCAAAGCAAAAGACACGGCAACAAATGTGGTGGGCACGGTTCGTTCCTGGAAAGAGTCCAAGATTGACGATGCGGAATTGCAAGATGATGTCGAAACATCTGAAGCGGCAGAAGATTTAGTCATTCTAGGAAATCGCTAAAATATAACAAAAAAGCAGCAAGCTCATTGAATTCGAGCTTGCTGCTTTTTGCCTTTACCACTTCGATGGATCAATCTTGCGAATATCCAAGCCTTCCCATACGTTTTTGATGGGAGCCGTTTCCGGATGTTCAAAGACCAGCCATGCCGTAGGAAGATACCTCTCCCCGTATTCACTGGATGGCTTGTTGATGATGGCATTATTGTGCACAAGAACAGTAGAAGCTCCACCGTCTAAATTAGCGGCTGTGACAGCGCCATGCGCCAGGAAAATCTCCTGAATATCGTACAGCGTTGCTCCTATGCTGTGCGTCTGCCTGCCGTCGATGACGGCGAAAAGAATGGAGCCGTCTTTCGTTTGCGCCATGCTGGTACGCGGAGCAATCCCCCAGCCGTCCGCTTGGCTTTTGATTTGTCCAACCCCGTTGACAATGAACCGCGGGGAAAAGGAAACAGCTTCCTGAACTCCCATAGCCACCAGCTCGGAGACTTTATATTTGCCGGCGATCATACGGCCTTCTTTATCGATGCCAACCACTTGCACAGTGCCGTTCATGCCTTTGTCATTGTAAAAGATTTTGCCGCCGGACATGACGATGCCTTCCGGTTGGAACCCGTTCCCCTCCCAGTTCGGGTCGATGAATCCTCCGCCGTTAACGCCGAGGATCGCTCCCGTTCTTTTGACCATGGAGGATACTTTCTCGCCTTTGCCTACTTTATCAGGAACGGCAATGCGAAGCTTCTTTGGATCAGAAATCGTGACAAGCTGCCCTTTGAAGTTCGTCCCTGAAATGGGTTCAATGGTGACGAGTTCCTTCTTGACGGCCGCCGTCGGGGCTGTAGAACTCACAGGCTCAATCTGTACGATGCCTTTATCTTTCTCATCGCCCATTTCGTCAAACTTCTTCCAATAAGCTTCTACGCGTTTCTGCAATTCCTCGGAGCCAATTAAATATTTGGCCCAATCGCGATGCTGGGTTGTAATCAAAGTATCGGCCATCATGAGCCGAACAGTCGTACCTGACGCTGTAAGGAAAAACCAACATAAAGACAGAATAGAAAGAAGGACAAAACTAAAAATCGTATACAGAAATAAACGCAAGCCCACAGAACGTTTTCTGTTCTTTCTCGCTAGTCGAGATGGTGTGGAGGCGGTCTGTTGAACAGCCATGAATTCTTTACCAATCCTCTCTGCCAAAAAATCAATGCAATCAACCTTTATAGATAGACGAAAAAAAAGGAGTAAAGTTTCATTCTTCATGAACTTTACTCCTTTTTAACAATTTGTATTAGATTGGGCGCTTTACTGAAGACAGCAATGAATCTGCTGCAGAAGGACGCTCGTAATGAAATTCCAAGCCCTTTCCCGTATTCCGGGCTACGCTGCGAATAATGAGATCGTGGTACTTCTTTTGTCGGATGGCGGCAATAACAACAAATTTTGAAATGCCTAGCGTGTCAAAATAAAGTTTACCTTCTTTTTCAATATATTTTTGCACATGATTCATATTAACGAAAAGGTCGGTATCCATCTTTTTAAAGCCCATTTCTTCGAGCTTATCCAAGAAAAGACTGAAATCAAGCAACGAGTTTACAGCTTGGCTTATACGTTCAAAACGAGTGTGATAAATCATTTCTTTCGAGCTGACTTCAATAAATAATGTATCGTTCATGGAAACCGGTTCCTGCAAGGCTTCTTTACTGCTTGCTTGCTCACTCTCGTTCTCGAGGTAGCCAGCTTTCTCCATTAAATCGGTGTATGGAATGTTGTAGGCATCCGACAGCTTTTTTAACGTAACAGGCGATGGGTTGATTTTCTCATTGGTCGAGCGATTGCGCTCCAGTTCCAAATCTCTGATGTAGGCGTGTGAAAGTCCGCTTTTGTTAGCTGCTTCGCGCAGGGACATTTTGCCCCGTAAGCTTTCCAAAAATTTACCGAATCCTTCTAATTGCTTCATAATGATGAATCCCTCCATATTGTTTAATTGTAAATGAGTTTGGTGGAAATGAAAATGTTTACGCTTGAATTGGTGCTATTTCCCTGAAATCCCTGCCATGCGGGCTGCGTGCATATTTATGCTTGGCGATTGGAAAATTAGTAGCATCATCATGGAAAGAGGCTGATCGCATGGCAAGAGATTTACCCATTGGGAACGGGAATGTACTCATTAATTTTGACGCTGCTTATAATATTCGTGACATGTATTACCCTTTAGTAGGTCAAGAGAATCAATCTAGCGATCATCTTTCACATTTTGGTATTTGGTGTGCGCGAGATTTCTTCTGGATCGACCATCCGGAAGTTTCGAAAAAGCTGAAATACCTAGAAGATTCGCTGGTTACGAACGTTGAATGCGCTCATGAGAGATTGGGATTAAGTTTCGTTATTCGAGATGGTGTAGATGTTCAACAAAATGTTTTTTTACGCAAAATAAAGATGGAAAACCAGTTTGATGAGGAAAGAGAGATCAAACTTTACTTTCATTTGGATTTGCAAATCTATGGCAACGGTGTCGGCGATACCATTTATTTTGACCCGGAGCTAAATTCGCTTCTGTTTTATAAAGGGCATCGTTATATGTCGTTGTCGGGTTTATCTCCGGATGTCGATAAGCCGTATCCCAGCGGTTATGCAACGGGGCAGAAAGGCATACATGGCCTTGAAGGGACATGGCGTGATGCGGAAGACGGCCATTTAGGGGGAAATCCGATTGCACAGGGTTCTGTTGACGGGACGCTTGAGTTGACCATGACGCTGCCTCCCAAAAGCTCGAAAGAAGCGTGGTTCTGGGTTTGCTTCGGCCATACGAAGCAGGAGGTCGAGCGATTGGAAAACTTGCTGCGCACAGAGTCCCCACAAGCTTTGCTGCAGCGCACCCATGATCACTGGGTAAGATGGGTCAACCAGGATGCTCATCAGCTTAGCTTGCTGAAGCCGGAATTGGCTTCCTTTTACAAAAGATGCCTGTTGATCACTAGAACGAATGTTGACAATCGTGGCGCCATTATTGCAGCAAATGACTCGGATATTTTGAAGTTTGCCAAAGATACCTACTCCTATATGTGGCCGCGGGACGGGGCGCTGGTATCTCATGCCTTAGACCGGGCTGGGTATTATGAGCTGTCCAGGAAATTTTTTGATTTTTGCATAAAAGTATTGACGCCTGAAGGGTATCTCATGCACAAATACAATCCCGATAGCTCCGTAGGCTCAAGCTGGCACCCATGGGTGGACGGTCAAGGGAAAAAGCAGTTGGCCATTCAAGAAGATGAAACGGCACTTGTTCTGTATACGTTGTGGCATCATCACAAGCTGGCCGGCACGATAGAACGTTCCCGTGAAGATTACGAGAAATTTGTGAAACCCGCTGCGGACTTTCTCGTTCATTATCGGGATGCTTCCGGGCTTCCGCTGCCCTCCTACGATCTCTGGGAAGAGCGCTATGGCGTGCTAGCCTTTACCGTCGCCTCTGTCTATGCGGGTCTGGTTGCTGCCGCTCGTTTCGCCGATTATCACCAGGATAAAGCGCGGGCCGTTTATTATGCCGATATCGCGAATCAGGTGAAAAAGGCTGCCGAACAGCAGTTGTTTGCGGCTGACCAGAATCGTTTTTTACGAGCTTTATATTGGAGTTATGATGAAAATAAATATGTGCCTGACTATACGATGGATATGAGTATGTACGGGTTATTCGATTTTGGATTGTTCGAACTGGAGGATCCAAGGATCGTGGCGACGATGAAGATTCTAAAAGAGAAATTGTGGGTACATACGGATATCGGCGGCATCGCCAGGTATGAAAATGACTACTACCATCAGGTGACGAATGATGTCGCTAAGGTGCCAGGCAATCCGTGGTTTATCTGTACGCTTTGGTATGCGGAATGGCTGGTGGCCTCGGCAAAAGTGATTGAAGATTTGCAAGAAGCGGAAAATCTGATGTTCTGGGCAATACGGCATGCGCTCCCCTCAGGCACAATGGCGGAGCAGGTGCATCCGTTCACAGGCGCGCCGCTTTCCGTTTCACCTTTAACATGGTCGCACGCTTCTTTTATCAAAGTTACGCAAGAATATTTATCTAAACTAAAAAAAATGACCTCGACAGGAACCAAACAAGCGGCGGATGCCAGTGAAGACAAAGTGTTGGAGCCAATTGTTCAATAGTTGGGAGGAGATGATGAGATGAAAGCGATTCGCGTCAAACAACTGCGGCAAGGTAACCCTTCGATTGCGCTGGAAACCGTGGATGATCCCGTGATAACTCATCCGCAAGAGGTAATTGTCAAGGTGTTGGCAGTAGGTTTAGACGGCACGGATAAGGAAATTTTGCAGGAAAAGTACGGCGTTCCCCCGCAAGGGGAGGACGACTTGACGACAGGCCATGAATCTTTAGGGGTTGTTGCAGAAGCTGGCGCAGAGAGCGGATTCCAAGCAGGAGATCTCGTGACCGCCATTGTCCGGCGGCCCTGCCGGAATCAAAGCTGTGTTAATTGCCGGAACGGTCACTCAGACTTTTGTCAAACCGGGGAATTTGTGGAGCGTGGTATCAAAGGCGCCCACGGTTTCCTCTCCGAATATTACAGAGAAGACGGCCGTTATCTCGTACAAGTTCCTACGGATCTGCTCGAACACGGCGTTCTGGTTGAGCCGCAGAGCATTGTAGAGAAAGTGTGGGATCAGGTGCTGCGCGTACAGCAGCGGCTGATCTGGGAGCCGAAGACAGCGCTCGTCCTTGGCTCAGGCCCGTTAGGGCTGCTTGCTGCTATAACGTGCAGGCTGCTCGGCTTGGACGTGTACGTTTGGTCGAGATCCCCGCAGGATAGTCTGCAAGCGAAGCTTGTTAAGGACTGCGGGGGCGTGTATCAAACCGCGGACGAAGACGGCGGTTTGACGGCTTACGCGGAGGGACTCGGTAAGCCGATAGATTTTGTGCTCGAATGCACGGGCTTCAGCCCGCTGGCCTTCGAGGCTATGGCTGTGCTGGCGCCGAATGGCGTGCTGGCGCTGCTTGGGGTCACGCCAGCTGACCGCAAGCTGGAGATTTCCTCCGACATGCTCAATCAGAGCATGGTGCTGGAGAACAAATGCGTGATCGGTTCGGTGAACGCGGCACGCAAAGATTTTGAGACAGCCATCTATCGGCTGCAGCAGATGGAGCGGGTGTACCCCGGTTGGCTTGACCGGCTGGTCACCAACCGGATGAAGCTGGAGGCCGTGCCGAAGCTGGACTTTGCGAGCATCCCGATCAAAGCGGTCGTCGACATCGTTCCGGTGGAACAGTGGCGCGGCCTGGTGAAACAAACGAACGAAGTTGAGTACAGCTTTTCGGTATGAATAGAGCCAAGCAGGTTGGGAAGCGCCTGCTTGGCTTTTTATGTTTCGCGAAGTTAAGCGTGTTTTACGCCGCTACG
>NZ_BILW01000051.1 GCF_004000765.1 Paenibacillus chondroitinus NBRC 15376 | reverse complement strand
TTAGCTACTATCGGTGGGGTTCAGGTACTTTAACTAGTTAACTACTATCGGTGGGGTTCAGGTACTTTAACTAGTTAACTACTATTGGAGTGTTCATGTTACTACAACCATCAGCTCACCACTTTGTTAGGTGCATTTGAGCATTCCTCTGTGCTAACGGACTCAGATGACGCTATTTGCCGCTTTTGGAATTGGATTCGATTCTAACGGACTCACTTGCCGCTAATCGCCATGAAATGGCCTTTAATCAGCTGCAAACCAATAGATAACGGCTCCTCAGTCCGTTAGCTTCCCAAATCCACTCAAAAAGGCATAATAACGGCTGCTGAGTCCGTTAAAAACGTATCTACCGTATAATCGCGAGAGCGTACCCGTGTAATGCCCCTCGAAACAACAAAAAACCTATCCCGGCATCAGCCGAGATAGGATCTTTTTATTTCACCGCAGGAAGAATCACCTTAAAGGTTGTTCCCACTCCCACGATACTATGCACTTCAATCAGTCCGCCGTGAAGCTGGACAATAGCATGTGTGATCGATAAGCCCAGACCGGCGCCTCCGCTCCGTCTTGCCCGTGAGGTGTCGATGCGGTAAAACCGGTCAAACAGATGAGGAAGGTGCTCGGGGGCAATCCCCTCTCCATTGTCATGGATCGCAATCTCCACGCCAGATGGCGTTTGGGCTAGCGTGAGCCCGACCTCCCCTGTCAGCGGGTGCGTATGCTGAACGGCATTGTGGAACAGGTTGAGTACAACCTGCTTGATTTTATCCGGATCATACAGATACCGGGTCTGGGGAGCCAGGTGGAAGGTCACCATCCTGTCTCCTGCCAGTAGACGCAGCTGCGGTTCCATCTCATGCAGCATCTCATCCAGTACGCCTTCCGTCTTCTGAAAAGAAGGAGAACGGTCAAGCCGCGCCAGCATAAGGAGGTCCTCGACAAGTTTGTTAATTCTTACGGATTCGCCATGCATGCTTTTTAATGCTTTCAGCAATGGCTCCGGCTGTTGATATGCTCCGCGAAGCAGCACCTCCAGGAAGCCGTGTATGGACGTGAGCGGTGTGCGAAGCTCATGCGAAGCATCCGCTGCAAAACGGCGCATCTGCTCTTTGGCTTCTTTTTCCGCCTCGAAAGATATCTCCAACCGTTCCAGCATCCCATTAAATGAGGTGGCCAGACGATCGATTTCCACCTGTCCTTGATGCGCGGGGAATCGTTCGTTCAGGTTACCTGCATCAATTTGCTTCACCGTATCCACCATATTCGAGAGCGGAACCAGCGTTCGGCGCAAGACGGGAAGGAAGCCCAGAAGACCGAACACCATCGCTAACAAGGATAGAAAGATAAAAGTAAGCAACTGCTGAACCAACACATCCCGAAGCGGTGCAACACTGGTGCTGGCTTGAATAATGCCCTGGAAACCTGGCCCGCCGGGTCCGCCCCGGGATCGTTCAGGCTCTCCGCCAATCTGATGAAAAACCACAAGCTGATCATTGCCCTTCTCATCTTTGACGATGCGATGCTCCAGCTTCATTTTCTTCTTTGCCAGAAGACTCAGATACTCCTCTTGGCTTAGCTGTGGAGCTGGCTGCTCATAAGGGGAGGAGATCAGCTTATAATTTCCTTTTTCATCAATAAAAGCAATGGATAACTCCGATACGAAAATCCGCTCCTGCTCACCAGCGAAACCAGGCCGGTTCTCGCGGTTTGAAGGAAATACGGGGGGCTGCCCGTCTCCAGCTCCCATTCCCAAACGCAGCATATTCGGAGGCAGTGCAGCAAGCTGATTGCGGATGGTCTCCGCTTTATTTTGATACATGAACCGCTGCATAACGACATATTGAAACACGCCAATGAGCAGCAGCAGTACGGATAGCACTAATAAAGTTCTAGAAAGCAGTTGAAATTTCAGAGAGCCCGTTACAAAAAGATCGGCAAACCGGCCCTTCCTTTTCATGTCAAATCCATCCGGTAGCCGGCTCCGCGAATCGTGCGAATCAGCTTATGTTCCTTATCGTTCAGCTTATCGCGCAAGGACCGAATGTACACCTCCACGATATTCTCTTCGCCTCCGAAATCATATCCCCAAACTTTATCGAGAATCATCGATTTACTGAGCACAAGTCCATGATTAATCGCCATAAATTTGAGCAGCTCATACTCGGTTGGGGATAACTCCAGTACTCTGTCATGCAGGCTAATCTCTTTCCGACGGTCATCCATGCGAAGCGGTCCAATCACAACCTCGCCGAACAGGTTCGGAAAATGATTGCGTATCCGCGCATAGATGCGGGCAAGCAGCTCTTCAAAGCTGAACGGTTTGACCATATAATCGTCCGCGCCGATCGTAAGCCCCTTCACCCGGTCATCGATTTCGTCCTTGGCTGTCAGCATGATGACGGCGATGTTTTCCGTCTTTTTGATCATACGGCAAACCTCGAAGCCGTCCATTCCCGGCATCATCACATCCAGAATCGCAATATGCGGCTGAAACTTATTGCATGTCGTGATGGCGGATAGTCCATCCGTTGCGGTCATCACCTCAAAGCCTTCATTCGTCAGGCCTAATTCTAAAAATTCCAAAATGTGAGGCTCGTCATCTACGAGCAGAATTTTGATTCCTTTTAACTGGCGCATGGGGTCGTTCCTCCCGGGTTCAATTCGATACAACACACTCTTACAGACATTTTCTATAGTCAGTATCCCATATCCTGCCTAAAAGCAACCTGAGCAAAAGCTGAAAGGTTGCTGAATTCTATCACTTTTCAGTCATTTTTCAGCTAACTATCAATTGAATCTCAGGTAATGCTTCTATAATTAGACCAACATCATAAGGACACCAAAGAAAAGAGGAAACACTTATGGAGCCATTTGCCCCTTCCTTCCATTCGTTCCATTTCCAATCGCTCAAGGCTGAGATCGAATTATTGCTCCGCTGTGAAGATAAAGAGCGCACGCTCATAACGCAATTAACCGATGATTGGTTTCGCAATGTCGACAAACGTTTCAGCCCGGCTCTTGCCGACAGTGAAATTTCTCTATTAAATACATTAGCCGGGGAAAATTGTATGGTTTCCAACACCATGCTAGAGGTACTGTTTTTAGCCGAAATGTACCAAGCTGTAACCGATGGCTATTATAATCCACTTCATGCCGAAGGTGCGCAGGCTGCTTCCCTTTTGGAATGGGAAGTAGATCCCTCTATGAAATCGATTAAGCTCCCCCATAATGCCAACATTCATTTGAGAGGGCTGGAGCAGAGTTGGGCAGTCAAACGATTAGCTGAATATATGCAGAAACAGCTTTCCCTGGAGCAAGGGTTAATCCTCGCCGGAGGAGAAATCACGGTATGGGGTCGAAGCTCGCTGGGTATTGATCCTTGGATTATCGGCATTCAGAACCCCTGGCAAGCCAACACCAAGCTAGGTGCGATCGCTTTACCTGAAGGTTCCCTATCGACATACAGCCAATTCGAAGATCCGAGTGCCGGCTCGGTCCATGATGTCGTACAGTGCACAGTTGCCGGTGAAGATCTTGTGGAGTGCCAAGTATGGGCCAGGACGCTTGCAAGACTTGGTGTTCATGAAGGGCTGGCGCTGCTGGCCAAGCGCACCTCCGTGTGTGAAGCGGTTGTGATTACCGCGGAACAGGAGCTTCACTATTTCGGGAAAAAAGCCTCTCTCCAACGAAGATGGCTGGATATGCGAATCGACCATTATCACTTTCAGGATAAGGTATCTTAAGACTTTGGATGCTTTATCCACAAACTTGCGCACATTATCCACATATTTCGGATGGTTTACCCACAAGGTTGGTTATTTTATCAACAAGTTATCCACAGGTTGTTAGTAAGAACGAAAACGTGATACAATTTTTCAAAAATGAACTAGAGGTATCGTATGAAGTATGATGTCATTGTCATCGGCGGAGGCTCGGCTGGCCTGATGGCCAGTATTGCCGCAAGCCGCCAAGGCGCCAAGGTTCTCCTCCTCGACAAAGGGGATAAGCTCGGCCGCAAGCTTGGCATCTCCGGAGGCGGCAGGTGCAACGTTACGAATAACAAAGACATGGATGAGCTTATTCAGCATATCCCGGGCAACGGGCGCTTCCTATATAGTGCTTTGACGCAGTTCGGCAACAAGCACATTATCGAGTTTTTTGAAAATCTCGGGATTCGTCTGAAAGAAGAGGATAACGGGCGTATGTTTCCCGTCAGCGACAAGGCCAAAACCGTCGTAGACGCGTTGATCGGCCAAGTTCGCAAGCAGGGTGTGGAGATCCGGACGAACAGTCCGGTCAAAAGGGTCCTGTTCCAGGACGGCAGCGTCCAAGGCGTCCAGCTCCACTCCGGCGAGAAAATGGACAGCCGCGCTGTCATCATCGCCTCGGGCGGATGCTCCGTGCCGCATACCGGCTCCACAGGAGACGGATATGCGTGGGCGGAAGCCGGCGGGCATACGATCACGCAGCTGTTTCCAACCGAGGTCCCGCTGACCTCGAAGGAGGCCTGGATCCGCAGCCGCGAGCTGCAGGGGCTTTCTTTGCGCGACGTGACACTTTCCGTGTGGAACGCCAAAGGAAAGGCTGTCATCTCCCACCGGGGAGACATGCCTTTTGAATCACCCACATGCATAAGCGCATAGAGCAAAGTTCTCATTTAGATCAACTCATTCAGGCGGAAAATTATTTTTATTTTACATTTACTCTTGCTCGCATAGGAATTTAGAGTTTTCCGGTCAAAAAATGGATTATTAGTACTAACAAATCCTCTTATTGCGCTTCTTCTCAAACGTGAGGTGACTCCCTTAAAAGTAAGTTCTATAGGGTCATTTTTCTTCGTTAAAATTGTCAATCCGTATCAGGAGTGAAATCTCTTCAGCCTCAACTTAAATAGCTCTTTATTATCCTTGTTCACTATAGACCCAACTAATTGATAATACTACTTCATTGAGTGTAATCATAAGACTTTCCCTTTTAAAACCACTCTTTTACTTTAGTGATCTTCCGTTTGATTTACTGTTGTAAATTGGTTCATATTTGATAATTAAAAACTCTTCAACCTCAAGTCTTCCTACATAAACAACAACTGCCGATACAGTTAAATTATTTTTGCAGTGTTGATCTACTAACTCTTCAATACTTGATGCAAACTTCTTTTTCGAACTGGCAGGATAATACTCTGTTTGCTCACTAAAATGATATTTGCCGATGTTTCTCCTAATAGTGTGGTTCTGAGTGTTCCTCATATCTTTGTGCATTCTATCTTTAATATTAGCGGTCTCACCTACATAAACGACTTGCTCCTCATTTCGTATTATGTACACTCCTCCTAGAGAAGGTAATTCTTTAGTCCAATTATCAGAATACAGTTTATAACGCTTAGCACTTAGTAGTTCCTCTTCAACTTCCGTAATAATACCTTCAAGTGAATCAATACTATTAAACATCTATATCTTGTCATTCCCTTCATTACAAGAAAAAAGCCGCGCATTATAGCAGCAGCTTTGACTTCTGAATTCAAATCAAACTTCTCTTTCATTTAATTACGCACAGAAATCTACTATTAATATGCATGTGGTATCTGCTTTTATTCAATATTCGTTTGCCTCAAAATCAAAACATCCAATTTCTTAATACTATTACCCCGTAGTAGCTTGCCTCCCAATGAACCTTCCATACTAAAAGGTTATGTTGTAGAAAAAACCATGCTCGCTATCTTTGCTAATCCATGAACTATACCTAGTACAATTTTCCAAAGCTTTGTGTAACCCTTTATAATATGTAGCATGAAATAATTCCGATTCCTCATTTGGAAATGTGATCTTAATCATTAATTCAGTGTAATCATTGTCAGGCTCTTTTTCTTCAGTTAAGAAAGCTTCGTATGATAAGAACTCAGTTATCCCATGATGCTCTATAATGATGTTCAAGATTTCTTGTTCGGTAATTACCAAGTCAGTTTTTTCTTTGGTGAGTCTTGGTGCGCCTAACAATGACATAAACTCAAGGTCATGTAATACTTCTTCCTTGATCTTCTTTTCACACGTTCTTATTAATGCTCTACTTACATAATTCCCAACCCTTGAGATCATCTTAATATGTTCATCTGATATAGATAATGTGTCCCCATGTACTAACTTACTTCTAAGACCATAAAAAACTTTAATATCATTATATATTTGCTGGCGTTCATTAAAGGTATCTCCTACCAATAAAGCAAGGTATAGCCGTAGTTTAAAGTTTATTTGCTCTTTATCAAGTGCAAGTAGACTCTCGAGAGCAACAGCAAAATCGAGTATTGCATCTTCTGCATATTGATGGTTAACACCTGATGTATACATCTTCGCAGAGAGCAACCATCTCTTTTCTTTTGTAATGACATAAGCATTTGCCAACTTAGCAAAAAAGCCAACCAAGTCCTTGTCATATCTAATATCCTGTATGAAAGTGTAGTCGAAAGGATGGAACATTGCATCCTGTTTAAATAAAGAGTCGTTAAATTCTGAGTTTCTACCTGCAATTTCGGGATCTGATAATCCATAGCTACCCATACTATCTTGCAAAAAACCTTCAATCTGTCCTAAGGCATAAGGTGCACTATGAAATATGCATAAGGCTTGGTGAGCAATTGAAATAGAACCCAGCACATCGTCTAAACTTTCTATTTTTTTTAAAGACATTGCATAACGATTACTTGTAGAAATTGCTATCAAAAAATATTCAGGAACTCTAAATCGTTTATTCAGTCTCGGATGGTAAAGATCATCAAACTCTTCTCTGCGTGGCATTATGAAAATGTACTCACTTAGTTGGAACTCTGGTGTGTCACGTTTAATTCCATAGATTCCTGCAAGAGCAATACTTTTTGCTTGAGGGAATAATGCAAATAACTTTTGGTATGAGTTCAACTTAACATCCCCTTTCATTTCTTTTCTCCAACGATCTATAATATCTTTACTACCCTACAAATTAATAATCATTGCATGCTCTCAATATAACAAATAACGGACAAGACGATATGAAATGTATTCTATTCAGCATGGAACTTTCTCTCATTCCACGGTACGAATTCATATTATCCATCCCAACCAAAATAGAGTTGATTAAGATATCTCCCTTTATACCCCATAATAAATAAAAGACCTAGCTCAAAATAATGAAGTCCTAATCTTAATACAAAAAAGCTAAAATCATTCGGTAATGGTTGAAATATCACCTTTTTTTTGGGGTGAACAACATTGTTTCTATAATCGGTAATTAGATGCGCAGAATCATAATATTTTAGTTTTTGAACTTCTTCTATATATGGAAAATCACTTGGAATCGTCGTATTTAAAATAAATTGTTGAAAAAATAAACGAAAAATATCTGATGCTCTCTTCTTACCATACTCTTGTTCTTGTAGAATCCCCTTATCTTCAACTAGATAACTCCATGCCAAAGTTTCTAAAGCAATTTGGTTAGAAACTATTTTATTTTCAATAATTCCATCCGAATGGCATTCAAGATACCAACTAAATACATTAGTTAATACTTTCTTCCAGTATACATCTTGTAATTTGGTATATATTAGCTGAAATATTTCGGAAAGTGCCCTTTCATCCATTCTAGGAAACCAAGTCTTCCTATATCTCCATTTGTCTATTGAAGGAGTTTGATATTTCCTCCAGACGACTTCACCGTTATCATGAAAACCTTCAAGGTAGCAAATCCCGATGTGTCTTCCTGTAACGAATGAAAGTGCCCAATGCATTGCTTCTTCCAAATCTGAAATATCATTCGTTCCAAAAGCTTGTCTATCTTCTCTTCTAATTTGACAAAGATGTGTTATTGCGTAACCACCAGTACTTTTGAGTGTTTCATAAATCTTTTTTTCTCTATAATCTGGTCTTTTGTCAATAGTGATATCCCACCCGTCAATACTTAGTTTGAACCTGTTTCGAACCTCACCTTCTTTATATTTAACGATCTGTCCACCATAAGTGTTAATCAAATTAGTAATTCCACACTTTATGTAAGTAACCTTTTTAGATTTCTCCTTCAAAGTGGAGGATAATATTTCACCTTTAATGTTTATACTTCCAGATACACTAGGGCGAATTTCGCTTATAACCACATCTTCTACAATATAACCAGAGATTTTTATCTTAACCTTGTTCTGCTCCATATTGTCTGAGTTGTGGAAAGCATCACTATGATAATGAATTGACGCTCCGCTTAATCTAAGCATCGGACTAGGAAGCCAGTTTAAACTTACTTCTCCTATAAAAGAATGTTCTTCTTTATCATTAATGATTAGGATAAATTCACCACTATATATAGGAATACTTTCATTAACCTCAATATTCGAGGTAATGCGCTTCTAAAATATTATCAAATTCCAATAATAAAGCCTCCTTTAGAGAAATGATTTCCAACTTCCTTCCAAAATAAATCATACCATATATTGGAATATCTTTTCACTCGCACCTACATCCATTAATAAAAAAAGCATCACTTGGATGCCTTCTTGTAATTTTAATAATTAACACTTCGTTCTCCTCATATTGGGGATATTCTACAGACCAATAATCTCATTCTCTGTACCACTCTTTGATTAGATCCGCCTTCAGTACATATTGAAAGCTAATTCACTCCCAATCCTCTCCCCCTAAATGAATCAACGGTGTCCAAACGGAATTCTCCAAATTGCGGACAAGGGAATTTTCCCTTCGGGCTTTTTGTTTCTTCATTTTTGCATTGCTGCTCTTCGAGCAATCTGCCCAATTAACTATTTATTTGTTTATGGATCGATCATTCCATCATCTGTCCACTCTTTGCATAATTCAGCTTTAAGAACATCTCGATAAGCAATCCATTCCCAGTCCCCTGCTCCGCTAAAAGTCTCCACAATGTCAAATCGGAATTCACCATGCTTACTGCGCGCTACAATGCCAGTAACTAATCGGGTCTTAAATTCTCCATACAATGTTAGTACAAGTGGTTTTTTATACATCTGCGACAAACTCAGTACTGCTGAAATATTTTGAATTTCTTGCTCATCTCGTATAGGTCGCGACATTCGTTGATTATCTTTTCGATTTCTAAGCGCGGCTTCTTTATGCTGCGGAAGCATCATGCGGCTAGACTCCCAAAGTCCGTTAAGTTCTAATTTTTTACTCATTTATAGTGACCTCCAATTTTGCCTGCCCTATCCGCTGCGAGACCGGCTTTCATTAAACTTGAAGCCCTAATAATTGCCGTATTACCGAATCGATCTTTAATTCCGTCCAATACACTATCAAGCTTACGCAGCTTAGTCACGTCCTCGAAGAGGTCCAGCTGTGTGACTTCCTCATCATCAAGAGACCCCAGCGTGACACCAACTTTACGTACCGGATGACCATTCCAATTGCGATGAAATATTTCACGAACGGATCCAAACACTTTTAGCGTATTGTTCGTTGCAAAAGGCATTTTTCGTTGCTGACTAAATCCGGTAGGTGCATCGTACGGTGAGCACATACAGAATACATGAATGGTTCCGCTCGTGTAACCTTTCTTTCGCGCATCCCGGCAAACTTCTTCCGTTAATTCCAAAAGCACAATATCTACCTCTTCTGCCGTCGTATAATCTCGTGGTAAGGTCATTCCATGACCAATTGATTTTGGAGCTACATTGAATGTTCCTGGCGTGACTGGACTATCATCAAGGCCATTAGCTGTACGCCACATGACCTCCGCCTGAATATCTGACTGTTTACCAAATCGCGCACGGAACTTCTGCTTGAGAACATGCAATGGTGTCCTTGCAACGTGACCGATTGTGGTCATGCCAAGATTAACAAAATGTCTCGTCATGCGCGACCCAACTCCGTACATCTTATCTACACTTAGAGGCCATAAGACACTTTCTACACCTTCTTTACCAAGTGTAAAAATGCCATTCTGGTTTTTCTTTGCGAAGTTGTCCGTTGCTTGTTTAGCAAGGATTTTAGTAGGACCGATGCCAACACGAATTCGTATGTTCATTGATGCCGCGACCTTCTTTTGAATCATTACTGCCAGTTCTTCTGGATTATAGCGGAAATGATTGAGTGAGCCTGTCACGTCCAGAAACTGCTCATCAATCGAAAATACTTCCACAAGGTCTGTGTACTCCTTGTAAATATCCGTAATCGCAAGTGATACATCAATATAGCGTTGCATGTGCGGCCGCATTACAATAACATTCGGACATAACTGTAGTGCTTCTCCAAGCCTCTGTGCTGTACTAATTCCAAAGCTCTTGGCTATTGGGCAGGCAGCCAAAATAATACCCGATCTTCTGGCCGGATCCCCAGCCACGACAAACGGGAGGTTATCTAAGCCTGGATGAGAAGCCTTTTCGACGCTTGCATAAAAAGATTGGCAATCCGAGAGGTAGATCGTACGATCCGTTCTCATTACCATTTACAACGACCTCCGCATTCTCATTAATGTTGTCATGAGTTCAGCCTTAATCAAACTTCGTAGCATTGTAAAATGGTGGACGTATCCCCGAACTTTATATTCAACATTAATTCCTAGAGCTGTCGTTGATGTGTTCAACACTTTGATGTCACGCTTCTTCATCGTACTTTTAATATTTTGAATTTCAGGATAAATGGCATTCTCAACCTCTTTTAAATAAAACAGAATATGACCGTAAATAATTTTACCTTTGTGAATCTTGAGCACTTCTGAATCCCTTGTTAACATATCAAGCAAAATAGGAAGCAGAGTAAATTCTTTGATTAATTGAACATCTTCGTCAGTCTCAACATTTGTCATGACACTCATTCAATCACCCCAAAACAAGAACATTTGTTTGTGTTTTATATTATATACCGAACACGCATTCGCTATGCAAGAGATTTTTATTAATACAAAAATACCCACTGGCTATTAGAGCCAGTGGGTAAAATTCATCACATTTTATTGTCGAGTTGGCTTAAAAAAGCCCAATCTAAGAACACAATTCGTGCTCGGCATATTTCATCTTCTTCTAAGCACGTAATACACTGGAAATGAGATAGCAGTTGCTATACTCAAACAAACAAAGGAATTTGGGGTAATTAATTTCTTCATTTACTTTGCTCCTTGCTTCCTTCTAATTCCATTAGTCACAGATAGCTCTAAGGTGTACCATTATTATGGGTGATGAAGAAAATGTTTATTCCTCCAATGCTTCTCCAATATGCTAGAAACAATGAACCGTTTGATGGTATTTCCACATTTGCCGAACTGAAGTGGGATGGCATTAGGTTGATTGTATCAAACATGGAGGAGTTTAACCTATACACTAAGAACACAAATGCAACAGCAAAATATCCAGAGCTTCACGACCCTCCGATCCCGAAGGGGACTATTCTCGATGGAGAGATTGTTGTCCTTGATGAGCATGGAAGGGCGGACTTCGAAGCAACAAATTCAGGTTTCCGGTCCAGTAAGAAGCGTAAACCAGTTGTATTCATGGCTTTCGACATCTTGTATCACCAAGGCTTAGACGTGACTGGATTGTCATTAGAGCGACGCAAGCAGCTGCTTGAAGAGACACTACAGGAAACTGAACATTATCGAATTGTTCGGCCGATTAAAGGCAGCGCAAAGGATTTCTTTAAAATCGTATGCCAGCATGGACTTGAAGGTATTGTGATTAAGAAAAAAGAATCGAAATACGAAAAAGGAGTACGCTCCTGGTCATGGCAAAAGGTTATTAACTACCAAATTGCGGAGGTTTACATAACCGGTTATAGCAAGAACCAAAGTTCTTGGCTGCTTGGTTATCAGGAAGGGCAACGTATCCGTCAAATTGGCACTATGGATCTTGGAATAACCCAGTCTGCTCGTGAATCAATGCTGCCAGTTTTCCATTCTTTTAAATGTGGTGAGAGCAAAGATTATGTATATATCAAGCCTGTGGTACGCTGCAGAGTTAAATATAGGGATTGGTACAGTTCTGGAACTATGCGGCTTCCAGTCTTTGAGGAATTTGTAATTTAGGAGATGGCATTTATGAAATACAGAGTAAGACATAAAATGACAGGCGAAGAGAAAACGCTGAGTCATTTAGAAGTGAATGATATGGATTATGATGCAAATGACCGCATTGTTGTTTTTGATACAAACATGGAGGTATATTTCTTAATTGATGAAGTTCAAGAGTAGTGAATTATCAAAAATTATTGGATTTCACCGTAAACATCAAAGAGTCCCTTCTTTGGAACAAGTTGATGCTGCGTTTAATGATGCAATTGCAGGGGATATTGACGGAGCTCTTCGTCTTCTAGACTGGAAACGTCATTGTTTTTATGTGAAAGATAATTTTGAAAGAGAAGTCATGTCGAAGGTGTTTGCGTATTGTTCTGAGGTTATAGAATAATAATTAAAAGCCCGGGGAAACTTTCTCCTCGGGCTTTAACTTTGTTCACTGCTTTGGTAAAGCTTATATAACCATAACCCCAAGTACTTCATTTCTTGAGCCGAGTTAGTTGGGGTTTTTCTAATTTGCTATTGGAAATTTCTCAGTTTCAACAGGGGGGAAAGAATTAACTAAATTTATCATCTCATCTTTAGTCAAATTTCCACTAATCCAAACAAGATATTCTTTATCGAAATAGAAGATAAACGAATTCTTAACTTCGGTCTTTATCCATGCTTTACGCTCACCTAAAATTAAATTATCAGTTCCGCTATCAGGCTCTATAGGCTCTCTGGGATACTTTCCAATTACAACATATTTATTATCATTTGCAAAAGCCCAGATATCATTTTTAGCAGATCCGCCTCTAGCAAGTGATGCAGTAGCGAATTCTTCCATTGGTAGTGCAAGTCCACGCTTATCATTATTTAGTGTTTTAGCAATTGGCATATCAATTACACCTGACAAGTCCCACTTCTGATCTTTATTCGTAAGTATCACAAAATTATACCATTGAAGAGTTGTCTCAGGTAGTTTGGTTATAACTAAACTATTCTTTCCAAACGTTGAGCTCCCAATGATATTTTGCTTTGATGCTGAGATTATTTTGTCATTTGACATTTTCCATTGTATCTGGTTAATAACCGCTTCATCGGGAGTTTGTTTTTGCTCACGACTTGCTTCATTTCCAATAATCTCTTTTAGAGTAATGCTTGAATTTTTTCCTATATCTGTATTTTCACTGCTGGGAACAGGACTATTTGTTTGAGAAAGGTTAGTTCTGTTTGAGTCACATCCTTGTAACAATATAAAAAGGCTCATGACAACTATAGAAAGACTAGAGGCAATGTTTTTTATTTTCACATTTTCACCACTAACATAGAGTTTTAGTATAAAGACAGGCTACCCCTATTATTGTTATAGGGATAGCTCTCTATCAACTAGTATAACGCTGCTTAATAATTAGCCCAAATTTCATTTGCGACCACTGCTTTTTGACGTGGACCGGTAGCTGTGATGTAAACTCCATTACTTGTAGTGCAATCTGTATTAAGATACGCATAATATCCTGTCCAAGTATCGTTCAGTGTACCATACTCATTCCATCCTTGATAATGCGGTCTAACAGTAACAGTGGAGGCTTCGGATGTACTCCAAGTATATGATCCGCTTATTTTAAAACCTGCTTTTGCTTCAATCGGTCCCCATCCCCACTTTGCCTCACCATTTATTTCCCCTCCCATTGTGAAGCTAGTTGAAAATGTCGAGGTAAATGAAATATTGGAACCTGTTTTATTAATATAGCGCGTGCCGTCGCCATCGGTACCCTTTTTCTTGAACTGATAGGATCCTATTTGCGAAGCATTTTGAAATACCGCACCTTCCATGCATTGATTTCCTAATGGTGAGATTCCCCCATTATTTACGGTATTAATAGGAGCAGATTCCACTATTGTTATACTCGTAGCAGTTGGACTTAGTTGAGAAGTGATTTTTGAAATATCTTCTTTTGATAAATTATTTGTAACGTTATTAGCAAAATTCACTTGAATATCTTTATTTACAGCCTTAGTTTGTTCAGCGGAAGCTATTGATGGAATAGAAATTACAAGTGCAAGTGCAGTGGAAACGATTACTTTGAACATTTTCAAAAAAATCACCTTTTCTTCCATAATAGTTTTGTTATTCTCGTATTATAAAAATGAAACGAAAAACATTTTTTCTACCAAGTTCGCGACCCTGGTAGTTTAACTAAAGTAGTTTATGATTTGCATGCAATCTATTAAACCGTCGGTTAATTACCGACAGGTACCAGTATATGTAATTTTTTGTATAATAACAATGACTTTAGAAACTTTTAATCATACCTGACAATATTCGCCAAAATATTATTTAAATTTAAATATTACCTCCTAAATTTTTACACTAGTGTTAAATTATCAAAGTATTTTGTCAAATTTTTTAATTATATCACTTCACACTTATCATTTCTGCAGGATATCGACGGTGTTCTTCGGCAGCGAGACTGGAAATATTATGATATTCTCCTCAAGATTAATAAAAATACAATAAGCCCGGGGGATACCCCGCGGGCTTATTTATTCGAATATTAACTTCTATACTGTCTAGCATTTTAATAATATAGACTAAGCAAATATATTCGTTAACTTCTTCACCTTCCGCGCTCAATGAGAGCACTACATACCTTCGATCTTTTGGATCAGGGGTTTCTAATAACCATATCTAATTCGGCCAATTACTGTATTTGTCTGCTAATTGTACACATATCCGTGGAGGAAAATAATTGAACTTTTCAACTATCGACTAACGAATGCATTTTTTCTCATTTTTACTTTACCTGTTATGAGCCAAGTAGTGCTTAACATAAGAAGAAGAGCGGCAGAAAGCCAATACGTCATGCTAAGACCAATATAATATTCAGATATATAACCAAACATCGGTCCTAGTGATGCCCCTACATCGGTTATCACTACATAAGTATTCACGATAAATGCACGTGATGCCCCGTTTGCAATATCTGAAATTAAGGCATCTATGATGGTGGTTAAAATGTTTGAAACAATAAGCAGAGCGAGTAGATCTAATAACCACACTCCAAACGGAATCTTTAAATCCGATATCGCCATAAAAACTGAGGCTAAAGCAAGCGAACCGATAAGAAATGGTCGTCGTCCCCACCTCGAATCGGTGAGCTTGCCGAACCATGGAGACATAAATGAACCCAACAGCCATCGGATAGCTTGGAGAGCACCGGCAATAGTAGCTGCCCCTACAGCCAATTCAAAAACCATCAATGATGTCTTCTGGTGAACTTCAATCAGGTGACTCAAAGTTGCGGTAAGCATCCCCTCGAGACACATAGCTATGAGAAAAACAGAAAGTAAAGTCCCTTGAAGTGCAGGATTTTTTAGTATCTTCCACTTTTGCACGGGAGTATTCTCTAATTGAATTTCATTTTTGGCTAGGGGAACAAATTTATATGCAACAGGAAGCACCAGAAAGGCCAAGATTCCGAAGGTCGTAGCAACAACTTTTAATCCAAATAATTCGACACAAAGAGCACCAGCAAGCATACCCACTAAACTGCCTATGCGATATAGTCCATTATAGGTCCCCATGAAATAGCCTCTATTTTGGTCATCGGACAGCTCGAGAATCATAAAATAAGATCCCAGGCGGAATAGCGACCAAGCCACACCCCAGATGCACCTCAGGATAAGCCAAGTGTAAAAACCATCCACCCATCCGTATAGTAAAGTGGTTATGCCGGCTATTAGGACAGCTAAAAAGATACCAATTCTGATGCTAATTTTCTTGTATAACCATCCAATGAAGGGCCCAAGTGGGAGCCTGATAAATCGATTTGCCGACAGTAGGATGCCAACTTCAATAAGTGAAGTTAGCCCAACCTCTTTCCAGTGGATCGGCAGAACAACATATAGCATCGAATCCCCAAAAAGAGATACGGCTGTCATAAGTGCAAGGATAATTATAGGCTTTATCTTTGCCTTTTCTTTCTCCCGGTCTCTGATACAAACGTCTCCCTTCCCTCAAGAAAGGGCACTGCCTCAAGGACAATGCCCTATAGAATTTAACTGCAGCAGGAAGACTTCGACACCACCGGCTTGGTTGTTGGTGAACAGCAAGAACTTACTACTTCTGGTTCGATAAGAGATTGGTTACTTTGCTCCGAATCGCAGCAATAATTAGTCTGAATACTGCACACCCCTGTTTCAGGAAGTTCAAGCTCCACTCTCTCAGCTGCTGCGTAATCGCCGACCAGAGCTGCCACAACAGACCTAACTTGTTCATATCCTGTGGCCATCAAGAATGTAGGCGCTCTGCCATAGCTTTTGGAGCCCACAATATAAAAATTTCTCTCTGGTTGTCTTAACTCTTTCTCCCCGTGCGGTCTTACTGTGCCGCAACTATGCACATTAGGGTCGATGAGAGGTGCCAATTCCAAAGTACTCTCCAGGCTGGGATCCGTAATGACACGGACTTCTCTTAAAAAAGATAGATCCGGACGGGAACCGGTATTTGAAACAATCTCATCAATGCCATCAATAGAAATCAACTCGTTCTCAAAGGAGCCAGTAACTTGAATTCCCCCGTCATTGTTTGTTAAGTCTTGAATATAAAATGGCGTCAAAACTTTTACTTTTCCTGATTCGACAAGCTTTTCTATACGCGTACCAAGTTCTCCTCTAGCAGCCAGCTGATCTTGTTCTTGCCCGCCATAAACATCTTTAAGCTTAGATTTCCGGAGCACCCAAACAATCTCAGTTTCTTTTACTTGATCTTTGAGTACTCCAAGTTCCAAAAGCGTATTAATGGCGGAGTGACCACTTCCTACTACAAGCACCTTCTTACCGCTATAACGCTCTTTGTGCTTGCCAAGAACATCCGGTATACCGTAGAAAATGCGGTTGCTTATCGAATTCTCCTCGGCCGTCCAAAACCCTTCAGACAGGACCGGGTTCGGGTTCGTCCAAGTGCCCGTGGCATCAATAACAGCCTTGGCTTCAACTACCATTCGCTCACCATTTTTCTCAACATGCAAAACAAAAGGAAGTTCCTCACGGCCCTGTGTTTTTACCTTGTTAAGACCTTTACGACTCGCAGCAACCACTTTGGCATTGAAGTGAAGGTAAGGTTTAATTTCAGGCAGGTTGGCCAAAGGCTTGAAATAGGTTTCAATCATCTCAAGACCAGTAGGGATGTCTGAGTTATTCGGAGCTTTCCAACCGTGCGAGGAGAGTAACTGGCGCGCAGCTTTATCGATATTAAATTCCCACGGAGAAAAGAGTCTAACATGAGACCATGAAGCAACATTTGCACCAACCTCGTTTCCGGCTTCAAACAGTACGAAAGACTCTCCACGAGTTGTTAAATGCGCAGCCGCGGCAAGGCCAACAGGACCGGCACCGATAATGGCTACAGGAAGTTTTGTTAGAGTAAGCAAGTTGTTTTCAGACATTTAGAAACCTCCAATTATATATTTTATTATTTATGACGGACACTACTTTCAAAGGACGCAATCTTGTTGTGTCTTAGCAGCAAACAGGTGCACAGCAAGCGACTTGAGCTTGTTTTGTTTTGAATAAGTTCGTAATTTTATCGATGCTGATAATAATTTTTTTATTACTTTGAGGCTCTTTCAACTCCTGTTGGTCAATTTGGTTACCTAACTGAGATACATACATAAGCTGCGGATTCACATCGTGAAGTAACATTACAAAACACCTCCTTTAATCAAATAATATTGATATATTAATCAAAAAAAATTGATTATTAATCTAAAAAAATTACTTTCCACTTGGTCTAAAAACGCAGCAAAGCTGCTCAGACAATAATCCGTTTACTTCAGATTGATTAATCTCATAATAACTCCAAGTACCAATGACTTCTTTGGAAATTAGGTTTGCATCTAACAAGATCTTTAAGTGGTATGACAGTTTGGATTGAGCCATATCAAAGGTATCACATAGGTCACAAACGCATGTTTTGCCTCGTTGGGTTAGCTCATACATAATCTGCAGTCGCTTGCTATCAGCTAGGGCTTTAAATTTTGACTCATATGAAGTGAAAAATGAGTCATTTGGTGTTGTATTTGTTTTTACTTCTTGAATAGGTATTATAGTTTTCATTTGTTCTCACTCGATTCATTTATCAAAAATTTTTGATTAATACTAATATATGCCAATGAACATTGGATTGCAATGATTTATACAAAATAATTTGATTAATAGTATATTTTGTTCTCAGACCCCACATCAATTTCCAAAACAAAACACTGCTGCTTCGCAGCAGCCGATTTTATCAATGTTTCTTGCTATCCTGTAATTACCGTAATTGTGATTCGTTCCGTTATACCGGTGATTGACTAATCTGTATTTCATTCACCCTATGAAGGGAGGTTTCAATAATTTCTAATGCTTCATTCCCAAAGAAAACATAGTTATTACCATTTGCAATTGAGCTTTTAAATTTGAAACCGGCAAATCTATTAGACTTAATTAGCTCAGCTATATATTGTGTAGGAAGATAATCAATCCCGGAATCCGATGGGCCAACCGGTTTCGAAAATTCCATGCTTATTGCCTCGAGTAATTGTTGTAATTGGATAGCATCACGGAGATCAACAGTTTGAAAAGGAGACTCTATTTCGGATAGTGTTAGATCGACTATTTCCAATTCCTTATTAAGTTTAAATGTCGCTACACTGACGAGTGCACTTTTCCAAGGACGTACTTCTGAAATCGCTGTATCAATATCAGATGCAGTATAAAGATACGAGATTCCACGAGGGTTTGCTCTACCATCTGAAACTAGTTTTGCTGGGGCCATACCCAATTTTTCCTTAGGATAAGATATTGGGTTTTTATTATTATCTACATCAAATCCAACTCGTGCTCTAAAAAAGTGTTCTCCAACATTAAGTTTGACTCGTTTCGTATCAAGCAGATCAATAATTTCCTTAATAGGCGTGGATCTCAAAATAAAACGATTTTGAGTTTTGATTTCCTTACAAAAAATACCCCAAAGTGAACGTTTATCGTCATCCGTAATAATATTATCGTAGAATCGTGCGCATTCTATAGTTGTAACACTCGAACACTTTACTCCGAGATTCCAATCAGTCGTTATCTTTGAAAAACTATAAATATCGGATAACAATTGTATTCTAATCCCCTCTGGCAAAATTCCGGAAAATACTGACCAGTCATTTTGTATGTGTTGATGTAAGGGCTTTAGATCACTAAAAATTATATCTTCAACATCGTCTATTCCAAAGATAGCATTTGAAGGAATATAACTTTCCCAATGCCCACCTTTCTGTGATCTATCATAAATATTAAAAAACACCTCGAAATCTGAAGTTAACTCATATACTGGAATAACACTTTGTGATTTATTACCGCAATAACTACAATCGCCACGTGTTTTGTATCCAAATATTTTATTTCGTATGAAATTATCTTGAAAACACTTTACACAACAAACTGACATAAATATCAACCTCCAGTAACGTATATAGGTAATAGTAAAATTTAATAGATAATATCGCAATCAATATTCCAATACGCATGAAAAGTTATGTTTATATATTGAATTTACAAAACCTTAACTTTTATATATAACTGAATAATTATATAATCATCTACAAATAATATTGGAGCTGAGATAATGATGAAGAAACCAGTTCGCATTTACTTTTTATGTATTCAAAATCGTTGCCGAAGTCAAATAGCAGAAGCATTTGCTAAACATTACGGTGGGGAACACGTTATCGTCGAAAGTGCAGGGCTAGAGCCACATGATATTCATCCTTTGACTCTAGAGGTCATGAAGGAAGTTGGGATTGAGTTATCAGGGAATACTTCTAAGAAAATTGATATGAAATATTTCATCGCCTCAAATGTCATTGTTAAGCTCTGCCAACAAGTTGCGGAACGTTGTCCCATCGTACCTTTTGGCATCACGAGCGTCGATTGGGATATTGAGGATCCATTACTTTCAAATGACATCCAATCAGTTCGACAAACACGTGACACCATAGAAAAGAAAGTGATTGAACTCTTAAAAGGCTTGAATGTGCCGATCTAAAGGAGCGTGTAATTTTGACCGATATTGAACAATTATCTGAAGTGTGTAAGCTGCTTGGAGACAAAATGAGATTGACGATTCTCTCTCTGCTCAAAGAACGCGAGCTATGTGTATATGAGCTTGTTGAACTCTTACAAACCAGTCAGCCCAATGTGAGTCAGCATATGCGAAAGCTGAAGGCTGGCGGTTTAGTAAAAGAGGCCAAAAAGAGCCAATGGGTTTTTTATTCGTTAAATATTGAGGATAAACCCTTTCTGAACGAGTTTTTTCAGCACCTGCCATCCCAAAAAGAAAAAGTGGATGCCATATCTTGTGAAGATCTAAATTGTTGTGATTAGGAGGAACCATGACTTACATTGCGGTACTTATTTTTCTTATTACATTAACTTTTGTTATTTGGCAGCCAAAGGGCCTCAACATCGGATGGTCTGCTTCTGCTGGCGCAATCCTAGCTCTTTTCTTCCAAGTCGTGTCTCTTCATGATGTACTGACGGTTACATCCATCGTTTGGAATGCCACGCTTGCTTTTGTCGCAATAATTCTCATTTCCTTAATCTTAGACAATATCGGATTTTTTGAATGGGCTGCCTTGCACATGGCGAGGATTGCAAAAGGAAACGGACGGCTCATGTTTGTGTACGTCATTTTATTAGGCGCGGCAGTTGCTGCCTTTTTCGCAAATGATGGTGCAGCATTAATTCTAACGCCAATTGTATTAGCGATGGTCCGAGCATTGAAGCTGCCCGGTAAAATGATTTTGCCTTTCATCATGGCAAGTGGTTTCATTGCAGATACAACTTCTTTGCCTTTGATTGTCAGCAACTTAGTGAACATCGTATCTGCCGACTTCTTTGGTATCGATTTTGTCACTTATGCAAGCCGCATGATTGTCACGAGCCTGTTTTCATTAGCAGCAAGTTTGGTAGTCTTGTACGTTTTCTTCAAAAAGGACATCCCAACGAGTTACGATATGAAACAATTAAAGCAACCTTCACATGCGATCAAAGATCTTAAGCTTTTCAAAATGTCATGGGTTATCCTGGCTATCCTTCTCGTCGCGTATGTAAGCAGCGGATTCATTAATATTCCTGTTTCCATCATTGCAGGCGTCGTAGCACTGATCTTCATTTTAATGGCTAGATCCAGCAAAGTAATCGAAACAAAACGGGTGATTAAAGATGCTCCTTGGGCTGTTGTCATATTCTCTATCGGCATGTATGTCGTCGTTTATGGTCTTAAAAACGTCGGTCTCACCGATGCCCTAGGAACGGTGGTTGAGAACTTAGCAGGACAAGGATTATTTGTTGCAACAGTAGGAATGGGCTTCTTGTCGGCTATTTTGTCCTCCATTATGAATAACATGCCGACGGTTATGATTGATGCTCTTGCCATTAAAGGTACAAATACAGACGGTATTATACGAGAAGCACTGATTTACGCCAATGTTGTTGGAAGCGATCTTGGACCTAAGATAACACCGATCGGTTCACTCGCAACCCTTTTATGGCTTCATGTTCTATCTACGAAAGGTGTAAAAATAACATGGGGCAATTATTTTAAGACAGGTATCATCCTTACTGTCCCAACGCTTCTAATTACCCTTACTGGGCTTTATTTATGGCTTCACGTTATAAATACAACAAGCGTGAATATTTGGTTGCTAATTGTTGCGATTGCAGTAATTCTGGTACTCGCCGCACTGATCAAAAAATCTTTTTTTGGTGCAAAACAAATTAAGACAGGGCAAAAAGGTGCTTAAGCCTAGATAATCCCATATAAAAGGAGAAATGAAACCATGGAGAACAAAAAACCGATAGTTTATTTTCTTTGTACTGGAAACTCTTGCCGCAGCCAAATCGCTGATGGATATTTGAAAGCATTAGGCGGGGATAAATACGAGGTAAAAAGTGCTGGGTTGGAAGCCCACGGGTTAAATCCCCGTGCAGTTACAACAATGAAAGAAGACGGTATCGACATCTCAAACCATACTTCTGATGTGATTGATATCGAGATTCTAGGCCGCGCTGATTACATTATTACATTGTGTGGTCATGCTGACGAACACTGCCCTGTTGTCCGTAATGATAAAGCTAACAGATGGCACTGGGGCTTTGATGACCCTGCCAAAGCAACTGGGACGGAAGAAGAAATTACAGCTAAATTCCGTGAAGTTCATGATTCTATTAAAAGCCGGATCGAACAATTCGTGAAAGAAGGCAAGTAAGATGATCAAAAGAATGCACGTTGCGGTTAACTGTTCTGAGCTTCAGAAGTCGCTTGATTTTTACCGTGCTTTCTTTGGTACAGAGCCTACCAAAGTAAAAGACAACTACGCTAAGTTTGAATTGGATAATCCTACCCTTCACTTTTCCCTTAATGTTCGACCTTTTGAGAAAAAAGGAGTCCTTAATCATTTGGGATTTCAAGTGGATAATACAGAAGAGGTTCTGGCCATGGGTGAGCGTTTAAGACAAAGTGGACTTCTTCTGATCGATGACATGAACACAACTTGCTGTTATGCAGTTCAGGATAAAGTCTGGGTTTACGATCCTGATGGCAATGCGTGGGAAATCTTTTACACCAAAGAAGATTCCGAATTTGAATCTGCAGGGGAATTGCAGGATATGTCACTATGTTGTGCACCTCCCCCCGCACAGTCCTCGCCTGTAATAATTGAATTCACAACCTTTAAGAAAAAATAAGGAGATCATTATGGAGAAAAATTATCAAGCACTTGTTGATGACAAAATATTTTTTGGCGGAGCTGCAGACGTAGAAGCTATGATTAAAAACGAGAACGTTGAGGTTGTAGTCGATTTGCGTGGTGAAGCTACGGAGTGTGCCTATCCTACAGATGGCGTAGAATGGCTTCAGGTGCCGCTTGGTGACAATGCGGAAGCTCCACAAGACCAACTATTCCAACAAGCTATAAATCACGTTGTAGAGGCGTATGAGAGCGGTAAAAAGGTTGGATTCCATTGCGGTGGTGGAAAGGGTCGTACAGGCGCTGTGGCAATTGGCACTTTGATTGCTTTAGGTAAAAGCGAAAAGATCGAAGATGCTGAAAAATTGGCCAAAAGCATTCGCCCAGTTGTTAGTATTAGGCAGCCTCAACGTGAGGCGCTTGAGAAATTATTTAACAAGTAATATTATTTGGCCCCCTGGCACTATTTGTGCTAATGGGAGCCTAAATTATTTTACTGATTTACTTAAGAAAGTGCGTCCTCTTATAAGAGTGTATCAATGTGAAGAATATTATTTTTTGGCGTACTACAAAGTGCAAGGCTAATGCTATCTGTTATTTTTGGCATATAGCCAGTTATAGTAACTAGCATGCTTAATCTCATCCGTCATGATCTCAAAGATCATATCGCGGTATAGGGGACTAATATTTAAATATAGAGTGCGATATTTTTCAAAAGCCTTTAATTCACCAAACAATGCGCTCTCAATACCGCTTAAGTAATTGCTCACATGTTCAATGGGCTCCGTTGCTTCTATCCCAGTAGGTGGTGTACCCGTAAGTTGCGTATAAATATTTCGAAACATTTGATTATGCTTTCTCTCGTCATCTCTAATCCCTCTAATTACCTCCTTTTCTTTCTCAGTAGGCGCAAGCTGTATTAACTCTTGATAGAAGAGCTCATCATTTCTTTCTCCAGAAATGGATTGAAGAATTACTTTCAGTACCATATCTTCGCTACGTGCGAAATACCCCAGATAACCTTGAAACGGGACGTAAGTGGGCGCTTGTAAGTTGTAATACATGTTTTAACACTTCTCCTTTATGGCGTAATCTACACATTAGAATATTCACCCACCACCATTACGTTCAAAATAATTAAGTTAACCTTCTTTGAAAGTCACAAAATCCTTCAGAATCACCGATTCAAAGTACGTTAGTGTAGGCACACACAAATAGTAACAAGAAATCCGCCTTAATATTGTTTAGGACAAGGTTATAAATAATGTTATAATTATTGCACCATAATGCAAAGGAGCTACCAAAGTGCTTCAATATTTAGCTTTCATAGGTTCGTTTCCGATTCGGTCTTATAGCATTCTGTTTGTTCTCGCCATAATTTTGGGCTATGGGGTAACGCTTACTTTAGCAAAATTGCAAAAGAAGCATGAACTCGCAAACCATCTTACAAATTTGTTGATTCCTATGATGATTGGTGCGATTGTGGGATCAAGATTTTGGCAAGTTTTCTTATTTGATTGGGGTTATTACTCCCAGCATCTTGGAGAGATTATTGCCATTTGGCATGGCGGCCTTTCGATCCAAGGGGGAATTGTCGGAGCAGTTATAGTCGCTATTTGGTATGTTAGAAAGCATAAAATATCTTTTTGGAAATTAGCTGACTTGTGTGCTCCCGGATTAATATTAGGGCAAAGTATCGGAAGAGATGCAAATCTGATGAATGGTGATGCCTTCGGAGATCCCACGGGTGGAAACTGGGGAATTCTTTATCCTGAAGGCACTATCGCTAGGGATACATACGGGGATAAGCCTCTTTACCCTGCAGAAGTATGGGAAGGACAAATGGACATTATTATTTTTGCCCTTATCATGATTCTTCTTCAGCGAAAAATGAAACGGGGATACTTATTTTTAATCACAAACGCAATCTATAACGCCGGTAGATTTATGTTAGAAATGCTTAGAGGAGATACTCCAAAATATTTATTTCAATGGACAACCGCACAGTGGACAGCTGTAGGTGTCATTATTTTATGTATCCTTGCTGGTATTTATCTTCACTACAATGATAAAAAGCGCTCTGAGGCTGATTTACCAAACTAGCATTTTAAATAACGAGACTCATGTATGTTGGTGGGACTCTTTTTTTTACTTTTAAAATAACAAATAAGACCAAACTAAAATCAAAACAAACAAATCAATTGAAGCTAAACTAACAATAGTCCATATCACCAGAGAAGGTGATCTGAAGGTTTGATTATTCTCCTTTCCTCTTGCAAAGCAATCTCCTACAAAGGGTTTATTAGAACAATAAGTAAAACCAACATCAAACCAATTAATATAAGAGAAAGAAAAATGAACACAACAATTATTTTTGACGAGCGAAAGCTCTCATTGTTTATTCCTTTTCGTTTAGAAAAATAATCTAGCGTAGCTAACACAATAACAAGTACGCCAAGAGTAACTGAGCTTATTCCTACGATTGAAGCGATTTTATGAATATAATAGGAATATTGGGTAGCTCGAAATACGATTCCCGAAGCCAAAAAACCAATTCCAACGGCAGCGATTCCTGTTCGGACCCAAGCGAGAAACGTTCGCTCATTTGCAAGGTGCTGTTGGACAAATTTCGATTCGTGTGTGTTCCCTTCCTCCAAATGTATCCTCCTCGTTTATACTATCTCCACAGTATTATAAAAGGTTCAAACCAATAACATAATAAACTGGTTTGAGTCCTTTCCTTTTATGTTAAATTGTTACTCTAATCCAAACAGAGTAATCAGGAGATAAACTAGTATTGAAAGCAATACGGCCACCTGGATTCTCAGGGAACATGGTTCCGGTACTCGGTCTTAAATCAACTAGTTCATCCAGAAACGGTTTACGAATTAAACAGTCATATGAGTTAAAAAAGCCGTTTTTGCTGGCTTGGGAATCTCCATTCTGTCACGCTAGATTGTTCGCATTGAGTTAGAAGCTGGAGAGATTACGGCTATCCCTCTCAGCCCCAAATATTCATACAAAAGCTATTGGAGCAAAAACCGCTTTTATATACAAATTAATTAATAAGATTGCAAAAAGACCGACACTACATTATCGGTCTCTTTGGCCACTTAGACTATATGGTTTTATCAATACAAGAAATTAATCGTTTTTCAACATCCTCCGCAATACTTTGAAGTTTTTCGCTATCGACCATTCCAATTAATGCTGTTGGTTTAGGAAGTCCTATTTTTATTTTTCCTCCATCCTCGTATACAGTTATTTTACATGGTAAAAAATATCCAACAATTGCATTTTCACTTAGGACACGTTTCGCTTCAACTGGATTACAGACTTCAAGAATGTGGTATTTTTGATTGAACTCAACTCCTTTTTCCTTTAACTTCTCCTGCATATCTAAGTGCCATAAAACACCGAATTTTTCTTCCTTTAAATTAAGTTCGAGTCTTGCAATGACTTGTTCTACTGTCTGTTTTGTTTCAACGGTGTAATGAAACATATTTGTTTTAACTCCCTTTCAAATTCTTTATTTACAATTAATCCAACTCCATAGTATAATTCATAGTATAACAATCGGAATTAGGAGGTATGTTGAATGGGATTTATAAATAAGCTCACTCAAGAAAAGTGCCCTATTTGCAAAGATACACTTCTCACCCATAAATCAAATACATTACTTTCGCATATTATTAAGTCCTGCCCAAAAGATCATTACGAAAAGGAATTCATACCATCCTTAGAGGGCTATGTAGAGCATTATAACGTTGTAACAACATAAGTATTTGCAAACGGTTGAAATATATGTAGAGCACAAAAAAATCATTAGCATCATCTCCATGAGCTAATGATTTTTTATTCATTTTGTTAGTTTCCCTCTCCAAGACATAATTCCGCCTTGTAAGTGTGAAAGCTCTCGGAAGCCATTCTTTTGAAGTATTCGCGCTGCTTGTTTGCTTCTCATACCACTTCGGCAATACAAGTAAACATTTTTATTTGCTGGGATCTCCCTAACTCTTTGTTTTATTCGAGATAAGGGAATGTTTATCGCTCCCGGAATATAACCTTGTTTTAATTCACCGGGTTCACGGACATCAATTAATATTCTATTACGGTTTTCCTTCAACTCATCCTGAAATTGATCGGGCTTTAAATTCTTAAGACCTTTTACTCCGCCAAATCTGGAATAAACAAACCAGACGAGGAGAACAATCATTACGATGTTAATAATGGAATTATAATTCATTTCATGCCTCTTTTCTTGGTACTTAGCGGCTTTTCACTAACAAATCGATTGCTTGTTTGACCATTTTACTCGAATCTCTTCCTGCTTCTTTTTCTTCTAGAATGCAATGTTCCAAATTTACGGCAACGATATAGGCAATTGCTTTATCAGCAGCACTTCTTACGGCGGATAATTGGCTTACAACATCCTTACAAGACTGCTCTTCCTCCATCATCTTTAAAACACCTCGAATTTGACCTTCTACTCTCTTTAATCTTTTTTTTACATCATCATCATATTGCATAGAATGACCTCCCTCTCATTTATATAAGCAGTAATAAGTTTAAATAAATAAATTCACTTTTGCATCTGCCGCGTCACCTAAATAAGCAGCAACCCCAGCATACTCGATACCATCGAGAAGCTCTTCCTTTTGCAATCCTAGCAGGTCCATCGTCATCGTACATGCTACCATTTTAACCCCTTGCTCTTGAGCTAATTCAATTAGTTGCGGCAATGTTAGAGCATTATGCTTTTTCATAACATGCTTGATCATTTGGGGACCTAGTCCCCCGAAATTCATTTTTGATAATCCTAGCTTGTTCGCACCACGCGGCATCATTTTGGCGAACATGGACTCCAACCATCCTTTTTTGATAAGAACTGATTCATCCTTACGGAGCGCATTAAGCCCCCAAAAGGTAAAGAAGATTGTTACTTCATGGTCATAAGCAGCTGCACCGTTTGCAATAATAAATGCTGCAATAGCCTTATCCAATTCACCACTAAAAAGTACAATCGTCGACTTTTCTTTGTTTTCTAACATGAAAATCATCCTTTCATTTGTTACTCATACTAGTATGGGTACTATATAAATCAAAAAAAATTTTACATTTACACACATGTTTGAAGCTTACTATAGTTCTGATGATTCTCCTGAAATCTTTGATAAGCTGACATACCGTCCTCTAGATATGTTAGATGGTGATACCCACTTTTTTTCAGAGCTCTTGCTGCTCTCTTGCAGTGGTTATTCGAGTCCGCAATTATTATGATTTCATCATCAACATGTATTTCCGACTTTTTAACATAAGGCAATCTTCCAAGAGAGATATTAAGTGCTCCTTCAATATGACCGGCATAGAAATCAAACTGATCTCTTACATCAAGTAATTTTAAATGAGCTGGTTTGTCCTTAATAAGATAAGAAAAAGATGATGCTATTATTTTTTTCAAACCTTTTACAGGTCTGATACGTTGAATGAAATAAACGAAGAGGACCGAAAATATAAAGTATTTAATCAAGCAACAACCCTCCTATTCAATTTCCTAGTTCGTATTCACAAAATAAATATTATACCCTACAGGGTATATATGCAACGAACGAATTGTGGCAATTTTGGTGAAAAAGGAACAAATCTAAAAGTGTACAAATAAATTTGCGGTAGCAGCTTCGTTTAACAGCCATTTTAAAGGTACTTTTTCAAAAGGCAGCTCAGATACAATCTTACTATCTGGAGCGTCACTATCTGGAACAACAAAACGAACTCCTAAATTAACAGCTATCGATAAAAGATCTCCAATAGAAGAAGCCTTAAAATCGTGTATAGCATTGGCTAGATATTCTTTGCCCCTTGAAGGTATGGGGATATAATGGTGATCCAAAATATTTACACCGCTTCTAGAGAAGGCTAAAAGGACATCAGCACCTGTTGCCGCAGCACCTATAGATATATTCAAAGGTGGATATACGGACTCTAATTCGTCATGCAGTGCGAAAACAATTACTTTTTTAGGATCCATTTTATTCCACTCCCTCTAGTAACTTAAAACGGCATCCGCGTCATAGGTTAGATCTAGAAATGTAGCAACACCAGCGAGTTCTACTCCGTCTATACACTCCAAACCATTTTGAAACATAATGTTCATCTGACATCCGTACAGCTTGACTCCTTTATCTAATGCTTTATGCAGCAAGTCGCTAAAATCAATTGCCTCTTTTTCTTTAAGTTCATGAAGATAACGTTTATCCAAAACCTTGGAGCCATATAAATCAAAAAAAATAAAGACTTCATTTTGTGAAGATTGATCAACAGCTTGCCTCAAAACGATTGATGCGTTTGAGCTCAATGTAACAAAGTAGATCATTCGACTTCTGTTCATGACCATAACCTCATTTCTTGAGATTTTTAAAAAGCTACCACTGATTAAAGTGGTAGCCTTTTTCAACTTTATTTATCCCTTTTTAACAATAAAGGTGAATACGCCATTGTCTTCTTTGGATTCAATGAGTTCATGTTTGGTTTGGTTTACCCAAGCCTGAAAATCCTTCATAGAACCTTTATCGGTTGTTTGCAACTCCATAATTTGTCCAGGTTCCAGGGAATCAATTCCTTTTTTCGCTTTAACAATCGGCATAGGACAAGCAAGTCCTTTTGCATCTACAACTAAGTTTGACATTATATGATCTCTCCTTGTCTATTCATTCAAGATGATGAAACTCACAACCATTCGAGCTTAGTTCTACTGCAAACTAAGGTTGGACATGATTTTACCTCGATTAATAGCGCGATAATTATCTCCTAGAAGTTCAAGCTCACTTGGGCATCGAAAGCAAAGTCTAGGAATGTCGCAGCGCCTCCGAGTTCAATTCCTTCGATAAAATGTTCCTTTTCCAACCCCATTACATCGATCGTCATTTGACAACCAATAAGACGAACTCCCGATTCTTTGGCAATTTCAATAAGTTCTTTAACCGATGGAACATTGGCTTTTTTAAAGCCTTCCTCCAGTCCTTCGTTGCCCGGTTTAAGCTGTAGCAATTGTTCTGATTCTTTATGAATGATGGACAATCCTTCGAAAGTGAAGAAGATGGCTACCTCAGCATCCAAAGCAGCTGCCGCTGTAGCTATGTTCAAAACTTTGTATGCCGTCTCCAGACCACCCGTTGATGCAATAAGAGCTACTTTTTTATTTGTCATGTTAATTCGTCTCCTTTTTATTTTTATTTTAAATCTTGCTCTTGATCATAACTCCACTCAGTCATACCAGGAGTTACATTTTTAACATTCTGGAATCCCTTGTCTGATAGGATTTGGCAGGCCATATCACTTCTATTTCCGGTACGGCAAACAACATAATAGGATTTGCTCGGATCAAGCCCGGTTAATTTTTCTTCAAACTGACCTAGAGGAATCGAAATGGCTCCTGGAATACGTCCAAACGCATATTCAGCGGGTTCCCGCACATCAATGATTTGGATTGCATCTCCTGAAGAAATTTTTTTGTGAACTTCTTCATTTGTAGCAGTATGCGGGTATTTTTTTTCTGCTTTCGTATCCGCTAGTTCAGCTTTGCGAATAAAGTGGTGAAACACGCCATTATCTTCTTTTAACCCTAGATACTGATGTCCTGTACGGCTGGACCAACTCTTAAGGTCGGCAATCGATCCTTTATCTGTTGCACGCACTTCCAATACTTCGCCTGCGTTCATCTCATCCATCGCCTTTTTGGTTCTAACTACGGGCAGCGGACAGGCAAGCCCTTCACATTCTAATAGGCGATTCACTTGTAGTGTTGTCATGAACATAACCTCCGTTTATATAAAATGCTTATTTACCGTAAGCTATTTTCCCAGTCCACTTCGACATGCCTCCTGGCATATTGAGCACGTTATAGCCCATTGAAGAGAGGAAATCACACGCTTGCCCACTTCGGTTACCGCTACGGCAGACGACGACCGTTTCTTGCTTCTTGTCGATTTCGTTGAGCGCTCTTGGGATTTGACCTAACGGAATATGTTTGGCACCTGGAATGTGACCGGACTCCCACTCATCATGTTCCCGCACATCAAGAATAACTACATTTTCTTTCCTGTTGATTCTTCCTAAAACTTCTTCCGGGAGTTGCTCTTTATAAATCGCCATTGTTCCTCCTCAATATGATTTACTTTCTAAGCATCATGAACTGCACAACGGTTGGGTCCAATCTCCATCTCTCTTTGTTCCTCGTTAGTTGGCATAACCTTGCCCATATTGGTCTGCCGTATTTCTTGGTAAGCATTAGGCTGTGGCGGCAAATTCTCTGTAACAGTCCGACGGAATGCCGATTCATCTTCTATATTCAAGCCTGGATTTGCCTTATACAGGTCACCGAGACGGCCAGATACCATGCCTCCTTCGCCTAGCTCTGTTACCTTGCCAAAATGGGCAGGAAGCACAATTAAGTCATCTGACAATTGCTTATAACGTTCATACAACGTTGTTCTAAGGTCTGTTACCCAATCCTCCGCTTTACCCGCCAAGTCAGGGCGACCAATTGACTTTACAAATAAAATGTCACCAGACAGTAAGAATTGATTATCAACGATTAAAGATGTGCTTCCGATCGTATGCCCCGGGGAATAAATAGGCTGTATTTTAATTTCGGTATCGCCCACGACAAGACTGTTTCCTTCTTCAAGTCTCTCAAAATGAAACACCACTTCATCTGCATCTTTGGGCGGCAACCAATACGTGCCTCCTGTTTTTTCAGCTAATTGCCGCCCCCCAGATATGTGGTCAGCGTGAAGATGCGTATCGATCGTATGTTTAATTTTTACGTTTTTATCTTTTGCAAAGTTTTCAAAAACTTCTGTCATCCGAACGCCGTCAATGACGGCAGCTTCACCGTTCGAGATCACCATGTAGGATAAGCAACCTTTACCAATACGGACAAATTGAAAAATTTCTCCTCCATCTTTCAAATCACCGATTTTAACGGGTTCCAAATGTTCACTCCAGGATTTCATGCCTCCAACCAGGTAAGAAATATGTTGTTTACCTTGTTCGATCAATTGTTCCGCAACAAATTTCGATGAGCCTTCTTTGGCACAAACGACTAAGATTTCCTTATCATCTGGAATTTGATCTAATACAGCCTCTACCCCGTCGATCAAATCAAAATATGGCGTGTTATATACATGAACATTTTTACCTTCGATCTTCCAATCATTAAAGTCGCTTTCATTACGCACATCTAAGATAAAAATCGGCTCGTTATTTAAAACCTTTTTCGCTAATTCTGCCGCGCTCATTCCTTGCAATTGAACTTGATTTACCATGTTTAATTTCCTCCTAAAATAAGATTGAAATCCAAATTTTAACCACAGTTGCTGTTATGAGCAGAGCCAAAATCCATTGAAGCATTTTGGTATTGATTTTTTTACTTAACTTGGCTCCTATTGGTGAAGCAATTAGGCTAGCAGATACAAGTACGATGGAAGGAATTAATAGCATATGCCCTCCCATTAGCTTACCTGTGGTTGAACCAATGGATGATATAAAAGTAATAGCTAAGGAAGATGCTATCGCTATTCTTGTTGGAATCTTAAGTACAACGAGCATAACTGGCACGGTAATGAACGCACCAGCGGCGCCCACAATCCCTGACACGATTCCTATAATTAATGCAAGAATAACAGCTAAGGGCTTGTTAAACTTAACTTTACTAACATCTTGAGCATCACTGCCTTTTTTAGGTAAAAACATCATGATTGCCGCAATTAATGCTAATACCGCATAAACCATATTGATAACTGCGCTTGGCAAGGAATTTGAAACAAAGCTTCCCAAAAAGCTACCGATGATGATGGAAATACCCATGTAGGCAACTAATTGCTTGTGTATAAGTCCTCCTTTGCGGAAAACAAGCATCCCCATCAAGCTTGCAAAGAATACCTGAACCGCACTGATAGCTGATACCTCCTGAGCGGAAAAAGCTGCGAAGCCTAATGCCGGAGGGATAAATAGCAGCATCGGGTAGTTGATGATTGATCCACCGATGCCCACCATACCCGAGATAAATGAGCCAAGGAAGCCAATCACGAAAATGGTTAATATCCACGTTATATCCATAGACTCCTGCCTTTCTACAATATTTCCTGTTTATCATGCTCAAATGACCGAATTTCATATACCCCATAGGGTATATTTTTGAGCAAAAAAATTGCCGTTTCTCAATTTGTTTTTTTTCATAGTCACCCATTGAGCTTGAGTAAGTTTGCAGAAAGAATTAGCTTCATGGAGTGTAAAAATAATCTGTGGCATGAACTAATGCCAATAGTCACCCCTCTTTCAATAATACCCATACCCGTTGGGGTATGTGAATACTATAATAAATTTTTTATATTTCGTCAACCCCCATTGCACATTTGGATATTGTACTTGCAATTCCTGCATTTAAGGTGTATTTCCTTTCTAACCTCGCACAGTCTTATAAATTCACAAACTATACTTTGCGTCAACCCATGAAAATACAAACTCATTTGAGTGATTGTTTGTCTTAAAAAGGACAACATATTCAATGTGTGCTGTGAACGTAACAGCATTAACCATACTTCGGAGGTTTTATCATGCAATGTAATGTTGGAAAAACGGAGCAAGTTATAAGAATTACAATTGGTTCTGCCGTTGTTCTTGCTGGGTTATATTACAAAAGTTGGTGGGGCTTAATTGGAATAGCGCCTATTGTTACGGGAACAACTCGTTATTGTCCACTGAATGCTGTTTTGGGGATATCGAATTGCAAAGCTGATAGTAAGTCTTGAAACAAAATTGTTAAAAACAGAAGAAATACTCAGGATCTGAGTTTTCCTTCTGTTTTTTATTTCACAGGACCTAGTTAAATTAGTTATCACTAAAACTATGTCGATCAAGTCTTCCCCTGTCCTTCTGAAAATAGCTATGCATAAAGAACTCTATGATGCCAAAAACCAAAGCAACTATCGCTACATTCATAAAGTTTATGGACCAATGGAAGAAGAATTTCTCGACCAACCAAAAGAAAACAAAGGCAAGCCCTACATCTGCTAAAGTAGCGACCCCATTGTTGGTGACTCTTAAAAACAATTGATCAATTGCAACATAAGACATTAGAGAAAAAGTATAAGTGGCAAAGAATGCCTCTGTAAGAGTGGCTTGCGTTAAATACATCAATAGGGGGATTATAAAAACTCCATTTAGTAGTAACTTCAAAAACATTTTCCCAAGCATTCGCAGCATTTTCTTTGCCTTCTTTCACCTAAAATGTACTTCTGTTTCTTAGCATTGCCTTTTGCTACCGAAATATTGATTGGTAATATATACATATTTCTTATGAATTTGATGATACTAAAGAACATTCGAATTTTGAAAGGGAACTGTCGTGGAACGTTATCAAAGGCAGGAAAAAAAGTTGATTATTCTATGCTTGGTCATTGCAGTTATCTTACTATTATCAATTTCTCATCATCTGTTTTAGTCATGATGGAGAAGATTACCGGTATTGTATAAAGGAGTTGTTGAATTCATGTTTGCTAATGATCCGGTTATTTACAGCCGTGCACTAATGTCTTTGACTTTTGTATTTCATATTATTTTTGCAACCATCGGAGTCGGAACTCCCGTTCTTATTGCCTTGGCGGAATGGATGGGTATATGTCGAAATGACCCCCATTATACCTTGATGGCACGAAGGTGGACACGTGGATATGTCATTACAGTAGCCGTTGGGGTTGTTTCTGGGACGGCTCTTGGTCTACAAATTAACCTTTTGTGGCCCAATTTCATGAGGATAGCTGGACAAGCTATCGGTTTACCTATGTTTATGGAAATATTCGCCTTTTTCTTCGAGGCCATTTTTCTTGGTATTTATATGTATACATGGGATCGATTTAAACCGAAAATTCATTTTTTGTTTATTGTTCCTGTAGTCATTGGTGCGTCATGTTCTGCACTTTTTATTACCCTTGTTAATTCCTTTATGAATGCTCCGCAAGGATTTGAAATTGTTGATGGGATTATAGGTAACGTACAGCCTCTTAAGGCTATGTTTACTCCTGCAAGTCCAACTAAAGTCTCCCATGTATTGGTTTCAGCTTATCTTACGTCTGCTTTTATTATTGCAGGGAACGCGGCATACGCCTTATTAAAGGGTAAACGTCATATTTACTATAAGAAAGTATTGAATATGACGCTTTTTGCAGCACTTGTTTTTGCAATATCCACTTTCTTGATTGGTGATTTGTCTGGGAAATACCTGGCGAAATATCAGCCTGAAAAGCTGGCAGCCGGGGAATGGCATTTTGAAACGATGTCACATGCACCTTTAATTGTAGGTGGTATTTTAACCGAAACACACGAAATTAAATATGGATGGAAAATCCCATTTGCATTAAGTGTGCTTGCTCATGGAAATCCTGAGAGCGAAGTAAAGGGATTAAATGATTTTCCTGCGGATGAAATCCCTCCGCTTTGGATTCATTACACTTTTGATGCCATGGTTGGTATTGGTGGTTATCTAACCAGTATACCTTTATTGTTTATTCTTGCTTTTTGGTTTCGTAAAGGGAATCCTTACAACAAACTGCTCCTTGCCGCGATTGTCATCGGAGCTCCACTCGCTATGTTTGCCATTGAATATGGATGGATATATGCCGAGGTAGGCAGACAGCCCTGGATTTTGCGCGGGTATATGAAGACACAGCAGGGTGCTACGACATCTGAACATGTTGGATTACTTTTTGTTGTGTTTCTCGCCCTATACGTGATTTTGGGGATTTCGTGTTTACGTGTTTTGCTGAAAATGTTTAAAAACAATACGCCGGAAGACGAGCTTAAGTTGCAAAATAAGGAGAGTGCTTTCAAGTGAATTTGGAAGTGGTGGGAATTACAGTCCTATGGACTTTTCTGTACGGGTATTTAATTGTAGCTTCTATTGATTTTGGGGCTGGATTTTTCAGTTACTACAGTTATAGAACAAGAAAGGAACACGTTATACAGAATATCATTAAACGGTATTTATCTCCTGTGTGGGAGGTAACGAACGTCTTTCTCATTTTTTTTATTGTCGGGATCGTAGGCTTTTTCCCAGATACCGCATATTACTATGGAACAGCCTTATTAGTTCCTGGTAGTGTAGCCATCATACTTCTTGCTATACGTGGTTCCTACTATGCATTTAATACATATGGCATAAAGAGTAGAGAAATTTATGCATTCTTATATGGTGCAACTGGACTTCTGATTCCTGCTTCATTATCAACAGTACTTACAATTTCAGAAGGTGGTTATATTGAAATTCAGAATGGTAAGATCTTATTACAATACAACAAGCTGTTTTTAAGTCTTTACTCATGGTCCGTTGTATTGCTTGCAATAGTTAGTGTCCTTTATATTTCTGCCATGTTTTTAACATTTTACGCAGCCAAAGCAAATGACCTGCCAGCTCTGGAAATTGTACGTAGATGGGCACTAATTTGGAGCGCTCCGACGATCATTTGTAGTTTAATCGTTTTTTACTCAATTAACTTGCATAACCCCGAACATTATCAGCACATCACGAAGTTATCTTGGATGTTTGCATGTTCGTTTCTGTTCTTTCTGGCAGCTGTTTATTTCGTTTGGAAGAAAAAGAATTATGGGGTGTCTTTTATTTGCGTGATGGTTCAATTTGCATTTGCTTTTTACGGTTATGGGGCATCTCACTTACCCTATCTACTTTACCCTTACTTATCTATGTATGAACACTTTACAAATCAGTCCATGGCAATAGCCCTAATTATTGCATTTTTGACCGGACTATTGCTTCTAATTCCTTCACTCTTCCTTTTAATGAAACTATTTCTATTTAATATCAGATATGTGCGAGGTCAGATGCACCCTAAAGGAGAATAGATGTTGGAATTCATATTAATTATGATTTTGCCACCAATTATTGTTATAGCCTCTCTTACGGTCGTTTTTGGCTGGGGGAGGATGGGTAAAGAAAGAGTTAAAGGGGACGAAAATTATGAGGAAAGAAGTGGTTAGAAAAAAGAAAGCCGGATATCAGACATCGTCCACTTATAATTTCCCCTATGTCTTTGCACCTAAAGTGTTCGTTGAATATAAAGTTTTAGACTGGAGTTGCTGATCCCACACGGGTTTTAGAATTACAAAATCGGCATACTTCGTAAAATGAGTTTTAGACTTACTCAATAAAAAGAAACAGCGACAGCATCGGACGAGAAAATAAAGTCCTAGACTATCGCCAGTTTTTTATTGATATCGTTCTGCGTTAGCACAACAAAGCTTACAAATGCATCTATACGAAGGGAGAAACTTCATGCAACAACAAGAAAATGTTATACAAAAAGAGAGGCATGAAGAAAAACACTTTTTGGCTTCAGACCTTATTCGGGATGTTGTGATCGGGATGGCGGATGGATTGACCGTCCCATTTGCCCTTGCTGCCGGATTATCCGGAACCATTTCTAACACAAGTCTAGTTGTTATTGCGGGAGTGGCAGAAATATCGGCAGGATCTATTGCAATGGGACTAGGTGGATATCTTGCTGCGCGTACGGATCGGGAACATTATTTATCTGAATTGGAACGTGAACGAAGAGAAATTATTGATTTACCCGAACGGGAACGGGAAGAGGTAGCAGTCATCTTGCGCGAATTGAACCTTCCTGAGCCAACAGTTATCGCTGTCGTAAAAGCAATTAGCGAAGATTCGGAAGTATGGGTTAATTTCATGATGAAACACGAACTGGGACTGGAGGAACCCGAACCTAAAAGAGCTCGAAATAGTTCATTAACGATCGGATTGTCATACATTGTAGGCGGCATCATTCCTTTATCTCCTTATATATTCATTCAAAATCCGCAATCTGCACTGATCGTTTCGTGTTTTGTCACACTAATTGCTCTATTTTTATTTGGCTTTATAAAGGGAAAATTCACCGGATCCAAACCAATCAAAAGTGCCTGGCAAACAACATTAGTAGGGGGGGTAGCGGCAGGCTTTGCTTTTCTAATAGCTAAACTAATTTCTTAGTTTTACTAAAGGGGGGGGAATTATGGAAGTATCTGAGGGATGCTTTGAACCAATTCTAGACCTGTCGGTGCATAATCCTGCGACTCGAATCTTGTGCTCTTCTGCCCGTTACTTGAACAGGCTGCCAGCATAGTGGCAGCCTGTTATTATTGTGCTATAGTTCT
>NZ_BILW01000050.1 GCF_004000765.1 Paenibacillus chondroitinus NBRC 15376 | reverse complement strand
CCGCCACATCGGCCTGTCACGCTCTTGTCTCCACGCCGCTCCCGGCGTCGCTCTTGCGCCGCTATCGCTCTTGCACGACAGTCGCTCTCGCGCAGCCGCCGCCCTGGGCTGCCGCCGCCCAGCGCCGCCGCCCTGGGCTGCCGCCGCCCAGCGCCCCCGCGTTGCGCATCTCTCGCCCGCGCCTACGTACTCCCGCTCCCTAACCCCCCTTACCCGTCAGCACCTTCCGGTATACCGAAGGAGCACTGCCGCTCCATTTGTGAAACTGCTTGGAGAAATAAAGCGCATCGTTAAAGCCCACAGACGAGGCTACCTGGTCGATGGTCATGGACGTTTCCAAAAGCTGCTTGGCGCGTTCCATGCGGATTTTGAAGAGGTACTGCATGGGGGCGAGGCCTGTGGCTTGTTTGAACATTTTGCACAAGTAGGTTCGGTGATAGCCCAGTGTGCGGGCGAGCTGCTCGATGGAGACGACTTGGGTATACTGCAGCTCCAGATAGCGGACCGCCTGGCTGACTTGCCGCTGAATCTCCGTCTCGGTGGCTGGCTTGGCCTTCGCCTGATGAGCGCCCGCCCGGCCAAGCTCGCGAAGCAGCAGCCGCAGCCAGCCGGCCGCTTCCATATCCTCAAGCGCCGGGTACATCGACTGCTGAAAGCTGGAACGGATTCGGCGGTAGTAATGTCGCATGGAGCGGGGGACGCTTCCTGAGATAACGGCGTTTTGCGGGGAAGCGCCGATCTGGGAGAGCATCATGCCCGCAGCGTGACCCGTGAACGCGACCCATGAATAATGCCATGGATTCTCGGCATCCGCCGTATACCGAAACAGCTCCCCAGGGTAGATGATGAACGTGTCGCCTGCTGTGCAGTGGTAGGTGCGGTTGTGCATCTCGAAAGTGCCGTTACCGGAATGCACGGTGTGAACCAGATAGTAGTCGTGGACACCTGGCCCTGTATTGTGTAGGGCAATCGGCTTGCCTTCCCCGCTAAAAAGCACGGAAAGTTCGCTATTGCTCTCATGCGGATTAATGTTGACGGTAAAATAGGTATGTTCCGTACTCATATGAACCTCGTCATTTTTTATGTTAAGCGTACCTCAATAAACTACAAATGTCCATATTGGAGTTCGTTCAATCCATATGCTTCCAAAGCTTCCTGCGCTATAGTGAAGATATGAAAACGACAACCAATTTGGAGGGTATTCACACATGTCCAAAATTACTTTTCTAGGTGCCGGAAGTACGGTTTTTGCGAAAAACGTGCTTGGAGATTGCTTGATGACTCCCGCGCTGCAAGGCTTTGAAATCGCTCTCTTTGATATCGACCACGAACGTTTGCAAGACTCAGCGAACATGCTGAATAATATCAAAAAAACAAGCGGCAGTACGTCCGTCATTAAATCGTATACAGACCGCAAAGAGGCTTTAAAAGGTGCAAAATATGTCGTAAATGCCATTCAAGTAGGTGGCTATGATCCATGTACGATTACGGATTTTGAAATTCCGAAAAAGTATGGTTTGCGACAAACGATTGCAGATACAGTCGGAATTGGCGGTATTTTCAGAAATCTGCGGACGATTCCGGTTATGCTTGATTTTGCAGCGGATATTCGTGAAGTGTGCCCGGACGCCTTGTTCCTGAACTACACGAATCCAATGGCTGTTTTAACAAATGTAATGAACACATACGGCGGCGTACGTACTGTCGGCCTTTGTCACAGTGTACAGGCCTGTATTCCTGAGCTGTTCAAGAGCCTTGGCTTGGAAAAGGAAGGCGTCAAAGCCAAAATTGCGGGCATCAACCATATGGCTTGGCTGCTTGAGGTAACGAAGGACGGTGTCGATCTATACCCGGAAATCAAGAAACGGGCGATCGAGAAGCAAAAGGAAAAGCACAAGGATATGGTCCGTTTCGAAATGATGCTGAAGTTTGGCCATTACATTACGGAATCCTCCGAGCACAACGCGGAATACCATCCGTACTTCATCAAACGGAACTATCCGGAGCTGATCGACCGCTTCAATATTCCGCTTGACGAGTATCCGCGCCGCTGCGTTAACCAGATCAGCCGATGGAAACAAATGCGCGAGGATCTCGTGAACGATGCGAATTTGACGCATGAGCGTTCCCATGAGTATGCATCCTACATTTTCGAAGCCATTGAGACGGATGTTCCGTTCAAAATCGGCGGTAATGTGATGAATACCGGCTTAATTACGAATTTGCCGCGCGAAGCGTGCGTGGAAGTACCTTGCTTGGTTGACCGCAACGGGGTTACGCCGACTTACGTCGGGGATCTGCCGCCGCAGCTCGCTGCGCTCAATCGCACGAACATCAATACGCAGCTATTGACGATTGAAGCAGCCATTACGCGTAAGCGCGATCATATTTATCACGCAGCGATGCTTGATCCGCACACATCAGCTGAGTTGTCGATGGATGACATCGTCGCAATGTGCGATGAATTGATCGAAGCGCATGGCAGCTGGCTGCCTGAGTTCTCCTAAGAAGATCCATAAATAAAAAAGGCCATGGCGTATGTCTGACATACCCGTGGCCTTTTTTTCATTTTAACCGCCGAATGCATCGCGAAAAGCTTGGTTTAGAACCGCCAACTCAACCTTCCATATGGGAGCAATTTCAGGTCCTACGTTGATGTCAAACCAATCTGAGAGCGCTTTGCGGTTTGAGCCGTTCTCCACGATGAAGGGGAGATTAAGCATCACTTTTTTCACATACAACTCCTCAGCCTCTTTGATTTGCTCGGGGGAGAGCCATATTTTCAACCGCTTCACAGTCCGGTATAATTCCTTGCTGCAAGCCCTCCGAATGCTGCGGGCATTGGGGAATTGCTGTTTATGTTTTTCGCCTTGTTTGTTATTGATCATGACTGCATCCACACTCCTCTATGATATGTGTATGCATGGAATGGGCTTGGAGCCACTCGCGACAAAGAGCTAAGGAGCCCAAGTTGAGTGGCGCAGCCGTAAAAGTTCGTTAATCAACTACCAGGTAGCCGATCATAGGTCCGTTATGCGCGATATCGGCATGCGTCATACAAATAATGCGGTACGTACCTTCCTGATCGGCAGTGAAATGAACGATGGTCTCTTTTCCTTTTTTAACTTCACCGCTAATGTTAAGCCCTTCAATGAGAAAAGGGTGGCTTTCGCCGTTGACGCCGTAAATGCTGAGTTTGATTCGCTCCCCTTTTTGAATGACTACGGTGCCGGGATCCCAGCGGTAGACCTCAATCGTTTTGCCATCTTTGGTGGTCGATTTGAATTCTCCTACAACCATGTGAATGGTTCTTTCAGGTGCAGGCTCGGCCAATGTGGGGACGATTTTGCCACGATTCATGTAGAGGACGCCCGAGAGAAGCAGCAGCAAGATGAAGGCTGCCAGATAGAGGTGCTTGCGCTTAACAATCCATACTTGGGACATAGGGCCCGCCTCCTGTACAAATATACTTGTACATTTTATGCAAAGGCTTGTCAGCACATGAATATTCTTTCCTATTTTACCGGGCAATAAGTGGGTGAAACTGGTTGATGAGAGCCCGTCTGTGTTAGAATGGAAGGTAGAAATCGGATGGATTATAGAGGGAGAGAGGGTTCATGAATGGGTGAGTTGATTCACAATGTTTTGCTTTACTTGGAAGGGCTTGGGTATTGGGGGATTTTCCTCGGATTGATGCTGGAAGTGATTCCGAACGAGCTGCTTCTTGCCTATGCGGGCTACCTGGTATCCAAAGGTGAAATTAATTTCTATGGTGCCATAGTTTGCGCGGTGATTGGCGGGACACTAGCCCAAATCGTGCTTTATTGGATCGGACGCTACGGTGGCAGACCTTTCCTGGAGAAGTACGGCAAATACTTGCTGATCAGCAAGCATCATATCGATGTTGCTGAAGCGTGGTTCAACCGCTACGGTACGGGCATGATTTTCACAGCCAGATTCATTCCTATCGTCCGTCACGCGATTTCTCTTCCGGGTGGCATGGCCAAAATGCCGCTTGGCAAATTTACACTGTATACAGGTTTAGCACTAATTCCGTATTCCTTTCTCTATGTTTACTTGGGGATGAAGCTCAAAGACAATTGGGAAACGATTGATGAAATCGCAGGGCCGTACATTAAACCGTTAATTATTGCAGCGATTGTTTTAACACTCTTGTATGTGGGATACCAACTTTATTTGAAAAGAAAAGCGAAAGTTTAGTCATCTGGATTTGCGCATTCGATTCAATTTGTTACAATAATAAGGAAGAATTACGAAATGGCGGGACTTTGATCGACTTTCAAAGATCCCTATTTTAGGAGGATGGGTAGCGATGAGTACGAATCTTGCAAGCAAATTGCGCACAGGCTTGAAACCACAGCAATTCATTGACAGCATGGAGAAAAATCAAGAGAAATTTTTGGAGTATTACAACGGATTTGCATGGGACAATGAAGAGGATAAGGAATATTTCGATTCTCTAAATAACCGTGACGATCTGCGCTGTGTTATTATTGCTGCGGATTGGTGCGGCGATGTTGTTCGCAACGTACCTGTCGTGTTCAAAGCGCTGGAAAACAGCGGTGTGCCTGTAGAAGTGTTGATTATGGAACAAAACTACGATGTAATCGATCAGTTCCTGACAGGTGGCGGCCGTTCGATTCCAATCGTTGCGTTTACAGACACTGGCGGTTTTGTTCTTGGACATTGGGGCCCGCGCCCGAAAAAGGTTCAAGCGGTCATGACGCAGTTCAAAAAAGAAAATCCAGATCGCGAAGCGCCGGATTATAACGAGAAAATTCAAGTAGCCAGAGCCGAAATGGGCCGTCAATATGGCGAAGGTAACGGGTACCACGCTGTTATCGTGAAGGAACTTCGTGACTTAATCGAGTCGTTCTAAGCGAATTAAGGTGAGGGCATATGATTAACATAGATACATTTGTTTTAGGACCGGTTAGTACTAATGCATATTTATTATCGGATCCAGAGACGAAAAAGGGGATTATCATTGATCCAGGTATGAACCCGAAGTCGCTGATCAAAAAGATTGCAGATTTAGAAATTGAAGCGATTTTACTGACGCATGCGCATTTCGATCATATCGGCGGCGTTGATGAAATTCGCAAGCTGAAAAAGTGCCCCGTTTACATACACGATCTGGAGGCCGACTGGCTGACGAATCCGAAGAAAAACGGTTCAACCCGCTGGCCTGAGCTAGGCGTTCTTATCGAGACAGAGCCGGCTGAGTACGCGCTGGACGAAGGGCAAACGTTGGAGTTTCTGGGCATCAAGCTCAAAGTGTTCCATACGCCCGGCCATTCCCCGGGAAGCGTGAGCTTCCTACACGACAAACATTTGTTTAGCGGGGATGTTCTGTTTAAACTGTCGGTTGGCCGGACGGATCTGCCTGGCGGAGATAACAATGAACTGCTGGATTCTATCCAGGATAAGCTCTTCCTCCTTGAAGACGATACGATCGTCTATCCGGGGCATGGCGGTAAAACAACGATTGGCTTCGAAAAAGATAATAATCCATATGTGTAGAAGAAACAGCGAGTCGGGAATGAGTTCCTGACCGCTGTTTTTTTGTCCTACCTCCGCGTATTTCCCAGGTACAAGCGGGCTGATGCAGGAGGCTCGTTCGCCCATGATACGTAACCATTTTTGGGTGATCTGGGTGTTTACCGTGTTCGTGGTAGGTGCTCCCCCATAGACTGATGTTGTAAGCTATTCACCCAACCCTAACGATAACAACCTAATGTTAAAGCTTCAATATTCTAAGGAGGTGCTCCATCCATGGAGTTTGTAAAACCAACGTATCCAATTGCACCGATGCCAGCTCCGATGCCAATGCCAGCCCCAATGCCTATGCCAATGCCAGTCGTACCAGCACCGGCGCCTATTATGCACCACAAACCAGTTCACAATGACATCCACCTGCACGCTTCGTACCAACAAACTTCGTTTGTATTCCCAAAACCGGTTGCCGCAGCGCCAGTAGCCAAAGTTTGCGCATACCCTAACAACAACGTAGGCAGCATTCTTGTTCTGTTCATTTTGCTTGTCATTATCACTCGTTGTATTTGTAAATTTTAATTACGAGTAGTTCACTAGTTCACTCAGCCCACGGCAGGAGAAGCCTGCGTGGGTTATTTTTTATACTAGAATAGTACTAGCTGTGTTCTCGGAAGGTTATTCAGGGATGAACCGCAAAGTAGTATCATTTTTTCACAACATAGAGTCACATTTCATCCCCCCATCTTGTTAAGCTTAGAGGGTCAACAAGAAACAATGCAGCGATAATTCATAGATGATAGGGGACTATATACGATGCAAAAAAGCGATGGCATGAATTACGCACCAGTCGGTACATTTAACTCCGTTTGTCAACCTGGCGAATTTATATTTGCAGCAGCAGCACTGGATCACGGTCATATCTACGGGATGTGCAACGGGCTTCGCGAAGCGGGGGGCGAGTTGAAATGGGTTTATGACCCGGATCCTAAGAAAGTAGATACATTTGTAAGCAAATTCCCGGGTGTTCGGGTTGCGAGCTCCTTGGAGGAGATTCTTCAAGATAGCGAAGTCAAGCTGGTTGCCGCAGCGGCGATTCCTAGTGATCGCGGACCGCTTGGTCTGAAGGTCATGGACAGCGGCAAAGATTATTTTACAGACAAAGCGCCTTTCACAACATTGGAGCAATTGGAAGCGGCACGCGAGAAAGTTGCAGAGACGAAGCAAAAGTATGCCGTTTACTACAGCGAGCGTCTTCATTCAGAAAGCTCCATCTTTGCGGAGCAGCTTATCAAGCAGGGCGCAATCGGACGTGTGCTGCAGGTTATCGGTCTTGGACCGCACCGCATCAACTTGTCGAGCAGACCGGACTGGTTCTTCGAGAAAGAGAAGTTTGGCGGAATTTTGTGCGACATCGGCAGCCATCAAATTGAACAATTCCTTCAGTTCACAGGCGCGAAGGATGCCAAGGTCGTACATAGTAAAATCGCGAACTATAACTACCCGCAGTATCCGACGTTTGAAGATTTCGGCGACGCGACATTGGTTGGAGATAATGGAGCTACAGGTTATTTCCGGGTAGACTGGTTTACACCGGATGGCTTAAGCACGTGGGGCGATGGCCGCATGACGATCCTGGGCACAGAAGGTTATATCGAGCTTCGTAAATATGTGGATATTGCGAGAGAGCAGACAAGCAATCATGTGTACCTTGTGAACAAGGATGGCGAGCAGCATTTTGCTGTGAATGGCCAGGTTGGCTACCCTTACTTCGGCCAGCTGATCCTGGATTGCTTGAACCGTACAGAAAATGCGATGACACAGGAGCATGCTTTCAAAGCGGCGGAGCTGTGCTTGATTGCGCAACGCGATGCAATGAGAATTACATCGGAAAAGTAGTAGCTGCTGTCATGCAGCATACAGGAGTGAGCTGACCTCTACGGAGGTTGGCTTTTTTTCGTTTAAGTGTCATTGTCGCTCTGTTGCTGGCTACTTTATAATAGGAGGAAAGACAAGGGGGGATGAACATGGCAGGGGACATGCAACTAGAAGATCAGCTCCATTTATGGTACCAGGCTGCAGTCAAAATTATGGACGTTCGGCACGTGAAAATGACGTCCGGCGAATCGCTGAGCGCCTACCGACTTCCGTCGAATGCCTTTATCTTTGCCTTGCAAGGCGGTGCGAGCATTGCGCTTGATGACCGTGACTATGCCGTTCAAAAATTCCATCTTCTGCACGGCGGGAAAGGAAGCTACTTGGATATCAAGCTCACGGAGGATATTTTTGAGTATTACCTCGTGCTGTACAAAGCTAGCATTCCGCTTCCTACGATGAGAGATAAGCTGAAATACATAGATAAAAGCAATTCATTCTATATGCAGTACAGTTTCTTGCCGAGGCTGCCCATGCTGCTGTATCAGATCCTGGAGCAGCTTGAGCGGGAGTGGAACAGTGCCAGTCAGTTAGCGAAATTGCATGCCAAATCGTTGCTGTACAGTTTCATCTACGAGCTGATGCAGCAGCTTCAAGACCAAAACGTGACGATGGTTCCAGGGGAGCCGGTCGCGCAAGCGATCCGTTTCATGCATGAGCATTACGCAGAATCGATTACGCTGGAGCGGTTAGCGGAAGTGTTGGATTGCAGCCCAAGGCAAGTGACGCGGATGTTCAAAAATCAGACGAGCGCCAGCCCGATTGACTACCTGATTCGTTATCGCATGGAAAAAGCCAAGAAACTTCTGCTGGATACAGATGCTACGCTTCAGCAAATTGCTGCTGGGGTAGGTTATCAGGATGTTTATTTTTTCAGCCGTACCTTCAAAAAGCATACAGGCATCGCACCGGTTCATTTTAAGGAAAATTACCAAACGTCCCTTCACAGTCTCTATAATCCATTTAGGATGTCTATATCTTCCATTGCATTGCGCAAGCGGGGAGGGCATACTTATTATGAGGATAATAATCATTCTCAATATAGAGATGAAGGGGTATTACCAATGTACAGAAGTTCCAAGCCGTCAATTGCTTTAGTTTTATTGCTCAGCCTGACCTTGTTCGTAACGGCATGCGCAAGTTCATCAAGCCCGGCAGGGGATAAGGGGAAAGCGCAGGCCTCGACGGGCAGCTCCAATGAGCAAGCCGCAAGCGAACGGGTTTTAAAAGATGCTTTAGGACATGAAGTGAAGGTTCCAGCTAATCCGCAGCGTGTTATCGCTTCATATTTAGAGGATCACTTGGTAGCTCTAGGCGTTAAGCCTGTTGCGCAATGGTCCATTAATAAAGGGACTACGACCGTACAAAACTATTTGCAAAAAGATCTGAACGGCATTCCAACGATTCCTTTTGATCTTCCTTTTGAAGCTGTGATGAGCTTTAAACCGGATCTCATCATTATGGACAGTGCGGAAACTGTTGCAGGTGATAAATATGATCAGTACTCGAAAATTGCTCCAACCTACACGGTAGGGGGCGAGAAAAACAATGATTGGCGCCAAGAGCTGCTAACTATTGGTGAAGTTTTGAACAAGAGCAAGGAAGCTAAGCAAGCCTTGGAAACCTACGACAACAAAGCGAAGGATGCGAAAGAAAAGCTGCAAAAAGCGATTGGCACACAAAAGGCCGCGGCGCTTTGGGTGACGGCTAAGGCTGTATATGTGGTAAGCGAGAAGTTATCGAGCGGTGATGTGTTGTACAAAGATTTGGGACTTAACGTCCCAAGCGTGGTCCAAGAAGCCTCCAAAACAGGAACAGCTAACTGGCTCTCCCTGTCCATGGAGAAGCTCGCTACGTTGGATGCTGACTATTTGTTCATTGTGAACAGCAAAGGCGTGAGCAAAGAAGAAATTCTTAAAGACCCTGTATGGGCAGGGATTCCCGCTGTGAAAAAAGGCCAAGTGTATGACTTTGACAATAACTCCAGCTGGTTATACTCCGGTACAATTGCGAATAGCCAAATGATTGATGATGTTCTGAAAAGTGTTGTGAAGTAAGGAAAGAAGGTTCTTGGGATGGCAGATGCCGACTCAGGGCTTTTTTTTTGTTGTGGAGGCACAGTTTACAAAATCACAATATCTAATTAACATTCACAAAGTTGTAGGGCTACGTTGCATTACATACAACGTAATGGTGTGGTCAGACCGCGATTGCGGTCTTTCGTTGCACATCATACAACCATTTGTTGCAAAAGGTGAATTGTGAGCGCTTTAAATGCAACAATCGTTGTATTATGTACAATATAGAGGCGAGGTGAGGCCCCATTACGGCCAAATGGTTGCACAAAATACAACATAGCTGTCACAGTCGCTGTTATCGCTCCAGCGGTTCCTCCCTGAGGGGAACTACAGGGCCCTATTTCATCGAAATAGGCTCCTCTTCACATGGAGGAGAACTGACGTCCTCTATTTGTCCGTTTTCTTAAAGAAATCGGGATTACCTCTCCTATGAGGATGCCCCCTCCGCCAAATGTCTCAGTAACGCTGAGTTTTTAGCGGCGTCGGGTGTTCTCCGCCGCCCAAATTCGCTCCCTTGCTTCGCATCTACCTTGACAAACTTGCTCGTCCTAAAAGGACGACGAAGTCGGTTATCTTTGTTTATATTTTCTACTGATTTTAGCAGGCGACTATTATTTCTACAACAAAATAACGTTAAGAAATTGTTAAGGAGAGGGGGGTGGTCAATTCTTGTTCAGTATAAAAAAACACCTAACTTCAGGAAGAGGTCAGGTGTCTTGCTTGCTAGTAGCAAAATATTCACGAGTTTGTTTGCGAGATTGAGGGGTTAACACACGATCAAGCTCCTCATTTAGCCAAGTAAGCGATTTGTTGCGCAGAACATTGCGCATACTATCCTCAGCTTCAAGCATCGCCATGTTAATCGTACAGGGAGTAGCTTTGGTACATGCTGCAACCTCTTCGTCTTTCGTACATAAGTAACTATTATCTTTAATGTTTTTGCATTGGAAAATAGGCGCTGCCCCTTCGACTGCTTCGACTACATCCCAGAACGAGATATCCGAAGGATGCTTGGCTAATTTATAGCCGCCTTTAACTCCAGGAACAGAGCTTACGATACCAGCCTTGGTTAATTTGCTGAAAATCTTCGAAAGATAGGTCTCGGAAATACCTTGAAAAGCGGAAAGTTCTTTAATCCCAATCGTAGAATCAGGAGGAATATCGATTAAATATACTAAGCAATGCAGTCCATATTCAACGCCAATACTATACTGCATGCAAACACCTGCTTTCAGATATAAAAAAGTTATTATACATCATCTTAGGTGGATTTAGGAACCTTGTCAAATAAGGAGAGGTGCGCGGTTGACAGCCTTAAAAGACCGAAGCTGTGACCAGAATTTCGAATGCCGGCGTGCCGGAAGATTTGTATGACCAAGTTCGGAGACATTTCGATGTGGAACAATTCGTTGATTTAATTATGGCGATTAATGCCATTAATAGTTGGAATCGCATGGCGATTTCAACAGGCATGTTACCTGGAGATTATCAGCCTCCTTTTGACGTGAAAATGAAAAAAAGGGTGTCCAAAGCCAATTGCTTGGCTATCGGATACCCTTTTTATTTATGGATAGGCGTCTGGTCGCTATATCAGTATAAAGGAATTACATACAATTTCCTTGTCAGGGAAAAATACGACTAATCGTTCTAGGGAGGATGTCGGATCAAAGCGACAAATCCTCGCCTATGGGAAACATTAGCTTGGGAAACGACGTATCCGAAAATTAAAATAGAGCCTCACATTACAGTGAACGTAAGAAATCGTGGTTTGTTGAATTAGAAAGGTTTGATGGGAGGCATGATGGGGGCAATGCTGGGTGTTATGGTGATTTCGGATTATCCGGCACTTTCCATCGTTTTCATGGATGTTGTCTTAGCGGTTTCGATGTTGCTGCTATATAAGTTGTTAGATGCCGAAGAAAATCTTCCTATGGATACTTCCGTTTCTCAGTTAGAGGCGTAGCTGTAGAGGTAAGTTCATTGGATTGAAACTAATTTTTCATCAATCATTCATATTATTAGCACAAAGGACACAATCTAATGACATGTTCAGGTGTATAATCAACCTTGCCGGATTCACTGGCTAGGTTGTTTTTTTATGATTCGAAAGGGGGGACTAGCTTGAAAAGTCGTTTAACGAAATTCTCAAGATTTGGTCTTATTTCGGGAGTTCTTATGATTTGTCTTTTTATTTTTGCTTTATTTTATTTTCAGCAGCCGGAGTCATCTGCCGAAGAGTCCACGGTTACGCAACAAGACGGATTTCAAGTTGTTACGATAAATGTGAAAGATGACGGTTTTTATCCTAACAATATCGAGATTCAGGCAGGTGTGCCGACAAAGCTAAATTTTAAAAAACTAAGCCGCTTGACTTGTATCAAAAGTGTAGCATCTCCTGAATTAGGAATGGATGTCTATTTGGAAAAAGGGGATAATTTCTTTACATTAAAAGATTTAAAACCCGGAACCTATAAATTTCACTGCGGTATGTATATGTACTATGGAACAATAACGGTGAGATAATGGAACAATTGAAATCTCCATCTATAAATGGCGAATAAAAGATCATTTCAACCTTTTTAGGGATGAAACGATCTTTTTCTTTGTCCATTCTGTGATCGTTAAACCGTACCTCGATATGAAAAGTTTCAGCGAATCTAGCATGATTTTGGATCACACCCCATATAGTTGCAAGTAAGTGAGCAATTGATACCGGAGGTGCAGAGCTTGAACGAACAAGTAACGTTTCAGAAAATAAACCTGCAAATAGAGGGCATGACATGTGCAGCCTGCTCTGCGCGAATTGAGAAAGTGATCGGCAAAATGGCAGGCGTTCATGAAATTGCTGTGAATTTACCAATGGGAAGTGCAGCATTAGTGCTGGATGCAGGCACAGAGTTGAAAGGGGAAATTATTGAACGTATTGAGAAACTGGGATACTCGGCTAGAAGCTTTGAAGAAGTGAGTGATTCTCAGCAAGCGATATTTGGATTGGGAGCAAAACTAGTGATCTCGGCGTTATTAACACTTCCTCTTTTGTGGGCAATGGTTCGTCATTATACCATGACATCGAGCCTATGGATTCCTGATCTATTTTTGGAACCATGGTTCCAGTGGCTGCTTGCTACGCCGGTTCAATTTGCAATAGGTGCTCCATTTTATTTTAACGCGTGGAAGGCTATAAAAAACAAAAGTGCGAATATGGATGTTCTTATCGTACTTAGTACGACTTGCGCTTACTTGTATAGTCATTACATGACGATACATATGCTTCGTTCGGGAGGAGCTGACCCGCATGCAGTCTATTTTGAGACAAGCGCCATGATTATTACCGCAGTGCTGCTTGGTAAGTGGCTGGAAGCTTCTGCGAAAGAAAGAAGTATGAAAACTATTCATCGACTGCGCCACTTAAGCCCGCAAACAGTCACAATCATCAGAAATGAGATGCAGTCCGAAGTCATATCGATAAAAGACGTCAAAATTGGGGATATGCTCCTCATCCTGCCAGGTGAAGTTGTTCCTGCGGATGGACGAGTTATTCGTGGCCGATCAGCTGTTGATGAAGCATTCATTACGGGGGAATCCGTACCTGTGGAGAAACGTCAATACGATCGCCTGATAGGCGGATCTGTTATTAGAGATGAAGCCATTACGATGGAAGTGACTGCTCTTGGATCTCAAACAGCGCTCGGCAAGATGATCCATTTGATGGAGGAAGCCCAAGGCTCGAAGGCTGAGATCGGACGTTATGTAGATCGAATTGCCGCTGTGTTCGTTCCTGCTGTTTTGGTGCTTGCCTTGCTGACATTGTGTATTTGGTCTTTATGGCTTACTCCAGGGGATTTCACAGGGGCGCTATTCAAAGCGATAGCTGTGCTTGTCATTGCGTGTCCTTGCGCTTTAGGATTGGCGACGCCAACTTCGATACTGGTGGGCACAAGCCGTGCTCTGGAGTCAGGCATTTTATTTAAAGAAGGCAAGTATGTGGAACAATTGCAGCAGATCGACATCATTTTAATGGATAAAACAGGAACGCTTACCCATGGAACCCCCCGTGTGACAGACGTCATTACGGACCCGGGTCAGGAGCATCGCCTGCTTCGCATGCTTGCTGCTGCTGAGAATGGCATCGAACATCCATATGCGAAAGCCATTATGAAGGAAGCCGTTCGGCGCGGACTTCAGGTTAAAGAGACAACCTCCTCACAAGCTATAACAGGCCTGGGTGTGAAGGCGCGAGTAGATGAACATGAGATTCTAATCGGTTCCAGAGCTTTTATGAATCAGGCTGAGATTTCCATCGAGAGGTTTGCGCCTGTAACAGAACAGTTGGAGAGGGAAGGCAAGACGATGTTATTTGCAGCTGTGGACGGTGTGCCTGCAGGTGTAATCGCACTCATGGATACATTAAAAGCATCTACACCTCAGGCTCTACGAAGGTTGAAAAAAATGGGAATCATTGTGGTTATGGTAACCGGCGATCACCGTAAAACAGCTAAAGCGATAGCTGAAAGAGCAGGCATAACAACAATCTATTCGGAAATGCTGCCTCAGGATAAGGTTCATTTGGTCAGAACACTGCAGCAAAAAGGGAAGCGTGTTGCTATGGTCGGGGATGGCGTGAATGATGCTCCTGCCTTAGCAGCTGCGGATATTGGTATTGCTGTAGGTACCGGTTCAGAGATCGCCAAGGACGCAGCGGATGTCAATTTGCTTCATAGCGATTTGGGAGGCGTTGCGGATGCCGTGGTGATGAGCCGTAAGACCATGCGCAATATTCGTCAAAACTTAATTTTTGCATTAATGTACAATGTCTTGGCTATACCGCTTGCGTTCATGGGGCTGTTGACACCATGGATCGCTGGAACAGCTATGGCGCTAAGTTCTGTATCTGTCGTTACAAATGCGAGCAGACTGCAGAAAGCATCTTGGCGAAATTAATATGTTTTATAGTTCTTGCGAGGCATGTTGAAAAGGGAATTCCATCACGGAACCCCTTTTTTTTATTTTCCTTTTAAAGTCATTTCGTTGGGTTATTGACGATTGACATAATAAGGAGATCGACATAATATAAAGTTAATACATGAACATATAATCATATATTAGCGGGTATTAAGGAGTCTGATCTCTAATGTCTTCACATTCATCTTGTTGCAACAACGGAGGTAATAAAAAGGACCTGCATCATAATCAGGGACGCGAAGGTGCGCAAAATCAGGACAACAAGCATGTTCATGATCATACACACGATCACACACATGATCACGCTCACGATCACACACATGATCACGATCATGCTCACGATCACACACACGATCACACACATGATCACGCTCACGATCATGCACACGATCACACACACGATCATGCTCACGATCACCACCATGGTGATTCCTGCTGTGGCAGCTCATTAGGTGATACGGTGAATCGAACAATTACACTTGAAGGTATGCATTGTGCGGATTGTGCAGTGAAGCTGGAGAGATCTGTATCTCGCTTAGAAGGGGTAAATCAGGTTTCCGTTAACTTTGCTACTGCCAAGATGAGTCTTGCTTATACAGAACCGATCGTTAATTTTGAGATTATAAAGAAACAGATTAATAATTTGGGATATGGGATTCAACAACAATCATCGGAGAATCGAGTTTCCGTCTTTCGAATAGATGGGATGGATTGTGCAGACTGCGCGCAAAAACTGGAGAAGAGAGTCGGCTCACTTACAGCTGTGAACCAGGTAACAGTTAACTATGGGGCTGCTAAGATGACTGTTGATCATAATGGAACAGCCGATCAAAGCATTCTGCAAACGGTAAAGCAGGCAGGGTATACGGCCACGTTAGATACGGGGAATATAACTCGATCAACTGCCGAAGCCAGCTTCTGGAGACGGAATAATAAAGTTCTTCCTACATTTTTATCAGGGCTATTATTTGCATTAGCATGGGTTCTAACAGTTGGTGATCTCGTAAATCAGGTCTTCTCAACGATATTGTATGCCGCTGCTATTGTTGTTGGTGGATTTCGGATTGCCAGGACAGGATTTTATGGTTTGAAGTCCCGTATAATTGGGATGGATCTACTCATGACTGTCGCAGCTGTGGGTGCTGCACTTATCGGGCAATGGGAGGAAGGTGCAGCGGTTGTATTTTTATTCTCATTGGGTGAAACCTTAGAAGCTTATACGATGGATCGGACTAGGAAATCAATCCGTGGGCTGATGGAATTCTCTCCAAAAGAAGCCTTAGTTCGTAGAGATGGCCGCGAGTCTATGATTGCCATTGAAGATATTCAAATTGGCGATACCGTTATCATCAAACCTGGTGAGAAAATAGCGATGGACGGCGTCATTCTCAAAGGTCATTCAACGATAAATCAAGCCCCGATTACTGGGGAATCGATTCCTGTTGAGAAATCAAGAGGCGATGAAGTATTTGCAGGGACAATTAACCAACAGGGTGCACTAGAGGTTGAAGTAACGAAACTGTCTAAAGATAATACCTTATCTCGCATTATTAGTATGGTTGAAGATGCCCAAGCTCAAAAAGCTCCTTCTCAACGTTTTGTTGATGTTTTTTCTAAATATTATACGCCTGCGGTGTTAATTATTGCTGTGGGATTAGCCATTATTCCTCCTGTATTTTTTGGTCAGCCTTTTCAAATGTGGATTTATCGCTCACTCATGATGTTGGTCGTATCCTGTCCGTGTGCATTGGTGATTTCAACACCGGTTTCAATCGTGTCTGCAATAGGAAACGCGGCGAGAAATGGCATTCTTATTAAAGGCGGGGCACATCTAGAAAGATTAGGTGCAGTTTCGGTTGTTGCCTTTGATAAAACAGGGACATTAACCGCAGGGATGCCACAAGTAACGGTTGTCATTGCCTTGGATGGACGAAAAGAGGAAGAAGTCTTATCTATTGCAGCTGGAATTGAATCTTCATCGGAGCACCCTGTTGCAGAGGCAATTGTTCGGTTCGCAGAACAAAAGGGTATTCGGTTGAAGGAAATTTCATCGTTTAGTTCTGTCACTGGTCAAGGTGTCAAGGCTACAATTCAAGGTGAGGAATATTTCATCGGCAGTCCAAAATGGTTTATTCACGATTTAAATGTTTCCCTTGAAGAGATAAAGGCAAAAATTCAAGAATTAGAGCAACAAGCGCAAACGGTTATGGTCATGGGTACCAGTGAGCAAGTCATTGCCATTTTTGCTGTAGCGGACGAGGTTCGGGCAAATAGCAAATCTACACTTGAACAGTTAAAACGTATAGGAATTAAGAAGACAGTCATGTTGACAGGAGACAATCGAGGAACAGCTCAAGCTGTAGCCGCTAAGCTCGGAGATATCGAGTATTACGCTGAGTTGCTTCCACAAGATAAGGTTGCTTCTATGAAAAAATTAATGGCGGAATATGGTCATGTTGCCATGATTGGTGACGGAGTGAACGACGCTCCTGCCTTAGCTACAGCTACTGTCGGTATTGCGATGGGAGCAGCAGGTACAGATACTGCCTTAGAAACGGCAGACGTGGCTTTAATGGCAGATGATCTATCCAAGCTACCTTATGCAATCAGTTTAAGTCGGAGAGCATTGAAAATTATAAAACAGAACATTGCTTTCTCTTTGTTAGTAAAAGTTGTGTTTCTTGTTATGATTTTTATGGGAACATCAACTCTTTGGATGGCTGTATTAGCGGATACGGGAAGCTCACTCATCGTAATCGCGAACGGAATGAGACTGCTTCGAAAAAAATCGGATTAACCTTGAAGTATTATAAAAGCATACCAATAAAAAATGTTCTAGGCATTTAATTGCCTGGAACATTTTTTTATTAAAAAAGAAACGCCTAGCTCATAAGCCAGCGTTTCCACATAAAATTTACTTATTCATGCTTCATGCTTCCAAGTGGTTGCTTTTCCTGTCTTAGGACAGTTAGGGAAAGTATCACCTGCTTGAAGAACAACGTGTCCTCCATCACCATCAATATAATGTCCAGCTTCCGTTACCTTTTCACCCGTCTTGTGGCGATGATTTGGGTTTGCCATACGGCGTCACACTCCTTAGTTAATTGTGACACATAAATAGAGAACATGTATTCACAAAAAGTAATATTCCCTTATCATGAATAAGATGAACCTTCCAATTTTGGCCATATCCAAATGGGCAAGCAGTGTTTTGCCGTCTCGAAACCTACAGTCTGGTGGAAAAAAGTTGTAGAGTTACTGGGAGTTAAACTAACGGGCAAATAAATAGATTCGATCAAGAATTATTTATAGGTTATATCTATTAAATAAATTGTTTTAATATATTTCACTACTATCATCGCAAGAGCAATAATACAGTTATCCTTATTATGAAGAATATAATTGGAGGGAATACAGTGGTTATCTCAACAAGTGGAAGCGAAACTTATATTACGGAAATTTTTAATGGTACTTCCAAAATTCATTCTGATGTTACTGAAGAGAAAGGGGGGAGTGGGAAATATTTTAGACCACATGATCTGATAGAATCAGCTTATGCTTCGTGTTTAAATATTACTACGAGAATGATATTGGACTCTATGAATGTATCTTACGACGGGATTATTGTTAAAGTTGAATTGGATAGAAGCAACGAAGTAAAGACTATATTTAAGTACCAAATTGACATTTCAGGATCAATCGATAAAGAAACCAAGGAAGTAGTATTGAGAAAGGTAATGAACTGTCCAGTTAAAAAAACATTATCTAAACAGCTAGAATTTATTAATGAAGCAGTATTATCTGAGCAAAGGATATGATTACTTTAAAATAACTCGACAGCACCCGGTTACTTGCCGGCTGCTGTTTTTGTTGAGCTAACGGGAGACGTGAGTTGAGAATTATGGGAGCTGTTCGCCGTGATCGTCAGTAGATGTTATTTCATTAAAGGAAGAATTCACAAACACTCGGAAGGAATATTTATAACAAATCTTAAAGAAAATCTTTGTATTGGAGTGAGCAGAATGGATAGTAGGTTAATCGAACTACTTAAAAATATCAAGAAAAGACCAGGCATACATCTCGGAAGAAAATCACTCCTATTTCTTCAACACTTTTTTATGGATATCAAAATTGTTTATATGATCTTGAAGGCGAATTTTACCACTTAACAGGATTTCAGGAATATATAGAAGATATTTATGATATCCATGGATTTAATAATTGGGCAAGTATAATTCAGTTGAATTGTACAACTGATGAAGAAGCCTTTGATAAATTCTATCATCACCTTGATGAATTCTTCGAAAATATGGATTTAACTTCCGAAGATAAAATCTAGATACTAGATCCCTATAACACCAAAGACAGCTTTTGATCTTGATCACTGAATCGGAAATCAAATTAATTGAAAGCAAGCTATTGACAATTATCTTAATATCTAATATCTTTATATTAAGATTAATTAATTTAAGATATTGTCTAATCGATTCCAAGGAGGTAATGGGAATGATTCCAATTTTGAACCGTATTAATGAACTGAGTAGAATTGAGCGCAGTTCAGGTCTATCTGATACTGAGGAAGCGGAACAAGCAGCGCTTCGGACGCAGTATTTACAGATTTTACGCGGGCAACTATTAACAACGCTTCTGAACGTGTCTGTAATGGATGAATTAGGGAACGATATTACACCTAAAAAACTTCTTGATAAAAAAATAGCTAATGATCAATAATTTTTTCTCTAATATCTTAAATTTAAGAATAAATAAATTAAGATAGTTTTGAGATTGGCAACCAGATTGGTTATATAGCCGCGGCACCTAAACTAAAGTTATCCCACACTTAATATGGAAAGTATTGTATGATTATATGAGAATGAATTCCGGAGGTTGGCTGATGTCAATAAGAATAGGGATTATTGTAGGAAGTTTGAGGGAAAACTCTTTTAATCAGATGATTGCGAATTCGATTCCAGAACTTGTAGATTCCGTGGAATATGAAAACATATCGATTGCTAATCTTCCCCTCTATAACGCGGATTTGGATCATGGAGAAGGGCTAGTTCCGGTTAAGCATTATCGCGAGGCGATTCAGAAGACGGATGGCATTCTTATAGTTAGCCCTGAGTACAACTCAGGTATACCGGGAGTACTGAAAAATGCACTGGACTGGGCATCTACACCTACCAAAACGGCCGTCTTAATTCATAAGCCTTCAGGTGTGATAGGCGCAACACCAGGCGCAAAAGGGACGATTCTTTCGCAGCAGCAAATCAGACAAACATTGGATGCCATCCAGTCCTATGTGATGCCTGCTCAAAAAATGTATATTTCTCAAATCACGGACAAGATTGATTCAAATACTCGTAAGCTCACAGATGATACGACTCGCAAATATTTACAGCGTTATGTTCAATCATTTGTGCAATGGATTAATCAGGTACAACGGCTTAATGAGTAGTGAAGAAGATAATAACTAAACTATATATATGGAGGCTATTATGGGTAAAATTGCGATTTTTGGATTTGGACGTATCGGAAGACAGCTCCTTCGGGCGGCGTTGCAACAAAACTTGTTTGTCCCCTTTTCCATCTCGGATATTAAAGACGAAGCTACGCTTGCAGCACTTTTTGAAGTGGATACAAATTACAAACGTTGGCATGAGAAAGTATCTGCTCAAGAAGGCGCAATCGTAATCGGCGACCGAGAAATTCGTTATTTGAATTCGGTCGCAGAATTGCCGAATTGGGGTGAGTTAGGCGTGGAATTGGTCATTGATTGTACCGGACGAGCCGTTACGCGATCAGTAGCTGAACTGCACTTGGAGCGAGGCGCCAAAAGGGTGCTTGTCAGCGGCCCGAGCAAAACCTTAGAAGATTGCGACGCAGTACTTCTTAAAGGAATTAATTTAGAAAGCTTCGATCCGGAAAAGCATAAAATCATTAGCATGGCGAGTTGTACGACCAATGCGCTTGCACCTGTAGTCAAATTGGTTAGAGAAAACTATGGCATTCAATACGGATTATTCTCTACGGTACACTCGTATACGAATACGCAATCGTTGACGGATCAGCCAATGAAAGACCGACGGGATTCATGGGCGGCAGCCGAGAACATCATTCCGTCATCCTCAGGTGCGGCCAAAGCTCTGAAATTCATTTGGAATGACCTGCAAATCACAGGCAAAGCCTACCGGATTCCGACCCGCACTGGGAGTATCGCAGAACTTAATTTAATAACGGAAAAACGATGCACCGTTCAAGAGATTAACGATATGTTTCGAGAAGCTGCAAAAGAAGGCGAATTAAAGGGAGTTCTTGATGTTTTGGAAGGGGAATGGGCCTCGTCCCGTATCGTAGCTGATCCCCATTCATCGATTATTGACTTGCCTTTAACCCAAGTACAAGGTGAACTATTGTCTGTCGCTACTTGGTATGACAACGAATGGGGTTATGCTTCACGGTTGGCTGAGGTAGCCTCATATCTAGTTGCAAAATGATAAGCTAGACGATTGATAATGAATTGGATGCATCTTAGAATGTATGAGCGAAGCCAAAGGCGACAGCCAATACATTCTAAGATGCATCTTTTCTCGTCTTACAGGTGAAAATGAACTCACAGCAGAACAAGTGGTTGAACAAGCACTAAACTATAAGCCCATTCAGCTATAAACATTGCGCTAACGGTGAACTATAGTTCAACACCGGAGAAGGCAGTCGGTCACTTTTGGCTCGATTGCCTTTCCTTATGCTACTTGAAGGGGAATCTTATTTAACTAATATGAAATATGCGTATCGGTAATCGAGGATTTCGATGATTCCTGCTTAGAAAGAGATGATTTGACCCTTAATCATTGTCCATTGCACTTGGAATTGTTTATTTAACAAGACAAGATCAGCGTCAAAGCCCGTGGAGATTCTGCCAAGGGTATCAAGGCTTAATATTCGTGCAGGTGTGGTTGAAGCCATTTGAACCGCGTCTTTTAAAGAAATGCCGGTTTCTACGGTTAGACGGAGTGCCTCATTCATCGTAACCGTACTGGAGGCTAAAGTCCCATCCTCTAGTCGAGCTACACCGTCGGAAACTGTAACATGATGGCCACCGAACACATAATTCCCATCACCTAGTCCCATGGCTTGCAAAGCATCTGTGATAAGTACCATCCCATCTGGTCCTTTCAGACGATGCATCATTCTAACGATCGCAGGATGCAAATGAATACCATCCACAATCGCTTGGAGGCTTACATGTTCTTCTTCAAAAGCGGCTACAACCAGACCGGGGTCACGATGATGAATCGGTCGCATACCATTGAAACAATGCGTAACGTGACTCGCTCCGGCTTCAAAGGCTTGCTTTGCTTCCTCGTATGTGGCATCCGAATGCGCAACGGCGATGATGACGCCATTTTCTTTCAGAAAAGAGATGAGCTCCATCCCGCCTGGTAATTCTGGGGCTATTGTAACCATCTTAATCAGACCATCTGCTTCGTTAAAAATTTCTTTCATTTCAGTAAGATTCGGATGTCGTAAAAACCGTTCATTTTGCATACCTTTACGTTTCGGATTCAGGTAAGGACCCTCTAGATGAAGCCCGGCAATTTTGGCCCCGACTTCATGCCCGATTACACGTTTCACACTACGAATCATGGCCAGTAATTCTTCAATTGTAGAGCTAACGGAGGTAACCAGAAACGAGGTGCAGCCCGTTTGAGCACAAGCACGCGAAACCTCCTGAATACTCGCCACACTGCCATCCATCATATCGAACCCGTTAGCACCGTGGATATGCACATCTATCATACCAGGTATCAATAAATGTCCTTGGCCATCCAATAGTTCATACTCGCCCTCCGGAAGAGAAGAAAGACCGCTTTCTAACTTTTCAATAATCCCGTTTCTTATCCAAAGTGTGGCAGGTAGAACAAGATCGTCCGGTTGAATCACGTTTACGTTGTGCAAAATTTTAAGACTCATCTTTGTTATCCTCCTCGTATCTGTCTTTCTCTTCACATTGAATAATCGCTATATTTTTATTATGGAGTACTTCTCTTATTTCGTTAGGCACCTCTTGATCGGTAATCAAAATATCCACAAAGTCAAAATCTAGACGATAAACCGATTTGCTTGTAAATTTCGTGAAATCAGCCACGACGATTACCTGATCCGATCTGCGGGCCATCTCTTTTTTTACAGAAACATCATCTTCGTAAGGGAAATAAAGCCCATCAGTTTGTATAGATGTAGCTCCGATAAAAGCCTTATCAGCTCTTAATTCTCTTAGCTTATCAATGACGGAAGGTCCATATAATAACCGATTCTTGGTATGTAAATAACCACCTAGCACATATACTTGCAGATCTTCCCGTCCTGAGAGAATGCTTACAATGTCTATGGAATGTGTGACAGCTGTAATATTTTTAGCTGAAATTTGTTCTGCTACAGACTGTACCGTAGTTGATACGTCTAAAATGACTGTTTCCCGATCTTGAACTAGTTTAGCTGCGATCTTCCCAATTTTACTTTTACTGTCTGTTTCGTCAATTAAACGTTCCTGATAGGAGGCTATTTCCTTCTTCAATTGAGGTAAAGCGACGCCTCCATGTGTACGAATAACGACCCCTTCTTGTACTAATTTAACAATATCTCTTCGGGCTGTATCCCTAGATACTTCTAGAAGAGAGCAGATGTCCATAACACTCATCGCATGGTGTTCATTAATATAATCGAGTATTTTCAGTAATCTTTCCTCTTGATACATTATCATCACCTCTTGTAAGTAAGTTTATCATAAATATTAAGTATATTAAAGTTATTATTAAGTATCTTTAAGTATTTAGGATGATTTCCCTATCTGTTTAACTAACGCATTAGCGTAATAATGATTAGTTGTTAGAAGAAATAACCCTGGATTGCATGTATTCTAAGAACCTCTTGACTGTGAGTGAAGCGTATTCTTTATCCTTCATTGCAAGCCCAATCTTGCCCAATCTTGCGGTATGCCGGGACTTCGAGCTCCTTCACAATAATTCGATAGGGAATTCGCTTCAAAATCAGCTCTGGTAATATGCTAATACCCAGACCGCTTTCTACCATCGACATGATGGCGTAATTTAAATGGAAGTATGGAAACGACAGGACATCATCTACTCGGCATTGGCTATGGACTAATTGCAGCTGGTTTTTATGCCGTTTTGACATTGGCCAATAAATTTGTATCCAGTTCAACACTGGGTTTTTATTTGTTTTTTTCTGGTATGAAAACACTGAAAGGGCCAAAGTATAGCCCTCTTAAGTTTTAATTGGCGCAGTTTTACTTTTGGCTTCTATCTGGTTAGGCGAGAATGGTGATGGATTGACATCTGAGGTGAAAAGATGAATATCCTTCCAGCGGAAGATCCTAATTCCACCCACTTAAACCAAAAGAGATCAACCAGTAAAACTGGCTGACCTCATAATACGACGAGGAACGATAGTTGAACACAACTTAAAAGGCAGCCTGTCGGAGGATGCCATATTTATTGAAGCAGGGCAGGATGGCGGCAATTATCTTATTTAAATGATTAATAAATGTCCGATGAATTACTACATATTATCTGAGGCGATTGTGAGTATCTTACAAAAAAGGTTGCCGTTTTCTTCATTTAGTTCATTACAGTGAATTCACAAAGTAACTCATTCAACTTGTCGCGCTCTTCGTAGAACGAACCGTGGCCGCTGTACATGAACGGCACGAGCCGTGAAAGGGGGATTTTTCGATGCATCTCTTCTGCCTGGCTGAAAGGAATTACCTTGTCGTGAATGCCATGCACGATCAGTGCCGGCACATGGATGCTAGGCAGGTCGGCATTCAGATCGAAGTCGCGCAGCATGATGATGATCGCGGCCGTTGACCAACCGGCAGCTTGCATACCCATCTGATTAAACCAGTCCGAGAGTGGCTTGGTGATGTACTGGAAGAAGAAAATGTCAGTTACGCCGTGCATCATATTTGCCCGGTCGTTCAATGTTTGTTTTAGCAACTGCGCTGCAGTCTCCTTAGTAAAGCCCCTTGGCGCTGCCGCGTCTATTAGCACGAGCTTGGATACGCCTCCGCCATTGTAACGCACCACGTATTTGATAGCTATTGCACCTCCGGTTGAATGTCCGGCGAGCACGAAATCTTTCAACTGTAACGTGTCAACAACTATGCGGATATCGTCCGCAAGCCGCTCTAGAGTATAACCGCTATAGGGACGATCTGACTTACCGAAACCGCGCCAGTCGATACCGATGCACCGAAATCCTGCGCTCGGCAGAACATTGAACTGATACTCGAACTGGTCATGGCTGAACGGCCAGCCATGAAGAAACACGATCGTCTTGCTTCCTTCCGGGTTGATGTCCTCTACGTAGAGCTTTACACCTGGCTCTACCGTTACGTAATATCCCACTGTCTATGCCTCCACGAATCATAATCCTTTCCCGATAGAATACGCGACATGCGCCCAAAACGTGACCTTAACAAGACCATAATTCTTGCTGACGAAGGAGGTGCTTCACCTTTTTACGGATGGATATTGCTGCTTGTTTAATTTAAGGGCTGTTTAGTTCAAAAAAATGATACAATAAAATATAAGTTTAAGTTAAGTTATGAGGTGGGAATGATGGGGAATTGTGCAGATGTTTTATTAGTTATCGATTTGCAAAATGGTGTATGTTACGATAAAGAGCATTTATTTGAATTGGAAAAATTGCTAGCTAAAGTAAATGAAAGAATTCTCTTATACAGAAAGCTGGATAAACAAATTATTTTTGTTCAACACTGTGATGAGGAATTAGTACCTGGAGAGGAACTTTGGGCTATTAATGCAAAACTTGATGTTCAAGCGCAGGACTTTTTAATAAAAAAAATACATGCAAATTCATTCTACAAAACGAGCTTAAAAGAAAATTTAGATCAATTAAATGTAAGCAGTATAGAGTTTTGCGGTGCCCAAACTGAATACTGTATGGATGCTACTATTAAATTCGCTCATGGACTCGGTTACAAAAACCTTATGGTAAGAAACGCTACCTCCACATTAAATAACCCATTTATGTCTGCTGAAGAGACTATTAATTTCTATGAAAATATGTGGAGTCATAGATATCTAGAGTTCATATAAGATGAAAATTAAAATGAACGTAAATTACGCTAACGAGAACGATAGATTAAAAACAGGGAGTAGGTCGCCGCGATTGGCATCTGCTCCCTGTTTATTGAAATAAGGCAGGATAATCAAGTAAGGATATGGAATTTAATGGTAATAACAAGAGGGTGAAATTATTGCGATGAACTTCCAAAATACAGATTTAGTACAAGATGCAATAAAAGGTGAATCCAATGATTAATAAATAGCAACGTACATTGTACTTTGAAATACTTTTCTTCGTTCAATGTGTAATCGGATTTAAAATTTAATGAATGAAAAAAGGAGGAAAAATTATGAATTTAGAAAAAATGAGCGACTTTTTCACAGCCAGAGTCGAAACATACGATAGTCATATGCTAAGCAATGGGGGTAAAGAGGGATACGAAAAAATAGCACAACTTATTCCGCAAAATGTAGATACACTATTGGATTTAGGCTGTGGAACAGGTCTTGAACTCGACGAAATCTTTAAAATTAATCCTCTAATTAGCGTTACTGGTATTGATTTAACAAAAGCAATGCTTGATAAGTTGAAGGAGAAACATCCAAACAAGCACTTAAAATTAATTAATGCAAGTTATTTAGATTATGACTTTGGACAATCACTTTTTGATGTAGCAATTTCTTTTCAAACAATGCACCATTTTTCACATGAAGAAAAAACAAAACTATATAGGAATATTTGTAATGCGTTAACTCATCAAGGGCAATATATAGAGTGTGATTATATGGTAATTGACCAATTTGAAGAAGATAAACTTTTTGACGAAAATCGCAGAATACGTTTAGAACAGGGAATATCAGAAGGGGAATTTTATCATTTTGATACACCTTGTACAGTTGATAATCAAATAAAAATGTTGCTTACAGCAGGCTTCAATAAAGTTGAAAAAGTATGGAGAAAGGAAAATACAACAATTTTAATTGCGAGTAAGTAATGTAATTAATAAGCATTTTCTTTGGTCTACAATGTTTTACTATAATCATGATTATAAATATTATCTACACTTTACTTGCGGATGGTAAAATGCTTGATGAAATTTCCGCTCAGTTTATGCGTAGCGGCAATTGGCTGAGTAAGCATATGAACGCCGCTGTTAGTTTAAATTAGCTTAATCCAAACAAGGAGCTGCCACGGCAGCTCCTTGTTCTTCTTCACAAAATAAGGAGTTTGATACAGATGTCTTGTGTTTGTCGCGCAACTAACGGGCAGATTAGTTTAATGACAAGGGAATAGTGATATAGAACCAGATTTACTAATCAACTGTAAAAAGGGACGAAGTGTATTGATTTTGATATGGGAGAAAATGAATGATTGAATATCGCGGAATTGAAATTTTGTTTAAAAATGGATACATTCTGACAAATGGACAGTATAACGGGTACAGCCGAGATACGTGTAAAAATAGATCATAGTCTGGATAACGTTTCTATATTTATAGCAGGACCTCAAATAGCCCAGAAACTACTTTTTAATGTTCTGGTCTATTTCCATTTTAACCTGCCGGGATTGTATCTACAATATGCGGGACTGGCTACCTGTATTTCCGGGTACCTGAGTATTTACTAAGTAAGTGTTATGGTAAAATAAAGAAAATTTTTAGGTGGGTGTATTATGGATAGAACTACACTTTCGTACCACACCATTGTCCTTTTCGGCCTCCATCGGTCTGCGAACGTCCCTCCGATAAACGAAAATACGAAGATCGGCGATGACGTGGAGGCATAAAGCATGTCAAATTTAGCTGAGCTCGAGAATGTCCATGCAGATATTGAATCCGTTCATGAGGTCGTCCAATGTTTAAAAGCAAGAATAGATGGCATATATATTGGAATTCACCTTCTTAAAAATCTGGAGGGCAATTACTTTTATGAACTCAGTCATTATTACAGAGGCGCAGACACCGCTGGACCTCTTGTTGCTATGGATAAGAATATTATCCCATTACAAGCCGCTTATATTATGGCTTTTTTGATTATCATCATAAATTATTAGAGCGGAGTGTCACAGGAACCAATAATGGTCGTTCCAATTCAACATATAGAAACCAATGGATACTTGGCTTATGAAATTCTACTGGATAAAAATGAGTTTGGAATGCTTGATGAAATTGAGGTCTAAGGTGTCTATAAGCTTACTTTCCGGACGACAACTATAGTTGTGATAACAAGTAGGGATACTGGAGATTTCCAGTATCCTATTTTTATTTTGCTTGAACCATCCGATTGGTAATAACAGGAACAAATTCGTCATAGGCTACTAGAGAAACCGCTTACATAGAAATAAAACTTTTACGAAGTCCAACTGTTTGAATGGAGGGCTAGAAAATGAAACACAGAAAATTTGTCACCGTAATTAGTGGACTTGCCATGGTAGCCACCACACTTTTGGCAGCCTGTGAAGCACCCCCGACTCCACCGTCCACGGCTACCAATCAGACCACCAAACCGGAGACCACGGTGCCGGCAGGACAGACAGCTGCACCGACAACGACTACGGCTCTTAAGGAAACGCCCAGGAACGAGACCATGTATATCAATGGTTTACAATGGGGACCGCCTGCCAATTTCAACTTGATAAGCGGGAATCCGGCTTTTCCCATCAACTATGGAAACTCCAGGGAATTGGTCTATGAAACGCTGTTCATGATTAACCAGTTGAACGGACAATTGGAACCTTTACTTGGAACCAAATATTCGTGGACGGATGACATGACCTTAAAAGTGGAACTCAACAAGGACGCCAAATGGAGCGACGGCAAGCCTTTTACGGCGGACGATGTAGTCTACACTTATAAATTAGGGAAAAAATATGAAATCAACTGGAGTAGCTTCTGGACCTACATTGAAGATGTCGTCGCGGAGGGACCGAATACCGTTAATATTAAAATGAACAAAACCACGCCAAACAAGCTTACTGTACTCGACAGCATAGAGCTGATTCCGATGCTTCCGAAGCACATCTGGGAAGAGCTTGAGAAGAAGGCCAACAACGATCTGCCGACCCTACGTAAGGAAATCAATGCCGATCCGGTAGGTACAGGTCCTTACAAAATGTATTTCTATAACGATCAGAAGATCACCGTCGTTCGAGACGACAACTACTGGGGCAAAGCCTTGTTCGGCAAGCTTCCTGCTCCTAAGTACATCACCCATGTTATTTATAAAGACAACACCGCGGGAGACCTTGCATTCAAAAGTAATCAGGTGGATGTGTCCCAACAGTTTATTCCGCAGGTTTGGAATATGTGGAAGGATGGCGCTCCGATCAGGACTTATTTGAAGGAAGCACCGTACTATCTGCCCGGCTCTATGCCTTCTATCTTCTTTAACATGTCGAAGAAGGGTCTCGATAATGCGGATGTGAGAAGAGCCATTGCCATGAGCATCGATTATAAAAAGGTTTCCGACTTGGCCATGAGCGGATATTCGGCACCAATGCAGCCATCCCTTACTTTGAACACGTCGGCGGAAGCTAAATATGTGGATCAGAATGCTATCAAGCCGCTGCAGTGGACTACGGATGTGGCCGGTGCTAACGCCCTGCTCGACAAGATCGGAGCGAAGAAGGGTTCAGACGGTATACGCGTGCTGAACGGAACAAGACTAGGGCCATACGAAGTGGAATGTCCATACGGATGGGCTGACTGGAATGCATCGCTTGAGATTGTCGCCCAAAGCGCTAAATCCATCGGTATTGAAATCCGAACTAAGTTCCCGGAAGCACCTGTTTGGACGAATGATCTGCAGACGGGGAAATTCGACATTATCATGAATACGCCTGCCGGTGCGGTAAGCCCAAGCCAGCCTTGGAGCCGAGCCAGAGCGATTATGTACTCCAAAGGCGTAGCTCCACTGGGAGAATTGGCCTTCTGGAACTGGGGTAGATATAAGAACGCGAAGGCTGATGAAATTATCGATAAAATCCCATCGGTTTCCGACGAAGCCCAATTGAAATCCATGTACACGGAGTTGACCAAAATGTGGCTTACCGATGTTCCTTCTATTCCGCTCATGTACAGACCATGGGTATTCCACACCGTGAATGAAACGGTTTGGAAAGGATTCCCGGCACAAAGCGATGGCAGTAACATTCCTCCGCAGATAACGATTGACGGGGCGGGCTTCAAATCCCTGTTCCAGATTCACAACTGATCCCATAGGGGCCTATATTGGGTAAATGTGAATGTGACCCCAATATAGGCTTCTTTTTCCAACCTTAAATCAGCTACCCAAGGGGTGTGTACAATTTGAATGCCTATGCGAAGTATTTTACCAAGAAGTTCTTCTGGTATTTTCTTACCCTGCTTATAGCAGTGACGTTAAACTTTGTTCTGCCGAGGCTAATCCAAGGTAACCCGATCAGCATGATTGCTGCCCAAATGACACAGGGGATGACGGACAGCGATTCGATCAAGAAAGTATATGAAACCTTTACAAAAGAGTTTGGCGTTGACAAGCCGATCGGGACCCAGTTTGTTATCTATATCAAAAATTTATTTACAGGCAACTTAGGAACCTCGTTCGGCCTGTACCCCAAGCAGGTTACGGATATTCTCGCTTCCGCGGTTCCTTGGACCATAGGATTGCAGCTGCCCGCTATTTTGACCGGGTGGATCCTGGGAAATATTCTCGGAGCAGTGGCTGCCTATAAAAGAGGCGTGTTCGACAAAGTTCTTTTCCCAGCCGCTTTATTCGTCAACTCCATTCCTTTTTTTACTCTCGCGATCATCATGCTTTTTATATTCGGACTCACACTGCACTGGTTTCCCTTGGCAGGTGGATACGATTACCAGATGATGCCACAGCTCAGTCTTGATTTTTTCATTTCGGTCATAAGACATCATACGCTCCCGTTTCTCTCCATTGTTATAGTAACTATTGGTGGCCAAGCCATAGGGATGAGGCAGATGTCCCTATACGAGCTGAATTCGGACTACGTCCTCTATAGTAAGCTGCTTGGGATCCGTGATTCGAAGATCGCCAAGTATGTGTTCCGGAACGCCATGCTTCCCCAAATAACTGGACTTGCCCTGTCTATAGGAACGATGGTCGGTGGATCCTTAATCTGTGAAATTGTATTTTCGTATCCCGGGATCGGTACTTGGTTGTTTACCGCCATACGGCAGCTGGATTACCCACTCATTTCTGGGTGCACACTGCTCATAGCCGCTACCGTGCTGCTTGCGAATTTCATCATTGAAATTGTTTATGGATTGGTTGATCCAAGAATCAAGGCGGCTCAAATGGAGGATCAATAACATGTCTAATTCATATAGCATATTAGTTAAATCCCCCAAGTTCATCATAGGAGGGGCCGTTCTTCTGGCTATGATTGCGCTGGTGTGGATCTACCCGTTGTTTAATAAAAAGGATCCGCTGGAGATGATGGCACTCGCTTTTCAGCACCCGAGTTCCACTCTTCTTCTAGGATCTGATAATTTCGGAAGAGATGTGTTTCTCGAGCTTACGTACGGCATAAGAACATCCCTCAAAGTAGGATTGATTGCCGGTATTTTCGCGACCTCTATTGGGCTTGTGATTGGTTTGTCTTCAGGCTACATCGGAGGTTTAGTCGATAATTTCCTATCAGCCGTAACGAATATTTTCATCGTCATTCCGTCATTTATCATTTTGATCCTCATCTCCGTCAGTATCGATTCCCGTAGTTCCTTAGTGACAGCGGTCATTATCGGGGTTACCAGCTGGCCTTGGACAGCCCGGGCGGTACGTGCCCAAACGACTTCCTTAAGAAACCGGGATCATGTGAATCTGGCCAAAATTTCCGGTCACAGCACACCGCGGATCATCGCGTTTGAAATTCTTCCATACATCGCCTCTTACGTGGTTATGGCTTTTGTCCTTCAGACTGCTTCCGGCATTCTATCGGAGGCCTCTATCTCCATGCTGGGATTGGGACCCTACAATACGATCTCGCTGGGGATCCTTATGAACTGGGCGCTGGTGTTCGAAGCTCCGGTCGCAGGGGCTTGGTGGGCATTCATTCCGGCTGCGCTGTCCATTGCTATCATCACCTTCTCCCTTTATTTAATGAACACGGGGATGGATGAAATCTTTAATCCCAAGATAAGGAGCTAATTATGGGCAAAAACATATTAGAAGTAGGAAGGTTGAAAACCTACTATAAAACTCGGCTGAAAGAAAAGGTACACGCGGTCGACGGAGTCGACTTCGTGCTCGAAGAAGGAAAGACGCTGGGCATCGCAGGGGAATCCGGCTGTGGCAAGTCTACTCTTGCCCTCAGCCTGATGGGCTTTTATTTTCCGCCACTGCATTATAATAGCGGATCCATTGTGATCAACGGAACGGATATTATGAAGCTCAGCAAGGAGCAGCTAAGGTTACAAATATCCGGACGGGAAATTGCGTATATTCCTCAGGCGGCGATGAATGCGTTGAATCCGACGTTGAGAATCATTCGCTTTATCGAAGATATCATGAAAGAGCATAAACCGGAGTTGACTAAGAAGCAGGTTTGGGACATGGCTGCCGAGCGTTTTGAGACATTAAATTTGTCACCCAGTGTACTGAACTCTTATCCGAATGAATTATCCGGCGGGATGAAGCAAAGGACCGTCATAGCTATCTCCAGTATATTAAATCCGAAGGTGTTGATTGCGGACGAACCGACTTCCGCACTGGATGTTACATCACAGAAGGCCGTTATCAAGCTGATGAAGGATTTGCTTGCCAAAGGGTTCATCAAATCCCTTGTGTTCATCACCCACGAGCTGCCGCTGCTGTACCATGTGACCGATGATATTATGGTCATGTATGCGGGAGAAATCGTCGAGAGAGGAACGGCGAGACAGATGATTTTTGACCCGCTGCACCCGTATACGAAGAAATTGATGGGATCCATCATCGTTCCCGAAGAAGGTATGAAGGAGCATAAACTAACTGCTATCCCCGGAGCCCCGCCTAATTTGAAGAAAGTACCCGAGGGCTGCCGGTTTGCGGATCGGTGCCCTTACGTCCAGGACCAATGCCGGATAGGGAAAGTGGAAAACCGGGTTGCCGACGACCGGATTTACCGGTGCCTTTTTGATACCCAGACGTTAAAGGGGTGGTACGTTAATGAGCAGGAATGACGTTCTCATCAGCGGAAAGAACATTACGAAAACATTCGGTTACGGAAAGAATAAAATAACGGCAGTTCATGATGTGAATTTCACATTCCATGAAGGAGAAATCATTTCTATAGTCGGGGAAAGCGGCAGCGGCAAAACCACCCTGGCCAAAATCATGATGGGTTTACTGAAGGAATCCAACGGAAATATCCAATATAAGGGCAAACCGAGGCAACTGAGGACCCATGCTAACCGCAAAGAGTATTGGAAGGATATCCAGGCGATATTTCAGGATCCTTTCTCCTCTTTCAATATGTTCCATAAAGTGGAAAAGCTATTAATCGATTGTATTAAGCTGCAGGGGCTGAAGCTTTCGAAAGAAGAGCAGTTTCACAAGATGAAAGACGCCTGTTCCTTTGTTAATCTGAAGTTCGAGGAGCTGTATAACAAATATCCTTTTGAGCTTTCGGGGGGACAGATGCAGCGGCTAATGATCGCTCGAATCTTTATGCTGCATCCCAAAGTATTGATTGCCGATGAGCCGACCTCCATGGTCGATGCCTGCTCACGTTCCACGATCCTGGATATGCTTCTGAAGCTGCGGGATGAGAACAACATGACCATCATCTTCATCACCCATGACGTGGGCCTGGCCTATTATGTGAGCGATACATTATATATTATGGAAAAAGGGAAAGTCGTAGAGAACGGCCAAGCGGAAAAAATCCTGCTGAATCCTCAGCACACATATACCCAGCAGCTGATTTCCGATGTGCCGAAGATTCATTCGGAGTGGAATCTGGGGTAATCCTAAGTATCCAGAATACCCGGGTTTGCGAGCAGGATTACTTTCAGAATCTAAAAATGAGCTTATGAATTCGCCTGTTATTCAGCCCCTTGAAAAAGTTGATTTTGTACATAGCCAAAAGTTTTTAGGCTCTTTTTTTCAAAAAGGTAGACCCCTACAAGGATTGGAAATTGCGCATATCTTCGGAAATCTGAATAACGATATCACTAGTAAAGCACTTATTATTGGGTTTGCTCAAGTAGCAAATGCAAAAGCACATCGAATTGTTAACAGAAAAATTGTCTCAAGATGGATTGCCCTCCCCGACACTAAAAGATCATTTGGTGACTTCTTCTGCAATCTCACCATTTTCTGACAAGTTCATGGTTTTTCACAAAGTTGACATGTTTAATGTGAAAATTAGGGAATATGCCAATGGCTTATCACTAAAACGGAAGAATAGATATTGGTGCTTTATTTTTGAAATGCCAATCCGAAGTAATGCTATATGTGGAAGATGGCGCAAATCTCATGATTGACAACGGATGGTTGGAAAAACCACCAGAAGCAGTTGACCGTAGTAAATTCATAAACAAATAAATTCGCCAATTACAATGATGGATTAAGCTAACGGATAACGTTAGTTGATAAAAAGACACCCGCGGCAGCTGGCCATGATCGGCTGCCGTTTCCACGCTAACGGGCAGCATTCTTACAATATGGGATAGTACAATACCCTTGTCGAAGGCAACACCACCTACATGGGCAGCCTTCAGCAACTGTTGAGTACGCTGAGGCTGATTTACCAGCTGTATGTGGATCAAATCTTGAATCCGAGAAAACGAATTAACGCCTTTATAGTGGATGCGAGTTTCCAGCGATTGCTAGTGCCCGCATTTTTTTCATGCTCTATAATAGTGACTTGAAGAAAAAAACGACCGCTGCTTGTTAATGGATTTCATTAAGCGGCGTATTAACATACGTAAACGGCTTGCTTGGATGAAAAAGAAGCATAGGAAGGAGGAAAGCGAATGGAGAGCGTCCGAGTAAACAAGGACATATTCAGGGAGCGAACGGACAAGCTCCGTGCTGCCGGAGAGGTTCTGTCAACCGAACAATTTTCCCGGATCTATGAACAGTACTTTAACCGCGTGTACAAGTATATTTACTACCGGATTCAGAATCAGTATGAGGCGGAGGATGTTTGCAGCCAAGTGTTTGAACGGGTTATTGTCAATTATGGCAGCTTCTCGGAGGAAAAAGCCGTATTCGAGGTGTGGTTGTTCGCCATAGTACGGAATGCCGTCACTGATTACTTTCGCGCTCGGAAAAAGAGATTTCATTTCTCCTTGGACTCTATTACTGAGTTGATCTGGCCGAAGCCTTCACCCGAGGAGCTAGCCATCCAGGTTGACGACCATCAGGCGCTGTTTCAAGCGTTTGACAAGTTGCGCGACAAGGAACGCAACATCATCGCCATGAAGTTTGCCGCCGGTCTCAAAAACTCGGAGATTGCGGCACTCATGGGAGTAAGTGAATCCCAGATCGGTGTCATTGTCTACAGGAGCTTGAAGAAGCTGCATAAATTTTTGGGGACAGGGGGGTTGATGGATGAATAAAAAACAAGACCTCAAACGATTCGAGGATGTGATCGATTTGCTTGAAAATACAAAGCTTGATAATCCATTGGCGAAAGAACGGATTCACAGGCGTCTGGTACATAAGATCGAGACGCAAACCATTTCACCGAATAATACGATGAGGGACGGGATAACGACGTTGAATAGAACATGGAAAACGGCTGCTGTGGCTGTACTTGGTGTAATGCTGATTGGCGGAGTGCTGTCGACAACCTCCTACGCCCAAGGTATGATGCAATCGATCTTGGCGAAGTTTCATGTAGGCAATATGGACATCGTCCAAGTAGAAAAGGAGCTTTCGGTGTCTGCCAATAATGCCTCCGCCCAGAAGCAAGGTTCCGAAACCGATAGAGTGGAGCGGCCGACGCGGCCGATGATGACCGTGGACGAAGCCCGTACCGCCGTGGGAATGAATTTCCCGGCTCCATCCTGGATGGCTGACTTCAAGTATGTCAACACCGTCATTCACGGTAAGACGATGGTAGAGGTGCAATACGAGCAAGGCGAAAAATCCGTGAATTTCTTGATTTCGCAAGGCGGCAAGAACGGAATTGAAACGACCGGAGAAGTGAAAACGGAAATGATCGATGGAACCCAGCTGTATTTTGCAAACGGAATTGTTATCTGGGAAGACAAGGGATTTACGATCGAGATGTATGCGATGGATGATTTCGATGCGGATACGCTGAAGAAAATCGTCAAAAGCTTCGGCGTTGGCAATCCTTGACGCAAGAGCAAATTAATAAGTCGCAGTCCAATGTAGATAACTTGATTCAAACGCAGCGAGCGGCTCCGGCTCCTGCGGCTTGTCAATAAAATTGGAGCTTAAGTCGTACAACATTTGTTATCTTCCAACCGTTTATGCGTGAATATGTTGATAAGTATGTTGTCAGGCTTACAATTTAGCCGGGAGGCACAAAAATACATCATTCCAAAAATGAATGATGTTCAGATTGTAGAGAAACCCATGTCTTTTACGCAGACATGGGTTTCTTTTCTGTCTCTACCCTCAAAATATGCGAGGTCGAGGAAGGCTTAAGCCTTCTTCGACCTCCGTTCTAAGTGGAGGGCAATCTTCTTCATGTTCTGTACAGCTGCGGTCATGAGCGCTTGCTCTGTCGCATTACACAGCCCCTGTAAACGGCAATAGCGAAACCCGTGGAGTTCTTTAGCATCCGTGAAGCTTCGCTCAATCGTCTCTTTCGTTTCCGGTACAGCCGTTTCCCGGATTTGCTTAGCCGGTTTAAATGCACCTGCTCCTTACTATCCTCCCAGATGTGAGTCGTCACCACTTTCCGCTTGTTTTTGGACTGAGTGCATTTTTCCACCATTGGGCAGACTGTGCATTGTTTCGGATCAGAAGCATACTGCCGGTATCCTTTGCGATCGATCGTTCTGTATACCAGTTGCTGCTTCTGTGGACACAGGTAGATATTGCGTTCTGCGTCGTAATTAAATTCCCATTCGTTGAGGATGAGGTGCGAAGCGGACTTTTGATTTTAAGAGCTTAAACTCCAAGACAATGAGTCGAAGTCTGTTTTTCATTTATAACCGAAACCGGTTTGTTACGCCCATTCTTCAGGAATGGATTCAATTTTTCAAAACTATGAGCTTTTAAATATCCGTAATGTTCACCTCTCCTCCAGGATGGAATCTGGAAGCGATTATTTATAAATGCTCGCAATTTGTTAATAGAATGGACGCTTTTGCGTATTAACCTATGTCAGATCAAAATGACCCAAATCAAATTGCGCAATTTGATTGCACCGCCCATTACAAAGAAAAAGGATGGTATCAATATGCCTAAAAAAAAGTGGAAACCAATTGCCGTAAGCGCCATTGCCGTAGTAAGTCTGGCCGGCGCACTTCAGATGACAACCTATGCTCAGGATATAACGAAGCCTTTCCTAGCGCATTTTCAAGTCGGTAATTTGGAAATTAAGCAGTATTCTAAGCAGTATTCCGATTTGGAGGCAATTCCGGCACCATCGACTGCAGACGTCGCTTCTGCGGCTTCGCAGTCAGCAATCTCGCAGAGGCAAGCCGGCACTCCTTCATCGCTGACGATTGCGGACGCCAGACAAGCGTTAGGAGTGGACTTTCCCGTGCCGGCTTGGCTTCCGGAACAGTATAAGTACCTGAATAGTGTGGTTCAAGGCGCACACGCGGTTGAGCTGCAGTATCAGCAAGGCAATGATCTGATCTCGCTACTGATTTCGAGCGGTGGCCAGAATGGAGTCAGCACCACGGAAGATGTCAACACGGAGATGATTGGCGGAACGAAAGTCTACTTTACAAACGGTATCGTAATATGGAACTATGACGGCTTCACCTACGAATTGTATCAGATGGCCGAGCATGATTTGGATCATGAAACGATTGGCTCCATCATTGATTCCTTGGCAACAGGCAAGCAATATGCCGATTCTCAAGCTTTCTTCTCAGGCCAGGCCAAAGCCGGACAAATGAGCGAAGCCGATGTGGAGAAGGCGGTTCTCTTCTCTATCAAGAAGGACAATCAATTCAAAGCCGCAATGGGCGATAATTATGAAAAAGTGAAGTCTGGAGAGCTTACGCGAGCGCAAGGTCAAGCATTATTAGAGGAAGCGGAAGCGTTGCAGAAATAAGCTTTTGCCGGCTGATGGCATATGGAAAGCGCGGAGAATAGTTCCGCGCTTTTCTTGTTTGGGAAAAAGACGATGAGGTTAACCCGTTTATCTGGTTAACCTCATCGTCCTTTTTCATAGACTTCCGTTTGCGAAGGCGGCCTCTCCTTCTCTCCCTCATTTGTTCCTGTCAGATCAAGGTTATTTGTTCGAGTTGGGATTTTCCCATTGATCCGTCCATTCGCTCTTTTCCCATTCTTCCAAATTAATCAGTCCGAGTCCTCTGCCGACTGCTCGCAGTTCCACAACATCGCTTGTTATGCGAGATCTAGACGTCAACGGCAGCCGGCATAT
>NZ_BILW01000049.1 GCF_004000765.1 Paenibacillus chondroitinus NBRC 15376 | reverse complement strand
ATGGTAGGTAGCAGTATTGACAGATTCCTTAACCCATTTTCATCATCTGTGGTGCAGCGCTTGCGCAGCATGTATGGCTAACGGGCAGCAGGTTTGCGTCGAGCAAGTCAATTTTTATGTTGAGGAATCAGCATTCATTCGGGGAGGTAGTTAATACACCCTTTCTATTGCATATACCTTAAAATTAACTAAGATAAGAAGGATATATGACAGTTCTTCATGAATTGTTTAATAATTACAACATCAATTAGGGAGAGTTATCTATGGAAACCACGAATTATGAAGTCTTAATAAGCTTGCAACCTATTGAATCATTCTGTTTATGGTGTGATTTGCTTGGATATGGAACACCATTTATTAATTCTAATTGGGATCTTACTAGTAAAGAATCAAGGAAAAATCTTATAAGAATTGCGAAATTACAACATTTAATGAGAGGAATAAACTCTGTTAACCCTAAAGAAACGACACTAGTGTTAAATGATGGGTTTATTAAAAATGTTGATGTAAATGATCGACATGATGGGCCACTAGCTTATATTTACTGGTTGACATCAGTAATCAACTATTTTCGTTATCTTAATAAAGTTGATAAGGAAAATGGTTTTCCAGGAGCGAGAGGTGTACTGACTTATGGCCATAGAGTAGGATTTTCTAGAGATATTGAAACAGCAAGAGGAAAAATTTTAACACACCCTGATGATCAAGATTATTATAATAATATGAAAGTAGTATACTCTCCAAATGAGTTTCAAATGAATACCGCTTTCTCAAAAGCGTATATTATGGAGTCTTTGGGTTCACGAGTTGGGTTACGTGGTCCAAATTTGTACATTGATGCTGTTTTTTTAGATCGCTTTGTAAAACTTATTTATGATTCTAAATCCCCATTTTTTAATCGGCTTGAAAATCCTGTAAAAGATAAAGATAATGATAATGTTTATACAATGGAGATTAAACAAGTTCCAGTGTCTTTTGAGGTAAATGAATATGAAGATAATGAATTTTATGTTTGGGAAGTTATCCAATCTACTGATAACTCATCTTCCAGGGTATTGTTCAAGTTGTGGTTTGATAAAAATTACATAAACATCTCCGAAAAAGGTATTAATACTAAATTGTATAAGCTCATCAAGTATAAACCGGATAATGAGGATTCAATTATAAATTTAGAATAACCGACATTGTTCCAGTTCATGATATATGGATATGTTCATGTTAATAGGTAACTAAAAAAACACACATCGGGTCAAAAAAAGAGCCGCTGTGTGTTTTTGATTTCGAGAATAAGCCCCTCGGTATAAAGTTCTTGTCATCATCCGTCCGACACGACACAACAACAACACAACCCGCAGCGAGTGTCCAATGGCACAAATGTGCCAACATAATTTTAAATATAAATGCCTGAGGAATCAGGCTTTTTTATTTTTATGTAGGAGAATTTGTGTCATCAAAAAATGCACAAATGTCCCAACATTGTAGTCTTGCGACACAAATTTACCTACATATAGAAGATAGATTTTGGGATGAAATTCTCCACGTTCATGAACGGGCAGATTAACTGAAGATCAATTGTGATGAACGGTACCGTAAATGATGGATAAAATTCCAATTTTAATGAAAAAAGAGTATTATTTTAATGGTGACAATGTAGAATATAGAATTCTGTATGTTAAATATGAAGGAGTGGATCTATCATATGACTTTACTTGAAGAACTTAATTCGAGGTCGAATAATGGGAATATGTCTTCTAAGTTATTTATTTTAGCTCAAGAAGTAACAGAAACGGTGACAGATCATTTAAAGTTGATTAATCAGCAACTACCTGAATTCGATATTCACGATGCTTCACATAGTAAAAAAATTATTGGAAATATGGAAGGCTTAATGAGATCCGAAGTTATTAAGCGTCTGAGTAGTTATGAAATATTTTTATTATATATGTCAGGATATCTTCACGATTGTGCCATGGCACTTCCGGCTTGGGAACACCATCTTCTTAGAATGACAGAGGGAATGGTCGGCTTCACAAGTAACGATCTGGTTAATCCTATCGCAAATGATGGTAAAGTACCATATAAGTTATCCAAAGCTTTAGATTATATAAAAAGCAATTCAATAAAGTTATACAACAGCTATGAAATGATAAAATCATATATATTTTTATCCCAAAATGAAAACGAACTGCATCGTGACATGGCAGAAAGGCTCGTAGAATACCAACAATTCAGAAACGGATATTCAGAAGAGTTGAAACAGAAAGCAGAAACAGGGTCCGTAAAAAGTTATTTGGAATATAGTGATTTAATTCGGTACGAATATATACGAGTAACACACGCCCAAAGAGTTGAGAAGTATGTGCGAAATTTATCTTCTCTTTTCCAAGAACGAATTGGAGGTGTATGGGGGGAGGCTCTTGCAAAAGATCTTGCAATAATATGTCGCTCTCACGGTGAATCGTTAGAATATATAAAAAGACTAGAAGTACAAGCAGGTTATTTTGGAGAAGAGACTGCTAATTTACAATTTGTAGCTGTAATGCTACGTATTGCAGATATTTTACATTTTAGTCATGATAGAGCACCTAAATCTTTATTTGCTGAAAAAATGATCCATTCTAAAGAGAGTTTACTCCATTGGAAAGCAAAGTTTCAAGGGGTTAACTATACTCTAGATGAAGTTGATGGGAATGGAAAAATTAAAATTAAATATATGGCATACTGTGATGAACCTAGTTTATATTACTTTATTCTTGAATATTTAGACTGGATTGATTTTGAAATCGGGAATTACTTTTTATTCTATCAGGATATGCAATACAACATCCAAACTAGCCACTTAGCAGACAAATACAAGTTACAAATTGCTAACAAAGTAGACCGATCACAGATCAAGTATGATGAGAATAGTTTTATGCCTGTTGACAACTTAAGTTTTACTCTAAATCAAAAAAAAATATTAGAGTTATTAATGGGGGTTGGTTTATACAAAAATAAATTTTTATGCTTAAGAGAGTTATATCAAAATGCGTTAGATGCATGTCGATGTATGATATCAATGTTAGATAATCGGCATGGAAAAATAAAAGGAAACATTGAGTTTGGATTGGGGCAATGTATTGAAAACAACAAAACAAGAACTTATTTATATTGTCTTGATAATGGCATAGGTATGACCAGGGAAACAATTGTTAAATATTTTTTGAATATTGGTAACTCCTTTTATAAATCTAAGGATTTCCAACAAAAAAATGCTGCTTGGGGGAGGAATTTTAAGCCGACGTCGCAGTTTGGAATAGGTATTTTGTCTTGCTTTATGATAGGTGATAAATTGGAAATAACAACTAAGGCTTTAACTGATGATGAGAAAAATGGTGAAATTGTACGATTTTCTATTGATGGACCTCATGAACATTTTTATTACATGAAGCCTGATGAACTAGATATTGAAAAGATTGAGCAACATGGTACGCTTATAAAAGTATTTCTCAACGACGATATCATTATCTTTAATGACAACATTGAACAATTGGATCTAGCTATTCATGGACAGAATAAAGAGATTTATCGAGATAAAAATATTGAATTTTTTAATAGATGGAAAAATCACCTTTTTTATATTATTTATGATTCCATAGCCATTCCAAATAACAATGTTGATATAAACATAAAAATGGAAGGTGATAAAGAAGCAAGTTTAGAACCTTGGATTACACCATTCGATGTGATAGCTTACGACATTTCTGATATTAAATTAATGTACTCAGACTATAGGTATTTCTCTGATGGATATAATCCTATAGATGACTATATTAGAAGCAAGCCATTTATTGATACAAGAGCAGTGAAAATCACTAGCGAAGATGTAGAATATCATTATTTATTCAGTTTGCCTTTGGCTGGATTCTCGGAATGTGATTATAGGATACTTTTATTTGAGAAGGCATTGTTTAAAGAAAGCACCATTTTAGTTGATGGAATAGCAGTAGGAGATTACAACCGTTTAAAATTTGATTTCAATGAGAACCGGGATTTAATAAGAAATGGAACTATTGAATTTGTAGAAGTCCCTCTAACTGCTAGGGATTTCGCTCGACTAGAAAAAATTGAGTTAAAATTATTCGATGCCCGAAAGCTCTCTAGAACTGCTGAACTTATATTATTCGGGAAAATATTTATGGCAGAATATGTTCAAGTGTGTGAGACAAATGTAACTGTGGAGTCAAAAACATTTAGGGAGTTAGGTAGTTTTGGAAGGGAATCATTTAATAATAATCTCCCCGGATTTGTTGTAAAAGCAGATAAATGGTTGGGCCAATATGAAGAATATGATTTAGTTTCGTCACTTTGGCCCGTAATTCCTGAGAAATTGTACTGTAGTTTGAACGACGATTTTGAAGTTGTTAAAATTGGTGAAAGAGTTAAGACTGTTGGAAATTACGGTAACTCACAAATTGATAAATGCGTGTCCTAGCTGTTTGAGCGAAATTCCATTTTTATTAAGCGATAGCGTGCTCAGCGAACCGTTCACATGTAAATGTGGTTTTAAGTTAGCTAATTTCACAGAAACTTATTGGTCTGAATGGAATTTCCCAGTAAACATAACTGATAATTCAGTCTCTGAGTGGATTGAAGGCAAGGCAAGAAATGATGATACTCGGTTTGTATTTATCCCTAGATCTGTTTCTATTGAAGATTTTAGCCTTGAGCCAATAATCAAATCAAAGTACTTTTACGAAGTTAAACAAACCTCCGCACGTGAATACACAAATTGTAAGACGTTTAATGACGAAATATATTTCGAAAATAAATGTTGTTTTAGAACGATAGACCGATTTATAAAGAAAAAATTTCTAAAAAAACATCGAATCTGTGCACTTACACTTCAGGAGTTAAGAAAGCAGGAAGTAGGGGAGTTTCCACCAATTTGCCCATTTGCTTATGCATATGTTTTTTGGAAACATACATTACTTCAAACGACACATTTTCATAAAGTTATAAAAGGGGATGAAACAAATTCCAGAAAGTATCTAGGGCTAGAACTAGCAACTCAACTAATAGAAAAAATTATTATTGAAACTAAAAACAAATTAATAGAGCATATGAATCTCTTTGAAGTTAATAGAGAAATACTTCACTGGATCATAAAAAGAATTACATCTGAGTTGTGTCTAAATTATTTCTATCATTGGCTTGAAATATCAACAAAGGGAACAGAGCAAATACGAGTTCCTAATTGGAATCAAGTTAGGATGATGCTAGAAAAGAGTATACCTAAAATAATTTTTAAACTTTCAGAAGTTGGTAACAAAAAAGTCATTGAAGTGATATTGCAAAACGAAACAAAAAAGAAGACTGATATTAATTGTGTCATTAGCTCAAAAAGCATTAAGAAATCACTAAGAAAAATGAAGTCATTTACATCTGGCGGGAATGGGATAAAGTTCTTAAAACGTTAAAACTATGAGTATAGACATATGTATAAAATATGGGTTTTGTGAATATGTAATGGGTAAAGTCGCCAAGAGCTGCTCCCGTCGCAATCTTTCCAACTGCTATCGCGCTATAAATTCATAAATACAGTGGTTTGAACTCGGTTTGAACTCTCTGCGACTTTAGCCCCCAATTCATTTGGGCTCAAAATCACCCATTCTCCGTCGCAATCTTTCAATTTCTATAATTTCACGAAATAAATTCAATTCATTAATATGGAAAAAACCCAGGATTTCGCGAAATAAATTCATAAATACAGTGGTTTGAACTCGGTTTGAACTCGGTTTGAACTCTCTGCGACTTTAGCCCAATTCATTTGGGCTCAAAATCACCCATTCATCCTTGGATATCGACTTTAAGGATTCTGTTCAGTGTGCAGCCACCAAAGGTACTTTTCGCAAAGGCAAAATTACGACGAAGCAACGCCATCCAGCTTCTTCCGAAGCAGCATCCTTAGCCCCAGCAGAATCAGCGGCAACCCAATTGCGACAGGCAGCGCAATTTTTGGCCAAACGTGTTCCAAATAATCAATTGCGCGAAAATGATCCTCTACTATCCATGTCCCGAACACACCAAGAATGAGGCAAACAGGCAGGATCATCGTTTTATTGCTCTTCAAGCCCAGGATGCTGGCGAGACTAACTGACGAACCATAGATACAGAACATGACTTCGAACAGAACCGAAACGGAATAAAGCGCAATCATAATCATTTCATATCTCTGCAAAAAATTACCGATATGCGCATTCCTCGCCAATTTCATGCAGGAGATCGTGTATTGGCTTGTTACCTCCGCAGATAAGACTGCACCCTCAAGAATTGCCCAGATGATGACCAGCATGCCGCTCGCCAGAATGCTGATGACACTTAGCTGGCCGCCACGTGCTGCCGTACCGTTTACGTACGGGATGATTAGCGCGCCGAGCATGACGGCAAGCGCCCAATCCACATCAAAGTGCAGGCTCGCGGCAGCTGTCCGGAGAAAGCCATGCTCGAGAAACGGCAGCAAATTTCGAATATCGAATTCATTGGTTGAGCCGAGAATAATCAGTGTGTTCAATAGAAAAATAAAAAGCAGACCGATCAGTGCAATTCGCCCCATCACTTCGAGGCCGTAGTAGCAGCCAATCGCCCCAACAATCAGGGAAGAAACCGTAAAAAGCCAGACCGGTGCTTCAGGGAGAAAATAGTCCTTCAAATGATACACGAAAGTAATCATGATCGGTCCGAATTCCCCCAAGAAGAAGACGAAGATCAATAACGCTATGATTTTTCCGAACCATTTGCCGAGCAGCAGCGCGCTGAGTTCAATATAATTCAGATGCGGAGTTCTGCGCAGAACGATGTAAGTCACAAACATCATGACCGCGCCTTGGAGTGTTCCCAGCAGCGTTGCCACCCACATGTCTTGGCCGACGGCACGTGCCAGAACACCTTGCGTTACACCGATCGCCTTGGCGAAGATCACGTTGACAACCATTGCAATGAACATGCCGTTGGTAATCTGTAGTTTTCTCATTTAACCCCCTGCTCTGCTGCTTTCAGCACGGTCGACTTAATTGTTGTCTTGATCTCAACGGTTGTTTGCGCTTCGGAGAACGCAGCCCCCCACTTGGAGCCGAGTTGCTTCCATTCCATCGGAAACTTGTTGCGAAATACGTCTCCGAGTTTCAGAAAGTCGGAATGGTATTGCTGCTGTGCTTTGGTCAAGACGCTTTGAATTTCGGAGTTCAGCTTAGCCTCAAGCGCTTCTTCGGTCTCTTCGCGTAAATCCGTCATGGGAGCCCCGCAGTTGTTCTCCACTACATCTGCCTTGATCATTAGTCGAATATGGAAGCTAGGTAGCTTATCTGAATAGGATGGCTTTACTTTAAAGTCAATATCTTTAAATTCCATTGTCACAATCTTATTTTGATTATTTGGGCAAGGAATCACTTCAATACCGCTTTTCAGTTTTTGCAAGAAAAACATTAACCCCTTGGTTTCCTTCGGTGAAAGCCACCCGACCATCTTGTCATTTACAAAAGCCGCTGCTCCCTCCAAATCAACTTGCTTAATCGAACCGTGCTGCTCTGGCCTCTTATTGGAAATCCCCCTAGTTACGAGCCGTACTTGGGCAACGACGGGTTCCACGGACCGGCTCAAATAGGCTTCTTCCAAATTCATCATATTACTGGCGGGAGCAAGTCCTACGATTTGCACGTTACGGAACAGGCGGTCAACCGCTTCGCCGGGCACAACCTCCAAGCCCGTAATCGTCGAGATAACCTCACTCGGTGAATCCGGCGTTACTGTGACCCATGTATTCATGCGAAGTTCATGGTTGCGGGTGAAAAAATCAATCATATCTCCGATACCTCTACGGGCATAGCTTTCGTGCATCACAATCAAGAAATTGTGCGCCCAATAGACGCGACGTGATGTAAAATGCCCCAGATTGCGAATGGCTTCGAAAATACTTTTGCCTTCGGCGCTAACGGAATAAATCGGCTCTCCCGTGCCGCCGGAAGGCGCGCCCGTCTGCCCTCGAGCATCCGCTGGACGAATAATCTGCACGGACAGCTTGACGCTGTCAGGTTCCTTGCCCACATCCAAGCCGACTGCGGTGACAATCGCCAATTCGTTGATCTGGCGCAAACCGTAGCAAGAAGATGTAAGCAGCAGCAGAGGCAAGAACGCCAGGAGTAAGCAAACTAATCTTCTCATGTCTCTTGTTCCTCCGGCACATGCGGCTTCTGTTGATCGCTCATCCGCTGTGTATCTTGGGCGAATGCCGGCCGCTGATCAAGCATCCATAGCGGAAATCGGAGCATCATATCCCGCTGATCCACTTCGCGGAAAGGACTGGCTGGCGACAAATACGATTCGCCGAAGGAACGGATCGAGAGTGCGTGAAGCAGAAGGATGAAGAACATGCCGGAGAATCCTAGCAGCCCCAGAGTGCCAGAAGCGATGAGCAAAGGAAAACGGAAAATGCGCAGCGCAAGCGATGAAGAATAACTGGGAATGGCAAAGGAGGATATCCCGGTTATGGCGATGACGATGACCATGAAGGGCGATACCAATCCTGCTTGCACCGCCGCTTGGCCAATAATAAGTGAGCCGACGATGCTCACGGCTTGCCCGATCGGCTTCGGCATGCGAAGCCCGGCTTCGCGCATGAGCTCGAAAGCAAGCTCCATCATGACGGCTTCCAACAGTACGGGAAATGGCACTACCTCACGCCCGGAAGCAATCGTTAGCGCAAGCGCAGTCGGAATCATCTCATGATGGAAGGAAACAAGCATCACATAGATGGAAGGCAGCATCAAAGATATTAAGAAAGCCAGGTAACGCACAATGCGAAAAAAAGTACCTACCCAGTACCTGTTATAGTAATCATCTGGCGCTTGAATGAACTGCCAAAAAAATGTGGGCACAATTAAAACCACCGGCGTATTGTCTGTAAAGATGGCTACTCTCCCCTCCAACAAGGCAGAAGCTACTTTATCCGGCCGTTCCGAGCTCTGAATTGTATTAAACGGAGAAAATGGTGCGTCCTCAATCATTTCTTCGATATAGCCGCTTTCGAGAATCGCGTCAATCTTTATGTGAGAAAGTCTACGCTTCACCTCATCAACAAGCCCCTCTTTGACCAAGTCATGGATATAAGCGATGTTGATATCCGTCTTCGATCTCGTCCCGATGACCATCCCGTCCATCCGCAGCATCGGATCCTTAATCCTTCTGCGGACAAGCGCGGTATTTGTGCGGATGCTTTCCGTAAAGCCGTCGCGCGGACCGCGGACGTTATTTTCCGAGGCAGGCTCTTCTACGCTGCGATCCTTCCATCCTTTCGAACTGACGAGCAGCGTTTGATCCACTCCATCAATTAGGAAGAGTGTATCGCCGGTGAGAATCCCTTCTACACCTACAGCCAACGTACCACAGGCTCGGATCGATGCATTGAACATTAAGCTGCTGATGATTTCCTCCGCCGTGGCCAGCAGTTCCGGTTCCTCCACCAGTTCGTTGCCCGAGACGACGAGCGCCTTGAGCGCCGTATCAATGACAGTCGCATCTGCCAGTCCTTCTAAATAGAAGCAGCACCCGGGAAATTCCGGATTACCGCAAAACATAAAATCACGTCGCTGCAGATCGACGCTATGGCCTAACAATTCCTCAATGGCCGCGGTTTTGTCAGGCCAAGTTAACTTTACGCCTTCTTGCTTCATTTCCTGCACGGATGTCACCCCCCGTCGCTGGCTACACTAATACAAAAATCCCCAATCATAGAGAGGAGCAGCTTGAATGGACTTTTATCATTCCCCCATCTATCTGTCTATCCTAAACACGGAATGGTTTATGTGGATTGTTGTTGGCAGTGTGCTGGGCATCAACTTCTTCGCCCCTGTTATCGTTTGGTATCATCTAAAGGGAAAGCATATCATTCAGAAATTCAAGGAATTGAAACGGCAATGAGCCATGAGTGGGGCTAATGCGCTCTAGCTTTATACTTGCCAGTGTGCTGCAGTTTGACATTAACCTCTACTTTATCAAGGGAGTCGGCATCCAAAATGAAGTCGTTACTCTGGTTGAGTTCATGCCATTTTTTAGGGTAATTTCTGTAAAGCCGCTCGCCCAATTGCAGCACGTCTATTTTTTTGCTAAGCCCAATTTCGTATGTTTTTCTAAGCTGATCTTCAATCACTTGCTCCGCAAGTTTCCGCATGTCTTGTGGTGCAATATCCTCAACCATTTCATCGACGTAGGCATTTATTTTCAATTTAATCGTGTAGTACACTTTTCCATCTCGAATAGTGGGCAGAATACGTGATTTCGGCTCAATCATAACAATTGCAGCGACAGGCTTTTTCGTATCCGGAATGTTGATCGGAGAACGCGACAGCTTTTCTTGAAGCCATCGAAATCCCTCTAACTCTTTTTCAGACATCCACCCTAGGGATTGGCTGCCCTTTAAATAAAACGCCCCGTCGATTCTAAACATCGATCTGGGCTGTTTATCTTCGGTCCACTCTCCCTTCTCAAGTGCGATCGAAGGAAGCATGGCATATTGCCCTGGTTCATTTATCTCTGAAATAATCTTGTAACCGTAATGCGGCGTAATATACGAACGCTGGGAATAAATTTGTGACGGATTATCCAGTAAGGAATCTGTCGGTGATAAATTCAGAATCGATTTCTGCTGAAACAAATCGTTTAATGGCTCTTTTGTTCCATACAGCAGAACGTTGTAACGGATTTCCCGATAACGGTTTATCATATCGTAAGCCTCTTTGACTCTTTTACCGTTCTTTAAAAATCGTTCCGTGCACACAATTGATTTCACATGCCCCCAATACACTCTCAGTTGGGAAGTCGCATAAATCGCATTAAACGTTTCAGTGACCGTTTCCCCTTCTCCTTTCCCAATCCATATGGGGATTTTCTTCTCTAACTGAGACGACTCGGTTTTTGACACATTGGCAAAGTTGAGCACCTGTACATAGGTGACATATTTGCCATCTTCGTAATCCAATCCGATCGCTGTTACATAGGCCATGGTTTGAATATCTTTGGAATTCCAACAACCCGTTTGGAAAACTAGAAAGGTTAGGACAATTAGTAAAAGACCGAGTTTCCTCATTCGGGATCTTTCCCTTTATGGTCTGAATCGATCGTGTGCAGCTCTTGCGGACGAAAACGCATTTTAGCCCACGGAAACCTTAAAAAGCTCTTAAATAGGACTTTGTAATTGGGCGGGGACAACGGAGATAAAAAAGGGATCCCGAACGATTTAATTCTGGACATGTGAATCACCAACAATACCATACCCAAAATGAGACCATACATTCCAATGACAGCTGAAGCTAGAAAAATAACCAACCTGATTACACTTACGACTGTGCCCAAGGTCTGATTAACAAGCGTAGCCCCCATGATTGCGGTAATTGCCCCAACCACCACCACCGAAGGCGAAACCAACCCTGCGCGTATGGAGGCATCCCCAATAACTAACCCTCCGATCACCGTTAGAGTTTGTCCAATGGAGCTAGGCAATCGTACTCCAGCCTCTCGAAAAACCTCCAGGAGGAATAGCAATGTGAACATTTCCATTTGTGCTGATAGAGGTAGACCACTTCTCGCTACCGATATTGTCGCCATAAGCCGAAATGGAATTTGATCTTGGTGAAACGCAGTAAGAGCCACCCAAAAACCAGGCAAGAGGATCGACATCCAGAAACTTAAAAAACGAATCATGCGAGCAAAAGTCACGTATTGAAAACTGAAATGAATATCCTCCGGGGATTTCATAATCAACGAAAACGTCCCTGGTGCAATTAGGATCAACGGGTTGCCGTCGATAATAAGAATAAATCGTCCGGATAATAAGCAGTTGACTGCATAATCGGGCCTGCCCGTGAAGTCCGTTATAGGAAATAACGAAAATTTCTTATCAGTAAGTGCTTCTTCCACCTGGCTGATGCTATAAATGCCATCGACATCGATTTTATTTAACCGACAACGGACTTCCTCTAAAATATTAGGTGCAAGTATGTCCTTAATATACATAAGTCCGATCTTCGTTCTCGTTCTTCTTCCGAGAATGAACGTTTCACAACATAAGGAATTGCTTCGAATCCGTTTGCGAATCAAGGCAATATTCGTCGAAAACTCTTCCACAAATCCATCTTTCGGTCCTTTGATCGAAATCTCGATACTAGATTCATCAGGTGCCCGCTGAGGACGGTTGCAAATATTAAGCTTGTACATCGCATCCGAACCTACAAAAATAAGGAGAAGATCCCCTTGAAAGACGCAATCTGTCATTTCTTGCTCTGTTGCTTCTCCATCAAAGGAAATGAGCGGTAAAGAGCCAAGCACATATCCGTTTTGCAGATATTCGAAGCCATTTTCTTTATAAACATAATTCAATTCCGGCAGGACAATTTTCCCTATTTGAACGGCATCACATAAACCTTCGGCATAGATCATCATAATTGTGGATGACGGGTCATCCTCACCAAATAAGTAAGTCAGAATTTGTACGTCAGAACAGTTTGCGAACAATTGCCGAATCATCTGCTCTTTCGTTACAATGCCGGATTGTGTATCGCTAACACTGCTCATGCTGCTCACTCCTTGGTGGGTTTGGCCATCCATGCAATAGCGGTTAAAACAATTGTTAAGACTAGCGTGAAGATCAAAGTTACAGGAAAATAAATTTTATACATCCATAAATAAAACGAATTTAGGTGCGTGACAATCATTGAAAATATAATGATGCAAATTGTTAAAAAAAGAATGAACCAACGCCGCATTTCTGCCTTTTTATACGTAATTATTTCCGCAATTAAAAAAAGTGAAAGACTAATTCGTATTGCTGCTCCCGCCAACCATTGATATACAGACAAGAAATCGACATGCTCGATATACGAACCAATTTTGACAAGACGCCATTGCTCATACGGGGACACCATCTGCTTGGCAGCTTCTTGAGGGCCGAATTCAGTTATCGCTCCTACCAAAGGACCTAATGTTATATATACGAGAATCACACCGAGCAGCAACATTTGCCAGACCCGCATCTTCGATTTAAAACGGTGTTGGAACAATAGCAGCAGCATAATCTCCACTAATGCTCCTCCCGTATAAACCATACCGTTCAAAGCCGGCTGCCAACCATGTTCAAGAAAAGGCTTGAGCAGCGCGTAATCTTTCTCCGGCATATTGGCAATGGAAACGAAGTATCCGAGGCAGACGACCGTAGGCAGTAAGATACCCGCAACTATTGTTATCGTGCGAATACCATTATAGGCCGAATAATAACAAACCAAAACTAACGTAATTATTAAAATATATTGAGGTGTAGCAGGCAAATAGTTGGTGACGGTCCATACCTCCGTTTGGATAACCGTCATGCCTCCAATCAAAAACAGTTCCACGCAAATCGGAGCTATAATGATCCAAGCTATAAGAGGGCTTGTTTGCTCTGCCAACCATGCCCGCAGCTCCTGTTGACCTGATTTTCTCATAATATAAACAAGAAGTGCGCACCAAGGCAGGTAGAGAACAGCCGTCATTAGAACAGAAATCCAAGCATCTCTACCCGATGTATCCAATACCAACGGATTTACAATAACATGACTAGTCAAACCATTGAATAGCATCATGACCATAATGATGGATATAATCCCAATTTTCCCTTGTGTTCCGTCCATATTATTTTCCTCACAATGCAGCTATGAATGGTCAGTTATGACGAATAAAATCTTTAGTAATTTATCCCATTGTTACATTTATTATGCACTTATATTTCTCGTTCACTTCCTAATTCCGATCTCCGTTTAGCGAATCGACTCCATAATAACAGCGCTAATCCGTTCTATCCCTCGTTCAATCTCAACCTCGTTCACGTTCGTAGCATTTAGCTTCACTATATTTTTCCTCTCGAAATTCTGCAAATAATTCCTGTCCATAGACTCCAGCAGAATCGAGTTTTTCTTTAATTTAGCGATAAGCTTCTCAGTTGGAATTGTTTGATGCAGCAAGATATGTGTATGTATAAACGGATATTTAGAGTGTTCGTAAGTGAAGGCTCCTCCACTGCGGTCTGCTTCCTTCGTAAGTGCCGCATCGAGCAGCTTCGCCCTTGCTGTATATCTGCTCCGGATTTTGGCAAGATGGCGATCGAACATTCCGCTGCGCAAATAGATTTCAAGAGCGGCTTGCGACAACATGGAGCTGTCAATATCATCTTGTTTCTTGTACAGTCTGAACGTTTCAGCGAGCTGAAATGGAATAACCGCAATGCCGATCCGTAAACCGGGGAAAATGATTTTGGAATAACTTTTCAAATAAATGACATGTGATGTATCGTCCTGAGTAAAAATGGGATCGGCCTTGCTGTCCTGTTCGAAGTCGGCAAGGTAGTCATCCTCAACGATGTAGACATCATATTTGGCAGCAAGCTTAGCAAGCCTCTTCTTCTCTTTGCTCGTATAGGAACAGCCCAAAGGGTTGTGAAACCGCGGCATGGTATAAAAAAACTTGATGTCCTCAGTTTGGAAAATCTTCTCCAGTCTGTCAAAATCTATTCCCGAATTGCTGCGCTCTATCCCGATAACCGGCATGCGGCGCGTCTCCAAATACTCGATAAACAGATGATAGCTAGGTTGTTCAATCAGCACCTTCTGCTTTCCGTTAGGGAATGGCATTGCGGCAAGGAGTGATAACGCCTGCTGAACCCCGGATACGACAAAGATGTTCCGCTCGTCCGTAAACACCTGGTAGCGCATTAATTGCTTACGCACGATTTCGATCAGGGATGACATTCCTTTGGCAGTGCCATATACAAATAAATCCTTCTGGTAGGTGTCAATCGCTTTATTGATGCAATGCTGAAAATCCAAATAAGGAAATACATTTGGATCAGGAGCGGCAGCTGAAAAGTTCAAAATTGGAGACGTTTCGTCCTGAGCGGCATTCACCCCTTTGACCACGTAATAGCCGCTCTTCGGCATCGCATAGATGAGATGATGCATCTCCAACTCATTCAGTGCCTTAATAATCGTACTTTTGCTGCAAGTATACTGCTCCGAAAGCGTGCGAATAGAAGGAAGTTTCTGTCCAGCCTTATAAGGTTCCTTCCGTATCAGTTCCTCCAGCTCATTCATTAGCTTCATATACATGTACATCGGACAAGCTCCTTAGTTGTAATCTGTAACGGTACAGATTGCTGTTTTCTATATTGTAGCATGTAGTGAGGGTGAGATACGATATACGTATAAATTACAGTTACTAGGAGGAACGTCATGACAGCTGCACAAATTGATACCAAAACAAAACGCTTCGCCTACTCAGCCATCGTTATTTATTCCATCATTGTAGGACTCTCTTTTCTGTTTGGAAAATTAGCTTTAACGGTTGCGTCTCCACTAGATAGCCTTGCTCACCGATTTACGATCTCCCTTATCGCCGCCACCATTCCCGTTCTATTAAGATGGGTGAAGCTGCAAATACAACCGCGGGATGTTCTGGCTATTCTTCCACTTGCGGTCTTATATCCGTCGCTGTTCTTTGCTTTTCAAGCATTTGGCTTACAGTTCACCACTTCTGCTGAAGCAGGTATAATCCATGCAACCGTGCCGATCTTCACGATGATTGCAGCAGCACAATTCCTGAAGGAACGTGCAACTAAGTTGCAGCAGCTTTCTACGTTACTCTCTGTTGCAGGGGTTATATTCATCTTTGTCATGAAAGGCACGACAATTGATTTAACGAATATGAAAGGCACACTGCTAATTCTTTTGTCAGCCCTTTCTTTAGCAGGTTACAGTGTGCTTGCAAGAAAGCTAACTTTACGATTGAATGTGTTTGCCATGACCTATGTGATGACCATCATTGGTTTCCTTGTTTTCAACCTCATGGCGGCTAGTCAGCATTTGGCATCAGGAACGCTTTCCCTTTATTTCGAGCCATTTGCAAGTCCGGTGTTCTTAATGTCTATTCTCTATTTGGGCGTCCTCTCTTCGCTCGTTTCCAGCTTGCTCAGCAACTTCGCTTTATCCAAATTGGAGGCATCGAAGGTAAGTGTGTTCAATCATCTTGCTACTTTGGTTTCAATTGTTGGGGGCTTCGTCTTTTTAAATGAACAGCTTGCCTACTATCACATCATCGGTGCAATTGTTATTATTCTGGGTGTGCTTGGTACGAATGTAAAAACACGGCGAGCCAGACGAGTAGGCTCCTCCCAGTCCTCGCGCACTAGTGATTCCCGTTAGATTCTAGTTAACCGGTCTGTGAACTAAAAAAAGACACCTTCGCGGTGTCTTTTTTAAATGATATTATTCCTGTTCATTTTCATCTTTGAACTCGTAATAAATCCTCGTCGCCTCGTAGGGAGGCATTATATAAACCTTAGTGAGCTGAACTAGAGTCTCAGCAATCTTCTCACGCTCTACCCCTGCTCGTTTCATTGCCTCAATGAAGTAACCAGCCTCCGCTTGATCACTCCTTACATCATCAAGAAGCGGGCCCACATCATCCTCATCATCATCGAACAGAATAGGAAGCACGATTCGTTCATTTTTACGTTCATGTTCAGCCAATGTGAGACCTCCTATATGTTGCAAACTCATTCTGCTTGTTAAAATTCGTCAAGAAAGTTCATTTCCCTCTCGTACACTTATATGCATTTGTATTTATATAAACGATTATTTATACTAGTTATCAGAGAGATAAGAGGTGATGATTTTGCACGACATTTATACGATTATTGCCGAGCCTTCTCGTCGAAGAATCCTGGACTGTTTGCTCCGGTCGGATGCGACGGTCAAAGATTTAACAGAAGAGCTGGGTTTATCTCAGCCGCTGATTTCCAGCCACTTGCGATTATTGCGCGAGAGCGGCCTCGTACGTGTCCAAGCAGATGCACAGCGCCGTATCTATTCTTTGGATGCAAGTCCCTTAACCGGTGTGGATGATTGGTTAAGTACATATCGTGCAAAATGGAATCAACACGTCGATAGGCTGGAAGAACATCTCGATCGGCAAAAACGTATCAAAAAGGAGAACCTGCAATGAAACGACATGGCGAAGAACTGATGCCCATCCTTAACCGTTCGGATGAAAAATGGGTGTTAATTCTTGAACGAACGCTGAAGCATCCGATAGAAGATGTATGGGCTGCTCTAACTGAATCGGATCAACTACCCGCATGGGGCCCTTTTGCCACGGATCGGGACCTTGTATCGACTGGAGCGGTCACACTCTCCCATGTGAACCATTCAGAGGAAAACGTCAAACGACAAGGCGAAGTGCTTACGGTGGAAGCCCCTCACCTGCTTATTTTCAAGTGGGGCAACGACATTTTACGCTGGGAATTGATTTCGAGCAGTAACAACACGGTTCTTATTCTCCGCCATCGCTTCACAGATTATCAAATGGCACCTTCACTTGCAGCGGGTTGGACTTTATGTTTAAAAGGCTTAACTGGCATCCTCGACGGCAAACAGATGCCTTCTATGGCTGGAAGCAACGCTGTTCTTTATGGATGGCAAGAGCTGCATGACGAGTTCAAAAAAATGTTTGAAAGCGAGGCTAACCGATGAACAATGTAACCAAAATGGCCATTGCCAAACCGGCAAATGAAGTATTCGAAGCATTCGTCGATCCCGAGAAGATCGGAAACTTCTGGTTCTCTTCCAGCTCTGAGAGATGGACACCTGGAAAAACAATCCAGCTGCGCTATGATGAATACAATGCAGATGGCGAGATTAGAGTTAAAGACATCGTGAAAGACGAGAAAATTACATTCGAATGGGATTACGGGCATGTACACCTCGTCACCATAACCTTCACGGCAAAGGACGAAATGAACACGATAATCGAAGTGAACGAGGACGGTTTTTCAGATGACAAGGAGTCTATTCCTTTACTTGTAGGCAACAAAGAAGGCTGGGTATATACGTTGACATGCCTTAAGGCTTATCTGGAACACGGCATCACGACATTACGTGCGGCGTTAGTTCATTAGCAGGCTATAAGAAAAAGGAAAGCACGCGGCGCATGTCTAAACGCGTCCTGCTTTCCTTTTTGTTTCCCTGCTAGTTTTCTTTATACCAGAGAGGAACAATTTCCTCGAAATTCTTATGGTCTTCCAGCACAACGCGAATTCTAGCCAACATGGATTCAAGCTGCTCCGGCACAACTTTAAGAGTCCACGTAATCGTTGGAAAAATAATCATAGCCGTATACAATGCGTACAACTTCCAGAACTCTTGCGGAACTTCGTTATGAAAATACCCATTGATTTGCCCAATGCAAAACGGAATGCTTACTTCTCTACTGAAATAGGCGATTTTCAAAAAATCATGGTAAGGATCTCCCCAATCATAGCGGTTAAAATCGATGACCCCTGAATAGCAGCGATGATGAACAATCAGGTTGCTCGGATGGAAATCATCATGTTGGAATCGATTGGGTCGATCGGTCATGTGTATTAGATTGTTATTGATAAAAGATAAAATGGCATCCTCCTCTGGTAGCTTAACACCACTGTTCCGGTAACTTTCATACTGGCGATTATGTTTCAATAATCTTCGGTCATGCCAACTTTCCATGACAGGTGCAGCTATTTCATGCATGACTCTTAGTTCTTTGCCCGCTTCAACACCGATCTGATATTGTTCGTCAGAGGATAACGAAGGAAGTATTTCAGAAGCATCTTCCCCTTCAACATAACTCAGTATCATATAACAAATGTCTAAGGCTTCGATCGAACCGAATTCAATTGGCCTTGAAGTTTTGACTCCGCGTTCATAGATACGAGTAACGGCTTCATACTCTTGCATTTTTTGCTGAATTTGCTGCTTAGGTGAAGTGCGCAAGACAAATTTAGGTGAGCCACTTTCCTCATGTAAAAAGTACTTAACATCGTAAGAAAATCCCTTAGTAACCTGTGAAATATCAGAGATATTCGACATGGATGGTAGGTGTTTTTTAATATCAGATAGGTTCATGGACATACTCCCTTGGGATAATGAGATAGAAATGATTTCTTCTAAATTATACCATGAAAAATCAAAACACCTATGTTTGTGTCATCAAGCCGTCACACAAAACTTAGGTGTATTTGATCGTCATGCCCAGTTACTTTTTGAAATTTTCTTCAAATTTCTTCTGGGCTTCGGCCATGACTTTGGAACCGCCGGCTTTTTTCCACTCTTCCACATATTTATCGAAATCACTTACAGGACGCTGTCCGGTAATGATATCGATATAAGTTTTCAGCGTCAATTGGTCAAGCGCGTCGATATTTTCGTTGTAAGCTGGAATCGCAATCGGCTGCATGATATCGTATTTTCCTTTGCCAATATGCTCGGAAGCCTTACGTAATGACATCAGCTCGTTAAGAGTCATATACGGAGTCTGAAAATCATAATCGTTAAACGATTTGCCCAGGAACGTGTACTGCTGACCGATACCGAACTTGATCTGCTCTTCTTCTTTATCGTAAGGAGGGAGATATATGTAATCTCCTTTCTCTCCCTTCTTATAGGTTTTTCCTTTTTCCCCATACACAATATTCTCAAAAGTCTCCGCATCAAAAGCTGTAGCATCCGCAACCTGCAAATATTTGGCCATTTTCTCCTTGTCTTTTTCCATATGTTTGCCGAATTGGCCGCCTGAACTTGCGATTGGGTTTAACTGTACGGTACCTTGTTGTCCCTCAGGTCCTTTGGGTCCAGCGGTTAACACCCAACTGGCATTCGGTACATTGACACGAAGCTTATCGTAATATTTTCCATCAAAAAAAGCGGCCTTCGTAATAAATTGGTACCAGGAAGCGGTTACAATTCCGGCTTTGCTGGAGATGATTTTATCATCCACGTTCTGTCCTTTGTTTAGCACAAATTCCGGATCGAGCAGCTCCTCCTTGTACCATTTATTAAGCAGCGTAAGCGCTTGTTTCGCTCCCGGCTCAATCTCTCCACGAACAATTTTCCCGTCCTTATCCGTAAATGTACCTGGAAATACACCGAACGCACCGAACACTGGGCTGAAAATATCTTTCACGCCTACAGCTTGCCCCGTCCAACCGTAGGTATCTTTTTTGCCGTTTTTATCGGGATCGTTATTGCGGAACTTGCGCAGCGCATCTTCAAACTCTTCCAATGTTTCAGGATTCTTCGTGATACCTACTTGATCCAGCCAGTCCTTACGCAAACCAACGACCGTACGATCCGGCCCCAACGTCTGGATGATCGGCATGGAATAATTTTTACCGTCTCGCTTATATAACTTCAAGGGGTCATCACCCAGATGCTTCTTCAGCCAAGCCCAGTAATGCGGGGCATTCTTCTCAATCATCTCCTGTGGAATTTCGGCAACGGCTCCCTGATTCACCAGTTTCTCATATTCGGGAAAACCTAAATCCACCCAAACGTCCGGAATTTCCCCAGAAGCCACTTTTAGCAGAAGCTCGTCCTTATAATTGTCTTTCGAACGTGGGAGTTGTTCAATATCGACATTGAACTTGTTTTCGACATACTTAATCGCATAAGAATCTTTGACGGTTTTATCGAAATTCTGATTCAGATAGCTTAACTTCATTTTTTTCTCGACCGTTGGTGCAGCGGTTTGTTCCCCTTGTACACCACTTCCCATTGAACAACCAGCCAGAACGGCTCCAAATAAAGCGACGCTTATCGTCACTGGAATAACCTTTTTCAATTTGATCACCCTTTCAATCCCTATTGTTTATCCTTTAACGGCACCGATCATGATCCCTTTAACAAAATACTTTTGCACGAAAGGGTAAATCACTAACATAGGAATGACAGAAAACATAATAACGGTAGCTTGCAGCTGACGAGTAGAGAACATGTCCTTCTGATCAAATTGATAAAGCATAGCGTTTAATTGATCCATATTATTATCTACGATGATTTTTCTGAGAACGACCTGCAGCACCTGCTTCTTCGGGTCGGTTATATAAATTAAGGCGTCGAACCAAGCGTTCCAATGCTGGACCGCGATCCACAATGCGACTGTAGCCAGAACCGGTTTTGATAAAGGCACAATGATTTTGCGAAAAATAAAAAAGTATCCCGCTCCGTCAACACGTGCAGACTCTTCCAAGCTGTCCGGAATCGATCGGAAGAAGTTCCTCATAATTAAGGCATTGAACGCACTGATCATGCTTGGCAGCACAAGAGCCCAGATGGAGTTATAAATGCCCAGCTTTTTAATCAGCAAATAATTGGGAATTAAGCCTCCACTGAACAGCATGGTGAACAGTACGAGTGATGTAACGGTTCGATTAAAAGGCAAATCCTTCTTGGATAACGGGTAAGCGAATAACGCGGTAAAAGTCAGGCTTAAACTTACGGCCAGAATTGTACGCAGGATGGTGTTGCCATAACCGGACCAGATCGCTTTGTATTGAAAAATAACATAGTAGCTTTCAAAGGAAAGCTTGCTCGGAAAAAGCAGCATCCCTGTTGTATACAAGGTGTTTTCAGCACTAATCGACGTCACCACTTGATTCCAAAAAGGGTACAAGGTGATTATCGTAATCACAATCATTACCAGGTAAAGCGAAAATTCACCGATTGTCTCTGTAGATGATTTTTTCGTCTTATTCATAGCAAATTTCCTCCTTCCCGCTTCCCTCAAGCCTGATTACCAAAGGGTATGGTCCTTTCCTCCCATCATGTGAACGGCTTTATTGACAAGCACGATTAGCACAAGGGCCACGACGGATTTAAAGAGCCCAACCGCTGTCGCATAGCTATAGTTCGTTTCCAGCAAACCCTTCCTATACACGAAAGTATCGAGAATGTCTGATACTCCGTACACTTTGGGGTTATACATATTGAAAATTTGATCGAAGCCGGCATCCAGCACATGAGCCATACGAAGGATAAGCATAATGGAGATCACGGGTAACAGCATCGGAAGCGTTATGTAAATGATTCTTTTAAAACGGTTGGCACCATCCATAATGGCTGCTTCCTGAAGCTGCGGATCGATCCCGGCGATCGCTGCAAAATAAACAATGGATCCCCAACCGAACCCTTGGTAAATGTCTGTTAGGACCAGAATCGAACGGAAGTATCGATCATCAGCCATGAATAAAACCGGATCGCCACCGAATAGTTTGACAATTGCATTCATAGGACCGTTCAGCGAGAAGATGCTAATGAATATCCCGGCCAAAATGACCCAAGACATGAAATGAGGCAAATAGGAAATCGTCTGGACGAGTTTTTTAAACCGTTCTCTCGTGATTTCACTTAATAAGAGGGCAAAAATAATCGGAATCGGGAAAGCAAAGACGATTTTATACAAACTGATAATCAAGGTATTATTTAAGACGCGATAAAAATTCGGATCTGCAAAAACTTTTTCAAAATGATCAAATCCTACCCAGGGGCTCGCCATAATGCCTTGCATAATTTTGAAGTTTTTAAAAGCTAGCACAACACCGTAGATTGGGATGTAGTGGAAAACAAGAAAATAAAGCAAGCCTGGAAGCAGCATAAAATAAAGAACGCGATAGCTTTTCAATTTCCGTCTGAATTCACTTTTAGTTATGGAAACGGTTTCAACTCTCGGGGTTACGACAATGGAATCTTGCAAATAACCCTCTCCTTCCCCACAAATCTGAAATGAATGCGCATTCACTTGTTATTTACTATAGCACAGGGTTTATTTCATTGATTTATCTCATTTTTTTGAAAATTATTGATTTATTGCGATTTTGTGTTTCTATATTTCGGAATCGTCATGATCATCGTCGTTCCTTGCCCAATTTCACTGATCACTTCAATGCCATACTCTTTCCCGAACACGAGTTTAATGCGCTCATTCACATTTTTTAATCCGTATCCCTTGGATTGTTTAATCAAAATCTCACCTAGTCGTTGCTTATCGATACCAGGCCCGTTGTCCGTTACATGAATGTCAATCGTATCCTGGTTAGCAATAGCTTTAATCGTCAGCTTGCCTCCGCCTTCTTCCTTTTGGTCGATTCCATGTACGATTGCATTCTCGACAAGCGGCTGAATGGATAGATTCACCGTATCGTACTGATAGACATCATCATCTATTTGGTAACTGACGTTGAAGCTGTAATCGTGCATGACCAGCTGAATTTCCACAAACGACTGAGTGTTCTGCAGTTCATCCTTCAGAGAAGTCATACTCTCACCACGGTTTAAAGCAGTCCGATAGAAGCGGGATAACATCGTGACCACATGGCTTATATCCGTAGCCCCGATCTTCAATGATTTCCAGTTAATGACGGACAACGTGTTATATAAAAAATGTGGATTAATTTGAGCCTGGAGTGCTTTAAACTCCGCTTCTTTCTGAATAAGTTTGTTCTGGTATACTTCTGTCACCAGCTCATTGATCCGGCGTAGCATGATACCGAAACGATTTGTTAATTCCCCTATTTCATCCCTGCTATCGCTTCGAATATCCATCTGCAAATTTCCGAACTGCACTTGCTTCATCCATTTATTCAGGTGATAAATACGCTTGATCATGGTATGCGAAAATACTGAGATAAGGGCAACCAATATGACCATACACGTAAGAATGAGTGCAATCGTCGCTTTGACAATACTCGTCGCATCCATGGATATGTCCTGTTCCGGTATATAATAATGAAGCGTCCAATTGGCTTGGCGAAGTGGCTCCTGTATCAGGATATAACGAAGGCCATCGATTTCGACCATATCCTTGTTCTTTAACGGAGCCTGCAGCATTTGTCGTTGAATTTCCGCAGCTTCAATGTTGTTGGAGTAAACAATATGATTATTTGGGTCGGAGATAAATAGTCCATCGTGTGCGGACTGTGCCGTAGTCATCGTAGTCGTAGTTAGCGAATCAAAAAAGCGATCCTTGTTCAGCTTCAAGTACAGGATACCAGACATCTGATTGTACAGAATCGTTGGAAACGGTCTGAAAACGACCAACTCAGAGCTTTCAAGATACCAACCTGTTTTCTTTTGTTCGGCTATGTCCTTATACCACGGACTCCCTTCCTTAATCCGGTCCAACGAGAGAATAAACTCACCATACTCGGGCATTTTGCCAGATGTATAGACGGTGAGCTGCAGAATGTCCGTATTCAAATTTTTGATCATGCTAAAATAGGGACTCACATAGTTTCTCAGATCCTCGGAAAGAGTCGTAAGGCTTGCATAATTCGTAGCAAAAATACGCTGCAAACCTGTATTCATAACGACGGAATCCACGGTCCGCTCAACCTGTTCCGTCTTATCGTTCATCCCTCTTGCTAACGTGCCAACCGTATTCTGCAAGCCTTGGATCGCTTGTTTTTGGAGAAGAAGCTTGGATTGATTGTACGAATAAGCGCCTAGCAATGCCAGTGGAATTAAGCTAACAACCAGGTACGACAGAATCAGCTTTTGCTTGAAGCGCATATTCTTAAGCACGTCCAGCCAGCGACTCATGCGGTGTCCCCTTCCCGATACTTGGCGGGAGTTTTCCCGTAATAATTTTTGAATATGGAACAGAAATAAGCGAAGTTGGTATAGCCCACCTCTTGCGAAATATCTGAAATTTTCTTTGTCGTACTCCGAAGTAGTTCACCCGCCTTTTCCAACCTGTAGCAGGTTATATATTTCACAAGGCTTGCTCCGGTCTCTTTCTTGAACAGGTGGCTCAAATAACTTGGAGACAAATAAGCCTTCTCCGCCAAAGAATCCAAGCCGATATCCTGTCCATAATTGCGGTGGATCAACTTAAGAACCTCACCGATCACCTTTCTGGTGGACTCTGTAGCAGGCTTCTCCCGCTCAACGATCAGGTCGTTCATCAATTCTTTCAGCTGAACCAGGTTTTGTGTCGTATAGATTTGCTCGACAAACCTATGAAAGCAAGCATGGGATTCACGTTTATACGTCTGGATATATTTCTTTGCAATTTCCGAGCATATGTATTTTACATAAATGTTGGAAAGGCTATTGCTGTTTTGAAGCACATCGAACATTTGTTCTATTCCATTCCGAATCAAAAGAGTTTCGCCATAGGTCATGTAAGTTGAGATCTCCTCGAGTAAACGCTCAATATACACAGGTTCTTCCTTCCGTGGAGTGCAGCCTTGTTCGGTAAACATCATGGCTGTTGCAGGCAGGAAAAATTTGTGTTCCAATGCTTTTTCCATCTCCTGAAATTCAGTTGGAAGCATCTGAAAGCCGTTAAGTAATTTGCTGAAAACAAGCACATGATTAGCATGATACTTTACAAGCAGGTACTCTTGCAGCAGTAACCCATACGACTCTAAGCTCGTGATATCATCCCAACTTTTTTCAATATGTAAGAACAGCACACTTTGATATTCATTCAAGTTTACATACAAACAATCCCAGGGAAGCATTGATTTCAATTCGGCTTCGAATCCATGATCAACAGAATCAAAAAACTTTCTCCGCATATCCATTAGAACCACTCGATATCTTGCATGTTCATCTAGCCATTCGAATAACGTCTCACCCGCTAAGGCATTGCGCGTAGACGCGGTACCTTGCAATAAGTTAAGCAGCGTTTGTTCCTGTACGTAACGGTTTCCTATCTCGTACACCTGTTGAAGCTTAAGTGTTCTTTCCCTCTGCTCCCGATCTTCATCACATAATCGGACAACCTGGGTCACAACCTCCAGAAACTCAGCTACCTCAACGGGCTTGAGCAAATAGTGAACAACATGAATTTGAATAGCTTGTTTGGCATATTCGAAATCGCCGAATGCGCTTACAATTATAACTTTAAGCTTGGGATGAAGCTTCTTGGCCTTTGCTGCAAGCGCCAGGCCATCCATAAAAGGCATGCGGATATCCGTGAACAGGATGTCCACTTCGTGGGCTTGCAAGTACTCCCATGCTTTGACACCGTTTTCCGCTTCGGCAGTTAGTAAAGACAGCCCCAGCGTTTCTATTAAAAATTTAATGCCTTCACGTTCAATTCTTTCGTCGTCAACAACCAATGCTTTGTACACCCAACCACCCTCCGCATCCAGATTTACCCATGAACGGTTACTTAGATGATACATGGATTGCAACCTACATGCCATGTGATAACTTTTATGCGTCTGTGTTTTTTTATGATTTGTTGCATACGAAACAGGCTGCCGCGCGTAGCACTGCGCCAACCTGTTTTGCTCCAAGCTCCATGATGCTAATTATTCCTTAATCGTATTCTGGATTATATGATTGTTTTCTCCTTCATCTTTTATGTTATTTGGGCTATTGCGCTTAAATTGATTTTCGAACACTAAATTTGCAGTATGTGGTTGATGGATTAAAACGCCGTTATCCTCATTTTTTTCAATCTTATTATTCTGAATATCGTTAAAGTCAGAGATAACTTGAATTCCACTTTGCTTATTTTCTTTGATTTCATTGAAACCGGCAAAGTTATAATTAAATCCGATGAATAGGCCATTTTCGCGGTTCCCTTTTATTTTGCTATCCAATACAATTGTATTTGTACTCTGTGCATTTACTCCGTTATTTCCATTGTTAGTTATCTTATTATCATATATGAGATTATTGTCTACCCGACTCACCAGAATTCCGTCACCTTTATTATGGGAGATCTGATTACCGACAATCGCATTATGGCTGCCATCTATGACCTCTATACCTTGGGCTGAATTGTGCTTCAGCTTATTCTTAATCACCCAGTTGCCTGTGACCGATTGAAGATGAATTCCCGATCCTGATCCTGCGCTTCCAATTCTCTCAACTACATTCTTCATGACTAAATTACCTATTGAATTATTTATAAAGATACCAACCGAATTAACGCCACCATCTATATCGCTGATTTTGTTGCTAAAGATATGATTTGATTTTGCGTTAAGAAGCTGAATACCGCTCGAAAGATAGTTTATCATTTTAAAACCGTAAATTTCGACACCAGCGACACCATTTAACTCAAATGCTTCAAGCAGCATACACCTTCCATCTAAAATCGCAGCATGTTTATGCTTGGAAATGATGCGAATGTTGTTTTTAATACCGGATACCTGTACACTTTCATGGTACACGCCTCTATGTACCAATATGACGTCGCCTTCATTCGCCATCGTTACCGCATCTTGAATGGCCGTCTGACTGTTGGGAAATACCTCAATGATCGCCATTCTATCACCTCAATCGATAAGAATTAACTATCTGTTCTATAGTAAATTCAAAACGATGCTGCTTAGAAAGGAACATTTGACCAGTATTTCAACAATAAATATTAAGGGAGTTGTAATCGTATGTCTAATCATGAGACTGCACCAATTGGAAAAGAATATCCCTTTAAATCCCGTTTTCTTGAGATAAATGGTCAGCATTTGCATTATATCGATCAAGGATCGGGGAATCCTATCCTATTCTTGCATGGCAACCCGACTTGGTCTTACATGTGGAGAAATATCATCCCCTACCTAACGAATTCCGCTCGCTGCATCGCGGTCGATCTCATCGGGATGGGCAGGTCCGACAAATCAGATGTCGGGTATACCTTCTTGGAGCATGTCGACTACATTAGCCAGTTTATTGATAAACTAGGTCTTTCTGATCTCACAATCGTCGGGCACGATTGGGGAATGGCGATAGGCTTGCAGTATGCTATGAATCACTCGGGCAATGTGAAGGCAGTTGCGATGATTGAACCGCAAGCCTTGTATCCATGCCCGGATTGGTCCGTATTTACGCCTGCTGAAGCGAAAGAGCTTTTCCAGACACTGCGCGATCCAGAGCTCGGATGGCCGCTGATGCGGGATAAGAGCGTGTTTGTTGAAGGTATGCCTACGATCATCATCAACCGGACTTTGACCCCGGAGGAGCATGAACAGTATCGCGAACCCTTCAAGGATCAGGATAACAGAAAACCAATGTGGATGTTTCCGAACCAAATACCTATCGATGGCAGCCCTAATGAAGTCGTACAAGCTGTGCTTTTGCGTAACAAATGGTTTACTGAGGCCTCTATGCCGAAAATCCTGTTTTACGCCACACCAGGATGCACCATACGCGAACCGCAAATTAGCTGGTGCCAAGCAAATCTGCAAAACTTCACAACCTTCGATATTGGCAAGGGATATCATCATTTAGTGGAGGAGAACCCTCATGCTATCGGCCAAGAACTACAGCGATGGTATGGTGAGGTTTCCTCCAAATCGTGAAAAAAAGGCTGCCGTTGCTAATGGCAGCCTCTTTCTTATTTTCATAATCAGAGGTTGAAATGATATAAAGCAATTCCAAATGACAGCAGACAGAGTATGATGGCTGGAATTGCCTTGGTAAATGGATCACGAGCCATCACAAGTAGAGAAAAGGCTGCGGCCAGCATTGTCGCTCCTAGAAGTAAACCGGATAACAGGGCTATGATGGGATACCATATCCCCACGATCATGCCAACTGAGCCTATGATTTCAAAAAAACCTGTTACGAAATTAAAAAAGGACGGAAGGCCAATCCGGCTAAATTCCTTAGCCATTTTACCTGAGATAATTCTCATTCCTGTTATCATGAAGAAAATACCCAAAATAACTTGTAAAATAATAGCTATTATCATTGTTTTCACTCTCTTTCGGTTTATAAATCATTGAATTTATATGCTATAGCATATATTTGAGGTAGTAGCACTCATTCGTCTTTTACAGTTGAATATAGCTTGCTAAGAATTTCATGCAGCTGTTGAATCTCATCGTTACTCAGATATTTGGTTACATGATCGTGAGCTGCCTTTACAATCGGCATCAGTTTGGTTTTGAGACTCATTCCTTTCTCACTTAGGAACAGGTTGTGAGATCGTTTATCCACATCACTCTGTATTCTTCTTACGATTTCCTTCTTTTCCAGTGAATATATCATCCTCACAACAGTGGTTTGATCTCGATCGATGGCTTCAGCAAGCTCTTTTTGGCTCGTTGCCCTTTCCGTATCGAGTACAAGAAGTATTCCCCATTGTTCCGGTGTTACTTCGTGTTGTTTCAGTATTTTTGTGAAAAAATTAGTCATTTTTAGGTCGGTTCGATGTACGAGAAATCCAGTGAGATGATTCAGCTCCATCCTATGCGCTCCCTTCTGTCTCAAATTAATATATGCTATAGCATATAAAATAACGTAAAACCGTTTGTTTGTCAAATCCAGCGGCATATTTAAAACTTTACCCTACTGCCGCTCTCGGCCCCCACCATTTCGACAGCTGCTCTTCGTTCGTCCAAGCATCAAACACCAGTTCGCGTGGAGCATCGAATACTCGGGTGATCACAAATACGAGTAAAGACATCCATTGCATATGTATCTTGTTACTCTTCTACAATGCGGCTAATTTGTTTATACTATACTTCTGTATCAACATTATTTTTTTGGAGGAAAGACACATGGAAAACTCGGTTGTGGAAAGACAATTACAGGCATACAACGATAAAAATATTGATTTATTTATGAGCTGTTATAGTGAAGATGTGAAAATCTATGATTTTCCTGACACCCTTACTATGGAAGGCCAGGCTGCTATGAGAGCACGTTATCAAAAATTGTTTGAAACCTTCCCGAACATGTTTGCAACGGTGGATAAAAGAATCATTCATGGCAAATATATCATCGACCATGAGCAAATAACCGGCAGATTAGAAGGCGCTATTTTGGAAGCTGTGGCTATGTATGAAATAGAGGATGATATGATTATTAAGGTTTGGTTTCTTCGGAATTAAGCTGCTTTTCGGATATCTTCACAGGGCCTGCAGGACCCGCTTTTCAAGATGCGTGGAAATCAAAATAATGGTAAAATACGTATAGGCAGATGAACTCTGCACATGCTAACACACAGATTTCCAAAATGTCATTTGGGAGGCAACAATATGGATGATTATTTCTTGGTTAAAGACGGTAGAGTTGTACGTTGGGACGGGCTTACACTTGGTGGAACGAAAATCCGAGCTGATGAACTCATTGAGTCTTTTGGACGTAAAGCTTTAGACGAAATCGAACAGTATGGATTTTATACGATAAAGAAAGCTTAACTAGTTAGCAAAAGAGGCTGCCGTTGATTCCGGCAGCCTCTTTTTCATACCTGGATCCAGAAACGTCTAACCACATTTCCATGATCCTCTACATATTCCGATTCAAACTTGCCACCGTTTTTTAGGATGGTTCTTTCAGAGGCCACGTTTCCCTTATCACAAACAAGAAGTACATTGTTCAGGCCCATCACTTTCATCCGTTTTAACGTTAAATCCAAAAGCTGTGTGGCATATCCTTTTCTTCTTGCTGACGGCCGTATGCCATATCCAATATGTCCACCGCTATTGAGAAGTCTTTCATTCAGTCTATGCCTCAGATTTGCAGCGCCAATAATCATTCCCGAATCATCATCTAGTAGCCAATAGGTAGAGTGCGGCACAAAACTTCCGTCCGTTATCTTCTCTTCGGAATCTTGTGAGTATAAGAAATTCAGCATGGCGGTGAAATCATAAGGCTCCTTCTCAACAGTCCATGGAACAATATCTTCACCACTCGCTATCCAATCCTCATAAAACGAAATATACTCATCCTTATACTCAGCCGAAGGTTGTACCAGCCTAATTGAATTTCGCATCTCTTCACCTCCATAACCTCTCAACACTTCCTAATTCCTTGTCTTTGAATTCAAGTTTGTAGATATCAGGTTTACTTGTTTGCTTCCAAAATTCAAATCCATAACTTGAATCAAAATACTTCAATATGATGGTCATAATATTCCCATGTGTCCCAATTACAATTTTCTTACCTGCATAGTCAGATAGCAATTTCAATATGACGGGTATCGCTCGCTCTTGAGCTTGCCTTGTTGTTTCCCCCTCAGGCATGCAAAAATCAAGATCTGTGAATGATTTTTCAATCCCAAGTAGAAATTGCTCCTCGGGTATTGGATAATTTAAGCTCGCAATGGGTCTTTCAATGAGTTCATCATATTGGATAATTTCTTGTTTTAGCAGCTCTGCCAATGGAGTAATCGTCTCTTTTGCTCGATGATAGGAGCTCGAAACTAAAACATCTATATTTTCGTTGCCTAACAATTCTGCCACTCTTATGGCATCTGCTTTTCCCTGTTCTGAAAGGCTTGCTCCTCCTGCCCGTTCCAGTTCATGTGAAAATGGTGCGATACCATGTCGTACAAAATAAATGTATGTAGTCATAACTAACCATAACCTCCTAACAATATTCTTAATGGGTGTCCGTTGGTTTTACCCAAGAAAGCAGATAACGGTAATAGAACCGTCGCCGGACTATTGCCCCTGGAAGGATCTCGTTTACAGCTTGACGAATTTCCATAATTGATTCTTTGGGTTCTGCAATTCGCACATTTGGACCCTTCATTCCGCCATGGACTCGGTCCATAATTCGGATTGGGAGAAGCATCAGCCCTGCGATGATAAAGTCGATCATCGACTTATCCGCTGCTAACCCAATGATGAGGAGCCGGCCGCCAGGTGCGAGTACTTGTTTCATTTTTACCAGTGCGCTTCTTAAGTCCATATGGTGCAAAGTTGCTACACAAGTGACAGTAGAAAAGCGTTCCTCATGAGGAGGGATTGGCATGGTAAGGAAGTCACCGTTTATGAGTGTTACATTTGATACTGCAGCAAGCCGCATCCGTGCGCGTTCGAATGATTTCGAATCGGGGTCTATGCCGACAACCTGCTGAGCGAAGGGCGCGAGGCGTTGAAGTAATAACCCGTCCCCACATCCGATGTCGAGTACTCGACCGCCATGAATTTTAGCGTTGTCCACCAACTCTTCGTGAAATGCTGTATTGTGATTCCAATACGTATCCATTCTCTTCTTTCGCTCCCTTCCTCAAGTCTCTCTGTTTAGACACTTTAAATCAAATAAAGTTTCAATATTCCTCCCTAATTTTTACCAGCTAGAGTAAAGGGCTGAGATTTTCAGCCCCTCCTCATCAAACCGTACGTGAGGTTTTCCCTCATACGGCTTTCCGATGTTCGTCATTCATGAGCATGCGGAATTACAGTAACGTTTTTAGTCCAATTTGTTTGGCCATATACTTAACTTCTTGAAATGACCCCATCCATCTTCTTCGTTGTCTTTTCTTTGCGTACCATCGAGTCAACCTCTGTAGAATATACCAGTTCAACTTCGCTAATTTCCTCTGGCTGTAGTTCGTGTAGTAGTAATTTTTCCATCCTTGAATTTTGGGATTGAGCCATTCTACATGTTCTTCAAAGGTACGTGAGCGCATGCTCGGTGGTGACAATCTTCCCTTCACCACTTCCCTAATGCGTTCTTCTGCCTTTGTCGTTAGCCATTGTTGGGTCGTGTAGTAAACTACTCCTTGCGAAGTTTCTGCTTTTGTTTTCCGATGGTGCATGCCTAGAAAATCGAATCCTTCTTCTCCTGTCCACAAACCCACAATGCGGGTTTTGGTTGGATGTAGGGTAAGTTCTAGTCGCTCCATAATCGTACAAATGAGCTTGTATGCATGATCTGCTTCTTTCTTTGTTTTACAGACGACAACCATATCGTCCGCATAACGTGTTAACTCACCTACACCCTTCCCATGTTTCTCCCACATCTGGTCAAAGTAGTTTAAATAGATATTCGCCAGTAACGGCGAGATAACGCCTCCTTGAGGTGTGCCTAAGTCCGAGCGTCTTAGTGTTCCTTCTTCCATCACTCCCGCTTGTAACCACTTCCTAATTAACTTCAATATCCGCCTATCATTGATGCGCATTTGCACCAATTTCATTAGCTTCCCTTGGTTAATGTTGTCGAAGTAACCTTGGATATCGACGTCGACTACCCAATTTCCTTTGCGATTGCAGGCTTTACGGATACGCTCTAACGCTCCTTTAGCACCCCGTTCCGGGCGAAATCCGAAGGACGTTTCTTGAAAGTCTGCTTCAAAGATGGGTTCCATCATTAGTTTTGTTGCCATTTGTACGACTCGATCTCGAACCGTCGGAATTCCGAGTGGTCTTTGTTTACCATCCTTTTTAGGAATGTAATGTCGTCTCACTGGATCGGGACGGTATGTACCTTCTTGCAAATTTCGCTGCAAGTCTCTAAGGAACGAGACTTCTCCTTCTCTCTCGATGTCTGCAAGCGCAATGGCATTAATACCAGCCGCGCCTTTGTTGGCACGCACTCTGTTCCATGCTTCGCATAGAACATCCCATCGGTGAACCTTGTCGTACAAAGCGTGGAACTTACGTTTCTTGTTTTCCTTGGCTGCATGACCTAGCTTTTCTTGGAGTTGTTGAACTTTTTCCTTTGGTGTTGTTAGCCGTTTGGCATTCACTCACTCGTACCTCCTTAAAAGCATAAACAAAGCAGGGCTCCTTCCCTCCCAAAGGTTATGTTGTCCTTCGGTTCTTTGGTACTATGAGCCCCTCGGACTCCCTTCCTGCAGACAACTCACTTCACTTTTCGGGTTTATAGAGTGACTCATTACGGTTTCTAAAAAAAAAAAAATCCGTGCAGGGGAGGGTCTCCCCAGTTCACTACATTATCTTTCATACCATGCCGATCCCTCTACACCGGAGGATTCTTCACTATGGATTCCAAGTTCTACACAGCTTCCATGGCCTTCGTCTATATTAACGAGACTCGGCTTCCTCTTTTCCCTCTCGCGAGGCCTTTTTGACGATGCGGCAGGATTCACTTGATGTTACGGCCTGGTATGTTGCTCGCCTTGTCTCTGACAAGTACTTTTGTCGATGCGCTTTTACGCACAGATTTCGCCGTACGCAAGCATCCTAGCTACAAAGGTGGCTTGGCCCCTCCTTTGGTTGGACTTTCACCAATTAGATAATGCGTGCCTCTGGGCACGCTTAATATAAAAAGCCGCCAAGCTATCGCTCAGCAGCCTAAATCTTTCGTTCTTTCATCCCTTCACAGCGGAACTGACCGTCAATGCGCTTTCCACTTGTTCGGTGAAAATCAAATATAACACGACCATCGGCAAGCTGGCGATCGTCATGACAGCTCCCATCCCACCCCAGTCGGTCGCGTGAAGGCCTTGAAAATAGATGAGTCCTATCGGCAAAGTCATTAATTCCTCTTTTGTTATTAAAATTGATGCTAAAAAGAATTCATTCCACGTTCCCATAAACTGCAGAATAACGATGGTGGCGACGGCTGGCGTGAGAATCGGCAGCATGATACGAAAGAAAGTGAGGTAAATCGAAGCGCCATCCATACAAGCCGATTCTTCCAACTCTTGCGGGATTCCACGTAGGAATCCATAAAAGACCATCGAGGCAAAGGGCAGCCCAAACGCTATGTATGGGATCAATAGAGCGCCGTAAGTATTCGTCAAGTGGAAATCTTTTACGATAATCGCCAAGGGAATGATAATGACTTGAATCGGAATAAACATCCCGATAATCATGTAAATCCGCACCGTTTCTCGAAATTTCCACCGAAGTCTGGCAATCGCGTAGGCAAACATGACGGCGAACAAGACAACACCTATCGTTGTAATCGTTGAAACAATCATACTGTTGGTGATATAAGTCGGGACACTGAATTTATTCCACGCATTTACATAATTTTCATATCGAAAGTGGGTTGGCAGCCCGAAAGGATTGGTTACGAAGATTTCATCATTGTTTTTCAACGAATAGGAAACCATCCATATTAACGGATAGACGGAAATAACGAAATAAGCCCATAAAAAAGACTGCAGGACGACTCCAACGATTTTGTTCATATCATGACACTCCTTTACCCCTGTTCCAATCCGGTTTCTCTGCTATCAAACACTTTGTTGATGATGATGGTGGCGATCAGGCTAATCACAATCAACAAAACCGAAATGGCACAAGCATACCCATATTGATTACCCGAGAATGCATTCCGAATGATCATGAACGTAATCGTATAGTTTGTCGTTCCTGGACCGCCATTCGTCATAATTGCCATTTGCACATAAGCACCTATCCCAGCTGTAATCGCAATAATAAAGCAAAACTTGAACGTCTCCTTCATTAATGGGAGCGTGATGTGCCAATGCGCCCTCCATTTCCCTGCGCCATCGATTCGAGCAGCCTCTGTATAATGTTCTGGAACGGATTTCGCGCCGGCATAAAGTAAGGCAAACTGAAACCCCATATACTGCCAAGCATTAACGAAAGCAATTGCTATTATGGAGACGCTCGGTGAGTTCAACCAGTCTTGCTGATAAGCGATCCCAAGTGCTTGAAACAATTTATTGATGATTCCGTTAACCGGGTCATACATGGAAAGCCATAGTTGACACACGACCGTGACCGACAATACAACAGGAATGAAATAGGCGGTTTTTAGGATTTTTCTTCCCTTAACCGTAGGATCCGAGCAAATTAGCGCCAACAACGTACCTAGACCGATTTGGAAAATGACTAGGACAAGGGCGAACAAAAACCCGTTTCGCAGCGATGTCGTCAATAAATAATCTTGGCTAAGGTCGATATAATTTCGCACGCCAATAAAAGTCGCATCGCTAAGCCCATCCCATTCAAAAAAACTGCGATAAACAGTCTGCAGAATGGGATAAAACACAATGACACTATAGAGCACAATTGCCGGTGTTAAAAAAAAGAGAATAGCCCATTTGTTTCCTAAGTATTGTTTCATCTCTATGCTCCATTTCTTGAAAAAAACTCACACCGACTTACAGATCGATGTGAGTCATCAGGTGCTGAAAGGATTTATTTCTTCAGCGATTTATTGAGATTCGTTACGAACTGATCCGCCGTAAATCCTGCCACAATCAAGTTCTGTGAGTTGTCGTCAATACTGAGATTCACATTTGTATCATTCTGCACGGTTGCGAAGCTCGTAATATTCGGAATCACTTCTTTACCAAGACGAGACAGCATGGCAGGCACTTGCGCCGTGATAGGCTTATCGACTTTGATAGAGACAATCGGTGTGCCCACTTGCGTATACTTGTACTCTGCATATTTACGTGCCATGAATGCTGCTACTTTAATTGCAGCTTCTTTGTTTTTTGTTTTGGCGGAAACGGCGAAGCCTCCTGGACCCCCTGCCCCATTCATGGCAAACTTGGCCTTTTCGTAGGTGGCTTCATCTTTCGCTGGGAAGTTCATGAAATCTACATTGTCTCCGAGGTTTTTTTGTGAGCTTGGAATTTCCCATTGACCATTCACGAACATGGCCGCCTTGCCTTGGTAAAAGAGCGAAGAAGCTTGATCGTAATTCGTCTGCGTCGCATTTTTAGCAAATAAGCCCGCCTTTTGCAGCTCTTCTACTTGCTTGGCGGCCAGTTTCAGAGCTTCCGGCGTTTCCGCCGCGCCGTTGAGGGCTCCGTAACCTTTCGACTCTTCGCGAGTCATAAAGCCCTGCAATAATGCGTTGCCAATCCATTTCTCTTTGGAAAAGATCGCAAGTGGGATAATCCCTTTCGCATTGAATTTTTTAGCGGCATCCTTCAATTGATCAATCGTTTTGATCGGTGCTTCTATGCCTGCCTCAGCAAAAAGTTTTTTATTATAGTACAAAATAATAAATTCAGTGCCGGCATACGGATAGCCATACACATGGCCATCTGGTGCAATTAGTTTCGCCTCGTTGCCTTTGTTCAAATCTTTCTTGAATTGTGACGTTTCCTGAGCATCGTCTAACGTCAGAATATTGTTTGACTTGCTGCCGATCTGCATGATATCCCAATTCGTGTCAATAATATCAGGCAAGTCTCCGGTTGCCATTTGCGTTTTGATTTTCTGTCCATTATCTTGCAGACCAGGGACTAGCGTAACTTCGATGTTTGGCATCTCTTTTTTTAGCTCTGCAACCGCGTAATCATAAGGCTTTGATGTGTCATCGTCAAAATGATTCGTATAAATGCTAAGCTTAACTGGCGCATTGGCTGGTGCAGCAGCCGTTGTGGCAGCAGGCGCAGCTGGAGTTGCCGCGGCAGGAGCTGTAGATGTTGCCGGTGTTGCTTTTGAGCCTGCGTCACTTTTCGTTTCCGTTCCACACGCTGTAAGTGAAACGGCCATGATTGATGCGAGTCCGATGCTGCTGAGTTTCGTCCAGTCCCTCATTTAGAATACCCCCCAGTAATAAATTCGAGATAATTGTAGCGCTTACATGACTGATTGTAGGGGGAAAATGAGTTCACCATAAGGTACGATTACGTCTAATAACGTACAAAAAGCCCGCTTTCTGGCGGACAATTTTCAGAAGAACGGTCTTTACTCCTTCTTTTTAACTTACTTTGTTTGTCGGAACCAAATTAGGCAGTACACCTACGACATATGATCGATCCAAGAAAACAAAATCGTGCCTCCTTGCACGAAGTTAACTTCTTAGTTCCGCTCATGAGGCGATCCAATAAGCAGCTTGTGAGCTGCCGCGAGATAAACCAGGCTAGCGTGCTTGCCAACAACATCACATTTCGTCAAACGTAGTGCAAAATGTGATTAAAATATTGTGGACGATTGGTACACGTAATGATAGAAACACCTGCTGCCGTCGTATTTTTCCCCATTCGTTTCCTCCCCTTTCCTACCATTAATTCAACATACGTCTATGGTAGATCATTTGTGAAACAAAAAAAGAAGCCCGCCTGAGCGAGCTTCTTACTAATTTTAATGCATGGCATTCATCGTCGCATGCTTCACGATGACACGGCGGATGAAGAAGGCTACGGCTAATCCGATAAGTGTCACAATCATAGCGAAAATGAACACGTTCTGGGAACCAAGCATCATAGCTTTTGCAGCCTCGAGGGGTTCACTTGGCTTGGAAGAGCTGCCTAGATACTTCTCCATACCGCTAGTCAGGATACTGATTGCAATTGCTGTACCGATCGCCCCTGCAACCTGTTGCAGCGTGTTCATAACCGCTGTTCCGTGCGGATATAGTTCCGGCGGAAGTTGGTTAAGTCCGTTCGTCTGAGCCGGCATCCATACCATGGAGATACCAACCATAAGTCCGATATGCAAGACGACGATAAACGCTACGGAAGAAGCAACCGTGATACTGGAGAAAAACCATAACATCACAGCAACAATGGCTAGGCCAGGGACTACAAGCCATTTAGGTCCATATTTATCGAATAAGCGCCCCATCCGTGGAGACAAGATACCATTCAACGCGCTACCCGGAAGCAGCATGAGCCCTGTCGTAAACGCGGATAACTTCATCCCATTTTGCAAATACATCGGCAAAATAATCATCGTTGATAAAATAATCATCATACAGGACAACACAAGAAGCAGTCCGATGATAAACATCGGGTATTTGAAAACGCGCAAGTTCATCATCGGCTCACGCATGGATGTCTGGCGAAGCGCAAACAACACAAGAGAGATTAGGCCGATTATGATCGAAATTAATACGATTGCGCTAGTCCAGCCGCCCTCTCCTTCGCCTGCTTTACTGAAGCCAAACACTACGCCACCGAAACCTATAGATGATAAAATAATTGAAATGAGATCGATACGCGGTTTTGTGACCTCGGTGACGTTTTCCAGGTTTCTCAAACCAATCAAGAGCCCAATAATTAAAAAAGGTAGAGATAACCAGAAGATGTAGTGCCAAGTTAAATACTCGATTAAAAGTCCCGCCACAGTTGGGCCGGTTGCCGGTGCGAACATGATGACCAAGCCAACGAACCCCATTGCTGCGCCGCGTTTCTCCGGGGGATAAACGACCAAAATTGTATTAAACATGAGTGGAATTAATAACCCCATGCCAGCTGCCTGAAGGACACGAGCGACCATCAACATTTCAAAATTGACTGCCAGAGCAGCAATCAATGTCCCAACGATCGAGCTTGAGAGTGACACAATAAAAAGCTGCCTTGTTGTAAACCATTGCAGCAGCAAACCAGTCATCGGCATCAGTATTCCGAGTGTCAGCAAAAACCCTGTTGTTAACCACTGGGCAGTGGCAGCTGAAATCTGGAACACATTCATCAAGTTACTAATAGCTATATTAAGTGCCGTCTCACTGAACATGCCTACGAAACCGCAGATCAGCAGCGACGCCATAATAGCCTTAGTATTATATTGCTTCATTTGTTTCTTCACTTCCCTCTCCTGAAAACTAATTAAATAGTTCTCTATCTTTATAGTCCGCTTAAAAATACAACAGTCTGTGGAAATATACAAGTGCAAAAATAAATTAAATGATATTCTCCTTTCCAAAAAAAGAAAACACCTCCAAATGACACAGGGAGGTGCCGTTCATCATTTTAGTCCAATTAGTGTTAGAAGACCAGACAACATGGTCAGTTTTTTTGATTGTTTGACTTGTTTCCCACTAGTTCGCGGCGTCCATTTCCAGGCATTGTTTTCAATTGTTTTAAGCTCCTGTTTATGCTCATTCATCGTTTCCTCAAAAAAATAAGGATCATGATGCAAGGCGCACACCTCCACTTCCTTGATAGGATGACTTCCCTTCGCTTTAAGCTCATTATACGAAAACAAGTATGACAGCAGTCTGTCATACTTGTGGGTATCGATTTAACATTTTTTCAATTTTAGCTTTGAGCATTTGCCTTAACGACAGAGGTTCGAGAACCTCCACATCTTCACCAAAACTTAATATCATTTCAACTAACCTTTCAGCCTCTGAAGGATTGATAATGGTAATTGTAAGCGTGCCATCTTCATTGAAATATTTATCTTCCGCATAAAAACAATCCAAGGCATGTGCCAATGATCTCCCTGAGAAATGAAGAACAGCTCCTACGATTTCATCTTTCCGATAATCCAAAGAGAGATCTTGTAGAAATGCTGAATGGATACAAGGATAAATTTCGGGCAAGGTAACCAAATCTATCATTCTTGTGAGTTTAAATACGCGATAATCCTTGCGAACTCTACAATACCCATGTAAATACCAAGAATAATATTTAAAAAGCAGGCTAACTGGCTCAACGATCCGACGAACTCTCTCATTCTTGGAATTCATATATTCAAATCGAATGACTTGGCGCGTTGTTATCGCTGCACGAAGCGTATGCAGTGTTTCATTGTTAGCTCGCCAGCTTCCTAAATCCATGGTCAAGCTAGGCATTTTATCCTTTTGAATCGTTTGGAGCCTATGCATCGTCTCCGTAGCTCCTTCATCTTTGAACACCGTTGCCGTGCTGTGAAGTAGCGTGATTAATGACTCAATGTCGTTGTCATGCAATAAAGTTTTTTCCATCTTATACTCTTTAATAATTCCATATCCGCCATTAACGCCCTGATAAGATACGACAGGGATTCCAGCCGCACAAATAGCCTCTATATCTCGATAGATGGTTCGTTGAGAGACCTGATATTTGTTCGCAAGCTCTGAAGCGGAAATCACTTCATTATTCAAAAGCGCATACGTAATCGAAATTAATCGTTCTAACTTCATCTCATCACCCTTTAAACTTAGGAACATATGTTTGTATCCATTACACCATAATTGCCCAATCGGTTCAAGGGGAACAACGAAAAAGCGTATTAGCTTTCGACCTCGACTCTACTACTTATAAGCTTCTTCTTCACCTGATCATCTCAATCCATTTATTACTCATCTCATCACCTACCACTAAACGCTCACCAAGTTGCGACTGTAACCGTATTCTACGTTGTACTTCGTGCAATCATTTAGCTGTAATTTGGCTTAAGATCGGCTTTTTATTGTACTTTTTACAACGAATCTCGCGTTAAAACGCTTCCATCATGCCTTTTCGCAACAAATGGTTGTATTTTGTGCAACGAAAGAACGCCTTCGCGGTCAAACCTCGCTGCTATGTTGTATAAAATACAACGTATGACTTCGAATTGATACTCTCATTTTAACCCCTTCCCTAAGTGTCAGGGTCAACGATGAAAAGCAAAAAAGGCAGTCCGCTATATCCAGCGTTCTGCCTTCTTTTATATAAATCAATTCGAATCTGCTTCAGCTGACCGATCATACCATGCGTTGAGTTCTTCCAACCGTTTGTTGTAAGCATCGCGAATGGAATATGCAGCTTGGGAACCAACTGGAAGCCGCAGCGGCGCATTCCCTTCATTGATGACGGAGATAATATATTGAACCGCTTTGGCTGGATCGCCAATTTTGATGTTTGATAGGTTTTTTTCATACGCTTCGTAGTACGGAATGTACTCCGGTTTTTTCTCCGTCTGCTCCAGGGAATGTCCGAGAAACTCGGTTGCAAAAACAGCCGGCTCGACAATCGTTGTCTTGATTCCAAAGCTTGCAAATTCCTTCTCGAATGCTTCAGAGAAACCTTCTACTGCAAACTTCGAGGCAGCATATAGGCTGAACGTCGGGAAGGAAACAACTCCGAAGAAAGACGAGAAATTAAGATAATGTCCTGATCCCTGGCGTTTGAATACAGGAAGCGTCGCGCGAATGACGTCCAATACACCAAAAACATTAACATCAAATTGTTTGCGAATTTGTTCGTCCGTGTACTCCTCAAGCATCCCGAACAGTCCGTATCCCGCATTATTGACGACGATATCGATTTTTCCGAATACTGCAACAGCTTCTTGAACAGCAGCTTGAATTTGGTCCGGTTTGGTGACATCCAGAGCGACGAGATGAACACGATCCGGTGCTATTGTTTTAAAATCCTGAATAGCTTCAAGTTTGCGCGCAGTAGCAACTACTCGATCTCCAGCTTGAAGCAACTGCTCCACAAAATGACGGCCAAATCCTGTCGAAGTTCCTGTAATAAACCATACTTTACTCATTATTTATTTCTCCTTTTGTTTATCGATTTTAGTGATCGAGAATGAACGTTCTAGTATTTGCAAAAAAATAAGGCTCCAATTAAATATCTAACATCGACATAGCGGAACCAGCTATGCGGTGAAGCTTCTCTTTGTCGGTAGAGGTTCTGGCAAGTACACGCAAACCTAGCATTGTGTTATGCATTTCTTCAGCAAGCACACTTGCGTTACGAGTGGAAGTGAACTCACCACTTTCCAGTCCACGCTGAATCAGATCAGCGAGTAGCTTCTCCACTTTATCGAAGCTTTGTACAGTCTTGGCATCCACTTCAGGATCCCATGGAGCAAGCTCTACAGCCATGTTGACAAGCAGGCAACCAGGGGGCTTGTCGTCGGTCCCTTCAATCATGAAGTCAAACAAAAAACGAATAGCTTGCTTAGCACTGTCAGCGCGGGTGATGCCTGATTGAAATTGCCCGTTCAAGTACTCATTGTAACGTTCAATGGCTTTTAGAAACAGTTGATGCTTGTCTCCGAATGTATCGTACAAGCTTCTGCGATGAATACCTAAATGATCAACCAGATCATTAATCGATGTTTTCTCATAGCCTTGTTTCCAAAATAACCTCACAGCTTTCAGCAGCGCTACATCGACATCAAATTCCTTGACTCGAGGCATTTCACATCACCTCCCTTCTGAATATAGTTATAACACATTGAGAACGTTCGGTAAAGAATTATTTTTACCGAACGTTCTCATATTGCGCAATAGAAAAAAGACTATTCCATCAAAATGGAATAACCTCAGAATTTTATGCCGGTACTCCGTGCCGCATTAGAACAGCCTTCACAAGCTCGCTGCCCGAGGCCTTCTCCGGAAGCCTTACGCCTGCTGCAATAAGGCTCTCGGCTACAGCGGCATAATCTCCTTGAGGGTCCTGATTGTGCATTGAACCCCACATACAGCTATTGAGCGGGGTCCCCCCATATTCATTACGAATATCGATGGATGCTCCACGTCCTAGCAGCATTTGGACAATTTCGTTGTCCCCCCGGATCGCCGCATGATGAAGGGCCGTCATCGAATGCTCATTACGCCGCGCATCTGGTTGAAAACCAACATCCAACATGAGTCGCACAGCTTCTATCCGATGATCCCATGCTGCATTCGCAATCATACTCTGGTATTCCGAATCCAGGGATTGGATAATACCCCGATGCTCCTTCAACATGTTATAGACGGTCTCGGTATCCGCCCGCATACAAGCGAGCAGCAATTTCTGCTCAACTGAACTGTACGGCAGCATCAACTCCGTAATGGCTTCATGTCCCAGGTGCGCAGCAAGGAAAAATGGTCTCGCTCCAGCGCTGATCATGTACTCATAAATATGCCCACCGTTCGATTCACCGGAGGTAAACTCCCCTTTTCCTACCTGAGCTTGAAGAGCATTCGGATTCTCGTTAAGAATCCTGCGAACAAGTTCAAGGTCTCCCAACTGAACGGCCATAAAGATATCCGTCTGAGCACCACGTTGAATCAAATGTCTGCATTTGTCAGGTTTATTAACCGCATATTGAGCAGGCGTACTATTGTGGTCAATATCCCGCTTATCAATGTCAGCCCCGTGATCCAGCAGGAAATCGATGACGTCAGATGAGGCGGCATAATGGAGAGGAACCTGCCCATCTGGACCACGCTGATTGACAACCTCCGGATCCTCTTCCACCATCTTTTGCAAGACGTCTAGCATACCCAATGCTGCAGCAGCGTGTGGATCTACACGTGCTCCTCGTTCAATCAGGTAACGAGACAAGTTATGATGGTCATGATGCAGAACACCAAATCCGCCGGCCCACCAGCTGCTCTTGGCATTGATATCCGCCCCGAATTGCAGCAACACATCAACCATCTGGCGGTTACCTCTGTATGAAGCGATCACAATCGCTGGTGTATCAAAGGCAAAGCTTGGTTCGTCTATCCGTGAAACAAGCGATGGATAGGTTTGAAAAATTTGTCTTACAGCTTCGGGGTCATTGCGATCAACCGCCTGCTTGAATTGTTGAATTACCTTCGGGTCCAGATCATCCTTAGAAAGAGAATCATTAAACGATTCCGTCACGTAAGCATCCTTCCTCTTCTAGTATGATTTGAGATTATAGAAAATCTCCGTTTCTAATTTGGTTTCATCTTCATTCCAATGTCCATACACTTCCAATAACGGAAGCTCATGATATTCATCTGAAGCTTTCACTTTTGCACGAATGCTTTCATAAGTTTTATCTAGCTCGCTATAGGACCCGATATGTTTGCAATAGGCATATTTTTCTAAAATAACATCCTTCTTCTCCAGTAATGAATCTTCAATCGGAGGAAGAACCAACTCAATGCCGGCAAATACATGGTGACCATTTTCATAAACTACGTGGTTCATTCCCTTATGAGAAAGCCCCTTCTCACGTACTTCCTTCCAAACTTTATCCAGCAATTCGAAAATCGTATCACTATACCTTTTTTGTTGATCATGCGTTTTAGAAAAGCCGAACAATGTAACCATTTTTCTTTGATTGAAAATGACTGGTTCCATTATGATCTCCCTTCTACTCTCGATAAAAGGACAGCACCCAACATACGCCGTTCCGGTCAGTTACGATCGCCAGCAAACCGTTAAATGGAGCCTCATATATTTCCGTAAGAATTGTCCCGCCGGTTGCCAATGCTCCATAAATCGCCCGGAACGATTCTTCCGAATCGATTTTCAGGAAAACTCTTACATAGTCACCTTTCAACGCCGGTTTCGCCGCTTGAACATCGGCAAATTTAAGCGTTGCCGTTCCCACATGAAGGTCCGCGTTTAACACCACTTCACCTTGCTTGCGCAGAATAATAATCTCACCACCAAAAATACTTTGGTAGTAATTAATTTCGTCTTTACAGTTCTCCACTACGATAAAAGGGATCGCAATCATCATGTACATCCTCCTTAAATTTGTTCTTACTATTAAGCGCTTGCCTCTACACGTCTTCTTGTTCACTCAGATTGTGAAGGACCGTCTTCAAAAGGTCGTTCAACAAGTCATACTCCTCATCCGAAATACCTTTTCGGGTTTTACTCTTGACGCGGCTCAATGCTTCTTGTACTTTGGGCACCACCTCACGACCTGACTCTGTCAAATAGAGTAGTTGATAGCGATTGTCCGCGGGATCGGCTTCCCTCCGAACATATCCTTCTGCCTCCAGCTTCGCAATCGCTTTTGCCGTAGTCGTCTTGTCAATGAGCAGCCTCTCGCTTAACGCTTTCTGTGTAATCGGCTGATGAAAAGCTATTGACATCAAGAAGATATACTGACCGCTTCCGATGCGATAAGGTTGCAGCTCAGATGAGATCAGGATTTGCATGTGTCGATAGATGGCTGAGATATATTGCCCATGTGATTCCGTGCTGTCCTTGTTAGCAGGCTTCCAATGATCGTTCAATTTGCTCCTCCTTAAATAGGGTGTTATTGCAACTAATTTCATTATACGGCTTATAGGATGTTATTGCAACTAATTTCATTATACGGCTTATAGGAT
>NZ_BILW01000048.1 GCF_004000765.1 Paenibacillus chondroitinus NBRC 15376 | reverse complement strand
AAAAAGATCTCACTATAAAAGTGAGGTCTATTTTTTTAGAGTTCAGGGAGCAGTTTGCCATCTTGGCAGCTGCTCCTTTTGTCGTTCCGTTTACGGGCAGTAATGTTTAATAAAAAGAAATCCTTTTGCATTGTTTTAAAAAGTTGTCTATAAGATTTAAGTAACTCATTTGGTTGTAAATAATTTCAAAAAAGTGATAAAATACAAACGATATATCCAGATTTTAAAAAATCTATGAGATTGAAAAGGTAATCTTTTGTTTATGAATCAAGTACTAAAAGAATGTCAACTGTAATGTTATCGTCGAACACTACTAAGGGGATATATGAATGCTTCTGTCAAAAGGACAAAAAATAGATGTTACAAAGGGTAAAAACCTATCGAATATAAGCTTGCAATTCGGGTGGCTTTCAGATTCCAGATTGAGCATAGACGCCTCCTGTTTTATATTATCGAATAATAACCGATGCGAAAAGGATGAAGACTTTATTTTTTATGCGAATCCGAACGCGTTAGGTGGTGCAATAACTCATATTCAAGTAGGCGGGGTAGACAAAGAGGCAATAAAAATATGTCTATCAAAACTTCCAGATAGTGCTACAAAAATTGCGTTCTCTCTAACTATTCACGAAGGTGAGAAGTACGGATATAGCATGAAGGATGTCTCAAATATGTATGTAAAACTAATAGATGCCGAGCGTAACGAAGAACTATTTTGTTATGAATATGGATCAGATTTGTTGAAAGAAACAGCAATAGTCGTTGGGGAGTTATATAGGTATAATGGAGAATGGAAATTTAACGCGATAGGTAGCGGATTTTTTGGTGGATTAGAAGCGTTATGCACAAATTTCGGCCTTGTAGTCGAGAAGGAAGATTCGCAGGAAATTATTAAAATTGAGGAGAAACCAGTCTTTTCCTCAATTGATCTACGGAAGAAGATCGTTCAGATAACATTAGAAAAGAAAAAAATGAGTCATGTTGCAGCTAGAGTTGGCTTAGTGCTAGACATTTCGGGATCTATGCAACCATTATACAAGAACGGAACAGTTCAGGAGGTCGTCGAACGGATATTGGCAGTTGCATGTAAGTTTGATGATAATGCGACTTTGGATATTTGGATTTATGATAACGAATTCAGTCGACTGAATGCAGCAACTGAGAGAGATTTTGATCAATATGTGGTAAGAAATATTTTAAATAATAATAATATACATAAGTTTGGTCGTAATAACGAGCCACCTGTAATGGAAGACGTAATTCGTAAATATACGATTGAAAAGGATTCATCTATTCCGGCTTTCATTATCTTTATCAATGATGGAGGAGTTCTAAAGTCGATTAAAAAAGTAATAGTTGAAGCCTCTCTCAAGCCGTTGTTTTGGCAGTTTGTTGGAATCGGAGATTCTGACTTCGAGGTCCTCAAGAAACTAGATACGATGGAAGGCCGAATCGTAGACAATGCTAATTTTATTCATATCAAGGATATTGCTTCCGTTTCCGATGAGATTCTATATAATCAGCTACTAAATGAATTTCCATTATGGCTTAAAGCAGCGACGGATAAAGGAATTATTCGTAAATAAACGCTTGGCATTGTTTTTGGGAAAGTGTTCCTGCTATAGCTAAAAAACAAGAAAAGGCTGCCGATAGTAATCGAATCGGCAGCCTTTTCAATTTTGGTCGAACAATTGCATCAAGTTTATAAAAATAGCACACTATTACCTAAACTTCTTTATACCGATCCTGCTAAAAATAATCGAGGTCCGCCAAATTAGATGCAAAACGGAAAAAATGGTGGGTAATCGAGGGTTTGAAGATTGATATGTAGCTTTTGAATATTTATGTTATGATGCTCCTAAAAGAAGCAGATTTAATTGAATGAACTAGGAAACAAGAAATGAATCTTTGATTGGAAGGGCTGAACCAGCATTAAGAAGAAGTATCTTGTGTTATTAGGCATCATCGTATTCATTGGCATTTCATACTATAGCTTAACTCAACCATTTGATAGTAATGTTTCGCAAACGGACAGTGTTGCATTGACCATTGTTCTTCCAGCTGAGCGCTACCCTGAAACAGCAGCACACATCAAATCAGCAGAAGAGCATGGTAAGACGAATATCTGTACGATTGATCGAAAAGGCGCTGAAGAGAATCGTAAAAAGTCATTGAAAGGAATTCCCACAAAGAAAGGATTTGACCGCGATGAATTCCCTATGGCTATGTGTGCGGAAGGTGGAACAGGTGCGGATATCATGTATGTCACCCCCGAAGACAATAGGGGAGCAGGCTCATGGATCTCAAATCAATTAGAAAAATATCCAGATGGTACAAGGGTTAAAATATTTGCGAAGTAAAATGAAATGGAATTTTTGGAATGTACCCATCGTCCGGGATTTTCATATTGATGGGTTTCTCCTAAATTTTATTTATGAAATAACCGAATAAGCGTCGAGATTTCTACAATGGATTCTTTTTGCCCATTTTTAATCCACATCACCCAAATTTCAAAAACGCCTGCACTCATAAAGTCTATCCAGTAGTTTCGTTTAGCTCCCGTCCAGTCCGGAAAGGGAATAATCTCATCATAAAGCTGAGCAACGTGAGATTTGAAAATTTGATAAAACAGCCCGATATAATCGCCTTCGATCGCCATGTGAAAATCCTTGGAAAGGTCAAGAAAAAAGCTCGTTAGATCGGCTATTTTCTGTTCATGGCTTTTTTGAATGGCGATTTTATTAAATATATCCGCGAATTTAGGTTCGTAGTATTCCTTCAATACTTGTTCAAGGTTTTCAAAATTTCTATAGAATCCCATTCGACTGACGCCGGCTTTTTTGACGACTTCTGAAACGGTTAGTTTTGACAGTCGATTGGTCTTTAAAAGCTCGAGCAACGCAAAAGCAATCCATTCTTTAGTGTCTTTCTTTATGTTTTGGGCGTGTTCCGTCGCTGCCATTACACTTCCTCCATTTTGTCACAGATGTTTGTCTTCCACTTGTTTTAGAGAATATTCAGCTTTAAAATAGTGTACAACTGTTACAAGTGTAACGTCAATGAGAGGAGCATTCACGATGGCGGAGCGTAACAAGCCCTTAGTTCTTGTGACCGGCGGTTCAGGATTTATCGCGGTTCATATTATGTTGAAATTACTCGAGCAAGGTTATAGTGTTCGGGCATCGCTTCGTACCATGAGTAGACAAGATGAAGTAAGAGATATGCTAAGGTCAGGTGGAGTTACCTGTTTTGAAGGCCTGTCGTTTATTCAAGCGGATTTATCTAATGATCATAATTGGGGCGATGCTGTTAAAGGAGCGGAATATGTCATTCATGTTGCTTCCCCGACGCCCAATAAAGTGTATAAAGACGAGAATGAAATGATTCAACCCGCACGCGATGGCGTTTTGCGCGTGCTAAGAGCCGCGCGTGATGCGGGAGTCAAACGAGTTGTTTTAACCTCCGCTTTCGGAGCGATTGGCGTGGGCCACAAGAATCATAAAGGACCTTTCACCGAAAAAGATTGGTCGAATACGGACGTGAACATTCATCCCTATCAAAAATCCAAAACCATTGCCGAAAAGGCGGCCTGGGAATTTATTCGCCAAGAAGGAAACGGTTTAGAACTGGCAACGGTAAATCCAGTTGGCGTGATGGGACCGATCTTAGGCAATGATTATTCTCATTCAAACAGTAGCATTCGTCAGATGCTGGAAAGAAATCAAAAGTATGTCCCTAAAATTTATTCCGATTATGTAGATGTTCGTGATGTTGCCGATTTGCATCTTTTGGCCATGTTGCGTCCCGAAGCAAATGGAGAGCGTTTCATCGCCTCTAGCGCAGAGACGTTGTCGATGTTGGATATTGCGAATATTTTAAGAAAACATTTTGGCGAAGACGCTAAAAACGCGCCAAAAGGTGAACTTCCAAATATTATGGTTCGTGCGATCTCGATCTTCAAACCAAACTTAAGAATGATAGCAACACTCCTGGGACAAGATATGTCAACTAGCAATCAAAAGGCCAAACGTTTACTTGGATGGACACCGCGTTCGGCGGAAGAAGCCATAGCTGCAACAGGAAAGAGCATGATAAAGATCATTAAAGAGCACAAGAAGTCGTAAAAAATATAATGAATAAAACTTCTCGAAATTTATGAAGTAGTGATCATTTAAGAGGCGTTTATGAGTCACCAAAAGGCACCCGATCGGGCCACAATCGGGTGCCTTTTTACTATTCGCCGATATGAGGGTTAAGCAGAACTTTATCACATGTGACGTAGAAAAATTAGGTGTAAGAAATGGCCATCTGTCAAAGCTTATAGCTTCTGTCTAATGCCAGTAGCAGCCGCGAGCTTGATGGTTTCCAGCAGCCTATGCAAGCGGGCCGCGTCGTGGAAGCTGGGCGAAAGAAAAGTACCGCCAAGAATATCCGCGGCAAAACGCTCTTGCGCCTTCGAAACAAGAAACTTCATTGATTCTTCCTCTTCAGGAAATGCCGTGAAGTGCTTGTCGTCATGCGCTGCCGGGATGCCAGAAGCATACAATGTTTGGTACACCTGCAGGTTGCCAAACTGTACATGGCCGACAGAATGCTGCTGCTTCAATTGAAGCATACCTTTCTCTCCGTAAATATCCAATTGAAAACCGGGATAAGTTCCGCCCTGAATATGGACTGACGCGGAGGCACCGCTGCTTAACATCCCCTCAACCATGATTTGGTCGGCTGCGTCTTTGGCAACCTTTTCACCTGATTCCAACACCACCGCCTCATTGTAATTGCAGATCATAATAGCCGACAGCTCCTTAAAGTCCCCAAGCAGGCGGCAAAGCACGTCCAGCGAGTGTCCGCCATTGATGGCTAGAAGCGTTGCGCCGTTTTCCTCCTTTAACAGATAGGAACTGTCACGGCTCGTAACACTCCCCCTGGTGGTCGATAAGCGCATATTGCAGGACAAAACCCGGCCAAGCTCACCGTATTCGATCCGCTGCTTGATGTCTTGGATGACTGTGGATTGTCTGGCCTGAAGACCGACGGCATGATGAATGCCGGCTTGATCGGCAAGCACCGCCAATTCTTCGGCTTGAGTCGCAGTTACTGTCAGCGGCCATTCGCAGTAAATGTGTTTGCCTGCTCCAATAGCTGCTTTGACAGCCTCATAATGAAAAGGAACCTTGATGCTGACGACAACCAGGTCCACCTCTGGGCTTTCGCATAATTCGTTTAGGTTTGTAAAAGCTTGAACCCCACCCAAAGCAGCGGCACTTTCCAAAGCACTTTCCATTTTGGATGTGGCAACCGCCGTTATGCGGTGCTTGTTGCTCATCTGAAGTGCAGGAACGTGCGTTTGGCTTGCCCAGTGATTATTAAGCGACGCTCCGATAATTCCAGTCTTAATAATGGAACCGTTCATCTTGTATGCCTCCTGTTCGGATCTACTTAAAAGCGGCGAAGCAAACCGTCCGCATATCCATAATATAGTGTAGAAACCCCGTCATGAATAATGTATATTTGAGATAGAGATATCATTTTTTTTGATAGAGGGATGACTATGGATATTGAAAATATGATAGCATTTGTTACCGTTGCCGAGCTGAAAAGTGTTTCTGCAGCAGCTTCGAACATGAATCATTTGCAGTCCAACATGACGGCAAAAATAAAAAAGATCGAAAACCATTACCAGAAGCAACTGTTTTTTCGAAGCACTCGCGGAATGGAATTGACACCTGAGGGAGAAAAGCTGTATCGGCAGTATAAAAAACTGCTGCTGCTGTGGGAAGAGACCGAGCAGGAAATGAATCACCGGGAGTTAAAGCTGCGTTTAGGTATCATGCAATCCGTGATCAGCGAAAATATCACAAAAGCATTTTCCGATTTATACGAAAAATACCCCAACATGTCGGTTACGCTCATAACCGGTTCCACTGAAAAGATGGAGGAAGAGTTGATCGAAGGCAATATTGACCTGGCCTATACCTTTGGCAAATCGGACTTGCAGCAGCTCCATTACTGGCCAATCGGCAGTGAAGAACTGGTTCTGGTCGGCAAAAGAGTCAAGACTACAGCAAGTCTGGCCCAATGTTTGCAAAGCGAAAGAATGCTTATCCTGTCCAAAAATTGCTTGTACGCCTCAATTCTGCAGCGCATTTACTCGGCTCACGGCATTCATCTGGCTTCTAAATCAGAGGTCGGTGTATTGGAAACGCTGCTCCGACTTGCTAGCCTAGGCATGGGCATCGCTCTTATTTCCAAAACCAATGTCAGAGAGTTTGGAGTTACAGATTTCATGGAGCTTCCGCAGGAATATCGGTACATTGATAAGTTTTTAGTTACTCGAACAAATTACGAGTTGTCGCCTTTAGAACGGCAGTTTTTTAAAATTAGCCAGAACTTATAAGAGCCGTTACTCAGCCCGCACTTCACCGATCCATCGACAAGGAGACTGGTCGTAGAACCGATCTTTGAAACGGATTTTCAGGAAGCCTCGTTTGGTTTCAGGCCAATGCGAAGCGCAAAGCAGGCGCTTACCGTATCCGAAAGGCGTGCAACCGCAAAGGCAATTGGTTGGTTGACGTCGACATCCAAGCTTACTTCGATACCATCAATCAAGAGAAGCTGATGAAGTAAATGATTGTAGGGACTCTCTTGTCGCTAAGGGGGCTGTTTTCTTGTCGTTGTACTTCCTATCTCCTTATTTATAATTATTATCAAAAAGTATTGACTTTCATCTATATTTATTTATAATAATTATTATATGATATCTATTATCAGTGGACAAGCAGTGGAACGGATAGAAAGGGTGCAGCGCAATGTACGATGTCATTATTATTGGAGCAGGACCGGCAGGAGCTTCAGCTGCCATCTATACAGCTAGAGGAAACTTGAAGACGCTGGTGATTGATAAGGCGCCGAACACGGGAGCATTGGCCATCACGCACAAAATTGCCAATTACCCAGGGGTCATTGGGGCCTTGTCTGGCAAGGAACTGCTGGATACGATGCGGGAGCAGGCAAAAGGCTTCGGCGCTGAATTTATTCAAACGACAATTACGGCTGTAGATGTGGAAGATGAGACGAAAGTCGTGTTTACGGCGGACGGTATGTATGAAGGCAAATCGATTATCATTGCGACGGGGTCGAAAGGACGCAACCGTATGCTTCCTGGTGAGGAGAATCTGCTTGGGCGTGGCGTGAGTACTTGTGCAACGTGTGACGGAGCTTTTTTTGAGGGGAAAACGGTCGCAGTCATCGGTGATTCGGAAGAAGCGCTGGAAGAAGCTCAGGCACTGAGCAAATTTGCGGAAAAAATCCACTTCGTGGTGCCGCGCCCTGAATTGCAAGGCGTTCATCATACACCGGAAATACCGGGTACGGACATCCTCTACAAAGCCAAACCGCTTGAAGTGCTTGGCACCAATAAGGTAGAAGGGCTTCGCATTCGCACAGGTGTTGGTACGGAGGAAGTGCTTGAAGTGGACGGCGTTTTCGTCTTCTTATCCGGCAGCAAACCGGGGACAGACTTCCTGCAGGGCCAAGTGCCGCTGGATGAAGAGGGTTTTATGATTCTCGACAGCTCGATGCAATCATCGGTTCCAGGCGTTTTTGGCGCAGGCGAAGTTAGACGCACACCTGTTAAGCAAGCAGTCGTTGCAGCTGCGGATGGAGCGATTGCGGCCATGGCCGTTGATAAATTTATTAATAAACGGGCTCAATTGATCCCGCAATATAAATAATCTTACAACCTATTAGGAGATGAAATCATATGTCTAATGTCATTGTTTATTCCAGCACGAATTGCCCTTATTGCCAGCAGTTAAAAAAATACTTAACCGATCAGCAAGTGGCCTATGAAGAAAGAAATATTGATCTCAATGACCAATATGGCCAAGAGCTTCATGATATGGGCATGATGTCACTGCCGGTAACGGTGATTGGCGAACACAAAATTCTAGGTCTCAATGTGACCAAGCTCAAAAAGGCTTTGGCTGAAGTAACTGTTTAATCCACAATCCACATAAAATAGATAGATAAAGAGGAGAGAGAACCATGACACAATTAACCGCACAACCATCCCCATCTTTTGCTAAAATAGGACTGCCAGCACCAAGCTTTTCACTCTTGTCCACGAAAAACATGGAAACTTTAGAAGAAAAAATTTCTCTTGAGGACTACAGAGGCAAGTGGTTAGTATTCTTCTTCTGGCCTTTCGATTTCACTTACGTATGTCCAACGGAAATTACGGCTTTCAGCGACAACTATGAAGAGTTCCTTGACTTGGACTGTGAAATCGTAGGTGCATCCGTGGATAGCGTGTACACGCATAGAGCCTGGACACAAACGCCGCGCGATCAAAGCGGTATCGGTCCCGTGAAATTCCCGCTCGTCAGCGATTTCTCCAAAGAAACAGCACGCGCTTATGGCGTTCTGGACGATGAAACAGGTGCGGCTCACCGCGGGTTGTTCATTATCGACCCTGAAGGCGTGCTTCGCTACCAAGTCGTGACAGACATGAACGTTGGACGTTCGGTAGACGAGACGCTGCGTGTGCTTCAAGCGCTTCAAGCCGGAGGACTTTGCCCGGCGAACTGGAAACCCGGCGACAAAACGCTATAATTGTTAAGTTTAGCATGCCCCAATCCGTATATCATTCACGGATTGGGGCTTTTGTGTGCATTCGGGGCTGCATTTGCAGTATAATTAGGAAGGCAAATGAGGCAACGACAGAAAGGTTAGATCGATGATGCAGTCCATTTCGGACAAACTATTTATGGGTTCTTTGATTTTACTGATGATTTCCGTTGTGGTCAGCGGTATCGGGTTTCAATTCGTGAACTGGCGCACGCAAGTGACAGATGAGTTGGATGAGGAGACGAATTCCAGTTCCGCCCGCAAGAAGGCGGTCATGGAGCGTCAAGATAAGAGCTTAAAACGTGTGATTCGTTCCTATTTATTTTGGATCGCGATTGCAGGCATGCTCGTATCCGTCCTACTCTCTCGATTGTAGGCTCTTTTAATACAGAAAAAGGCATATAGCGGCTCTTGGAGCCATGCTATAGGCCTTTTTCTTTTTCTCATTTAACCGGAATCTCGCGCGATGAAACGGGACGAGAGGATGATTTTCTCTGCTTGCCTGCCCGGGTGTTTAAGCCGGTACAGGAGAGTTTCCACTGCCCGAATGCCAAGCGATTCTTTCGCAAGCTCAATGGTGCTAAGAGGCGGATGCGCATAGGCGGAGGCATCAATGTTATCAATCCCGATGACCTTAACCTGACCCGGAACATCGATGCCATGGCGCTTAAGAAGGGGAATCAGCTCCAGCGCGATTTGATCGTTAGCACAAATCATGCCTTCGGGCAGGCTTTCAGGTGAAAGTGCCGACACTTTGCGCTCCAGGTATTGGAGAACCTGACGACTCTGGTAGGGAATACTCCATTTCTTTAACGAGTAGTCCTCGTCCGGTTTGCTCAAATCTTCCATGGCCATTCGGCAGCCCCAGAAGCGCTCCTTGAAGCTGATGGCAAATTGATCATCGCCGACAAAAACAAGCCGTTTCAAGCCGGTGGCGAGAAGGCGTTGACAGGCCATTTTACCCGAGTCCAAATTATTGTTGAGAACGCAATCCACATCCACCAGAGGTTCGGAATGGTCAATTAATACGAGCGGAATCCCGGTTTGTTGGAGTGAGATGACCGAAAGGGTAGGAAAAGTTCCTGCCAGAAGATGGCCCGCGCAGTGATCAGGATTCACATACGAAGGAATCTGCAGCTGTTCGTTATGATGAGCCGGAACAGGGATGATCAGATGCTCGAAGCCCAGATCTTTGCTGGCTGCCCCGATCCCCGCGAGAACTTTTCCCCAGAAGGGATTATCCTGCTGATAAATGGCCTGAATCCAAACCAGAATGTAAGGCGTTTGCCCGTTCGCGCTCATCGGTTCATTATTCAGGCTTCCAGGGGTCTGCGCTGCTGATTGGATGAGGTATCCCATGGCTTTCGCCATTTCTTGAATACGCAGCCGGTTCTCCTCGCTTACACCTGATTTTCCGGATAACGCTTGGGACACGGTATATTTAGACAGTCCTAGCCGATCTGCTATTTGCTGCATGGAAACTTTTTTGCTCAATGAATGCACCTACTTAATTAAAATCATAATTCACATAACAAAACTAACAAAACCTATTGTCGGCTAAGAAAGATATATTGTCAATCTACAAGGAAGTTTATGTATAAAAATGAATTGACGTTAAGAGTGAAAATGATTACAGTAGGGGTGTCGAATTAGATGTTAGCCTAACAAAAATAACGAATAATGAAATACGAAACACAACGGGAGGTTTTAAAATGGGTAACTGTATAATTTTTTATGATGCAGCGTTTCCTTATGAAGGCACACGGCCGGACAGCCGCAGTCTAGATGCATTGGCACAATTGGGTCGCATTGTTGGCGCTGAGGAGTTACCGGAAGTTTTGCTGCAAGGGACGGCTGACAATTTCCTTCATCTTCATGGGCGGTATTTTCCAAAAGCAGCTTGGGAAGCGGTGATGTCTCATGTTCGCAGAGGGAAAGGGCTGCTTCATATCGGGAGCGCGCCATTTCGAGTACCGGTTTATCCAAGCAGCGAGGGATGGACGGCGGAAGCAGAGCAAACCGGCTACCACCAGCTTTTGCAGATTCACGAGGTGCTTCCTGTCGATCCTGCGCCGATTGCCCGTTATGCGGCTCATGCGGATCTGCCTTTGCTAGCCGGCAAAGAAGCGCTGTTTCAAGTGCAGCCAACGGTTGGTCTTGCGCTTCACGTAACTCGCGCGGATGATCATCCGGGTCAGATTGGCTCGAGCGGGCCGATGGACGCCCATTTTTTGCCGCTGCTGAAAGGAATTTCTTCGGAGGGCCGTGAAGTTGCGGCGCCAATCGTGCTGCTGGAGAACACGAAGGGTGATTTTGCAGGCGGACGCTGGATTTTCGCAAACTTGGTAACGGATGATGCCTTCTGGACACAAGGGGGAGCGGAAGTGCTGAGGGACTTGGCTGCCTTTACGGCGCGGGGGGGAACCGAAATTTGGTTCAAGCCGAACTACGCCTGTTACGATCCTGGTGACCGAGCGGCATTGACCATTCAATTGCAAACGCTTGCCAATCGCGAAGCAGCTGCCTCGGCTAATACGTCGTGGACATTCGATGTTCAAGTGAAGAAAGACGGCGTTTCGGAGCCGTTATGGTCAACTTCTGTTCAAATGGATGCATCCCGCGAGCTGACTTATAAAAAAATGAATGTGCAGGTCGATCTGGAGCCTGGTTATTATTCGGCGGTATGTACAGCCGTTGCCAATACAGGAGAGACGCGCATCTACCAGCAGGGTTTCTGGGGATATGATGCGGAATTGCTGCGCGAAGGAACACCGCTTTCCTGCGATCGCGACTATTTCATCAAAGATGGACGTCCGCTGCCGATCGTTGGCATGACCTATATGACGAGCGATGTGGCGCGGAAATTTCTTTTTCTGCCTAACGTATCGGTTTGGGACAAGGATATCGCACAAATGGTCAAAGCAGGGATTAACCTGCTGCGCACAGGGATTTGGTCCGCATGGCGCCAAGTTATGTTCGTTGATGGCCATCCCTACGAGGAAGTGCTGCGTGCTATTGATGCTTTCATTTTGACTTGTAAAAAGCACAACATTGATGTCACGTTTAATTTCTTCGCCTTTACACCGGAGATGTGGGAGGGTGTCAATCCGTATCTGGATCCGCGCAGCGTGGAAGCTCAGAAGCGATTTATTTCGGCCGTCGTGTCGCGCCATAAAGAAACAACGAATGTCCATTGGGATCTGATCAATGAGCCGTCCATGTTTAACCCGAATAAGCCATTTTCCGGGCCGCAATCCGCTCAGGACAAATTTGAGAAAGCAGCGTTCACAGCATGGCTGGAGAACCGTCACGGCGATATTCGCAAGCTGCAGGAGCGTTGGAATATGACGCCAATGGAACTGCCCGATTTTCAGAGCGCAAAACTCCCCGATGTTTCGGAAATGAACATGAAGACGACTGAAATGCTGGAGAAAAAAGGCGGACCATGGCTGGATTATACGTATTTTACGATGGATATGCATAATCGCTGGGCTCAGGAGTTAATTGCGACCATTCGCAGCATCAATCCTGCTCATTTGGCAACGGTCGGTCAGGATGAGGGACTTGGTGCACTGCGTCCATCACCATTTTTCTATGCGGAAGCAGTGGACTATACGACGGTTCATACGTGGTGGTTAATGGATCAGTTAGTGTGGGACGGTATTTTCTCCAAAGCGCCGGATAAGCCGAGCCTGATTCAGGAAACCGGCATTATGTATATAGAAACAGCTGATGGACGGGCAAAACGTTCAGAATATGAGCTGCGGAATATTCTGGAGCGCAAGTATGCCTATGCCTTTTCGACCGGTGGGGCGGGCGCTGTGCAGTGGATTTGGAATATTAACTTTTATATGAACAATATTAATGAATCGCACATCGGTGCGCTGCGTGCAGATGGCACGGAGAAACCGGAAGCGGATGTTTCGTATGATTTTGGCGCTTTTATGGGCGGTATTCGAGATTTGTTCGTAGACCGTCAGTTGGAGGAAGTTGTGGCTATTTTCCCTTACTCCAATGATTTTTCAACCCGAAGATTAGCTGGCGAAGCCACTTCCAAGCTTACTCGTACGTTGGCGTATTCAATGAATGTGCCTTTCCGTGGCATGGGTGAGTATCAATTGGATGCTTTGGAACAAAATCCTCCCAAGCTGATTATTGTACCTAGTGCTCATAATTTCAGCGATGAAGCGTTGGAAAAGCTCACTCAGCATGTGCGCACGCATGGCGGAACGCTTTTATTCACAGGGCCGCTTGGACTGAATGAATACTGGACACCGGTATCGCGTCTGACGGACGTGGTGGGCGAGACGTTGCTGAGCAACATTTTGCGGGAAGAAATGATGGTCTTGAACGGCAGCCAGTACCCAGTCTCCTTCGGCGGTGCCCGGATTTCGCAAGTGAACAAAGAGATCGCGCTCTCTGAAGGTGATGATGAGCATAGCGGATGGAGCTCTGGGCACGGAACCACCCGCCGTTATGCGATTGGCAAAGGACAGCTCATCTGGTGTCCGCTGCCGGTTGAATTAAATGAACGCGGTGAAAGTATAGAAGCGTTGTACAGCTATGCTTTGGCGGAAGCCGGCGTATCAGAGGAAATGACGTGGGTGAAAGGCGGGCAACTGCCGGGGGTTTACGGGCGCAAGCTGAGCTTTGCCCAAGGTTCATTGTATATTTTCGTGTCGGAATACAGCGTAGATACATTGATCGAAGTAAAAGATCCACGCACTGGCCGAAGCTATGTCTTTGAGCTTGAGTCGGAGCGTACCGTCATGTTCGCGACAGATCGGGAAGGCGTATTGTTAGCTGTTTACCGCCCGAATCAAGTGGTCGTCAACGTGAAATAAATAAAAAAGCCTCTGCACCGCAGCAGCTGACGACAGTCAGCCAGCGGACAGAGGCTTTTATTAATTGATTTCTTCAACGCAGGAGCTACAAACCATTTTCCCTTTGAAATAGGTCATATCCTCGAAATTACCGCAGAATACACATGCGGGCATATACTTTTTCAAGGTGATACGTTCCGGATCGACATAGACTTCAATGGCGTCACCAATATCAATGTGCAGCGTTCTCCGAAGTTCAATCGGCAAAACGATGCGCCCTAACTCGTCAACTTTCCTTACAATCCCCGTTGATCTCATGTTAAACAGCCTCCTGGACAATTTGAGTTTAATCGTTTCATTACATGGATAACTACCTTATTCCACATTTGAACTTGAATTCCTTTTATTTACTCGAAGGTATTATGTTAAACTTTGCATAAGTATTGGAGGATGCCTATAATGGTGATCAATATCGGGCAAATTTAAAATAATTCGTGCATCTCTCTTATATAAAGCCTAATCCACTATTGGTACTATAAATGTAAGCAAAACATCACTGACAAAGTAGGGGGATTACAAACGATGATTAAATGGAAGCGTTCTCTAGGCGTTGTGTTAGCGACCGCGTTGGCCGGATCTCTAGTAGCCTGTGCAAACGGCGGCAATACAAATAGCAAGGCAGATACACAAGGCACAGCGACAGCAACAACCGCGGCGGCTTCGAATGAGCCGGTGAAATTACGCATTATGTGGTGGGGGGCTACGGTTCGCCATGAAGCGACACTCGCTGCATTGAAATTGTATACGGAAAAGCATCCTAACGTTACTTTTGAGCCTGAGTATTCCGGTATTGACGGGTACTTGGACAAGCTGTCTACGCAAGCGGCTGCGAATAATGCGCCGGATATTATGCAGCTTGATCCAGGTTGGATTTCCGATTGGGCGGGACGCAATCAATTGGCTCCGCTGACAGGTGTTGATGTGAGCAAAATCGATACGAAAGTATTGTCTGGTGGACAAGCTGGAGGCAAGCAGTATGCGATGCCTTTAGGTTCAGTGGCCTACGGGATGATCTACGATAAAGCTGCTATGGACAAGCTTGGTTTGAAAGCTCCGGAAAACGGCTGGTCATGGGATAATTTCTTTGCGCTTGCGAAAGAAGCAAAAACGAAGCTTCCGGAAGGTCAATACTTCACGAAGGATTATGCCGGTGATTATTTCGCTTACTCCGCCTTCCAATATGCAAAAGGCAAAGGCATGGTCGTATCGGAAACGGGGAAATTCAATGTGGATCAGGCTACTTTCTTAGAGTGGACGCGTAATTTTGATGAGATGCGTAAAAATGGCATCGTACCTCCTGCGGATGTGAACTCCTCGGACAAAGAGTTTGATCCGAAAATGGATTTGATGGTTAACGGTAAAATTTTGTTCCGCATGGGCTTTTCCAGCAACTATGGCTCTTGGGATAGCTTGAAAAAGGGCGCTTATGCCCTTGTTACCATGCCTCGTACGGTTGAAGCGGGCGGTTGGTTGAAACCATCCTTGTACTTGGGTGTTTCCGCAACATCGAAAAAAGCGGAAGAGGCGAAGAAATTCGTGGATTGGTTCGTCAACGATCCGGAAGCTGCCAAAATTTTGACAACCGTACGCGGTTTGCCGGTTAACAAAGACATTGCCGCATCCTTGGAGTCCAGCATGAGCGATGTTGATAAAATCGGATCTGCGCTCCTGCACGCAACCGAGAAAGACGGCCAAACCTGGAATCCAGGCGTGAAAGGCTGGACGAACTATATCGATAAGGATTGGCCGCTTGTTCGCGATCAACTGAGCTTCGGAAAATCGACGCCGGAGCAAGCTTTCCAACAACTGAAAGTGGCGGCACAAGCCTACGAAAAATAAGGCGAAAACGAGTCCGGGACATGCCTGTCCCGGCTCTTGTTTGTTTACTGTATAACTCGGGAGAGAAAGGGACTGATGGTTATGGCGATTCGCGTTCAAGATGTCCTGAATCAGTTAATCGAGCCGGTTGGACGGCTGGAGGTAACGGTGGATACGCTGAAGTCGGGTGACCCCTCGATGGAAGTAAAGGGTATTGCTGCGACGTTCATGGCAACCCATGATGTTATTCAAAAGGCCATTGAAAAAGGTGTGAATTTGCTCATTACGCATGAAGGCAACTTTTATCATCATCATGACCAGATTGGGCATCTCGTAGATGATCCGGTTTATCAAGCGAAACGAAAGCTGATCGAGGATTCCGGGATTGCGATTTTCCGGTTCCACGATTATTGGCATCGATATCGGCCGGATGGTATCATGACGGGCTTAATTCAGAGCTTAGAATGGGCGCCGTTTGTAACGGAAAATAGACCTGCGGCTTCGCTGCTGACGGTTCCGCCAATGACGGTACAGGAGCTTGCTCTTTATGTGAAAAATAAGCTGGGTATCTCCTTTGTGCGAGTTGTCGGTGACGGGTCAATGATTTGTACGCGCATCGGACTGCTTGCGGGATATAGAGGCGGGGGAGGCATGGCCATTCCTCTCTTTCAGGAAGAGGTGGATGTGATCATCGCCGGGGAAGGTCCCGAATGGGAAACGCCGGAATATGTGCGTGACGCTGTGCACCAAGGCAGGAAGAAAGCTTTCATTGCACTCGGACATGCGGAAAGCGAAGAGCCAGGTATGAAATATTTGGCGGAGATGTTGGCGGCGTTATATCCGAGTCTGCCCGTACATTTCATTGCGGAAGAGCAGGTTTTTCAAGTGATGTAATCACTAAATACTAGAATAATCATGACAGGGAGAGGAAGATTTTTCTCATGAGCGATACAACAACACAACAAACCGGCTACCAGGCTTGGCTTGAATACCACCCAATTGCGCTGAACCAGGTTGAACAGTATGCCGGATACAGCGGAATTGTTTGTACGGAAAAGGAAGAAGCGATTCAAACAGCTGTCCAAGAACTGTCCCGCGGTATCAGCAAGATGCTGGGCAAGGAGCTTGCTGTCTCTGGAAATGGCGAAGACAAAGTTGTGTTTGCGCTGGGTACATTCGGCGGCGGTAATGCGCTGGTAGATCGCACTTTTGACGAAGGGACTCGATCAGCTATTAAAGCTGAAGGGTTTGCGATCAAAACGGATCAAGCGAGCGGAAGTCTGGTTATCGGTGCTTCGTCGGCCTCCGGGGTTTTGTATGGGGTCTTTCATCTGCTTCGACTTATTAGCACTCATCAATCCGTGAACAAGTTAGATATAATTGAAAATCCAGTGAACATGCTGCGCATGATAAATCAATGGGATAATATCGATGGTAGTATTGAACGGGGCTACGCAGGGAAGTCGATATTTTTTGAAAATAACCGCATCACAACGGATCTGACACGCGTTCGCGATTATGCAAGATTGCTGGCTTCTTCGGGGCTCAATGCGATTTCAATCAACAATGTCAACGTTCATCACTGGGAAACGAAGTTCTTGACCGAAGAGTACCTGCCGGATGTTGCTAGGGTAGCTGGCGTGTTCCGTTCGTACGGCATCAAGCTGTTCTTGAGCGTCAACTATGCCAGCCCGCTTGAAATTGGCGGCCTATCGACGGCCGATCCGCTTGATCCTGCTGTACGCGAATGGTGGCGTGTTAAAGCAGCTGAAGTGTACGCCGCGATTCCGGATTTCGGCGGCTTCCTGGTGAAGGCGGATTCGGAGAATCGCCCAGGGCCGTTTACGTATGACCGCGATCATGCGGACGGCTCGAATATGCTGGCGGAGGCGCTTAAGCCTTACGGCGGCATTGTGATTTGGCGCTGCTTCGTCTATAACTGCAAGCAGGATTGGCGTGACCGGGCGACCGATCGGGCGCGGGCGGCGTATGATCATTTTAAACCGCTGGATGGTAGATTCATGGATAATGTCATTCTGCAGGTGAAAAATGGCCCGATGGATTTCCAAGTGCGGGAGCCTGTTTCTCCGCTGATTGGCGCCATGGAGGCGACAAATCAAATGATCGAATTCCAGATTACACAGGAATATACCGGTCAGCAGCGCCATTTGTGCTACCTCGTGCCACAATGGAAAGAAGTCCTTGATTTCGAGACTTACGCCAAAGGTGACGGCTCCAGTATTAAACGTATTGTCGATGGTTCTCTCTATGGCAATCGATTTAGCGGTTTTGCCGCCGTCTCCAATATCGGAAACGATACTAATTGGACAGGCCATTTGTTGGCGCAAGCGAACCTGTATGGCTACGGCCGTTTGGCGTGGAATCCGGAGCTGTCCGCGGAAGAGATCGCGGAGGAGTGGATTCGCATGGCGCTTGGCGGGGACGAGAAGCTGGTGAGCGTTGTTATGGGGATGCTCATGGACTCATGGAGCATTTATGAAGCGTATACGTCGCCGCTCGGCGTGGGCTGGATGGTGAATCCAGACCATCATTACGGCCCGAACGTAGACGGCTATGAGTATTCGAAGTGGGGGACGTACCACTTTGCGGATTGTCATGGCATCGGCGTCGACCGGACGAAGGCGGCAGGGACGGGGTATGCTGCGCAGTACAAGGGCAAGAACTACGAGACCTATGAGTCGGTTGAAAACTGTCCGGATGAGCTGCTGCTGTTTTTCCATCACGTGCCGTATACGCATGTGCTGCACTCGGGCCAAACCGTGATTCAGCATATTTATAACACGCATTTTGAAGGCGTGGAGCGGGCTGAGCAGCTGGTGGCTAAGTGGGCTAGCCTGGAAGGAAGCGTTGGCGAGCTGGTGCATAAGCAAGTAGCGGATCGCCTCGCGGAGCAGGCGACGCATGCACAAGAATGGCGCGATATGATCAACACGTATTTCTACCGGAAAAGCGGTATTGCGGATGCGCTGGGAAGAAAGATTTATTGAGATTAGTTAAGGAGCAGCGTATTTGGCTGCTTCTTTTTTTATGCGCAGACTGGTTCTGGAATAAGCAAAGCTTACCCCCAATTTCTTTGTGCTGAGCACTCCACCCCATGAAATTTGCTGCTATCGCTTGGACGGTGGTTCCCTGGAGGGAACTACAAGGCGCTATTTCATCGAAATAGGCTCTTTTTCGCTCGGAGCGGAACTGTGGGTCGCTATTTGTCCGTTTTCTTAAAGAAAACGGGATGAGGCGCTCAAATAAAGCCCTGTAGTTCCGCTTGAACGCGGAAACGGTTTGAATTGTCTAGAATAGCGGCCTGTAGTTCCTCAAGGGTGGTATCGTCGACCAACTTAACTCAGAATGTGGTTACTGGGGCTTAACAGCAAGGTGGGAATTAGCAGGAGTTATCGGCGTTATTTCAGGGAGATACGACGCCATCCCCCCTCTTTTCGGGATATTTTAAAAGAATTCGAGGATTCCTCTCATTTAGTACCTGGAGATAAGCCTTTATACTTGAGATATACAAGTAATCAGACTAATGCAGAGGTGAACTTACATGAATCGTTCCACAGCCGTTGCCGTGAAAGCCGCTGCGAGCACGAAGAAACGCCGTTCTTTCCTAAGTCGCTGGGACGCGCCAATTGCGGGATATTTATTTATTTTACCGTGGCTGCTCGGATTCTTCGGGCTTACCGCGTATCCCATGTTTTTATCGTTGTACTACTCCTTCACTGACTACACGCTGATGGAACCTATTAGTTGGGTCGGACTTCATAACTATGAGAGAATCTTCACGGCAGACGCGAAGTTTCTGCAATCCGTCAAAATCACATTCTTCTACGTGCTGGCCTCCGTACCACTGAAGCTGGCTGCGGCTCTATTAGTCGCTTTACTGCTGAACAAAGCCATGAGAGGAATCTCGGCTTACCGTACGGCGATTTATTTCCCATCCCTGATTGGGGGCAGTATCGCGGTATCCTTGCTTTGGCGGAATATTTTCGGCGTCGATGGTATTTTCAATGAAATCCTCGCGAAGTTCGGCATTCAAGGCATTGGCTGGATTACTAATCCTAGCACGGCCTTGTGGACGCTTATTTTATTAACCGTATGGCAATTCGGATCCTCGATGGTTATTTTCTTAGCGGGACTAAAACAAATTCCAAGTGATCTGTATGAAGCTTCAGGCGTGGACGGAGCGAACCGATTTGTGCAGTTTTTCAAAATTACACTGCCGATGCTTTCCCCAACTTTATATTTCAACTTGATTATGGGTGTTATTAACGCATTTCAAATGTTCACCTCGGCTTATGTCATCACAAACGGCGGTCCAATGAACTCGACTTACGTCTATGCCATGTACTTATACGAGAGGGCCTTCAGCCGATACCAATTGGGGTATTCTTCTGCACTGGCCTGGATCATGCTCATTATGATTGTTATCGTAGCGGCTATTATTGCGGGCACCTCCAAATACTGGGTATTCTACGAAACCGATGCAGGAGGTAAAAAGAGCAAATGACGATCAAATGGAGTCAAGCTGTCCGTCACTTATTCATGATTGCCTTCAGTTTATTGATGGCTTATCCGGTCCTTTGGTGGATCGGCGCATCCCTTAAATCCAATAGTGAATTAAGTTCGCCGAACTTATTTCCGGCCTCGCCGCAATGGAGCAATTTTGTAAAAGGTTGGAATTCGGTTCCGGGACATTCGTTCACTGATTTTTATCTCAACACGTTCGGATTAGAAATTGCCGTTCTTGCCGTAACTTTGCTTTCCAGCACGCTTGTCGCGTTCGGTTTCGGCCGTCTGAATTTCCCGCTCAAAACCTTCTGGTTCTCGCTGCTTATGGTCACGTTGATGCTTCCGGGACAAGTGCTCATTATTCCGCAGTATGCGATGTTCCATCAGTTGGGTTGGGTGAACACGTACCTGCCGTTTATTGTGCCTCATTTGCTCGCCAGTGGCGCTGGTGGAACATTCTTCGTCTTCCTGCTCATCCAATTCGTACGCGGCATTCCGAAAGAACTGGATGAATCGGCGAAAATAGACGGCTGCTCCTGGTTCGGTATTTACTGGCGAATTGTTATGCCGCTTACGAAACCGGCAATTGTTACGGTCATGATTTTCTGCTTCCTTTGGAATTGGGACGATTTCTTAGGGCATCTGCTCTATATTAACTCGGTCGATAAATATACAGTCGGTTTGGCTCTTCGCATGATTAATGATTCCCAGTCCGGCCAAGAGTGGGGCCAGCTGCTGGCGATGTCGCTTGTTTCGATTATGCCTGCGACACTTGTCTTCATGTTCCTGCAGAAGTACTTTGTCGAAGGGATTGCAACGTCGGGCATTAAAGGATAAGATGAAAAACAAATAAGGAATCCATAGAACGGTAAAGCGGCGAAGCAGTTTCGTTGTTTTACCGTTTCTTTCGCCTAATCGGATACTTAATGGGAGCGAAGACCGCATGACGAATCCTTTTAAAAAGTTTAGAATCGATCACCTGTTTTTCCGCAGTTTTGCCGGATTTATTATTGTTGTATTGGCTTGCAGCGTATGGGCCAGTTATAGCATTTCGTCCAAAGAGCTTGCCCAAACGACGTTTCAATACCAACAGAAGCTGCTGGATGAGCTGAATAACGAAATCACGACAAGGCTTGTTACCATCGAGCAAATCTCTTTGTCTACATCGCGCGACAACGAGCTCATCACCTTCCTGGTTAATAAGCAAGATGAGTTCGATCGTTATCGTAGATCAATCGGGGTTGAGAAAGCGCTTGCGAACTTGACGTATTCCATTCCACTTATCCAAGGCATTGATTTGTATATGAACCGACCGTTAGAGGGCGACGCGAAGAGCTACATCCAGTTCCGGGACATGGCGGATTTGGATAAGCAGTCATGGTCAACGCTGTTGACAGGCAATGATTTTACATGGTCGATCGAGCATTTTATTCCCAGTTTTCAAGGCGATGTGCCGGTCCTGAGCTTTGCCAGAAAAATTATGTATGACGACAAATACTTAGGTGTGCTGGTCATCCACGTGAAAGCGGATCAGATTAGAAGTTTGCTGGCGGGTCATTCTTCGGAAGCGAACCGGATCATGATTGACTCGCGGGGAGAGCAGTTTCTAAAGATTGGTCAGATCCCTGATCATACCGAATTGTCCAAATGGATGGAAAGCGGTGTGAAACAGAAGCAGTCGGGTTACGTGCGCACCAAAGGCAGCAGCGAAGCGGGCGATTCCCTTTTGGTTTACTCAAAGTTACTCGATTCTAACTGGACGCTGGTTGAAATCACGCCTTGGCAGCAAATTACCGCAGGCAGTATCAGATTGGCCGAAGTCATCGGCATCATTGGTATTGCGGCTGTCCTGCTGACGCTGATTTTGACGCACTTCTTGAGCCGCCAGTTTACGAAGCCCATCAAGAAACTCGTGAACGCAATGGGCGTTTATTCGGTAGGCGGCAATAATGTGGAGCTCCCAGTCGATTATCAAAATGAGTTCGGCTACTTGTTCGCTGGATACCGCAAACAAAATGAGCGGATCGAGGAGTTGTATCTCTCCTTGCAGCGAAGATACGAGCAGCAGCGCAAGGCGGAAATTGAGGCGCTGCAGGCGAATATTAACCCGCACTTCCTCTACAATACGCTGGATCAGCTGAATTGGATGGCGATCGAAGCGGGGCAGGATGAGATTAGCCGTATTTTGGAGCTCATGGGACGTATGTTTCGGATTGGCCTCTCGAACGGGGACAGCTTTATTACGATCGGCGAGGAGCTTATGCACATCGAGTGTTATTTGGAAATTCAGCAGCTGAGGTGGCGAACGGGGCTTGAGTATGGCATCGAGGCGTCCCCGGACATCCGCAAGCTGTTCATCCCGAAACTGACATTGCAGCCTTTTGTGGAAAATGCGATTGTTCATGGCTTTAACTCACGCAGACAGGGTCATATTCAGATTCTATTGCAGGATACTCCGAATCATATTCAGATTATCATTGATGACGATGGCATCGGGCTCCAGCAAGTGGCGGAAAAGAAGCACAAACGCCATACAGGCGGTTATGGTATTCGGAACGTCAGAGAACGAATTGCGGGATATTTTGGCGGTGAATATGGCATTACGCTGCAGGAACGGCCAGAAGGAGGAACCCGTGTCGTCATCGTGCTGCCCCGTCTGGTTCAGCCGCCCGTGAAGGATCAGATAGAGAAAGCGGAGTAGTTCGTTGTATTTTAAAATAAATCGTTCAATCCTCTCATTTCAAAGATGGGCTTGTATTGATAGTATAAAGATAAGTGATCAAATAGGAATAATGAAGCCTGGAACAAAAGCTTGTTCCGGGCCGATGTTATATGACATAGCAATTATCATCGAATAAAGGTTGAAGGTAAGGAGGCAGGCGTTGTGTGGAAGATTGCGATCATTGACGATGAACGCCAGGTTCTTCAAGGGATGAAACGAGCGATCCCTTGGGATGAGCTTGACGCTGATTGGGTTGGCGAAGCGCTCAACGGGCAGGACGGACTGGAGCTCATTCGAACGGCTGCCCCGGATATTGTCATTACGGATATCTATATGCCGGTCATGAATGGCCTTGATATGATTGAGCAGCTAAGAAAAGAAGGTTATGGCGGGAAATTTATTATTTTGAGCGGATACTCGGATTTTGAGCATGCGAGGCAGGCGCTTCGGTGCAATGTAAGTGATTATTTATCCAAGCCGATTAGTGTCCCAACGTTAAAAACGATTCTTGGCAAAGCCATCGGAGAGCTGATGGAAGAAGAAGAGAAGCGGATTAAGCAGGACGAGCTTCAACAGAAATTAATGCTGTACGAGCCTTTTATTGAAAAAGAGTGGGTCAAGTCTGCGGTTGCCGGAACTCTGGACAGCTCCTATCGGAATGAGGATCGGCTGCCGAAGCCTTACCGATTCTGGTGTGAGAGCAAGCATGTGGTCATCGGCATTGACCTGATTCGAGATGTTCGAACATCGGACCTGTCGCTGCCGGATTGGAGCTTGTTCCGTTTCGCGATTAGCAATATCGTCTGCGAGGTGGCGCGCGAAACGTTTCCGGCCATTGAATATGTAGAGCTTCATGGAACGAGGGCTGTGCTTATCCTTCATCCCCAAGCGGACAGTTCGCAGCAAGAGCTGGAGCAGAAGCTCAGCAAGCTGGGGATCACGCTCATCGATTGCATCAAAAGCTATTTGAAGCTGGTCATTCGCGTCGGCATCGGAGGCACCAAAGAAGCTTGGACGGAAATGCCGGATTCGACGGAGGAAGCGTTTCGAGCGATCGATTTGCGGAACCGTCGTGTGGATTCGGCTTATGATTTGTTCGTGTATAGCGAGGAAATGCGAAAAGATCAGGGGACGCTGGTGATGCGGCCGGCCAAGTTTTATTTTGAATTAGCCGGTGCAATGAAGGCTTCACAGGAATCGCAGGCACAGCAGCTTGTGGCGCAGTATATCGATCAGTTAAAAGAACAAAAAGGGATAACACCGGACTATGTACAAATGCTGGCGGGCGAGCTATGGGGGATTTTTGCCTATTGCCTCTATGAGGTCGGCATGGTGCTTGATGATATTTTTCCGAACGATCAGATTGTGAAAGAAATGGTCGGATTGACGTTACCGGGGCAATTAAGGGAATGGCTTACGGCCAAAATATCGGTTATTTTCAACAGCAGACAGTGGAAAGGGAACAGCAAACACAGACAAGCCGTCGATTTTATGACACAATATATTCATGAGCATTACGCGGATGACATGACGCTTGCCGACTTGTCGGATAAGGTGTATATCTCGCGGAATCATCTGTCAATTATTTTCAAAAACATGACCGGAGAAACGTTCAATACCTACTTAACGCGTGTGCGTATTGAAAAAGCCAGAGAACTGCTGCTGGAAAGAAACATGCTCGTTTATGAAGTGGCGGAGCGCGTGGGCTACAAAAACGTGCCTTATTTCAGCACGCTTTTCAAGAAATTTACCGGCATGAACCCGACAGAACTCATTAAATGATGCCAAAGGGAGAGAGAAGAAATGAATGGACAACTACCTGCAAAAATGAAAGCGGCTGTCATGACGAAGCCGGGAACAATTGTGATGGAGGAGCGCCCAGTCCCGCAAGTTGACGCCAATGAAGTCTTGATCAAGGTGATGGCTGTCGGGGTATGCGGTTCGGACGTTCATTATTTTGAAAATGGCCGAATTGGCCGCTACGTGGTCGAGAAGCCGATTATTCTCGGGCACGAATGCGCGGGCATCATTGTCGCTGCAGGCGCTTCGGTGACTAACGTGAGCCTTGGCGACCGTGTTGCCATCGAACCGGGCGTCACTTGCGGACACTGTCAGGCCTGCAAAGAAGGCCGCTATAATCTGTGCCCGGATGTGCAGTTCCTGGCTACGCCGCCGGTGGACGGTGCTTTCGTTCAATACATGAAAATCCGCGCAGACATGGTATTTGCGATTCCGGAGCATCTATCCTTCGAGGCTGCGGCGCTCAACGAGCCCTTCTCCGTCGGCATTCACGCGGCTAAGCGCTGCAACTTGCAGCCGGGTTCGACGGTTGCCATCATGGGCATGGGCCCGGTCGGCTTAATGGCCGTTGCGGCAGCAAAATCATTCGGTGCAAGCAGGATTATTGTCACCGATCTGGAACAAGTCCGCTTGGAGGCCGCCAAACGGTTGGGTGCTACAGACATCATCAACGTCAAAGATGAGGATGCGGTTCAGCGCATCAAAGAGCTGACGGATGGGATTGGCGCGGATGCCGCTTGGGAAACGGCCGGCAATCCGAGAGCTTTGCAATCAGCGCTGTATTCCTTGCGCCGCGGCGGTAAGCTTGTCATCGTGGGCTTGCCTGCACAGGATGAAATCCCTCTCAATGTCCCTTTCATCGCTGACAATGAGATTGATATTTATGGTGTTTTCCGGTATGCCAATACATATCCGACAGGCATTAAATTCCTTGCCGGTGGCGGCATAGACACACAAGCGCTCATTACAGACCGTTATCCGCTTGAACAGACGCAAGACGCGTTGGAACGGGCGATTCATAATAAAAGCGGCAGTTTAAAAGTCATGGTATATCCGAACGAAATCCTGTAAACGCGGAATGGGGAGGCAGTTATGATGAAACCAGTGAAATTCAGCTTGATCGGCGGTGCGGGTTTTCGCGCGCAATATTTCCTGCGCATTGCGCAGGCGTTGCCTGAGCGGTTTGAAATTAGCGGAATGGTTGTCAGAAGCGAAGACAAAGGCAAGGAAATGGAAGCGAAATGGGGAACAGCTACATACCGGACGCTTGAACAGCTGTTGGAAAACGAGCATCCGGATTTTGTCGTCGTTTCCGTTTCACCTTCACAAAGTCTGGACTACCTTCTGGCATTGGCGGAGCGGGGAATTCCCGTTTTGTTGGAAACGCCGCCTGCTCCTGATTTAAGCGGACTTCAGCTATTGTATGAGCGATTAACTCTTACAGGTGCGCGTATTCAGGTAGCGGAGCAGTACCATCTACATCCCGTTCAACAAGCGCGTTTGGAACTTATTCGTACGGGTCAGTTGGGTAAAATTACAGAAACAACGGTTTCCATCTCACAAACCTATCATGCCGTTAGCTTAATTCGGAAAATGTTAGGGGTTAATTTCGAAGATGTTCGCATTAGGGCGATGCGTTTCGAGTCCTCGTGGGTTCAGGGGCCAAACCGCAGCGGTCCGCCAACAGAAGATAAACTCATTCCTTTGCAGAGAGATCTGGCTTGGTTGGACTTTGGCGATCGTCTGGGCATTTATGATTTTACGAAAGACCAGCACCGCTCATGGACACGCTCCAATCATTTATCCGTTAGAGGGCAGCGTGGGGAAATTTTCGATAACCGGGTTCTGATTCAGCAGGAATCATGCACAGAGCTTCAAATGGAGCTGAAGCGCATGAACAGAGGCGAGTTGGAAAATGCGGAAGGGTATTACCTGAAAGGAATTCTCTGCGGTGACAAATGGGTCTACGAGAATCCATTTGCTCCTGCCAGATTATACGATGATGAAATTGCCATTGCCGCATGCCTGCAGAAAATGGCTGAATATACCTTTGGTGGACCAAGCTTTTATAGCTTGGAAGAGGCTTCGCAGGACCATTATCTCGGGATGATGATCGAGAAAGCTATTACAACCGGAGAAACAATCACGACAGAGCCGCAGTGTTGGGTGCCCAAATCATAAGTGAGGAGCAAGCGGGATGCCTATTCCTCACTTTTTCAAGAGGGGCCTACTCAATCAGTTTGACATCGACAATGACTTCAAGATCTTGCCCGCCGGCTCCGCGATAGACCCCTTTGACAGGGACGATATCGTTATAGTCGCGACCATGGCCTAACTTGATATAACGCCAGTTGACCTCGCAGTCGTTGGTAGGGTCATACCCGAACCAGCCGCTGCCTGGGATCAGGCACTCCACCCAAGCATGGGAAGCTTGCGTGAATTCAGCGCTGCCTCCTTGCAAATCGCCGACAAAATGATAGCCGCTCACGTATCTGGCAGGTATCCCCTTATCCCGGCAAACGGCGATCATCAGATGGGAATAGTCCTGACACACGCCTCGCCTAAGCTTCAACATTTCACCTACTGTGGTCTGTACGGACGTAGCAGAGGGATCATAGGTAAAATCGCGATGGATCGTTGTATTGATCGTGCCCAGCAAGTCATACAAGGAAATATGTTGGTCGTTAATGGCATCTGAATAGGCCTTAATTTCGCTTGTGAGTCCTGTATAGCTTGTAGGCAGCAAGTATTCCGCGTATTCATTTTGAAAATCATCGCTGAGCCGCAGCGCCTTCTCCTCATAAGGGGAGAGAGCTGCGCTCGGGATGTTATCGTTATCGTGTGTCACAACGGTAGACTTCATTTTGATCGTGAGCTCTCGGTGGATTTTATTCACGGTGAAGGCATGCACCCGATTATGAAAGTAATCCGAATACGTAAAGAAAGCAGATACAGGTTCGGTGATCAAACTGTGATGATAGCAGGATTGACGATTGTCGGTCAGCGGTGTTAACCGGACTTCATTGACACTGTCCTGCACCGTATCTGCGTAGGAATAACGTGTGATATGCGTAATCTCCAGCTTCTTCATGCAATGACCTCCTCCCTGGAGGGAAAAAAGACTTTGGACATCCGAGTGCCCATCAGGTTGCAAGATTCACGGAGAGCCTGCAGGGCCATTTCCAATTTGCCGGATAAAATATCTTCCTCATCCATGCAGGCCAGGTTAGCTTTCACTTTCCCAGCCAGCTTGGCTAGTTTGTGTACCGTTATGTTTAAATCGGGGTCTTCAAGCTGGATGCTCTTTAGGGAACGTTCCATCGCTTGAAAAGAGTAGCTGATCGATCTCGGAAAGGCCTCATGCAGCATCAGGAATTTAATAATGTTGGTCAGGTTCACCGTGTCCGCATACTCTCTGCGGAATGATTCATAACCGCTGACTGATTTGAGAACAGAGAGCATAAGCGGGTAGGAGGACATTTCCTCTTTGGCGTAGTCCTGGCATAAGGATTGCAGCAAGCGAAGCAAATTCTCCGCACGCTCCAAATACCGTCCTGCTTCTATGAAATGCCATTCATTTTGGCGCGGCATGACAGAGGTGGCCGCTCCGTGAAACATCGATAAATGGTCGCGGACGTATCGGTAAAATAAATGCGGTGAATCGCTTGTGATATCGCGGACGTCTTTTTCTTTTAGCCACAAATAGAGGCCATTCATAATATCCCATAGCTCAGCCGGCATCTTCTCGCGTATATTGCGCAGATTGGTTCGCGCATGATTGGTGCAGGCGAGCAATGAGTTCACATTATTTTTATCCAGTGTAATGTATTGAAGGACGTGCTGCTCCGTGCAGCTGCTATATTGCTCGTTAAAAGCAGCTCTGTCGCCGATCGTGTCGATTAACCGGCTCCACATTTGACCGCTGCCGTTCTCGCGTTCCTCGCGGATATGATAATAAACATCAATTAATCTCGCGTGATTCTCCGTTCTTTCCGTGTACCTTCCGATCCAGAATAAAGCTTCCGCTGTTCGTCCCATCATCACCATGTTTCGCTGCCTCCCGTCTAAATGTGGATTTCTACGAATTCGTCACCCATGTATCTTTGCAGCCCCCGCCTTGGGAGGAATTCACGACAAGTGAACCTTCTTTGAGCGCTACCCGTGTGAGTCCGCCAGGAATAACCTCAATCGTTTCTCCTGCGATGACGAAGGCGCGAAGATCAATATGCCGTGCAGCCATTTGTCCATCCATCATGACAGGCGCTCTCGACAGCTGAATGGTGGGCTGGGCGATATATCGATCAGGGTTCGCTATGATTTTCTGCCTGAAATCCGCCAGCTCACTCTCCGAAGCCGTTGGTCCTATGAGCATACCGTATCCGCCGGAGAGGGACGTTTCTTTGACGACCATTGTGCTCAAATGTTGGAGGACATGTTCGCGTTCATCCGGTCTCGATAGAATGTACGTAGGTACGTTATTGAGAATAGGTTCTTCATTCAAATAGTAGCGAATCATATCGGGAACGTAGGCGTAAATGGCTTTATCGTCCGCTACCCCTGTGCCTGGGGCGTTCACGATGTTGATGTTGCCGGCGCGATAGGCATTCATGATGCCTGCGACACCTAGCAGCGAATTAGGGTCAAATGCAAGCGGATCAAGGAAATCGTCGTCAATTCTGCGATACAGCACGTCAATTTGGCGAAGACCTTTGATACTGCGAATGTACACCTTGTGATCGATGACGACGAGATCATTCCCTTCTACAAGCTCGATTCCCATTTGCTGAGCAAGGAAGGTGTGCTCGAAGTAAGCTGAGTTATAGCAACCTGGAGTCAGCAGGCCAATAACGGGATCTTTTTTTCCGGCGGGACTGAGTCTACGCAAAGCGGACAGAAACACGTTCAAACTTTGTTCGATATCTTGGATGGAGTGGCTGAACACGAGCTCGGGGAATAAGTGCGTCATGATGGAACGGCTCTTATATAAGTAGGAAAATCCTGACGGCGATCGGAGGTTGTCTTCGAGAACAAAGTATTCGCCGTGTTCATCGCGGATTAAGTCAATGCCTGAAACGGTCACGTACACATCATTGGGAATGGATAAACGCATCATTTCCGGCCGGAAGTAGCAGTTCGAGAGAACCATTTTTCTTGGAATGATGCCATCCTTGAGGATACATTGGTCATGGTAGATATCCTTGAGAAATAAATTCAGCGCCTTCACGCGCTGCCTAAGCCCTTTTTCAAGCTTCAGCCATTCATCCCTCGGAATGATGCGTGGAATGGGATCGAAAGGAATCGTGCGTTCGAGCGCCTCCGTCTGATCAGGACTGTACAGCGTGAAGGTGATGCCTTCTTCCATCATCCGTTTCATGGTGGCTGTTTGGCGCTTGTTTAAATTGCCGGACTTCATGGTCATGAACTGACGAAACACCGTTTGATAATGCGAACGAACCGAATAGGCGTTCATAAACATTTCATCGTAAAAAGGGTGGGGATTATAAGGCGTGGTGACCAGATTCTCAGGTTTTGACATCGCAGCTTCCTGGTTTCTTAATTATGCATTCGGAAGCTACATGGAGATGAGGGCCCGAAGCAGAAACCAGGCCTCCTTTCTGATCTTCATTCTTAAAATGTGTTAGAAAATATAACGTAAAATGATGGCGATGCCTATATTTTCTTATATTGTAGATTTTTCAGAAAATTATGTCAATATAACTGACGTAAAATTAATATGACGAAATACGGTATAGTTCAAAAGTATTAAAAAATTTTCGAAAATTCCTAATTTTGTATTGCGTTACGACAGAAAGACCTATAGAATGTCGAATAAGGTAAATGTTAAATAAATTCACACACTTATGTGAATATAGGGGGACGGGGTATGTTTGATTGGCTAGGTTTTCGGAAAGGCTTGCCGCTTTGGTGGTCATATCGGTTGAATCGTCACCTGAAGGAAGATGTGGAACATATTTTTGAAGGAATAGCCCATACACGGACAGAATTATTGCGCAGCTGGGTGGAAACGTATTGGTCACATCTGGACAGGCTGCATGCGATGTTATCCGAGTCGGCTTCAACTGCTTCACAGAATTCTCAGGATTCAGCAGTTATACAGAAAATGCTCACTGCTGCGCTGAAGAGTGGGGCGGATTTTTCGGAAATTTTTATATTGAATGAAAAAGCAGGTGTGAGTTACTCGACATACCCTGCTCATGTTGGCAAGACGTATGTAGTTGGAAGCGGTCTTATGAAAGGGTTGGAGGAGACGCGAAAAGGGGAGAAATGTCTGTTTGGTCCTTTTTCCGACCCGCTAACCTTGCAGATCGGTCCAAGCACCTCGCCGTTTCATGATGCGATGACGATGGCTTTTATTTTGCCTTTGGTAAAGAACGGGGAGTGGCAAGGGGCTATCTGCGGCCGCGTGCCGAACGATGTGCTCGGGGATTTGATTCAGCGGGAATCCGGACATGTCTATCCAGATTCAGGCGATAACTATTTATTCATGGCGAAGCCCGTGTTGAATAAACAGATTGCGCCAGGAACGGCGTTGTCCCGAAGCCGGTTTGAGGATTTGACTTTCACGCATGGCGATAATTTAAAAGACGGCGTACGTACGGATTTCGGTACTGTTGGCGTTAAGGAACATACGGAGTTGGAGCTGATCTTCACAGATCCGGCAACAGGGCAGCTGCACCCGGGTGTTGCAGGAACGATTGCCAAAGGAAGCAACCTGTTCGTGGAATTTCCAGGGTATTCGGATTACCGGCACATCTCGGTTATTGGGAAGGGAGTCACGTTCCAACTGCCGCATTGCCCGGATATTTGGGGGATGATGTGTGAAGGGGATCTCGAAGAGGTATACCGGATTCGCAGCATCGATTGGAAAATGTTCAGCCTGCAACTTAAATTTATTGTAGGTTTTATATTACTCTCAGGCGGTGGCTTTTGGCTGTTAAACGGTCATGTCTCAAGCGGATTGGGCGCCGCAATTACAGCTGCCGCCGGTGCGATATACGGTTGGATCGGCTCCGGTATCCTCAGACGCAAAGGCAGTAAGCCGGTTGTTAAGCAGCTGGCCCAAATCAATAAGTTCATCCGCTTAAACGCGGAAGGCAGCGGGGATTTGACACAACGGTTGCGCGTGCAGGAGTTTGCAGGGGACGAAACCCGGGAGTTGGCGAAATGGATCAACAATATGATCGATTCCCTAGAGGGCATTATGCTGCAGGTGAAACAAGCAGCGGCTGAGGTTCAGCTGAGTCAAGATCGGCTGAATGAATCGACCGGATCAACAGAGCAATCGACTGGTCGTATGAGCACCCAGATCCATAATATGATCCGTTCCTTGCGCGGCCAGCTGAGGGACATTGACGTCGCCAAGGATGTGACGCAAAATATGAGCGGCACGCTGCGAGAGCTTGAAGAGAAAGCTTCCGATCAAATTGCGGTGGCTCAGGATGAAGTTGGCCGCATTGGCGATAAGATGAATCAGATTTCAGCCAAGGTAGCTGAAACGAATCAGACCATTCAGACGTTCCTGCTTACAACGCAAGAAATCCCGCAGCTGTTGAAAGTCATTGAGGAGATTTCGGCGCAGACGAATCTACTCTCATTGAATGCTTCGATCGAGGCTGCCCGAGTTGGCGAGCACGGCAAAGGTTTCGCCGTCGTCGCCGGCGAGATTCGTAAACTGGCCGATCTGACGAAGAAGTCGACGACGGAGATTAACGAGACGATTGAACAGATCGAGCGCCATGCGAATGAGGCCTTCCTCTCGATGGAGGAGGGTACGAAGGTCGTATTGGAGGGGACGCAAATTGTGGCGGCTGCCTCCGAGATTCTCAGCAGCGCGAGCGCCCATGACACCATGAAAACGCAAGTGGTGGAGGAAGTGGTAGCGCTGATGGAGAAAGTGGCGGGCGTGAGCAAGGAGAACCGCCAAATCTCCGCCGAGGTTGAGCAAACGGTGCATGAGCTGCTGCAGGACATGCTGCACGTGCGCCAAACGACGGGAGATGTCGGGGCGATTACGCAATCGCTGCTCCAGCTCATGAATCAGTTCCAATTAACCGAAAGCCGTATTCGATAAATGTTCTAATCGTTCTTTATTCCTTCGCATGAGAGCTGACCCTACCTGCATAGAATGATAATGCAGAAGAGGTCAGCCTTTTTTGCGTCTGCTCACGCACGAAGATTCGAAGGAGAACCCAAAGGAGGATGTAGAATGAACGACCGTTTGAGCATTCAAACGAATACGGAGTATATCGTGGATCCGAGTTATTTTCCCGTACTCGTAGAACGTCTGAAGGAGGAACATTTACAGATGCGCGGGCAGCTTGCCGAAATCCGCACGATGGCTGCTTCCTTGTACTCCCTCGAGGATTGCTCAATAGGCATGTGTAAGCTGATTGAACTCCAAGATCTGATTCTATCTCTGGTGGAAGAGCTGGAGCAGCATTCGGAATGGGAGGAAAGTGAGCTGTTTCCACTTCTGCAATCCTTCTTGCCTCCGACGACTGCACTGTCGGTTTCCCGTTCTGTGACGGTTCTGGAACAGGATCATGACTTGGCTAAAAGGGTTGTGCAAACTTTCGTTGACGGTGTGAATGCGATGAAAGTGCCGATAGATGAAGAGTTCCTGCATGTGATGGCATCGGAATTGATGACGGCCTGCTTAATCCTGCTTAGGCATTTCACCTTGGAAGAGGAACTTGTGTATCCGCTTGCCGACCGCATCGTAGAACAATTATCTTAAGTACATAGGAAAAGGGTCTTTCTCAAGTTGCCGAACTTGTAGAGGGGCCCTTTTTTTATATAATTTGGATGTCTAACTCTATTTAGAATAAATAGAAAAAATATTGTAATAGACGAAGTCTGTCGAAATATTTAGAATATTAATGAAGGGATTGTAAAAGTTTGTAAAGAGATGAGAGCTAACTATGGTGGGGGAGTGCAGATTGAAAATTACCAAAAAGTTGGGTTCCAAAAAATATTTAGCCCGGATCTACTTATGGTTTGCTTCATTAATCTTATTGGTTACAGCTATTTTATCGAGTGTCGTCTATTACAACGTACAAGAAAAAGTCTTTGATAACGAATACAAAAATAGCCGTAAACTTCTTGCCCAAACCAAATACAATATGGAATATTTGGATAACATGGTTCGAAATTTAATTTTGTCAACGTATAACAATAATGATGTGCGGGCGTTAATGTATTTGAATGACAATGAGACGTTTGATTATATGAATGTTATTAATAAGCTGAAAAGTGCGGTCGTTTGGAGCAATTCCTTTGTTCAATCGGTCTACATTTATAATAACAACAAACAGAACTACTACTCTACCTACGGACAATTCATACATAAAGACATAGAGTTGGAGAAGCTGCTGCAGGCGCATGGCGGATCGATCCAGCCGTTAAAGCCGATTGTTCGTAATATGGATGTAAGCCTCGATGCTTCACATGTTCAAATGGAGAAAGTTCTGACCTATGTGATGTATGAGCTGACCGATGAGCAGGGCCGCATGGATGGCGCCGTCATCCTGAACATTAAACTGGAGTGGCTGTTCAATAATATTAAAGCGATTAACAACGTTGAAATGGAGCAGCTCAGTAAAATGTTCATCCTAAGTGATGATCAGCAATTCATGGAAGTAAATGAGGCATTGTCGGAGGAAGGAACGAAGCTGGCGGCTTTATTACAAGAGAAGTACCCGACACTTCGAGCTACTGAGAATTATTTCAGTATAAAATTGGACGGCAACAAATATTTGGCAGCTTACATTACCGTCGATCATACGGGATGGATATTGTTTAAGACGGTGCCGTATGACGAAGCCTACGTGTATTTAAATAAGCTTAGGACAAGCATTATCATTATCACCGTCATTGTATTGCTAGCGACATTATTAGTTCTCTATCAAGTGTCGAGAGGGATCTACAGACCTGTGGAACAACTCGTTGCGCAGCTGCGTTCGAGTCATTTCCTGGGCGAGGAAGCCGCAGTGTCCAAGGATGAATTTATTTTTTTACAGGACGTTTATAAGAATTCGGCTGCTCAACTGGGGCAGTTTCATCAAGAGAAGATCTCCGGCCAACAACGTATGAAGAACCGCTTTTTAAGCAAGTGGATATTAAACAGCTTATCGGTCTCCATAGCCGATTTTGAAGCATCTTGCCTTGAGCATAAACTGCCGTTCCGGCAAGAGCATAATTTTATGATCTGTGTGCTGAAGTTCGATAACTATAAACATGTGACCGAAAAAAGCTTCGAGGAGAAAGAACTCCTCGTATTCGCGGTCATGAACATTGCTTCGGAATTTCTAAGTCAAGCCTGCCACGCAGAAGCGGTTGATTTACGCAATGATCACGTAGCTGTGATTTTACAATCGGAGACGTCGCTGGATCATCTTGAACCGTTAATCTTGCAGCTGCTTAAGGAGTGCCAGACCTATTTGTTCCAATGCTATAACTTGTCGATTACCGCTGCTTTAAGTGCCAGTGTCGGAGACCATACGTATGCAACAACGGCTTATCAGCAAGCCCTAAATGTATCTATGTATCGCTTCATCGCCGGTAAAATGTCCGTGTTAACGCAAGGTTTCATTAAGCAATTAGGTCAGATTCCATCGATGGATCGGGTATTGGAGCTGGAGAATCAACTGCTTGAGCAGGTGAGGAATGGAAATTACCGAGGTTCGGCGGATAAGCTTGCTGCACTTTTAGATGAAGTGAAAAAGCTTGAATATAGCGACATGACGCTGTCCTTGCTGCACGCTGTGAATCAGTTTAAGTACCTCGTTTACGATCTCAATAAATCGCGCAAAGAACCCGTTAAAGTAAATACGATTCTGATGAGTAAAGAACTGTTGCAGATAGAAACGATAGGCGAATTCCAAGCCAAATGGATGGAGGTCATTGAGGAAATTACGAGTGATACTGAGGTTGAAAGAGAACGAATCTCTGAAGATGTCGTCATTGCACTGCGTATCCAAGAAATGATCGACGAGCGTTATGCAGATTTAAATCTGGGGGCTTCCGAGATCGCAACGGTGATAGGCATATCCCCGGCCAAGGTCGGAAAGATTTTCAAGGCGCACAAACAAATGTCCATTCCTGATTACATGAATCGAGTTCGGCTTGAGAGGGCTGTGGAGTGGATGGAGAACTCGCAATTGAACATTCAAGATATTATGCGTAAAGTCGGTTTTGAAAATGAAAGCTATTTTTACAAAGTTTTTAAAGCGAAATTTGGGACAACTCCCCGTGAATTTATGGCCAAGCGAATAAAGGAACGCATGTGAGGATAAAGACCGTTAACGTTGACTTAGGCCGTTCAAGCCTTGCTGCGTAACGGTTTTTTCTTGTATCAACAAAAAAGTACAGTCCTTGAGAGGAAACAAAATACAAAAAGTACGGTCGCAGCTTTAGGCAGAAATAAAATGAGCAGTATACGGGTTCTTGCTGTACGTTTTACAGTTAGGGTGTCGATCAAGGTTAGACATACATTTACTCAAAGGAGTGGGGCTGTGATTCTACTAAAAAAAGAATTAACGTATTTGAGAAAAAACAAAAGTTTGTTTCTTATCTCTCTTCCGGCTCTGTTGTTTGTTTTTGCCTTCTCCTATTTGCCGATGTTCGGCACGGTGCTGGCCTTCAAGGATTTTAATTATGCCAAAGGGATTTGGGGAAGTGATTGGGCAGGGTTGGATAACTTTAAGTTTTTCTTCACTTCCCAGGATGCGCTCAGGGTGACGCGTAATACGCTGCTGCTGAATGCTCTGTTCATTATTATCGGGCTTGCGGCTTCCATCGTATGTGGAATTCTGCTGGCCGAGTTGGGAAGAAAGGCAGTGAGGGTGTTTCAAACCGTTCTCTTTTTTCCTTACTTTTTATCCTGGGTAGTCGTCGGCTATCTTACGTATATCCTTCTCAATCCTACTTACGGTGCCGTCAATAAGCTGCTGGAATGGCTGAATATTACGCCGGTCGACTGGTACTCGGACCCCGAATACTGGCCTGTCATTCTGGTCATCACCTATCTATGGAAAAATGTCGGTTATACCGCAATCATTTTCTACACAGGATTGATGTCCATTGATCCAAGTTATTATGAAGCCGCCGCCATTGATGGGGCCTCTCGGTTTCAACAGATCTTGCGTATTTCCTATCCGCTAATTGTGCCTCTGGTACTGCTGCTTTTCATGTTGAATGTGGGGAAAATCTTTTTTTCGGATTTCGGTTTGTTTTACTTCGTGCCTCGCAATGCAGGAGCCTTATATTCGGCTACCGACGTTATCGACACCTACGTGTATCGTTCATTACGAGTTGTCGGCGATATCGGTATGGCATCGGCAGCTGGCCTATACCAATCGTTCGTAGGACTTGTGCTTGTCCTTATCACCAATCGGATTGTCAAAAAAATAGACAGCGAGAGCGCGTTGTTCTAGCCCAAAAGGAGAGAAAGCTATGCCGATTCGAAGTCGGGCTCAGCAATGGTTCCAAGGTGTAAATATCACATTTTTCCTCTTCATTTCATTGATTACGGTTATTCCGCTGATCTACGTGCTCTCCGTATCCTTAACCTCCGATTCCGATATTGTTCATTACGGGTACAATCTCATTCCAGAACATCTAACAGGCAAAGCGTATTCGTATTTACTGCAAACGCCGAAGCAATTGCTGAATGCCTATTTCATTACGATTACCGTCACTGTTTTGGGCACGGTGTTAAGCCTCATTTTGACCACATCTGTTGCTTATGTTATGACGCGCAGAGATTACAGATATCACCGGGTCACATCGTTTTATGTGTTCTTTACGATGATTTTTAATGGAGGATTGGTGCCCACCTATATGGTTGTAACCAAGATTCTGCATCTGCAGGACACAATATTTGCCTTATTCCTGCCTTATGGCGTAAGCGCTTGGTTCGCCATGCTTATGCGTGGATTTCTGATGAGTATGCCCTTTGAAGTTATAGAGTCTGCCAAGATTGACGGAGCAAGCGAGATACGCATATTCGCCGGCATCATTGTGCCTTTGTCGAAGCCTGCGCTGGCGACTGTCGGGTTATTTTACGCGCTGGGTTATTGGAACGATTGGTGGCTGGCGATGTTGTATATTTCGGATAGTAATCTCGTTCCCCTGCAATATTTGCTGCAGAGTATCATGTCGAATTTGGAGCATTTAACCAGTCATATGCAAGCGGGACTCCAAATCAATCTGGAGCAAATTCCAGGAGAATCCGTTCGCATGGCCATGGCTGTACTGGCGATAGGTCCTATGATGTTCGTTTTTCCATTCTTCCAGAAATATATCGTCAAAGGTCTCACGTTAGGAGCAGTGAAAGGTTAGATAGTTATTGATTGTTACATTCATTTGAGTGTTCAATAATAGATCATTAGGGAGGTTCTACTATGAAAACTAGAAAAATGAAATCGCTACCGCTCGCATTAACCACGATTCTGTTAGGCTCCATGATGTTTGCAGGCTGCAGCAAAACGGAGGTCAATCCTTCAACAGCTACACCCGCTGCAGCAGAGGACAAAGAGACGGCAGCCCCGAGCGCCGTAGCCAAGAAGCTTGATCCGGTAACGCTCAAATGGTATCTCCCACAAGGTACTTTCTCCGATGCGAAAGCGGTATTCGCCGAGATGAACAAAATCACCAAAGAAAAAATTAATGCGGAGATTAATATCGAGTTTGTAGATTGGGGAAATTACGATCAAAAAATGCAAGCTGTCCTGGCTTCGGGCGAAAATGTCGATCTAATGTTCACATCGAACTGGACGAATGATTATGTATCCGCAGTGAATAAAGGGGCTTATTTGGATATCACGGATCAGCTCAAGAAGTATGGTCCAAACATTTTGAAACAGGTACCTGAAAAAGCATGGGAAGCCCCGAAAATTAACGGCAAATTGTATGGCATTATTAATACGCAGGTTCTTGCAAGAACACCGGGCATGCTGATCAATAAAACGTACGCGGACAAATACGGTTTCGACCCGTCAAAAGCCAAAAAGCTTGAAGATTTGACGCCTTTCTTGGAAAAAGTGGCTGCTGGCGAGAAAGATAAATATGCGTTTCGCGTGAAAGGTAACGATGACCAGTTAGGTTATATTGGGTCTGCGCTAGGCATTGAGTATTTCGCCGATACGAACCCAGGAGTACTCCTTATCAATGACAATGAGACGAAGGTCGTCAATCTCTTTGAGACAAAAGAGTACGTGAACTTCCTTAAGCTGATGCGTGAGTGGTACCAAAAAGGCATTATTCGTAAAGATGCGCCTACCATTACAGATCTTGATGCGGACGAGAAGGCTGGGAAATATATTACAAGAACAGCTGTTATGAACCCCGACGTACCTGCTAACCAAGCGGATCGTTACGGCAATGGCAAACCGGAAAACGTATTAACTGTCCAATTTGCTCCTCCCTATATGAGTACGGGTTCTATTATCGGAACTTTGACAGCGATTCCTCGTACATCGAAGAATCCGGAACGTGCCATGATGTTTTATGATTTGATGTATTCGGATGCCAAGCTGTTTAATCTTATGAACTATGGGATTGAGGGCAAGCATTACAAGAAAACAGGCGAGGATCTAATCGAAACGATCCCTAACAGCGGCTACAACGTTGCTTCGGGCTGGGAGTACGGCAATATGTTTAACTCCTATCGCACAAGTCCATTACAACCGAAATGGTTCCCGGCAGGCCCGGATATGAACAAATCGGCTATTTCGTCCAAAGTGCTTGGCTTCAGCTTCGACCCTTCTAAAGTGAAAAGTGAGCTGGCCCAATGCGCGTCCGCGATTAGTGAATTTAAAGCAGGCCTGATTACCGGATCGCTTGATCCTGATACAACATTGCCGAAATTAAATGAGAAGTTGAAAAAAGCAGGCATGGACAAGCTGCTGGCTGAAATGCAAACACAAATTGATGCTTGGAAGGCAGCGAATAAAAAGTAAGCGAGGCCTCTTCAAATGCCGAATCCCCTCGGCACAATAAAAAACCTAGCGGAGATCGGCGATCTACCGCTAGGTTCTTCATATTTGAATTTATGCTTCTAACGAGCTAAGCGTCTTCTCTTCACATTCCTTGGAGCAGAAGCTGTTATGCTCTTCTTCGCAAGCTTCACAGCATACATGCTTCAGATGGCACAAATCGTTCGCACAGTTGATGTAGCGATCCTCTGGTTTGCCACAGTGGTAGCATTTGCCTACAATGATATCCTCGTCCGTACGGTTGATAGGAACCGAGATCCGCTCATCAAACACGTAACATTTACCGTCAAAAAGGCGTCCCTTCACGTCTTCATCTTTCCCGTAAGTGACAATGCCGCCATCGAGCTGGTAAACCTCTTTGAAGCCTTCTTGAATCAGGAAGCCGGACAGCTTCTCACAACGAATACCGCCTGTGCAGTAAGTGAGAATCGGCTTGTCCTTAAATTCTTGAAGATTGTTGCGAATCCATTCCGGAAATTCGCGTGTTGTTTCCACTTCGGGGCGAATCGCACCGCGGAAGTGCCCGATTTCGTACTCGTAATGGTTGCGCCCGTCAAGGACGATAACATCCTCTTGTTGAAGCTTTTCATAGAAGTCTTTGGGCTTCAAATGCGTGCCCGTCAGCTCATTCGGATTCACATCTTCTTCGAGACGGAAGGTGACGAGCTCTTTTTTAGGACGAACGAACAACTTCTTGAAAGCATGTCCTTCGCTCTCATCAATTTTGTAGACCATATCTTTAAAAAGAGGCATTTGGTTCATCATGGCGATGTAAGCGTCGGTTTGTTCCACGGTTCCGGAGAGGGTGCCGTTGATGCCTTCCGGGGCGATCAGGATACGTCCTTTGACGCCAAGCTTTTTGCAATAAGCCAGATGCTCTCGAGCTAATGCTTCATGATCTATCACATTAACGAATTTATAATACAACAAAATGCGGTATGGAGCGCTTTGTTCTGTCATGTTCTTAAAACCACCTATACATATAAAATACATGCTCCTGTCAGCAGGAGCCCTATGCATATAGTGACATAAAACCGCACATTTTTCAATCAAGTAGCAATTTTTGGATGGTGTGAAAGACCTCTTCCAAAGCGATCGCCAGGGATTGCACCTGGTTTTGGATCAGGATGCTTTTGGATTCATCCAGAGGAGTGGACTGTTTCAGCGTCTCTTCGAGCGCCGTAGCCGCGGCGTACACGCGATTGGCGGACAGGTTGCTTGATGAACCGCGCAGCGTATGCAGGAGATGCAGGGCATCCTCGTACTTAATTTGTTGAATGGTTGTTGTTAGCTGCTCAATCAAATCTTGGGACTGTACATGAAATTTCCTCAGCATTTGATGATAAATTTCGGTTTTGCCAAGCAGCCGTTCCAGAGCTTCTTCCATATCCAGTCCGGGTGCCGCCATTTTTCCGCTCAAGCTTAAACAAGTGCTCACAGCGGCGAACAAACGATCAGGAATGATAGGTTTGGAGATGACTTCATTCATGCCCGCGCGAATACAAGCTAGACGCTTCTCCAAGGTAGAGTCGGCGGTGACGGCAATAATGGGAATGTGCCGCCATTTGGGCTGAAGCCGAATGCGCTTCGCAGTTTCAATCCCATCAAGATCAGGCATATGGATATCCATCAGGATTAATTGGTAATCCGAGGTTTCCAGATGCTGCAAAGCTTCGAAACCATTAGAAGCTACTTGAACGACACCATTCATACTTTCCAAAAGAGAGCGAGCCACGGTTTGATTGATGTCATTATCCTCGACAAGCAGAATTCGCGGAAAGGATGGCCAAGCTTCTTCACTTTCAAGTTTTCCGGCTTCAGAAGTCTGGTCGGCGGTATCCGTAGCATAACTGCCTGTGATCGTTTGCAGGGTTTGGTACAGAACGCTCCGAGAAACCGGCTTGACCAAAATCGCGTGCGGTGCGGCCTCCGCAGGCAGCTGCTCCAAGGCATCCCGACCCGGCAAGGTTGTATAAATAATCGTTTTCAAGTTGTTCCGATTACAGGTCTCCAGCATGTCTAACCACACTTCTTCCCCATACATGTCAAATGCCTCCATATCGAGCAGCACCAAATCCAGCGGAATAAGCTCGATAGCTTTTCTTGCTTCCTTCCAAGAGTAAACACCTGCCGCTTCCGAACACATGGATGCCAGCGTTTGCAGCAGCACGCGGTGCAGCTCGGGGTGATCTTCCACAAGAAAAGCGCGGAGCGGGAAGCGGGTATGTGACTTCGTCGTTTGCAAGGTTAAAGCAAAAGGAATGTTGACGCGGAACACACTGCCCACGCCAGGCTCGCTGGAGGCTTCAATGGAGCCGCCCATATTATCAATGATGCTCTTGGAAATGACAAGTCCAAGCCCTGTTCCTCCGAATTTGCGGCTCGTGACTTCATCGGCCTGAACGAAAGGCTGGAACAGCTTGGCGAGTTGTTCATCATTCATGCCAATCCCAGTATCGCTGATCGTGAAGCCAATAGACACTTGCTCTTCCTGAAGCTCCTGGGCATGGACGCGCAGTGTGACGGTTCCTTGTTCTGTGAATTTAATCGCGTTGCTGGTTAAGTTCAAGAGAACCTGATACAGGCGCAAGGAATCGCCGATGAGGCCAAGCGGAACTCGCTCATCAATATCACAAATAAAATCGACCGACTTATGGCCAAGCAGCACACTAAGCGTTTCGCACACACGGTCAATCGTATCATCCAGCAGGAAGGCATGATGTTCAATGGCCAGCTTGTCCACCTCCAGCTTGGAGAAGTCCAAGATGTCGCTGATGATTTGCGATAAAGAAAGCGAGGATTTGGTGATCTTGGCCATATAATCCTTCTGCAGTGGAGTCATCGCGGTTCGTTCCATCAAATAGGATAACCCGACGATGCCATTAAGCGGTGTTCGAATTTCATGGCTCATCCGCGCAAGGAAAATGCCTTTGGTCAGGTTGGCGTCGTCGGCCTCCTGTTTCGCCAGGATCAGCTCATCTTTGGCTAACATTTGGTCTGTAATATCCCGCGAAATGGCGGAGAAGTAGCGTTCTCCCTTTTCGGCAGGCGTATGGGGAACGACCGTCACGGAGATGAAAATCCGGCGCTGCTCTTTCGTTAACGCTTCCGCTTCGAATTCCCAGAACCCTTCGCTTATTGCGGTAAGAAGCCCCTCTTCGAGATCGACATCACTTCGGATATCAACGTATTCGCTGAAATGATATTTTGCCGTTTGTTCATACTCTAAGCCAATTAAATTTTTACCTGCTTGATTCATATAGAAAATGTAGCCTTGCTGATCAAACGAAAGGATGGCATCCCGCGCGCTTTCTACAATGGTAAGCAGCCGCATCTTCGTTTCATTGCTTTCTTTAATGTCGCTGATATCGCGGGCAATGATGACGTAACCTTTGAGATCGCCCCCCGGATGCGATATAGCGCTGACACTCAATTGGACAAAAAGGCGGGTTCCATCTTTATGATGCCATATCCATTCGCTATCTTCTTTCAGATGGCGAAGCGAGCGGATCACGAGTGCTGTGCAATCGGCAGGCACATATTCTCCGAGCTCAATCGTGTATTTGGCGGCTCTTTCAACGAGCTGATCGTGATTCAGCCATACCAGAGGGGTAGCTTTTTTATGTACATCCGTGAACGTATAGCCAAGAAGTTCGGTCGCCCGGCGGTTCAGGTGATTGATTGTAAAGTGTGGGTCCGTGACGATCATCGCATATTGATTATGCTGAATAAAAGCTTCAAACGGTTCGAAAAGTTCACGCAGATTTTCAATCATACCGTTTACGGAATGCGCAAGAGCGCCTAGCTCATCTTTGCTTTTGAACTGGAGCGGCTTGATATAAAAGTCGCCGGCAGCCACAGATTCTGTGACGCGAAGGATTTGTTGAATCCGTGAGATGATGAGCGAGTCCGCTGTTATGCAAATCAGCAAAAATAAGATCGCGGCGGTTCCAGCGATTAAGCCAACGGTCCACCAAAGCAATGAACTGGCTGATTGTTGGTAAACTGTCATCGGCATGGAATAACCGAGATGCCAATTTAAATTGGGCACACGGGCATAGAACCATTGCGCTCTTTTACCGTTATCCAAATATTGGTCCAAATAGCCTGCGTCTTGCTGGAAGGCTTCTTCCAGGACATAAGCCAATGAAGGGTTGTTGTTGAAAATATTCTGTTTTAAAATTTTGCTGGCATCCGTATGGTACAGAATGGTTCCTTCATGGTTCACGATGACGGTCTGGACCCCTTCAAGGGGCGTATGCAGGTGATCGCGAAAGGTAGCTTCCGCGTCTAGTGAAATATCGACGATGCTAGTTACTTTTTTGTTTTCATCGCAAACAGGAGCGGTAATGGTAATGATATATTGGCCTGAAATTTCGCCGATATAGGGATCCGAGATGTATGTCTTGCCGAGCAAAGCCTCATCGAATCTCCGCTGGCCTTTGATATTCAGCTTTTGACCCGTGGTAAGAATTAGATTCCCATCTGTATCGGCGACCCCCATCGCCAAAAAGCGATTGTTCCCCGTTTGCAGTTCTTGGGTCAGGTAGGCCAGCCGTTCCTGAACAGTTCCATACTTCATGACGCTAACACGGCTTAACATTTCAACCTCGGCTAGGCGAATGGACAGGAAGTCATATAAATTTTGCGCGGAATTGGCGACAGCAGTAATGGACTGGTCTTTGATTTGCCCAATTAATTTATCTTTTGAAAGCTTGTAATTCGTAAAACCTACAACCGTTAATGAAAAAGTAGTGATTAGAACAAGAAGTGCAACAAGCTTGAAACGTAAAGATAGTGACATCGGAAGCCTCCATAAATCGTCAGGATTCATCAAAATGTTAGGAAAACTTACAATTTCGATAACAGTATTACGTAATTCATTTAACGATTTCGTTTTATGATAATAGGTAACAGGATGATTTGAGTATACATCATTGTTGGGTCATTCATTCAATACTTGGAGGGATTTCAAACATGCGTTTTACTGTAAGATCGAAAATGATGATGGTATTTGCAATTATTTTTCTCATGGTCGCAGGGTTAAGTTTAACCGATATGACGCGGATGGGCGTGCTCAAAGACAACAGTGCGGAGATGGCTACGAATTGGATGGTAGGGGTGCAAATCATTGATGAGATTCATTTTAACTCGGAGCATATTTTAACCCTTTACTATCAGAAAAAGTTAGAACCGGATCCCAAAAAACATGAGCCTCTCGATGCAGGCATTGCTCAAGCGATGACAGGAATCGACAAATTGTTAGAAAACTATAAGGGAAGTCTCTCCGGGGACGAAGATACCACCAAGTTCAATGAGCTTAACAAAAGCTGGGAAGATTTCAAAGCAGCCTTCTTGATAAACAAGCAACTTTCCGCTGATCCGACGAAAACGAAGGAAGCTGCAGAAAGCCTTCAGACGCTGGCAACCACATTTGGCAAAGCGCAAAAAACGATGGCCGAGATGGTAACCTTTAACCAGGATGGCGGAAAGCTGGCGGATCAAGAAAATAAAAATCTGTACCAAAAAAGTGTCATGATCTCACTCATCGTATTGGGTGCATTGATCGTCTTCATGCTGGCTGCTTGTTACGCACTTGTTAGCAATATCTCCACACCTGTTCGCAAAACGTCACAGGCTTTAAACCGCATTGCGAACGGCGATCTTACCGTGGAGCCCATTATCGTGAAAAATAAAGATGAAATCGGCGACTTGGCCGGCTCTGTGAATCAAATGGTCGACCACCTGCGCGATTCAGTGCATCATATGCTGCAAGCCGCAGGTAGTGTGGCTGCATCCTCCCAGCAGCTATTTGCCAGTTCGGAGCAAAATACGTCCGCGTCCCAGCACGTGGCGGCAGCTGTGCAAGAATTCGCAACCGGTGCAGATATCCAAGCGCAAAGCTCGATGGAGTGCGGCAGAGCGATGGAGGAAATGTCGGTCGGCATTCAGCGGATCGCAGAGACGACCTCGGATGTATCAGAGCTGTCCATTTCCGCTACGCAAATGGCAGAGGAAGGCACACACGCTATGGAGCGGGTTGTTTATAAAATGCAAGCGGTCAGCCATTCGGTTGACTCGGCGAATCAGGTTATTCAAGAGTTGGAGAGACACTCCCAGAGCATCGGGCAAATTTCGACGCTGATTGGAAATATCGCTTCCCAAACGAATTTGCTCGCTTTGAATGCGGCGATTGAGGCTGCGCGTGCCGGAGAAAGCGGCAAAGGATTTGCGGTTGTTGCGGGAGAGGTTCGTAAGTTGGCCTCCCAAACAGATGAATCCGTGCGTGACATCTCTGAACTCATTTCCAATATTCAAAGGGATTCTGTTCGCGCTGCGGGGGTTATGAACACTGGACTTCTGGAAGTACAGGAAGGCTTGAAAGAAGTAGGCAGCGCCGAAATGGCCTTTGGTCAGATCGTAGCAGCTTCGCAGGAAGTAGCAAGCAAAATCCAGGAGACCGCAGCAGCTGCACAACAGATGGCTGCTTCCACCGAGGAGATTGCCGCAACAGTGGCCAATGTCGGTTCTGTCGCACAGCAAACATCAGGGACAGCGCAGTCTGTAGCTGCTGCTACGGAAGAGCAGCTGGCTTCCACGGAGGAGATTACCTCTTCCGCGAGAAACCTGTCGACGATTGCCCAGGATCTGCATCAAGTGGTGACGGCTTTCCGTGTTTAGACCTGGATTCATAAGCTAGTTTAATAGAACTTCTCTGAGGCTGTCTCAGGGAAGTTTTTTTCATAGTTTATCACAGAGTAGCCCTCTTAAAATATGTGTACATCTGAAATATTTACATTTTATCCCATTTTAAAATAGTTGATAGACTGATGGACAACCGCCGCTTCCGTTTTTGCAGCCAAAGGATAGAATGGTGTATTCCCTAATTGTGGAGGGCGAACAGGATGATTGATAAGTTTAAGAAAAAAGGGTGTAGAACAAAGAATCCTAAATTTAGCTCTTCTAGACATAAACCTCACCCTCACTCGCGCGCACCAAAGAAGCTTGCTAATGCATCAGCCTTGCTCTCTCCCCAGAACGCAAATTCGGTTACGACAGGTGGAGCGACTAATTCTTCAAGTACCGAGGGGACTACATCGGTTAATGAAACCACTACGAGCTTGAGCGGTGCGCACAGTACATCAGACACAGATAGCAACTCAACGGCAACAGAAACGTCAACGAGCAGCAGCGGGGCTAATAATGCTTCGGACACAGACAGCTCAGCCACACTTAACGAAACGCTCACAAGCACAAGCGGTTC
>NZ_BILW01000047.1 GCF_004000765.1 Paenibacillus chondroitinus NBRC 15376 | reverse complement strand
CTCGTGGTTGCCATTCCACCTAAATCGGCAAAATAGAGGATCGTAGTTCCCTCCAAGTTGCCACATCACAGTTTTCCAGAAAAATAGAGGCTCATACTTCTTTCAAGCAGCCCCGCACTATAATCGTCGCCGTCACGGCGAAGTCCCCGTCTAGGGTTGTCTCGCTCGCGGCCCCGGCGGAGCCCCCGCCGGCCGTTGTCTCGTTCGTCGCCCCGCGCTCGTAGCCGCCGGGACACCGCCGTCCCGCCCCAACCCACTGTTTCACCCAACGATGAGACGGTTAAACATACTATAGGTCGGTACCCCGCCTTAACAAAAATTTCAAATCTTTTTTCTGTCCCATGTCGGATTGTATAAGATTCCATAGTTTGATATTAAGATTTAAAGACATCAAGTGTAAGTTAACATGACAAATAGTTTACATGGTTAAGCTTTTAAGCGAAGGGGGGGTTCCATTGATCTCATTCCAGCAAGTAGAGAAGCATTACGGCAATTTTCATGTGCTCAAGGGAATTGATCTTCAGGTCCAGCAGGGGGAAGTTGTCGTCGTCGTCGGTCCGTCAGGTTCAGGCAAAAGTACGCTGCTCAGATGCATCAATCGACTGGAGACGATCACCAGCGGTGAACTGACCGTAAACGAGCGCAAAGTCAGCGACAGAAAAACGGATATCAACAAGCTGCGCCGTGACATTGGGATGGTCTTCCAACATTTTAATCTGTATCCGCATAAAAAGGTCATCGATAACATCACGCTTGCGCCAATGAAAGTGCTCGGCCTGCCGAAGAAGGAAGCGGAAGAAACGGCGATGTACTACCTTGAGAAGGTAGGCATTCAGGACAAAGCCGGAAGTTATCCCTCGCAACTCTCGGGGGGTCAGCAGCAGCGGGTAGCCATAGCCAGAGGGCTGGCGATGAAGCCGAAAATTATGCTCTTCGACGAACCGACATCGGCGCTGGATCCAGAGATGGTGGGCGAGGTGCTGGACGTCATGAAGGCGCTGGCGCATGAGGGAATGACGATGGTTGTAGTCACGCACGAGATGGGCTTCGCCCGGGAAGTGGCGGATCGCGTTGTGTTTATGGATAAAGGTCAAATCGTCGAAGAATCGCCTCCAGAGGAGTTTTTCGTCAATCCGAAAGAAGAGCGGGCACGACTGTTTCTAAACCGCGTTTTGAATCACTAATATCTGCGTCACTAATTATCTGTTCTGAATCACTAATATCCGTCCTGCATCACTAATCCCGCATTCTAAACCATTAATAATAAGGAGATGAACTTATATGATAGCTAAAAAGTGGAATTTTATCGTGATGTTAACAGCCGTATTCGCATTGGCAGGGTGTGCCTCAACATCCACATCGGGAGGGGCATCCAGTACGCCAGCAGGTTCGCCGGGAGCAAGCGCGAGCGCGCCAAGCTCGGCCAAGCCGGCAGGCGGGGCATCGGTTCTCGATGAGATCAAGAGCAGAGGCAAGCTGGTCGTTGGCGTCAAATACGACACGAAGCTGTTCGGCTTGAAAAATCCGACCGGCGGCGAAGTCGAAGGCTTCGACGTGGATATCGCCAAAGCGCTGGCGAAGGAAATTCTCGGCGATGAGAAGAAAATCGAACTGAAGGAAGTAACGTCCAAAACGCGTATCCCGATGCTCGACAACAAGGAGATCGACATGATTGTCGCCACGATGACGATCACGGACGAGCGCAAGAAGCAGGTTGAATTCTCCGATGTTTATTTTAAAGCGGGACAGTCCCTGCTAGTGAAGAAAGGCAGCCCGATCAAATCGGTTGCCGATATTAAAAAGGGCACCAAAGTACTGGCGGTAAAAGGCGCTACGTCCGTTGGAAACATTAAAGCCAAAGCACCGGAAGCGACGGTACTGGAGTTTGATAACTACCAAGATGCCTTCAGCGCCCTCAAAGCGGGACAAGGGGATACGCTGACTACGGATAATGCGATCCTCTACGGCATGGTGGCACAGGATCCGAACTTTGCGGTTGTCGGCGAGCCGTTCACGGATGAGCCTTACGGCATCGCGATGAAAAAAGGCGAAACAGCGCTTCAAACCGTGGTCAACGACAGCCTCAAGAAGCTGAAATCAAACGGCGAATACGACAAGCTATATAAGAAATGGATCGGCGAGGCGCCATCCAAATAACAAAGATCAGATGGGTGGCCGCAAGCTGCCCATCTTCTGTCTATGAGGGGGGCGCAAGCCGATGCCGGATTTCTCGATTTTTACCGACCACATTGATATTTTTATGAAAGGCTTTGTTAACACCATCTGGGCTAGTCTCATTGCATTAATCGGCAGTTTTATTCTGGGGACGTTGATCGCCATCTGCCGGATCTCATCCGTAAAGCCCTTGCAGTGGCTAGGTACGGCTTACGTGGAGTTCATTCGAAACATTCCGCTCTTGCTCGTCGTGTTTGTCTTTTTTTATGGCTTGCCCTCCTTGGGCGTTACCTTGAGCGGCTTCGTCTGCGGAACCTTGGGCCTGACGGTTTACACGGCAGCTTTCATCGCTGAAGCGATTCGGGCCGGCATCATGTCCGTGCCGCTCGGCCAATCGGAAGCCGCAAGGTCCTCCGGGTTGACCTACGGGCAAGCGATGTGGCATGTCGTCCTCCCGCAAGCGATCAAAATCGTCATACCGCCCCTGAGCAACCAGTTTATTAACCTGGTTAAGAATTCGTCGGTGCTAGGAGTGTTTGCGGGCCTTGATCTTATGTATTTCGGCGACATGATAGCAAGCGAGACGTACGCTACATTTGATACGTATATTTTCATCGCTGTGCTTTATTTGCTCTTAACGCTGCCGTTAAGCTACGGTGCCTTGTATCTAGAACGTAAGCTGGCGAGGGGGTGAATGAATGGATATTTTGCATGCTTTCTCCGCTGACAATATGAGATTTATTCTCGAAGGATTTTACATGACGCTAAAAGTTGCCTTGATTGCCATCATTCTCAGCTTTCTTGTAGGCTGCGTCGTGGGAACGGTCCGTTATACGAAAATCCCCATCGTTTCACCTATTTTAGGCATTGCCGTAGAGCTGCTTCGCAACCTGCCGCTGCTGCTAATCATATTTTTCGCTCGGTTTGCCCTGCCGGATATCGGCATTAAGCTGGGGCCGATGAATGCGACGATTGTGGCGCTAACGCTTTTTGAAGGGGCGATGATCGCGGAAATTGTGCGAAGCGGGCTCAACTCTATCGACAAAGGGCAGATCGAAGCCGCTCGTTCTTCTGGATTAGGCTATGTCCAGACGCTTTGGCATATCGTGATTCCACAGGGGCTTCGCCGTATGGTTCCTCCGCTCGTCAGCCAGTTTATCTCCCTGCTCAAAGATACATCTCTTGCCATTGTTATTTCCTTGCCTGAACTGATGCATCATGCGAAAATAGTAATTGGACAAAGTTATAGCTATACCATACCAATTCTGTTTGTCGTGGCTGTGCTTTATTTTGCAGTCAATTATGCCTTATCGTTGGCGGCGCGAAGATTTGAAGCGAGAATGGTGTAGAGAATTTGAGCAGGAAGAGGAGTTATTGACATCATGTTACACTTGAGTTGGGAAATGTTAGTGTTCGTCATCGTTGGAGGGTTTGTGGCTGCCTATGTCGATTCGGTCGTGGGAGGCGGGGGATTGATCGCCTTACCCGTTCTTCTGGCAACGGGATTGCCACCGGCTATTGCGCTGGGAACGAATAAACTGGCTGGCACGATGTCGTCGCTGACGAGCACCATTTCCTTTATGCGTTCAGGCAATATCGATTTCAAAGCGGTAAAAAGTTTATTCCTTTTATCATTATTAGGAGCTGTTTGCGGAACGATGGTACTTCGGCAAATTCCTTCGGATTTTCTTAAGCCGTTGGTCGTCGTCATGCTGATTCTGATAACCATCTATACCCTTTTTCGGAAAAATTGGGGGAGCAGCTCGACATTCCGCCAGTACTCGACCAAAACAGCCCTTCTCATGGGAGGCGCCGCTTTCGGCTTAGGCTTTTATGACGGCTTTTTTGGACCTGGCACGGGTTCCTTTCTTATATTCGTTTTTCTTATGTTAGGTTTTGATTTTGTGAAAGCGGCTGGCAACGCCAAAATGCTCAATTTCGGAAGCAATATAGCGAGCTTGGCTACATTCATGGTGCTGGGTTCCATCAACTACGGGATCGGGATTCCGATGGGAATCGCGATGATTTGCGGCTCCTTATTAGGCTCGCGCATGGCAATTCGCAAAGGTTCAGCGTATGTACGCCCTTTATTTCTTACCGTATGTATACTTCTAATTAGCAAGCAGATATGGGATTTAATCTAGGGGGTGATCGGCTGGGACGCTTGAAAAATGAAGGGCTACAAATGATTCTGATCGCCATTGTGACGGCGATTGCCGGCGAGTTCAAAATTACGCCCTTCAGCGGCGAAGTGTTTCGGATCGGTCTTGGGAGCAGCACCTTTCTTCTGTGCCTGCTTTTGCTCAAACATTTGCCTTATCTCTATACAGGCCTTATTACCGGCATTACCGTTTTGCTGTTTCGCTCCATAGAGGCGGGGATTATGACGCACGGAGCTGTATCGCTTGGCTGGAGCATGCAGACGCACTTGCCTGCGATGCTGTACTATATAGCTTTTGCGGTGGGCATGAGCTGGATAAAGCAGAAAATGGGGAAATTCCATCCCCTCGTGCTTGGCATATTCCTATCGCTTATTGATCTCATGTCCAATGAGATTGAGCTGCTGGCGCGCAGCGTCATTTTCGATACCCCCTACAAGTTTTCACAGCAGTTAGTATATATTTCGGTGATTGCCCTCGTGAGAAGCTATTTTGTGGTAGGCATCTACAGCAGCGTGACCATTCATCAGATGAGGGTCCTCCACAGTGAGCAGCAGAAGCGGATGGAGCAGATGTTGAATACGAACAGTGGACTATATGGCGAAGTTTTCTACCTGCGTAAGTCCATGGAAACGATTGAGCAGCTGACAGCCAAAAGCCACAATTTATACGAAAGAGTGAACGGCACGGGGCTGAAAAGTTATGCCCGCACGATTTTGGAAATCACGCAACAGATCCATGAGGTGAAAAAAGACTCACAGCGCATCCTTGCCGGCTTATTAAAGCTGTTTGACCGGGAATTCGCTTCGAATATGAGGCTGGCGGAAATCATCGAGTTCGCGATAAAATCCAACCTGGGCTACAGCGGGATGATCGGCAAAAGGATTCAATTTACCACTGATCTACGCATCAATTATGATTCGGATCACTATCTTCCTCTGTTGACGGTTATGAATAATCTGTTGTCCAACAGCGTGGAGGCAATCGAAGATCAGGGGACGATTCACGTCAGTGCTTACGGGCGCGGCGCTGAAACGGTTCTGACGGTCTCGGATACGGGGACGGGGATTGCTGATCTGGAAAAGGATATGATTTTCGAGCCTGGCTTTACAACGAAATTCAATCAGGAAGGTTTTGCTGCAACCGGCATCGGGCTTTCTCACGTACGGGATATTGTTCATTCCTTAGGCGGGGATATTCATTTGCGTTCGGATGAGCCAGGGGCCCAGACAACTTTTGTGATCACCTTATTGACCGATACGTTGAAAAAAGGAGCGTAGAGATCATGCTGTCTTTCGGAATTGTGGACGATGATGCGGTAAGCAGGCTGATGCTGCACAAAATTATTGAAAAAGGCGGGTTAGGTGAAGTCGTAGGAACGGCAGGCAGCGGTAGCGAAGGGGAAAAGGTGCTGCTCGAAACGTCTCCGGATGTCGTTGTCATCGATCTGCTGATGCCGGATCAGGATGGCATTGAGACCATTATTCGACTTAAGGAGCAAGGTTTTCAAGGCAAGTACGTCATGATTTCGCAGATAGAAAATAAAGAGATGATCGGCAAGGCTTATCAAGCCGGAGTCGAATACTATATTCAAAAGCCGATTAACAAAATCGAAGTGGAAGCGGTGCTTTCCAAGGTCAACGAACAGTGGAAGATCAGCCGTTCCCTGAAGGAGATTCAGGACTCTTTAACGAAGTTGAGCCTATTGAACAGTCCGGAGAGCCCTCGTAAAAAACGCAGCGTGCGCGAGATCGTACAGCCTATTCTCATGGACATGGGCATTGTTGGTGAGAGCGGTAGCCGGGATGTAACGGACATTATCGAACATCTGACGAAGCAGCATCGAGGTGACGGGATACCGCCACTGAAGGAGCTGTATGAGACGGCGGCTCGGAGCCACAAACTGGAAGAAGCTGATGTGGAAAAGGAAGGGAAAGCCGTTGAGCAGCGTATTCGCCGCGCCGTTATGGCTGCCTTAGCCCATATAGCTAGCATAGGCTTGACGGATTACAGCAATCCGAAATTTGAGCATTATGCGCCGCTCTATTTTGAGTTTCAGGATGTCCGTTTGAAGATGAAAGAAATCGATGAGAACTTGAAGTCGGAGAAAAGTAAAATTAACATCAAAAAATTTCTCCAGGTGCTTTATCTGGAAGTTACGGACAAGATGCGAAGTGAGCATTAGGCCCGGAAGATGGGTGTTACGCGGTTGCTAATTGACCGACGGTTATGATATGATTTTGTACATAGTGAAGAAAAGGAGGTGAAGGTAGGATGAATCGAGAGTTTGTGAACAACCGTGTGAGCCAGTTACCTATCGCGATGGCTGGCATCGTTCATGTATTTGCGTGCAACGGGAGAAGTCTGTCCAAATTTGCTCATACGGCATCACAACTCACGAAAAGACACCTACCTTAACCTCAATCGGATGATCCGCTGAAGGCCGTAGGAATTTTCCTGCGGCCTTTTTTGCTGCGTTCAGGATGTTCAGGAGGGGGGCTTTCATAACCAAGGAGGATCCTTCACGATGTTAATGATAAATGGTCAAAATATAAAGAAATACCACGGCGCCCAACTGGTGCTGGCGGACGTTGCGTTTGAGATTCACGAAGGCGAACGAATCGGATTGGTCGGACGAAATGGGAGCGGCAAATCGACCTTGCTGCGCCTCATTTCCAAAATGGAAAAGCCGGACGAAGGGCTGCTAACGGTGCGGAAAGATACACGAATCGGCTACTTGGCCCAGATTCCGACGGAATGGGAGAGCGGCACCGTGTATGATGTGCTCGCGGCCAGTTTTGCGGAGCTGCTGGAGTGCCGCGCCGCGATGACGGAGCTGGAACAGCGCATGTCGGAGTCTGCTGCGGACGGTCAGCTTGATCAGCTGCTCGGGCGGTATGCGCAGCTGCAGGAGCGTTTTGAGCGGGAAGGCGGCTATGAGCTGGACGCCAGAATCGACCAGGTGGCAACCGGACTCCGCATTGCCCGCGAGGTGTATGAACGAAGCTTCGCCTCGCTGTCCGGTGGGGAGAAGACGAAGATAGCGCTCGCTTCCCAACTGATCGGCAAGCCGGATGTGCTGCTGCTCGATGAGCCGACGAATCATCTCGATTTATTTGGCGTAGAATGGCTGGAAGAGTACTTGACCCATTATGAGGGCGCGTGTTTCATTGTGTCTCATGACCGCTACTTTTTGGATCGGGTCGTTACCAAAATTGTCGAGTTGGAGGACGGTGAGTCTTCGACTTATCTGACATCCTATACAGGCTACATGAAGGAGAAAGAAGTCCGACTGCTGCAGCAATTCGCGGATTATCAGGAGCAGCAGAAGGTCATCAAGAAAATGAAAGAGACGATCAAACAGCTCATGGAGTGGGGGCGTATCGGAGGAAACGATAAGTTTTTCCGCAGAGCGGCATCGATGCAGAAAGCATTGGACCGCATGGAGAAGCTGAAACGCCCTGTCCTTGATCCGAAGGCCGCTGAATTCGGGCTGAAGGTGGATGATCGCTCGGGCAAGCGGGTTATTGTGTTTGATGACGTAAGCAAGCAGTACGGGGACAAAGTGCTGCTGCGGAAGGCAAGCGGCTTGCTCGAGTATGGCGAGAAAGTGATGCTTCTGGGGCATAACGGTTCAGGGAAAACGACGCTGTTGAAAATGCTTTTGGGCGAGGTGCAGCCGGATGGCGGCGACCTGCAAATCGGCGCGCGCGTGGATATCGGTTACTTGGCGCAGCAGGAGTACCCGGAGGACCAGAAGAAAACGGTGCTGGCTTATTTTTGCGAGGAAGCGAAGCTGGAAGAAGGGGAGGCTAGAAGTCGTCTAGCGGCATATCTGTTCTATGGCGCAGATGTTTTCAAGCCGGTTAGCTCCCTCTCAGGCGGAGAATGGACGCGGCTGCGGCTGGCGCTGCTCGTGCTGCGTAAGCCGAATCTGCTCATTTTGGATGAGCCGACGAATCATATGGACATCGCCTCAAGGGAGGCGCTAGAGGAAGCGCTTGAGGAGTTTCCGGGCACGGTGCTTGCGGTGACGCACGACCGTTACTTCATCAACCGGCTGTCCCAGAAAATTTGGGAGCTGGATCAAGGGCGCATCACCGTTTATTTGGGCAGCTTTGATGCCTACAAAGCGAAAAGCGCGCAGCTGCGCGCGGCGCAGGCGCGCAAGGCGAATGCCGCTCCGGTGACGAAGTCCGCCAGAGGAGGGTCACCGGCAGCGGCGACCAAAGCGGAGCCGCGTGCGGCATCTGTTCCTCGCGGGAGTTCACGCAGCTCGGCTGCGTTCGCGCGCGAGCGGCTGGAGCGGGGCATCGCGGAAGCGGAGGCGCGGCTCGGCGTGCTCGATCAGGCGCTGGAGAATCCGGCGCCTGAGGAGCTGAGCCGCCTCTGGGCAGAGCGCGAAGCCGCCCAGGGGGATCTGGATCAGCTGTATGCGGAGTGGATACAGCTGGAGGAATAGGAGGAGGAGCCTGAGGGCTCCTCTTTTTTTGTGGCGGCGGGAGAGAGGCGGAACTACGAGCCGCTATTTTGAGGTGAGGCGCCCACTTGGCCTGTTAAAGGGAACCAGGGGGCGCTATTTCGCTTGTTTGAGCCGATTTGCAGGTGGCTGCTCGCGAATAAGGCCCTGTAGTTCCACTAGGTCAGCGATATCGGCTGATTTAGCCGAAATAGCGGATTGTAGTTCCCTTGGGTTAGCCCAATTGTTCGCCACGAGGGCTCGACTCTATTTTGCAACCGTTCCGCCACTGTTCTGACATGGAAGTCGATGATTACAATATGATAAGCTTAGAGTACTACATAAAGGAGGCGATAGCTGTGATTCAAGTCTTTCCTGCACATACGCGCAACAGTTCGGATTTGGGTTGGCTCAAGGGGTATAAGAGCTTTTCGTTTGGTGATTATTTTGATGAAAATAATACGAGTTTCGGGGTTATGCGTGTTTGCAATTATGATGAAATTGCCGCGGGTCGCGGTTTTGGTCCTCATCCGCACAGCGATATGGAAATTGTCAGCGTCGTTCTCAGCGGAGCTATTAAGCACGAGGATAGTTTAGGAAATGTGGCGATTACGGCAGTTGGCGGCGTTCAGCGCATGTCAGCGGGCAGCGGCGTGATTCATGCCGAGTATAATGCATCGGATTCGGAGCCGCTCAGCTTGTTCCAGCTTTGGTTTATGCCGGCGAAGCGGGGCACGGAGCCGTCCTTCGAGAATGTGACCTATGTACCGGAGGCCATGACGAATGCCCTGCTGCCGGTTGTAACACCTGAAGGCGGCGAGCACCAAGCGAAAATCTACCAAGATATGAGCATCTATCTCAGCAAGCTGGAAGCTGGTAAAGAGCTGGTCTTCAATCAGGGCGAGAATCGGCGTATTTTCCTTATGGTCATTAGTGGGAAATTAGAGGCCAATAAGGCTCAGTTGGAAACTATGGACAGTGCGCGGATGGAGGCGGAGTCGACGCTTCTGCTCCGTGCTGCGGAAGATGCGCATTTCATGCTAATCGATCTGCCATAACAAGGAGGCTGCGGAGATGAAGGAACAATTTTTGGTGAAACATGCGGTAGGCGGCCGGGCATTTATCGATACAGGCAAGGAGCCGGTTGAGTATACGTATAAGCAAGTAGAAGAACAATGGATTTTTACCGTGAAGATCGATAAGGAGCGTATTGCTGAGCTTTTAAAATGGAAAGATGAACTTAATGTTTTTATTTTTCAAGAGTTTGAGAATCAGCCGACACGGAAAGTATGGTTCTATGTTGGCGATGACGCTGTTCATTATTCAGAGGAGCAGGGCGAGTTGACGATTATCGCCGGCTCTCAAATAGCCTATGTACCGGAGCATTTTAGCGCACAATTGTAAAAGATAAGGAGCCCTGGAGGCTTGAGGGCCAAGGGAGCTTCTATGAATCGGAATGGAGTTACACCTATGAAAGAAGTGCAGGAAGTACAGGATAAACTGCTAGATAAGGCAGTTCCTTTTATTAGAGAGTGTTACGCTGAATTAGGCAAAAGCGAGAGCGAAATGGAAGCTCGCATTGCTGAAGTTACCCGTTCCATCGGGTATAAGGGTACCTATGAGCACACGCTTCAAGAGCTGGAGCATGGTGCCAAAATGGCATGGCGCAACAGTAATCGCTGCATTGGGCGATTGTTCTGGGAGACGCTGACCGTGCAGGATGCCCGTCATGCGGCAACGGAAGATGAGATGGCGCAAGCTCTATTCCGGCATATTGAGACGGCGACGAATGACGGGAAAATTCGCCCGATGATTACGGTATTTTCACCTGTGCAGGGGGCAGGGGCAGCTCCGGGGGCGTTTATTCATAATGCTCAATTAATTCGATATGCAGGGTATGAGACGGAGGACGGCATTGTGGGCGATCCGGCTTCTTTGCAGATCACGGCCATGTGCCAATCTCTCGGGTGGCAGGGAGCGGGGACCCCTTTCGATGTGCTGCCCCTCGTCCTTCAGATGGGGAACAACACGCCGAAATTCTATGAAATTCCGAGCCGACTGGTCAAGGAAGTCGCTATCACGCATCCGGATATCGCGGCCATGGCGGATTTGCGTCTCCAATGGTACGCGGTGCCAATTGTTTCTAACATGTACCTGGAGATCGGAGGCATCCATTACTCGGCGGCTCCTTTCAATGGTTGGTACATGGGCACAGAAATCGGGGCTCGTAACTTCGCTGACGAAGCGCGATACAACATGCTGCCGCGTGTAGCGGAAGTGATGGGGTTAGATACTCGGCGTGACGCATCCCTCTGGAAGGATCGGGCGCTTGTGGAGTTGAACGTGGCTGTGCTGCATTCTTTCCATCAGCAGGGCGTCGCCATAGTGGATCATCATACCGCAGCGCGGCAGTTTAAACGGTTCGAGGAAAAAGAGGAGAAGGCAAGCCGTGAGGTCACAGGTGACTGGACGTGGCTGATCCCGCCGCTTTCCCCGGCGACGACGCATATTTTTCACCAGCATTATAGCAATGAAGTGAAGCTTCCCAACTTTTTTTATCGGGATGAAGAGTAGATGAGCGGAGCAGGCGCCTTTGGCGGCCTGCTTTTTTGTTGGAAGGTGCAGCCTGCCCGCCTCGCACCAAGCAACCCATCCGCTCAGCCTGCCCGCCTCGCACCAAGCAACCCATCCGCTCAGCCTGCCCGCCTCGCGCCAAGTAACCCATTCGCTCTGCATGACTGCCTCGCACAAAGTAACCCATCTGCTCAGCCTGCCCGCCTCGCACCAAGCAACCCCTCCGCTCAGCCTGCCCGCCTCGGGCAATACCCCTCGCCCCCTGTTCTATGTTGTACTTTCTACAACATAGAACAGCTTTAAACCCCAACACCCCACTTTTCATTGTACAGAGTACAATGAATTCAGCCAAAATAGCGTGAAAACCGCGCTATTCTGATTTTACGTTGCACTTCGTACAACGTAGAAGCCGATAACGGCCGAACCGAGGCCATATCGTTGCACAAAGTGCAATATAGAGAAGCAGCGGCCATTATTGGAAACCGCCATTGGAAAAAATCCAATGACAAGCCTATTTTGGCAGTGAAATTGCACACTTCATTGGAGTAAATCCAACGGGGGAGCAACCTATTGCCTCAAATACGCAGATTTGACCAGAAGTGAGTGGATTCTGTCCAATGAAATCACACATTTGGCTTCTCATGAAGCCCCTTTATTGGATTTCATCCAATGCAGCACGCACACCCACAGTAGGTCGTGGCGCAAGGCAAGCAGTTGTGGCAGTCGAACGAGCACTCAGACCAGGTCGCCAATTTTAATCTGAGAAAGCTGGTAGGCAATTTCACACGTCTGTAGTATGATTTGGCGAGAAACATGTGCACGAATCCAGACGGAAAAGGGGAACCCCACATGTGGCAGAAGGTGGCTAATTGGAATACACTGCGCAATCAAATGCTGGCCGGCTTCGTTTTCGTTATGATCATCGTGTTAATTTGCGCTGGAGCCATTACGTTCAACTCGGTGTCCACCCTCCTGAACACGAAAGCGGAAACGCAGATGAAGCAAATCGCCTCGCAAGCGAACGGCAGACTTGAAGCGTTTCTCACGCAAATTGACACGTTAACGCTGCAGGCCGTCAATGACGCCTATCTACAGCAGCTATTTCTTTCCAATGTGCAAGGTAAAGAGGTGACCTTTAGCGAGCGGCAGGCGTTGTCGAAGATCGCCAATCATATACAAGCATATAGCGGTGTAAGCAATGTGGAGCTGTACACCACGGGATTTGTACGTTTGTTCCCATTGGACGATCAGAAAATGTCCGATCGAGTGGACAGCAACTGGATCGAGCAGGCAGACAAGGAAAAAGGAAAACTGGTCTGGATCGGGAATGATCCAAAGGAACCCGGCACGGTTCTAGCGATTCGACGGATCAACTTAATTGACCGTTGGTTCTCGAATGGCGGTTATTTGCTTGTCCGAATTAACAGCAGTTATTTTGATTTTCAGAAACAGTTAACGGATACAGGCAGCCACCAGGAATTGCTGGTGCTTGCAGACAGCTCAGGAACACCGATCATACCGGATGGCGAAGTCACGGACGGTGTGGGCGAATTAATGCAGACCTCCTCTCAGACGGTAACGATCAAACAGAAACGCTACATTTTGGTGAAGCAGCCATCGGAACAAACAGGATGGACGCTTATGATTTTGTATCCGGTCAGCGATATTACCGATGGGATCTCTGTACTGCGCTGGGCCATTATCGTATCAGGGGCGATTGGGTCGGTGTTGTTCATTATTCTCTCATTTTTGCTCTCGATGATGATTACTCGGCCCATTCTAAGGCTAATGAGGGCTATGAGAAATACACGACAGGGCGTGCTGACGCCGAACCTTACGAAAACGTATACAACAGAGCTGAACGATCTGAATATGACCTATAACCAAATGGTTGACAATATCAACGGACTCATTAAACTGGTTTATGAAAAAGAGGTCATCCAAAGCCGGACGGAACTGCAAGCGCTTCAAGCGCAGATAGATCCGCACTTTTTATACAATACGCTGGAAGCTTTGTACTGGTCTTTGCAGGATAAAGATGAGGAGGAACTCGCCGATCTTGTTGTCGCGATGTCCGATTTGTTCCGCTATGTCATCGGCAGCCCCAATAAGGATGAATGGGTGTCGATGGGGGAGGAATTGGAGCACATTAAACGGTATTTGAGCATTATGGGTGTGAGGTTCGGCTCTCGCCTGGTCTGGGAAATCAATATTGACGATGCGTACAATCATGTCCTCATCCCCAAATTGTTGATTCAGCCTCTCGTGGAAAATGCGATCCTACACGGTTTAGAAGGAAAAACAGATCCTGGCCTCATCACGATCCGTGTAGAGCCATCACCCTTGGAAGCTGCGGAGCTGCGGATCACGGTCAGCGATGACGGACCGGGTATGAGCGAGCAGAAGCTCCAAGCCGTTAAGGATGCGATGGAACGCGGCGGTGCACCGTCGGGCAAAGGAAAGGGCATGGCGATTTCCAATGTCCAGCGCCGCATTCAGTTATATTACCCAGCACTGGCGGATGGCAGCAGAGGTTTAACCATCCACAGTATTCCGCGCCAAGGGACAAGCGTCAGCTTCGACATTCCGATTCATAAGGAGGATAACGATGATTCCACCCAGCAAAACCATACTGATCGTTGATGATGAGCCGTTAACGAGAGAAGGCATCCGCAAAACGCTCGAAGCCTGGTCGATTGGCCGCTATCACATCTTAAGCAGCAGCAACGGAACTGAAGCGCTGGAAGTGCTGAATACCCGCCCGGTGCATCTGCTTATCACCGATATTCGCATGCCGGAGATCAGCGGACTGCAAGTGGTAGAGGATTCGCGCAATACAGGGCATAAGCCTGTCGTTATCGTCATCTCGGGACATCCCGATTTCCAATATGCTCAAACTGCGATTCAGCTAGGGGTCGTAAACTATTTGTTAAAGCCGATCAAAAAGAGCAAGCTCCTCGAAGCTGTCGAGCAGGCGCTGCAAATTGAAGAAGAACGCGGGCGCGTGGAAACGATGGAGAAAATGGTGGATTCCCGGCTCATGCAGGCCAAAACCGTCTCCATGAATTATAGCCCTCCTGTCAGGCAAGCCGTGCTCTATGTAGAGGAGCATCTCCAGGAACCTTTGGGCATGAGCGAGGTGGCAGGGCATATCCATTTGAATCCGAGCTATTTTAGCGCTCTTTTTAAGGAGCAGACAGGTTTCACTTTCAGTGAATATGTCACGAGGAGCCGGATTCAGAAAGCGAAGGAGCTGCTTTTGCAAACCAGGCTGACGATTGCGGACATTTCCGAGCAGATTGGGTACCAGACATCGAAATATTTTATTAAACTGTTCAAAGATTATGAAGGCATCAGTCCGAATCAATACCGCAAGCAGGCGAATGAGAGCGAAGAAAACATGGAAAACCAAAATTAGAAACCCAAAAATAGTGGTATATTTCCCGATAGCCGTTACTCCCTGCCGTCGCAATGAAAGCGCTACAATAATATTCGTAGCAAACATAGTTTAAGGGGGAAACAACGCATGGCAAGAAAAACGCTTACATGGACGATGACGACGATGCTTAGTCTCGGTTTGGTTCTATCCGGGTGCTCCAGTTCTACGACAGAGAGTGCCAGCACTCCGCAGCCTGCCAAAGAAACAGCCAAGGCAGCCGGAGAGAGCGCGCAACCCGCTAAGAAAGTAACGATCAAAATGATGCACCTCTGGCCGACCGGTAACTCCGCAACGCAAAACAAAATTGTAAACGATATCATTAAAGAGTATCAAACGGCAAATCCGAATGTGACCATTGAACAAGAAGTGCTTGAGAATGAGCAATATAAAAATAAAATGAAGGTGCTTTCCACTTCCAACGCTTTGCCGGACGTAGGCTTCACATGGGCTGCAGGCTACATGGATCCTTATGTAAAAGGTGACATGTTCGCTCCGCTAGACGACCTGCTGCAGGGAGATTTGAAAGATAAATTCGTTAACGGAACGACGAACGCCTATGCTTTTGGCGGCAAAACCTACGGGCTGCCCGTGGAACTGAACATCGTGCCGGTGTACTACAATAAAGCAATTTTCGCGAAATACAACCTGCAAGTGCCGAAAACCTATGATGAATTTAAAAATGTGGTTAAAACGCTTAGCTCCAATGGCGTTGCTCCAATCGCGCTGGGGAACAAGGACCGCTGGACCGGCTCCCTATGGTACATGTATCTGGCCGACCGCATCGGCGGACCGGAAACATTGAAGAAAGCCATTGACCGCACCGGTTCATTCAACGATCCTGGCCTGGTTCGCGCAGCTTCCGAAATTACCCAATTGGTTGATATGAACGGGTTCAACAAAGGCTTCAACGGACTTTCCAACGATGAGGGCAAAGCGGAATTCATGAACAGCAAAGCGGCTATGTACATGATGGGAACATGGGAACTGCCGAATTACACAACGAATAAGGATGTTCCACAAGCATTCAAGGATCAAATCGGCTTCTTTAAATTCCCGACCGTCGATGGCGGCAAAGGGAACTTGGACAGCTGGGTTGGCGGACCGGGCGTAGGCTTGTTCGTTGCCAACAATTCGAAGGTTAAAGAAGAATCCAAGAAATTTGTTTCCTTCTTCGTTCAGAAGTGGGGCGAGCACGCGATTTCCGAAGCGGGTGTGATCCCGGCGACGAAAGTAGATACCTCTAAGGTGAAGCTGCCGCAAATGTACATTGACTTATTAAATGAACTTAATAAAGCAAGCAACATCACGTTGTTCGCTGACGTACAGATGAAACCGGCTTCCGCAGAAGTTCACTTGAACATGATTCAAGCGTTGTTCGGCAAAGCGGTCACGCCGGAAGAGTTTGCGAAAAAGCATGAAGAAGCCTTGGCCAAAGAAAGCAAGTAACCACATGAATCGAGTGGGAAGGACATATCCCGACACGCGGTATGTCCTTTTCCTTTATCGGTAAGGAAGGGAAGTGTCCGTTATGGATAAAGTCATGTCCAATAAATCCATGATCGCTTTGTACGTCATTCCCTCGTTACTTCTGGTTGTGGCCCTGATCTACATGCCAATCGTCATGACGGGCTATTACGGATTAATGAAGTGGGACGGCGTAGGTAAAATGAGTTTTATCGGCTTGCAAAATTACATGGAGCTGCTTCGTGACGAGCTGTTCTGGAGCAGTGCGAAGCATTCTTTTCTGCTTGCTATTTTTTCAGCGTTGAGCTTGCTCGTCTACTTGCTGGTAGCGCTCGTGCTATCAGCCAATCTTCGTGGAGCCAATCTGTTTCGCAAAGTATACTTAATTCCGATGCTGCTGTCGTCAGTAGCAATTGCCCAACTATGGCTGAAAATTTTCCACCCGACGAACGGAATGCTCAATCATATCCTGACGTCGCTGGGGGTCCAGCATACACCTGAATGGCTCTCGAATCCATCGATTGTTCTCTATGCGATTTTTATTCCGATCCTGTGGCAGTACGCGGGATTCTATATTCTGATTTACTATGCCGCTTTGAAAAATGTACCCAGCTCGCTGATTGAATCAGCGCGCATCGATGGCGCCAGCCCATGGCGAATTGCCCTATCCATTCGTATTCCTCTGATCGCCGAAGTCATGAAAGTGACCGTAGTTCTTGCGGTTGTAGGGTCGCTGAAATATTTTGACCTGATCTATGTGATGACAGGCGGTGGACCGAATGGTGCCAGCGAAGTTATGGCTTCCTACATGTACCGCAAGGCTTTCAAAGGCTACGATTTCGGCTACGCCAGCGCTATTGGCTTTTTCCTGTTGATCATTTGTCTCGTTGTGACATGGTTAATTCGCAAAGCAACGGCATCCAAGGATAACATCCAGTACTCGTAACGAAAGGAGCTTGATTAAGATGAATATCGAAATGATTGAGCGTCAAGCGCAGCCTCAAATCATGCGGAGCAAGCTGCCGGGACGGATTGGATATGGCGTGCTGTATGCTATTTTGACCATCGTTGCTGTGATTCAGGTCGTTCCTTTGTTGTGGCTTATGCTGTTTTCGTTAAAAAATAACGAAGAAATTTTTAATCTGGCGCCAATGGCTTTTCCGGAACGGCTGCGCTGGGAAAATTATGAGAAGGTGTGGACGCAGGGCCATATCAATAATTACTTTTTCAACAGTGTCTGGATGACTGTGGTTTCTGTAGCGGTTACGGTATTGTTGGCCAGCTTGGTCACCTTTGCATTAACGCGAATGAAGTGGAAGCTCCAATCCTTCGTGCTTGGCCTGTTCATGGTCGGATTGATGATCCCGGTGCACTCGACGTTGATTCCGCTGTTCAGTTTTTTCACAAAAACACATCTAACCAATCACCCGTTATCCATCATCCTGTCGTACATCTCGTTCAATCTGCCGATTACGATTATGATCATGCTCGGATTCTACTACACACTGCCTCGTGAGGTGGAAGAAGCGGCCGTCATGGATGGATGCTCGGTGAACCGTATGTTCTTCAGCATCACGCTGCCGATGACCGTCTCGGTGCTTTCCACGGCTGTTATTATCAATATGATCTACAATTGGAACGAGTTTATTTTCGTCAATACCTTCATTAGCTCCGAGAAATATAAAACGCTAACCGTCGGTGTGCAAAATTTCATCGGTCAATATACGACGGACTGGGGAGCTATCGGGGCTACGTTGATGATCAGTATTTTACCGATTCTGCTGGCTTTCCTGCTGCTCAGCAATCGCATCGTGGAAGGTATTGCTGCGGGTTCTGTTAAAGGGTAATAAAATCATAGGGCATCCATTTTTGAAACTCTCGTCTATCGGGGGTTTATTTTTTTGTGAAAAAGTGGACTTAACTAGGTACGGACAGATGTGACACTCTATGTTACAATAGGACAATGCAAAATTGACCCTCGGATGAAACAACTACATTCACAGGGTTCTGTAACTAGACATTGAAAGAAGGTTTGACTATGAAAAAAGGGCTCTGGTACGCCATTATAGCTTATATCGCATGGGGCTTGCTGCCTGTTTATTGGAGATCGTTTGAGTCGCTGTTGGCAGGGGAAATCTTGGCACACCGTGTCATTTGGTCATTTGTTTTTATGGGGCTGCTTCTATTCGTAGGCCGAGGCAAGATGACGCAGCTGCGAAACATGTTTACAAACCGCAAGACTTTGCTCGTGGTCGCGGCAAGCTCGATTCTGATTTCGTCCAACTGGCTGATCTTCATCTGGGCTGTTAACAATGGCCATGTCATTGAGACGAGTATCGGATATTACATTACCCCGTTGTTTAATGTCATGCTCGCCGTCCTGTTTCTGCGGGAAAAGCCGAACTTTAGCCAGTGGATTGCTGTCGCTTTGGCGGGAGCCGGCGTTTTGGTAGCTACGATCGACTACGGCAGATTCCCGTGGGTATCCTTGTCGTTGGCGGCTTCGTTCGGCGTTTACAGCCTGGTGAAAAAGAAGGTGTCCTACGAAGCATCGATTGGACTGGCTGGGGAAACCGCGTTCGTTTTTCCTATCGCTGTCGCTTATATCGTTTACTTGCATTTCACTCATCATGAATCGGCTTGGTCGCTTCCTACTGTTTCGTTTGTGCTGCTTTTATTGTCAGGCGCGGTAACGGCTTTGCCTTTGCTGTGGTTTGCCAAAGCAGCCGCGCGGCTTCCGTTATCGATGCTGGGTTTCATCCAATACATCGGACCCTCGATTACGCTGCTGCTCAGTATTTTCGTATTTAAGGAGAAGTTTTCGCCGGTGCTGTTTATCAGCTTCTCCCTGATCTGGGCGGCGCTTATCGTCTACGCGTTGGCGTCGATGCGGGTGGCTAGGACGAACGCCGCTACTGCTGCCGCTTCGGCTGCGGAGGCGGGGTAAGTTTGGGCGCATATGTGGCAGGGAAGATCTGATTACTTGGAGTAGCTAGTTTAGTCAGAGCGTGAAATGGCGGTAGACGTGGAGTGTCACTTGGAGTACCCGAGCCGCGGATAGAGGAACTACGGGTCGCTATTTGAGCTCAATCGACTCTGACCCCGTCCCAAGCGGAACTACAGGGTACTATTCACCCGCGAATTAGCACAGTTCCGCTGAAATCGGCTGAATAATGGACCGTAGTTCCCTCTAACTAGCCAAATGCCCGCTTTTCAGCAAAATAGCGGACCACAGTTCCCTATCTCATCAGAAGGGCTATCCAACAGGCCTTATTTGCATGAATCGGTGGCAGGTGGAGATGAAGTTTAGCTAATGTGCTGTGGAAGGAAAGATTTGATTACTTGGAGTAGCAAGTTTAGTCGGAGCGTGAAATGGCGGTAGACGTGGAGTGTCACTTGAAGTAGCTAAAATAGATGGAAAGTGTCCTGTTATTTCCGATCTTTCGGGTTGAACCAGCGATATAACTGGAAAAATTCCAGTTATTCACCTGGAAAACGAAGATTTGAATAAATTAGCGGTGGTTTTTTCAGCTAATTTATTAGAGTCCCGTCACCAGTGGTGAGCAGGCCAAGCGAAACCGCCAAAACGGAATAAAGGGCTATCCAGCAAGTCTAACTAGACTTGCTGGATAGCCCTTTATTTTTTTCTTTGGAGCAATCATTTGCTCTGGAATTTAATTTTACATCGGTAAATATTCACTGAAATAAAATTTCTTGATTGGCGACTGGGAATCCGTTAGGATAGGAGAAGATCATCTTGTATTTTCAAAAAAATATTCGTATGATATTAGTAATTTTAGCTCAGATAATATATGGCGAGTAGGGAAGAGCGATGGCAATTAACGATAACATTTTGATCAAAATTCGGGATATGAAAGAAAGTCTTACGCCTGTAGAGAAACTGGTGGCCGAGTATGTCTTAGAGAACTTGGAAGAGATTCCTCACTTATCGATTAAGAGTCTCGCACAATTGACGAAAACGAGCGACGCATCGGTGCTGCGGTTCTGCAAAACGATGGGCTACAAAGGTTACCGTAATTTTATCGTCAGCATCTCTGCTTCAATTGGCTCTATGGATGACGAGCAGAAGGATCAGTATACCGATATTCAGCCTGGGGACGATCTTTCGATCATTATCTCTAATATTTCCCGTAACAATAGCAAATCAATTGAAGATACCTTAAGTGTGATTGATAAAAATGAAATCGCCCGCGCGGTGAAGGTGCTGCGCGAGAGCAGCCGCATTGTTTTCTTCGGGATTGGCGCATCCGGATTGGTGTGCATTGACGCGGAGCAGAAGTTTTCGCGGATTAACAAGATGTGCCATAGCTACACAGACGGACACAGCCAACTCACCAATGCCACACTTCTTGATAAATCAGATGTAGCCATCTTTATTTCCAACTCCGGCAGTACCATTGAAATTATTGAGTCGCTGGACATTGTCAAAAAGAATGGCGCTACCGTCATCGCGATTACCAAATATAACAAAAGCGAGTTAGCGGAAAAGGCGGACATTGTGCTCAGCATTTCGACACCTGAGGTTACAATCCGCAGTGGGGCAATGGGTTCGCGTATTGCTATGCTAACGGTCATTGATATTCTTTTTGCTGGAGTCGCCAGCGCAGAGTACAAAAAAGTGAAGAAATATTTGTCCAAAACACATGATATCATCGCTAGCATCAAACACCGCAAATGAATAAGTAAGACAACGGCTAAGCATCATAAAATCGTTGTCTTTTTTTTGTCGTATTCCAAAATAAAAATTCAAATTTTTTTTGTAAAATAAAATAAAATTTCAAAAAGTATTGACCGTGGTGAAATTTTTCGCTAGTATGAATTTAGAAACTTAAAGAAACAGGATAGGAGGATGAGACAATGGATGAGTATCTGTCGGGGTTGACTACGGAAGAGATTAATGAGAAAACACTGATGATCGACGAATGTACAACAGAACAAATGCTGCATTTGATGAATGAGCAGGATGCGACAGTTCCCGCAGCCGTAGGAGCGGAGATTCCGCAGATTATGAAAGCGGTTGACATTTTGCATCATGCGCTGAAAAATGGTGGCAGAATGTTCTACGTAGGGGCCGGATCTTCTGGCAGACTCGGTGTGCTCGACGCTTCTGAATGTCCTCCTACTTTTGGTGTAGATGCCATGCTGGTGCAAGGTCATATTGCTGGAGGCGACGTGGCCCTAAGATTTGCGGTTGAAGGATTTGAGGATAACGCAGAAGAAGGGGTCGCACTTATTGAGCGTTGCGGAGTGACTGACAAAGATGTGGTTATTGGGATTACAGCTAGTGGAAGCGCACAATTCGTCATTGCTGCTTTGAGAAAAGCGAAGGAAATTGGGGCTGCGACAATCGGCGTTGTAAATAACAAAAACTCGAAATTAGCGCCTGTCTGTGACGTATGCATCGCGCCTGTCGTTGGGCCGGAAGTCATTATGGGATCCACCCGTTTGAAAGCGGGGACAGCACAGAAGCTGGTTCTGAATATGCTTACGACTTGTACGATGGTCAAATTAGGGAAGACTTATAACAACCTAATGGTTGACATGAAAGCAAGTAATATCAAATTGCGTGATCGTTCCGTACGGATTATTCGGGCGGCATCAGGCGTTGACGATGCGACTGCGATCGCCCATTTGGAAGCTGCTTCCATGAATTGTAAACTAGCCATCATGATGATCAAAACAGGCATGAATGCCGCGGACGCTGAACAAGCCCTGCAGCAAAGTGAAGGAAGTTTGAAAAGAGCCATACGTACCTTTGTTCAAGTTGTGTAAATAACTGAAATTATTAGGAGGTCTGTTTTTCATGAAAAGAAAAATGCCCGTATTAGCATCCGTTGTAGCTTTAACAATGGCTTTAACCGCTTGTGGTGGCGCTTCAGGCACGAAAGAGTCAAGTTCACCGGCTGCATCAGCTCCAGCTGCAAGTGCTGGCGCTTCAACAGCGAAAGATACCATTACAGCCCTTTTGCCGCCGGTTTCACCGAACTACCAAAAAACTTTCGAACAAATGTCCAAAGATTTTAAAGCGTTATATCCTAATCTGACGTTGAAAATCGAACCGGCTAGCTGGGAAGATATGAAACAGAAATTGGATACACAAGTGAATGCGGGCAGCCCGCCGGATATTGCATTCGGAGGCTCTGACGGTATCCCGAAATACGTGCAGCAAGGTTTGCTCATGGACATCACGGATACAGCAACTCCTGAAATGATTAATGATTATGACAAAGCTCCACTTGATTATATGAAAAATGGCAAAGGTCTTTACGGCTTCCCGGCGTACATGGAAGTACACGCATTGGGCGGAAATAAAGAGTTCCTAGAAAAAGCAGGAATCGATTGGAAAAAAGTACAGACAAACGGCTGGACGTATGACGAATTCCGCCAAGCGATCAAAAAAGGCGTAGTTACTGAAAACGGCAAAACGCGTTACGGTTTTGTGTTTGCGGTGAAAGGCGTTGCTGCAGTTGACTACTTGGGTATTATGGCGAAAAATGCCGGTATGCCGAACGCATTTGATAAAGATTTGAAATATGCATACACTAGCAAAAATTACTTGGGTCTACTGAAAGACCTTCGTCAGTTGATTGATGACGGATCCATGCCGAAAGAGCTTAGCTCCGTAGATGCTGGTAAACGTTGGAACATGTTCTTGACAGGTCAAACGATGATCACAGGTAAAGGTCTTGCCGTGTTTGAGAACTCTGCAAAAGCAAACAATGCAAAACTAAAAGCAAATGATGCAAGTGCAGTAAAAGATTCCATCCCTGTTGATTATGTAGTATTGCCGGCTCCGACTTTCCAAGGTGCTAAACAATCCGCTGCTGCTGTCGTTGACGGTTACATGACGTTCCGCGGTAAAAAGGAACCAACTGCCGAGCACAAAGCAAACGTTGTAAAAGCGGCTTACTTCCTAGCTAGCGGTAAAAATGCGGCGACAACAAATAATGATTTGTTCTCCGCACACATCACGCAAAGCGCTAAAAAAGCGGCTGAAAGCATGAAAATTGAGAGAAGCCCTGAGAACGTGGCTGCTGTTGAATACATGCTTAAAAATGCAACGCCTGCTCGTTCCGATATCCCAAGTGAACTAGGCGCTAAAGCGATTAAATTGGAAACAGAAGTTATCGTACCTAAGTTCCAAGGTCTGATCGCAGGCGAAGTTACACCTGAAGCGATGTACGAAGCTGTGAAAACTGCCGCAATTGCTGCATTTGGCGCAGACGGCGTAGTTAAAGACTAATTTAAAAAAGTACATTTCGGATAGTCGTGAATGCAACTCACACGGCTATCCGAACTATTTTAATCCGGGTTTTCTGAAACGGGGTTTGGGGGTTAGAGGAAATGGCAACGAATATCGCTAAACCGATAAAAAGAAGAGGAATCAAAGGAGAAGGTGTCTGGGGATATGCATTTATTGCCGTCGCTTTGGTTGTTTTTGCGATGTTCACCGCATACCCGGTTGTAAGTGCATTTATCATCAGTCTCCAGGAATACAAACCTCTTGGTTCCACTTATGTTGGATTCGCCAATTATGCTTCTTCATTAAAAGATCCTTTGTTCTGGCAAGCCATGCGTAATACGGTCGTCTATACGGTACTGACCGTGCCGGTTAACCTGATCTTATCCATGGTGATCGCGATCTTGATTCTTCCGCTGAGGAAGAAAACACAAGGATTCTTCAAAGGTATTTATTATTTGCCTGTCGTAGCATCCGGTGTTGCTTTATCTGTCGTATGGCTTTGGATCTTCGATCCGCTTGAGGGCGGGATTCTCAATCAACTGATTCATTTCTTCGGATTCAGCAATCAGAACTGGTTGGGGTCAAGTAAAACAGCTATGTTTTCTTTGGTCCTGATGTCTTGGCTATCCAGTCACGGCACAAGCATTATCATCTACCTGGCTGGACTTCTTGGTATTGATGATACGTTCTATGAAGCAGCGGAAATGGATGGCGCGAACTTCTTCCAGAAGCTGTGGTACATCGTTGTTCCAGCTTTGAAGCCAGCTACGTTATTCCTTCTGGTAACGGGGGTTATCGGTTCTTTCCAAGTGTTCCAGAACGCTTACCTGATGACCGGCGGTGGCCCGAACAATGCGACGACGATGGTGGGCCTACTGATTTTCAACAATGCCTTTACTTATTTTGAATTCGGTAAAGCCGCGGCACAATCGCTGATTCTGGCTGTTATTATCGCAGGGATTTCCGTTATTCAGTTCAAATTCGCAGGAAAAGATGTCGACTATTAAGAGAGGGGATGGATAAATAATGGCTTTATACAGCAGTCATGCAGGCAAACCTAGAGTAAAAACCATTCGTAATTCAATCATTTTTATCGCCCTTCTCCTTTTTGCTTTGGCGACGATATTTCCAATCTATTTCATGGTTATTTCATCCTTTGCAGATCCGGTTGAGGCAGGAGCGGTGAACTACTCCATTTTACCAAGCAAGTTCACATTCGCTTCCTTCAAATATTTCTTTGATTATAGCGAGTATTCGTATCGGTGGATTCTGAACTCCCTGATCGTAGCTACGACAGTCATGGTATCCAATGTAATTTTCGCCAGTATGGCTGGATATGCGTTCTCCAAACTTCGTTTTAAAGGGAGAGGCGTGCTGTTTGCGGTATTGCTTGTCTCCATGATGATTCCTTACCAAGTTACGCAAGTTCCTTTGTATATTCTTGTTGTGAATGTGTTCAATTTGCAAAACACGTACAGCGCATTAATTATGCCGGGTATCGTTACGGTCTATAATATTTTTCTTGCTAAACAGTTTATGGGCAGCATCCCGAACGAGATTATGGAAAGTGCCAAAATCGAAGGGTGCAGCCAGTTCACCATCTATTGGAGAATCATTCTGCCTTTGTCCAAAACCGTTCTTGCCGTTATGGCGATTCTAACGTTCATGGATAGCTGGAACACGTTCTTCTGGCCGCTTCTGGTCACCAATACGATGGATATGCAGACGATTCAATTGGGACTCAAAAACTTCCGCTTCGCCAATACGACGTTTATCGCGCCGATGATGGCAGGGGCTACGATCTCAGCACTACCGATGTTTATTCTTTTCTTCAGCTTGCAAAAGTACTTCTTGGAAGGTGTAACGGTTGGAGCGGTAAAAGGCTAATACAAGCCGAGCGTGGGGGAGGGTTCACTTCAGCATGATTGTGACTTGGGATCAACAATATCGTCAAGCCGTTATTGATTTGTGGAATGAAGAAGCCGTGAAGGATGGCTATAAGGAACTGACGGAAGAAACTTTTGAGCGGATTTTCACGGCCAATCCTTATTTTGATCGTGATAATACCTTTGTGTTACTGGATCAAAATGAGGTCAAAGGCTTCGCCTGTGGCTGCACAGGGGATGATCTGCCGCTTGGGGAAGTGGCTGGATACATCACCTGCATCGTTTTGGCCGAGGGGTTCCAGACAGATCAGAACTATCAAGGCATGTTAGACGCATTAGAGCATCGTTTTCAGCAATTGGGGAAAAAGCAAGGCGAGGTCTTATTTTTTAATCCAATGTTACTGCCATGGTATATACCTGGGACTCCGAAGCATGAGCATAACAATGCGCCCGGCGTGCCGATCGAAAGTAAATTGTATGCGTTTTTGCTGGAAGCAGGGTATGTGGAACGTGCGAAAGAATGCGCGATGTATTTGAAGCTGGACGGTTTCACCATACCGGAGGATGTAAGAGCCAAGGAGCTTAAGGCGTCAGCTGAAGGATACACGGTGGAATTGTTCGATACGGAAAAGCATAACGGCGTTAAGGAAATGCTTAATGGCTTTAACAATCTTTTGTGGCAAAGGGAAATCGGGCAGTGCACGGCAGATGGTGTGCCAGTGGTCATTGCTGCATATAAAGGCAAAGTCATCGGATTCGCAGGCCCGGTCATTCGTCAAGACAACGGACGCGGCTACTTTGCGGGCATCGGCGTGCTTCCTGAGCATGAGGGCCATGGGCTGGGCAGCCTGCTTTTCTTTAAGCTGTGCGAAGCTTTCCGTTCAATTGGTACGGACTACATGTCGCTTTACACAGGTAGTACGAATCCGGCCATTCGCATTTATGAGAAGGCAGGTTTTACAACCGTCAAACAATTTTCTGTGATGAGAAGGGAGTTTGTGTAAATGAGCGAGCAAAAGTTAACGATATTAGCGATCGGCGGCCATGTTGGGGATGCCGAATTAACAGCTGGAGGCGTATTGGCAAGCCACTTCCTGAAAGGTGATCGCATCGCAACGCTGGCGCTGACAGCAGGCGAACGCGGTGTTCCGGCAGGACAAGATATGTCGGAATATCGCGTGCAGAAAGTGAAAGAGGCGAAAACATTTGCCGAAATGCTGGGCGGGGAAGCATTCGTCTTCGACGATATTCCTGACGGCGAGCTGCAGGATAACCAAGAGATGCGCTTCCGTGTAGCTGATGTCATTCGTCAAGTTCGACCTAACGTGATCATTACGCATTGGAAAAACAGCATGCACAAGGATCACATGACCACGCACCGCATCGTGAATGATGCCCGTTTTTTTGCTGCCTTGCCGACATTTGAACGGGAGCTTCCAGCCCATTTTGCACAGAGATTGTATTATGCCGAGAACTGGGAAGACGCGGTCGACTACCGTCCGTACGTCTATGTTGATTACGATCAGGATGCTTTCGACCTATGGGTCAAAGCCGTTTCCACGCATTGGTTCGTAACCGGCAGCAAGTCGTTCAAGTACTTGGAATACTACAAGCATTTGATGAGAGTCCGCGGGCTTGAGGCCAGAAAAGAATATGCACAAACGTTCATGATTCCAGAAGAAAATATGCGTGTGCTCAAAACTGAATTATAGAAAATCATCCGACCTCTACACGCAGCCGCTTATCACGAATATGGCTTGGGTAGAGGTTTTGTTCAATAAAAAGAAGCGAGCGAGGGAAAAGCTATGATTCTTAATGGGATTGATTGTATCGGGCAGTATGCTCATCTATTCAAAGGGAAACGGCTGGGGTTGATTACGGCGCCAACGGGTTTGAACAAGGATTTTGTTTCTACGATTCAAATTTTGCATGAAAATTTCAACCTAGCGGCCTTATTCTCTCCGGAGCATGGGGTGCGGGGAGATCAAGCCGCTGGCGCGCTGGTGGAAACGTACTTGGACCCGATTACACAGGTGCCGGTACACAGCTTGTATCGCAAAGATTCCAAACGTTTGAGCCAAGAGATGCTGGATGAAGTCGATATGGTCGTCTATGATATTCAGGATGTAGGAACCCGCTATTATACATTTATTTATACGATGTTATATGCTTTGGAAGATTGTGCGAAAGCAGGGAAACCTTTTGTGATTCTCGACCGGATTAATCCTTTGGACGGGGTGACGGTGGAAGGGAATATTTTAAAACCGGAATATCAATCCTTTGTAGGCAATTATCCGCTTGCAGTCCGTTACGGGTTGACGGTTGGAGAACTTGCCATGATGGCAAATGATCAGATGAACTGGCAGTGTGAGCTGCACGTGGTCCGCTGTGAAGGTTGGGAGCGAAACATGCTTTTCCCGGAGACGGGCCAAGAGTGGATCATGCCTTCCCTGGGACTTCCGCGATTTAGATCAGCTTTGCTGTATCCTGGAACTTGCATCTTTGAAGGCACGAACTTGTCGGAAGGACGCGGGACAACCGTTCCTTTTGAAGCCATAGGTGCTCCGTTCATCGATGGGCAGAAGCTGGCGGATGAAATGAATGCCAAGAAGCTGCCAGGCGTCGTTTTCCGGCCGGTCTATTTTAAACCGAGCTTCTCGAAGCATCAGGGAGAGTCCTGCAGCGGCGTTCAAGTTCATGTATTGGATACTCGTACTGTCCAGCCACTTGAAACCGGGATTACCCTGCTCTATACGATCAAAAACAATTATGAAGAGTTTGCCTTCCTGCCACCTTTCCGCGAAGGCTCCAGACCTTTCATGGATTTGTTATGCGGAGACAATGTGTATCGGCAAGATCATGTGAACGTTCCGGATCTGCTTCAGCAATTTCGTGAAGAGAGCCAGACCTTTGCGCAGATGAAACAGCCGTATCATTTGTACAAATAGAATAAACGGAAGAAGTGATAAGTAACCCAATGACAAGATATGTAGCGGGGCTAGATGGCGGAGGTACCAAAACAGCGGTAAAAATAGCTGACGAGAGCGGCCAAGTGGTGCATAGCTTTGCATCTGGAGCGATTAACTATAATGGGCAGGATGCGGAGAGCATCAAGCGGAGCTTTCAGGATATTTTTCAAGGCATTAACGATGCCTGCGGGGGACTGGAGAACTGTGAACAAATCGTAATTGGTGCAGCTGGGGTCAGCAATCCTACGGTTACATCCCGCTTGGAAGCGAATGTCAGAGAATGCGGCTATCAAGGGAACCTATATATCACAGGGGACCAGGAAACGGCGCTTTGCGGCGCGCATGATCGTGAATACGGCATCATTTTAATTGCGGGAACAGGGTCTATTTGTTATGGCAAAAAAGAGGACGGAACGATTCACCGTGCCGGCGGTCTGGGACACCTCATCGATGATGAGGGCAGTGGTTACAGTATCGGCCGCGACCTGTTGTCAGCGCTCGTTCGGGCTAATGATGGAAGGATCGGAGAGACCGTCATTACTGGTATGGTCTACGAACAGCTTCAACTGACGAATGTTCAGCAGATCGTTGGATTCGTTTATAACAAAGAGACGAACAAGAAGGACATCGCAGCCTTGGCGCCTATCCTGTCTATGGCTTGCGAACAAGGGGACGAAGCAGCGCTGGCTATTGCAGCTAAAAACGCTGTATCGCTCTTCGAGACGGTCGTTCCTGTCGTGGAAAAACTGTCTATGCAGCAAGGAAGCCTTGCAATGGCTGGAAGTGTATTGCTGAACAATAGCCATGTGCGGAACGCGTTTGTTCAAAAACTGAGTGAGAAATATCCGGATTTGGCTTGTATTACGGCTAAAAAGGATGCGGCGAGCGGTGCTGTCTTGATGGCGCTGAACCGTTTGAAGAAGAGATAGAGAAAGAAAGAGCAAGAAGAGCAAACATAAAGAAAGACATAAAGAGTTAATTTGCGGATAGAAGTTTTTCTGCGAGGGAGAGGGATTGAGTATGAAAAAGATTCAGGACATGACGCTAAGAGAGAAAATCGGGCAGATGCTTCTTTGCGGGTTTGAAGGCACGGAAGCAACGGAGCAGCTCAAAGCGCTGATTGCTGAACACCATATTGGCGGTGTTATTTATTTTGCGCGTAACGTAGAGCAAACTGGGCAGGTAGCTGAGCTATCCGAGCAGCTGCAGCAAATCGCCGAGCAATCGGACACGTTACCGCTTTGGGTTTCGATCGACCAAGAGGGCGGGATGGTTGCCCGTATTACGGAAGGCGTTGCTTTAATGCCTGGGCAGATGGCGCTTGCGGCGGGGGCGATTGGGCCGAAAGAAGGAACAAAAGTTGGCATAAAAGATGCAGGCGACGCCGCATATGAAGCTGCGTTTATTTCGGGAAAAGAGCTGAGAGCGCTTGGAATTAACTTGAATTTTGCTCCTGTGCTCGATGTGAATAATAATCCGGATAACCCGGTTATTGGCGTTCGATCATTCGGCGAGTCTGCCGAGCTTGTCGCTGAATTCGGACAGCGTTCAGTGCAAGGCTTCCAGGATGCTAACGTTGTTGCGACAGCGAAACATTTCCCGGGACATGGGGATACGAGCGTTGACTCCCATTTGGATTTGCCTACGATCAAGCATGGGCAGGAACGGATTCGTTCCTTGGAGCTTGTGCCGTTCATCCAAGCGATCAAAGGCGGCGTCGATGCGATTATGTCATCGCATATTTATTTCCCGGCTTTTGAGTCGGAGAAGCTGCCTGCGACGCTTTCCAAGTCCGTGTTAACTGGACTGCTACGCGAGGAGCTGGGCTACGAGGGTGTTGTGATGACAGACTGCATGGAGATGAATGCCATTGCAGAACATTATGGTACAGTTGCCGCAAGTGTTATGGCAATCGAAGCCGGGGCTGATCTTGTGCTCATCAGCCATAGGCTTGACCGCCAGATCGGCGCTATCGACGCGATTGAGCAGGCTGTTAAAGAGGGGCGTCTGAGCGAAGCGCGCATCGACGCATCCGTGCAAAGGCTGCTCGCGCTCAAGGAGCGCCGCGGGTTGTTTGCGCCGCAGACAGGCTCGGCGGCTGAAGTAGGGACCGCGGAGCATTGCGCGGTCGCCCAGCGACTCAGCGAAGCCAGCATCACGCTCGTCAAAGACGAGCAGGGGCTGCTGCCGCTGAAGCGTGCAAGAACGCTAGCGGTCACCGTGGCCGCAGCGGTTTCGTCCGGCGTCGACGAAGCGTACGCCGGACCGGCAAGTCTGGGCGCAGCGCTTGCTGAGCGCGGCCTTGACGTGCTCGACCGCGTGCTGCCGCTGGCAGAGGTCGGCGGGTTGACGGGCTCGGTGCTGGCAGCAGCTGAAGAAGCGGAGCAGATCGTCATCGGGACGTACAACGCCCGATTCCATCCAGCGCAGGTCGAGCTGGTGCGCGCCCTGCAAGCACTCGGCAAGCCAGTAATCGTCGTCGCGCTCCGCGTGCCGTACGATTTGCTGGAGCTGCCGGAGGTATCCACCTTCATCGCGGCTTACGAAAGCCGCCCGCTAGCGCTGCAAAGCACAGCCAAAGCTTTGCTCGGCGAACTGGAGATGAAAGGGCGACTGCCAGTCACTCTAGGCGCTGGATATCCTGCGGGTTGGAAATGGGAGGGCGGACTGTGATGCTCCGTACCCTTCTCAACCAAACCTCGCTGACCGTAGCGGGCATCATGTCAGGTACCTCCTTGGACGGCATCGACGTTGCGATTGTCCGGATCGATGGCAGCGGGATTGATGCCAAAGTCAAACTGCTTCACTTCGAAAGCTTCTCCTACGAGGAGGAAGTACGTGAAAAGCTGAAGCAGCTGTGCTCCATCGATCACTCAAATGTTGCCCTTTTGTGCGGCATGAACTTTGCCATTGCCGAGCGGTTTGCTGACGCGGTGGTGCAGACGGTTAAAGCGGCGGGAATGAAAATGGAGGAAATCGATCTCATTTCCACCCATGGACAAACCGTATGGCACATCCCTGTAGCGGATGAAGCCGATCCTTATCTACCGAAATCAACGCTGCAAATTGGTGATTTATCCGTCATCGCCAAGCGGACCGGCCGTGTAGTTGTCGGCGACTTCCGTACCGCCGATATGGCGGTAGGGGGGCAAGGTGCTCCCCTCGCGCCATACGGGGATTTCATTATGTTCCGGGATGCGGCCAAAGGGCGCATCCTGCAAAATATCGGCGGCATCGGCAACTGCACCGCAATCCCGGCCCAGGGAGCGGATGCGACGATGTCCGATGCCAGCGAGCTCATTGCTTTCGATACGGGTCCGGGCAACATGATCATGGATCAAGTCGTCTACGAGTTGTCCGAAGGCCGGCTAACCTATGACGCGGATGGCGCATGGGCGGCTCGCGGTCAAGTCCACACCGAGCTGCTGGAGGAGATGCTGGCGCATCCTTATTTTGCGCAGCTTCCTCCGAAGACCACAGGGCGCGAGCTGTTCGGCAAAGCTTACACGGCAGCATGGCTTAAAAGCGCATTAGCTCGCGGAGTCGCTCACGAAGATATCGTCGCTACAGCGACGGCGTTCACCGCGCACTCCATTGCTCGCGCTTATAAAGATTTTGTTCTGCCGCACTGCTCCATAGCGGAAGTCATCGTAAGCGGCGGCGGAGCACGCAATCGTACGCTGCTTAACATGATGCAGGAGCTGCTCCCTGAGCAAGCGATCCTCACCTCCGACGAGCTAGGCATCTCCGGCGATGCCAAAGAAGCAATCCTGTTCGCGCTGCTGGGCAACGATTTCATCCACGGCGTGCCGAACAATTTGCCGTCGGCGACAGGCGCGGAGCGCCTGACTGTCATGGGCAAGTTGGCTTTGCCTTAAATAATAACCTGCAAAACATACATCAAATATCGCAATTACACGCCATTTTGGGCTGTGAGGTGCATATTTGATGTATGAAATGCAGGTTTTTTGTGTTTATTGGCTGCAGTTTATATCCAAAGTCGCGAGAAAGGGACTCGTCCGAGGGATAAGGCCGAGTCTAACGGACTGAGCTGCTTCTATTTGAGCGATTTAAGCCCAATATGAAATTTAACGGACATGAGAGACGTTAAGTAGCCTGAGATGGCCTAACTCGGCCAATAATCAAGCGAATAAAGGCTCTCAGGTCCGATAGCCTTTTGATATTGGCCGAAATAGCCAATATAAGGGCTGTGGTGTCCGTTATAGTTTATAGTCTGGGTGGTGAGTGAGAGTAAGAGTGAAGGTGGTTGTGAAGATGAGAGGAGTTGGAGGAGCTAGGGTAGAGATTTAGATTACTTTATTGTAGATAGCTCAGATTTTGCGTTACTCAGGGATATTGGTCCGAGTGGACGAGGGCTGTGGCTGTGTGCCATATAGAGCCAGTATGATGCTGATCCGGACGAAAGATTGTGCGTAAAAGTGGTAAGTGGTGGAGAAGGAGGGATTGGTTGGAGTAGCTAGGGTAGTGAGATTTTGATTACTTTATTGTAGATAGCTCAGAATTTACGTTACTCAGGGATATCAGTCACAATGCAGCCCACAAAAAAACAACCGGGAGAACCCAATAGAGCGTCTCCCGGCTGTTTTTATTTTGTTGAGCTCACCTGCAGAAGGTGGGCTTCTTTGGTTTTATCAAAATGCGTCAAGGTGAAGAGGTAATCCCCCTTGTAATAGCTGTTCGTGTAGGTGCCATTCCCGGCACCTACTTCGGTTTCCATTACGACGTAGCCGGCTTCGTTCGGCTCGCCGCGCTTTTTGACGGTCTCGATGGCTGGCTGCAGCAGCGCCAAAGGCTTCGAGCCCCAAATGCTAAGCGAAGTGACAACCGCCTCCTTCGGATTGCCCTTCGCCGGCTCTACCAGCAGTGACAGCTGGTAGGCCGGATAGCTTAGCAGCAGCTTCACGCCTGCCGTTGCTGCTGCTGCATCGCCCGCGCCAGCGCCTGCGGCAGCTGGCGTGGAAGCCCCAACGGCAGCCTCACCAGCGCTAGCGCTAGTGTCAGCGGCGGCTGCCGCAGTCCCCGCGGAGGCGTCAACCGCCGCCTCCTGGCCCGCAAGCATGATGCTGGCATCCTGCAGCGTCACTTCCGCCGGTTTGCCCAGCAAGTCTTCGACTTTTTTGCTGGACAAACCGAGGAAGCCCTGCAGGCTGGCCTGGCCGCCTGCAAAAAAGCTCCGCAGCAGCGGCGCGCCGTCTGCGTCAAACACCGTGCCAAGGCCGTCATAGACGCCGACCTTGAAATCGCCTTTGTAGACGAGTTTGCCCAACTCGTCGTATGCTTCTCCGGCGCCGTTCAGGGCGCCGTTCACATACGTGCCCTTGAAACGGGGCACGCCTTTTTCATCGAAGGCGGTGCCTTCGCCGCCGTACGTGCCCGCCAGGAACTGGCCTTTAAACTTCATCAGGCCGCTAGGGTAGTACTCGGTTCCGTCGCCGGAGTAGCTGCCGTTCTTAAAGCCGCCTTCATAAACGAGAAGGCCTTTGGTATCGAACAGCTTGCCAGCTCCGCTATACTGGCCCGCAGCAAATTCCCCTTCATATTGGGCGATGCCGCCCGAAGAGAACAGCTTGCCCGCCCCATTGTATAGGCCGCCGTTAAACGCGCCTTCGTAAAGCAAATCGCCGCTTGGGGCAAACAATTTTCCGGCCCCGCCGTATTTGCCATTTTGAAATTCGCCGATATACAAGACTTTCTGGTTGGGCGTATATAAGGTACCTGCCCCGTTGTAGGCATCTCCCGCAAAAGCGCCTTTATACAGCAAAGTGCCTTGCTCGTCATAGAGCGAACCGGCGCCTGATTTCTGCCCCTTTTCAAAATCGCCCTCGTAAGCGAGAACGCCGTTCTTGTGATAAAGCTTGCCTTTGCCTGCATACAGCCCGTCAACTAAACCACCTTCATAGCGTGCCGCCTTTTCGGCACCCACTACTTTGCCATTCCCCGAGAAGCTGGTCAGCTTCGTGGTGTTCTCCTGCAGAACAGGAACCCGGTTCAACCATTTATTCACGATCGCAGGCGGGCGTATGAAGATAAAAAAGATCAGGACGAGAATCAACAAGGTGATGAAAAGCAGCAGCCTTTTGGAGACGTAGTAGGAGCCGATCAAAAGATAGTTTTTTAACGAGGTCTCACGCGTTTGCAGCATGACTCTAAGAATCTGTTGAAACTTAATGATCGCTAGTTTGGGCAGCCTTCCAATCGTTTGAAAGGCTTTCATAACATGTCCGATAAAAGGTGCTACAACGGGCCTTAGCACTTTTTCAATGGTTTTGACCGGCTGAATCTCCAATGATTTCACTCCTAAAAGGACGCTCGATTTTTTATAAAAATGCGTTAAGGCACCTGAATGGTCATTTGTCCTGGCTGCTGAACTTGGATGACACCTCCCCAATTGCACATGCATTTGGAGGAGTTGTTCAGAGCAGGCATGTTAGCGACGAGTACCGTCGGCGATCCGGGAACCCAAGGAGCTGCTGTAACCGGTATGCAGGGCATGGGCGTCAGCACGCCGAACGCCGCCGCCGTTGCTGCGGCAACCGTGGGATTGGCCATGGAATTGCACATGCCGAACGGCAAAATGTTCACCATCGGTTTATTATCCATAATGTTTGCGATGGGCATCGCGGTCATGACCATATTCGCTGGCAGCACCATTAACGAACTGGGCGCAGCGCCGAAAGAACATTGCAGCATAGCACCGCCGCAAACAAGGTTCCCCATGGGTATACCTCCTTTAATGTAACAAGTCATTTATGTAGCAGGATCCGATGCAGTTGTAGTTTCTGTTACTTTTATACTACTAGAAAAGCAGATAACCATCAATCTATTACTATATTCGATTCTTTTCGCTAAGTTTCTCCAAAAGATGGGTGCGAGAGTGTAAGAGATATTGTACTATAAAGGAAGAGTTGCAAGCGAGCGGAGGGATTCAGAGTGGCAGGGTTAAAAGCAGTAAAGCTGGGACTCGTAGTGCTGCTGTCGGCAGCGCCGGTTCTGGCGGCAGGGCCAAGTGTGGAAGCTGCGTCGGTAAAAGCTTTAACCATGAAAGAAGCGATGGATCAAGGGTTGAAAATAAGTTCAGTCCTGCGGGACGCCAAAACCGATATTTCAAAGAAAAAGCTGGAGCTGGAGCAAGCGCAGCATGCTGTGAAAAGTGAGGAGGCGAAGGCTTCCGGTCTTTTTGCCAAGCCCCGGAATTTAAGCCAGGACCTGACGACACGTTTGAAGGTGCCTGAGGCCAGCAAGCAGTTATATCTCGCACAGGAAACACTTCGACAATCGATGAACACCGTTCGTTTTGATGTGCAGAAAGCGTACTTAACGGCATATCAGGACGATGCTGCTGAAGAGAACGCACGCAAGAAATGGCAGGACGCCAAAACGGCGTTGGATACGGTGAAAAAGAAGCGGAAATTCGGGCTTGCTGACAATTCTGAGCAGGAAGAGGCGGAGAAGACGCTGGAGAAGGCAACATCCGTCTATAAACAAGCGCAATTGACGGCCAAATCAAGCCGTTTGGCGTTGGGCAAGCTGCTTCAATTGGATATGGAGAATAAAGTTCAGCTTTCTTTTGAACCGGATTACGCGAATCTGGATCAGAAGCAGCTGCCGGCCTACATAACCAGCGGGCTCAAATCGACGGTCAGTCTGCTGAAAGATACGGAGGATCGGCGTTTGGCCGATCATAAGCTAAGCACGACACGTGATTTGTACAGCTCCAAATTTGGCAGCAGCCGCATGAAGGTTATGGATGGTTTGTATAAGGCTAAGGATATCGACATGGACATGTTTCTGGCCAGTTATGAAACGACATTGTCGCAGGTGAAGAAAGATTGGGAAGGTTTTTTCCTTTTGCTTGGATTTATTCCGATTCCCAAATCGTTGCTCCAAGGGGAGTTTGACGGACTGCGTTACCTGGATGACCTGCGGGATGCGTTACCTATTGCCACCATGGAACAAAATAAGGCGGTTTTGCAGGAGAAGGAAAGCAGAACAGCGGTTATAGCAGCAGTCAGAGCCTCCTATATGGAAGCAAAGGGTGCGGAGGAAGGTTACGCGCAAGCTTTACGCGATAAGGATAGTGCTGTAGGAGCGCTGGATAAAGCGGCCCAGAAGGTGAAACTCAGCTTGATGAAAACCGACGAGCTTACGGCTTATAAAGAAGCGGTGAGCAAGGCGGACGAGCAAATTCTAATGGCGCAAATGAGCTATGAAGCCGCGCTTGGCAAGCTGGATATCGACACGGGCGGGGCCGTTGCAAAAACGTTGAAAAAGGGCATCCTGCCTTATCAAAACCTGGATGATGGGCTCGCCGCCGTCAAGCCGCAAAATCCAAAGGTGCCTGCGGGTTCCTGGAAATTGAAGCCGGCTGTCGGTCCGCTGCTTAGTGATTTTAGCGTGACAGTGAATAAAAAAATTGGCGCCACGGACTATGCGTTGTTTACCAAAGATGGTCATGCGATCGGTAAACGTACTAAGCTGAATAAGGCAGTGCGACAATTAACGCTTAAACTCAGTCAACTTGAGAACTTGAAGGTTGTGCTCTACGCGAAGAGAAAACCAATTGGGGAGCTGCTGCTGGAGGGCAAAGGAAATGCCGGACAGTTGGCGGCGGTAGAAGCTGAAGCCACGGATGGTGAAGCAAGTGGTGCAGCAGATGGCGCAGCAAATGAGGGAAGCTCCACAGGAGGAGAAGGAACGGCAAACGGAGAAAGCGGTTCTGGTGCTGACGAGGAAAAAGGGCCAGGTACCGTTATCATCGGTTCCTACAAAGTGCGGCTGGATGCGCTCACTCCTGAAGCTTATAATGCGGCTTCGGCAACGATGTCTTCATCGGGACAGGGGATTTTTTATAAAGCGGATGAGCCTGGAGCGGTATGGTTCGGCATGGATAATGCCGTAGACCCGAGTGCGATCGCCGATCCGACGAGTTCCGCAGCGCTTTCGCAGAAGGACGCTGAGGCTCTGAAGGTCACCGTGGAAATTGCAAAGCCTGGTGCCATTGCTTCTCTGCAAACGCCAGAACAACTGCAGCAGCAGATTGACACGCTGAAGAAAGATATTGTGAAGCTGGAGGCGGCCAAGGAAGCGGCTGTTACGGATATGAAGCTGAGCGAGATCGCCGATTTGGCGGTCGAGATCAAGGATGCGCAGGCCCAGCTCGGGATGCTGGAGGCGCTGCAGAAAGGCGACAACCAGGCCGCTCTTCAGCAGATGGAGCTGGTGAACAACCCGGACGCGCTGATCGCAGCGCTGTCCGAGGAGAACGAGACACCGCCAGGCGAGCCCGGCGGTGAGACACCCCCAGGCGGCACAGCGCCTGGGAAGGACGTGGCCAGCGAGGACGCGCTGGCCGGGCAGGCTGAGCTCCAGCAGACGAAGCTGGAGCAAGCCCTCGCCGCCGGCGAGCCGAAAGCTGCTGCAGCCAATCTGCAGCAGCTCCTGGCGACGCAGGCGCAGCTCGCGGATGCGCAAACGGGCGCATCCGCAGGACAGGCTTCGCTCGCAGAAGCGAAGCTGAAGCTGGAGGCTGCGCTGAAGCTGGCGCAGGCGCAGGGGGACACGGAGCGGGTCGCGACGCTGACCCGCTCGCTCGAAGCCGTCGCCGAGGCGGTGGCGACGGCGAAGAAGGACGCGCTGTTCGCGCAGCTGGACGCCGTTCAGATGCTTGCGGCAGCGTTGCCGCAAGAGGCAGGCGTGCAGACGCAGCTTGAACAGCAGGTCACGAAGCTGCTGGAGGAGCTGCAGCAGCAAGAAAAGGCCAAGTATACGCCTGAGGAGCAGGCGGCCTTGGCCGATGTTTCAGCTTCATTGGCGGCCAGCGCAGCTAGTGCCTCCATTCAACCGATTCCGGCAGAAAACGTGCTTTCTCCCAATATTTTCATCAAATTTGATGCTCCGCCTGTTATAATAAACGGGCAGGCATATTTACCCATAAGATCCGTATCGGAGTCGTTCGGTGCCGCCGTAGATTGGGACCAAGATACTCTCACGGTTACGGTCAGCACGGAATATAGGACGATCACGAGCCGTATCAGTGAAGACAAAGCTTATGTTGATGGCGATCCTGTGCAAATCGACGGCCCGGCCTATCTGCTTGAAGGAAGGACTTATGTTCCATTAAGATTCATTGCAGAATCCTTGGGTCTGCAGGTTGATTGGAACGCACCGACGCAAATCATTCAGATTTCATATTAGAGGAGATTAAAGAGCGATGAAGAAATCGATTGCGGCATTGCTGCTCGTACTGCTGCTTCTGGGTGCTGCTGGAACCTACCTTGGATTAAACAGGGAAAGCTTCACACTATGGCCTTTTCACAAGAGCATGCCTTTCGACGGTTTATCGAAGGCGATCTCGGATGGGCATAACAATTTGTTTGTCATTGATAACGCGAAGAAGACGATTCACAAGCTGAACGGGGATGGTGTTCTTCAGTACTCCATTAGGAGCGAGACCGGGAAAAACGGGGAAGTGTACCGTTTTAACGATATGGCTGTCGATGATTTGGGGTATCTCTACACGATTCGGACCTTGCTTGATCCGTACGGGATTGCAGTGAAGTCCGAGCAGATTGTTCGCTATACGCCCGATGGGCAGTTCGACCGCAGCTTGTTCTCGCAGGAATACAATGATGCGCAAACCCAGCGGTATAGATTGGGGTCTTTGCGAAATGTTCAGGTTCACGACGGGATGGTCTATTTTTTCAATGACGAAGTACAGCAATTAACCCTCTATCAAGCTCCGGTTGGCAAACAGGAGACATTTGATCCCAAGTTGGTCTACACGATAAAGCTCCCGCAAAATAAATTTGTCGCTGAGGCAGACGGCTTTAAGCCTGGCGAGATCTACTATTCAACGCGCAGCGGAGAGATCTATCGCGCTTTTGGCGACGGGCATTCCGAGCTTGTTTATCCGCTTCCCGGGCTTGATCGCACAAGACGCAATTTCCCAGAAAGCCTGCATCTTGATAATCAGGGCCGCCTGATCTTCATCGATTTTAACAATAAAATGATTTCCCGGCTTGATCCTGCACAGCCTTACACGATTGAAGGACTTGTAACCGAAGAGAAGGCGCAAGCAAACGGCATAGATCTTGCTTTTGATGCCACTTCGAGTTCCATCGCGCAGGATGGCAGCCTTATTATCGTAGAATCGACGCAGATTAATCGCCGCCTGCCGGATGGGACCATTACGCCGTCCATGGTAGAGGCTCTATACAGTCAGCCGGTAAGAACCCAATTGTTTGTACATTGGTCGGTTGCCGTAGCGGCTCTAATCCTTGTGCTTTATGCGATCAAGCTTGTTTTCTTCAATTTGCTGCAACGCCGCCTTCCTTTGATGATGAAACAGATCCTCATTCTGGTGCCGGTTATTGCGGCCTCGATGATTCTGCTGTCAACCGTCATTTATGAGAGCTTCTCTAAGAAAATGGAAGAGGAAACGTTTAGCGAGCTTATTTTACTGGCCAAAAACGGTCAAAATCTCGTCGATGGCGATAAGCTGGAAGGTATGACGTCACCGCTTGATTACAACGGTGCAACCTATCAATCCTTCCGCCGAAAGATTCAATCGGTTTTTGAAAATAACGCCAGCGATGATAATCAAGGCTTTTATAAAGCAGTGTATAAATATGAAAATGGGGTCATTTATCGGATTCTCGAAGACGATGATGGCATGCATATGTTTAATCCGTTCCAACAAACCCCAGAGAATCAGCAGGTTGTACTCGAAGGCAAGCCAGCTACGGGACAATGGCAGGATTTCTCAGGCGAGTGGCGTTACGCGATTGCTCCTATTTTTAACTCAGCGGGTAAAATTGTCGGGGTTTTCGAAACGAGTAAAAACCTGGATGGCATTCTTAAACATCGCCAGGCGGTACTTCAATCGATTATCCGTAATATTGCGCTCATTTCCGTTGGTTTGCTGCTTGTACTCGTTGTCATGACCTATGTATTGCTGTCTTCGATCCGGAAGCTGCGCAATAGTGTCGGCGAGATCGCCAAAGGCAATTGGGACACGGTCGTTACGATCAACACACGCGACGAGGTGTCAGATCTGGGCGACAGCGTCAATACAATGGCAGCCCGCATTCGGGACTATATCACCAAGGTAGAGAACTTTAGCCAGTCCTACTACCGCTTCGTTCCGCAGCAGTTTTTGCGATTCTTGAACAAGGAAAGCATTCTGGAGGTTGAACTTGGCGATCAAGTAGAGAAAAATATGTCGATTTTGATTTTTAACATCCGAAGCTTCTATCTGCTTTCCAAGAAGCTCACGCCGGAAGAGAACTTCAACTTCGTCAATTCGTTCCTTAGCCGGTTCGGTCCTTATGTCCGCAAGCATCAAGGTCTTATGAACAAGTATCTGGGTGCAGGCTTCATGGCGCTTTTCCCGAATCAAGCGGATGAAGCGCTGCAGGCGTGCGTTGAGATGCGCAAGGAGCTGGATCTTTACAATTCGCATCGGGCAAAAGTCGGCTATTCGCCGCTGGATTTCGGTATCGGCCTGCATAAAGGACCGCTCCGTCTCGGGATTATCGGCGAGCAGCAGCGCCTGGAGGGCAATGTGATCTCTGACGGTGTGAATGTGGCAAGTATGCTGGAGAAAATGACGGAGCCGCTCGGCGCATCCATTCTCATTACCGATCATGTGGTGCAGTCGCTGCAACAGCCGGCAGCCTTTCAATACCGGAACCTGGGACTGATTCAGGTAGAAGGAGTGAAGGAGCCGCTTCGATTGTTCGACGTTTATCAGGGCGATCCCGATACAATTCGGGTACTGAAGGAGAAGACCAAGACGTTATTCGAGCAGGCGGTCACGTATTACCAGGTAGGACGATTCTATGATGCAAGAGAAGCTTTCTTGATGGTCATTAAACAGAATCGTCAGGATAAGGCGGCACAGCTATACTTCTATATTTGTGATGAATATTTCCAACACGGTACGACAGCAGAGTGGAATGGCACATTATCTGTTTCCTGATGAAAGAGGCGAACTTGACATGAAAGTGCACGAGTTGACCACAGAGAGAGACGCACAACGGATTACGGAATTTTATTTATCTTCTTCCTCGTTCGATGATCAAAGGCATACGCCGGGGGAATTGGAGCATTTTCGCAATGCCCCCCTGCTTAGCTTGACTCAGCGCAATCACTGGCATTGGTTCATTGAGAATGAAGCCGGAGAGATCATTGCGGTGACCAGCTGCAAGGAAAATGAGCATCAATCCGGTGGTTATTTATGGGATTACTTAGCTGTACATCGCGATTATCGCCGGCATGGCTTTGCGAAAGTTTTGTTTCAAGCGTTAGAGACGTTCTCAAGAGAAGCGGGGGGGCGTTATATTCTTACGTATACATGCGATTTACCCGAATATCAGCCTATTCAAAAAATGTTCCGGGCAAACGGCTTTGAACTCATCGGCACTTATCCGAATTACTATTACGAAGGCGAAGCACGATTAGCTTTCTATAAACCGCTTATTGAAGACAAATGATAGATTGGACCTGATGATATGCAAGGAAGCTTAACCAGATGGATGGGACTGCGGACGGAAGATATCCGAAAGCTGTGGATGATGCTGCCGATCTTTTATTTTAGCGGGATTGCGGAGTCATTGAACTATACGGCGTTCATGGCTCTTTTTAACCAAAGATTCGGCGTGCAGTATTTGCCCTACATCTACATTGCCGAAGCGGCCATTATGCCTCTGGAGGGCTGGTTGCTGGCAAAGCTGGCCAATCGGTTGCCGAAGGCCAAATTGATGACGACGCTCTATCTGTTGATGATCGGTTTACTGGTGTTGAACGGTGCGGTGCTGCTGGGCTTCAAGTTGGGCGGCATTGACTTCCGCTATTATTATCCCATTATGTTCATCTCCTCCAACTTTGTTGTAAGGCAGCTGACGCTGCTCTTGTGGAGCACAGCTTTTGACTTATGCCCTACGCAGCAGGCCAAAAGATTGATGCCGGTGTTCATCGCGTCCACAACGACAGGTGGAATTACCGCCGGTGTGCTCGCCCATCAAATCGGCAAGCTGCTCGGGACGGAAGCCGTCTATGCGCTCGCTCCGGTGTTGATGGTGTTCGGCTTCATCTTTTTTCGAAAGGCGCTCGCGCGCTACTTGGTGCCTTTAACGTTAAAAGAAGATCTGCGGCTGAAAAGCCAGAGTGGAACGGTTCAGGCAGAGGAAGAAGAACAGCAGCTGCCTGCCGGCTATTATGCCAAGCAGATGCTGCGCAGCCCGTTCCTATTGTGCGCAGTTGCGTTAATGACGCTGATGCCGGCCGTGTATTTCATGATCGAGTATCAGTACTTTACCGCGGCGGAAGCCAAGTTTCCGCTTGAGGGGGATTTAACCTCTTTTTACGGCTTAATTACGGCCATTCAATTCACATTCTGTCTTTTGCTTCAGACGGTGTCTACTCGCTTAATGAACTGGCTCGGCGCAAGCAATATGCTGCTCGCCATCACCGTTGTGTTCTTCGGTGGATTCGGACTTACGGCCTTATTTATGAATCAGTCCCTTGGATTGGCGCTGGTTTCGGGTTCCTATGCCGTCTTCTATATTTTGCTGTATTACATTGCAGAACCTTGTTATCAGCTTTTTTTCAAAATGATGCCCATCTCCAAAAGGGACGGCTATCGTTATTTTGCTCAGGGTGTCGCTGCCTCGGGCGGGATATTGATCGGCTCCTTGCTGTCGCTGCTGCATTCCTTCGGCTTGATTCAGCTGTCGCTGCTTGCTTGGCTCGGCGTAGGTTTGGCAGCCATTCTTGTCATTGTCGCTTGGTACGGCAGGCACTTATACATTCGCGAGTTGGTCAAAAGTGTGCAATCGCTGCACGCTGATTTGTCTGATATTGCGGAGTCCTTTATTGGGGGCATCCGCAGTTCCAAGGCGCTTTCCGCCATGCTGGGCTACTTGAAGCATCCGAACGATTATGTGCGGGAGCTGGCGCTCGAAGTCATCGGCAAAGCGAAGGATTCCGCGTTCCTGCCCCATTTGATCGGGATGATCGGGGAAGAAAGCTCACGCATCCGCATAGCCGTGCTGCGCGCGATGAATCTCCAAAGCGCTACGATTCAAGATCTCGTACAGGTTGCGTCTTTCCTTGAGGACGAAGACCCGGAGGTGCGCGCGGAAAGCGTGAAACTAATTTCGAAAGCAACGCATCTGAAAAGCCAGTCGCACTTTTTTATTCGCGTCAAGCTGCTGGATAACCATCCGAGGGTTGTACATGAAGGGGTTAAGGCGCTTTACTCGCTCGAAAGCGAAGAAAGCTATCAAGCCTGCGACGAGGCGATTATTAAAATGCTCGATAACGGCGGCGAATGGGCTGTCTATGGCTGCCATACCGTAGCGGATCTGAAGCTGGATAGCTATTCCGCTTGGGTGTTGTCGCTGCTCGATGATCATCGGCCCGCGGTTAAAGTTGCCGCTGCAGCGTGTCTCGGTAAGCTTAGCCACGTCGAGGCGATTCCGATTCTTCTGAACATGGTGCCTTTGGCGGATCAGGAGCTGCGCAAAGCGATTCTTCAAGCCTTGGTCGATATGGGCGATAAAGCATTGCCGGCCCTGTCGGGCAGCCTGAACCATGCGAATCCTTTCATCTGGAACGCAGCCGTTACGGCTCTTGCAGAGCTGCTCGATGAAAATAAACTGAGAACGCAGCTCGTTGACCCTTGCGTAAATCGCATGCTAGCTTCGACGCAGGAACGAGCTTTGTCGGAAGCCTTGCTCCAGCTGGGCATGAAGGGATTGGCAGAGCTTGCGAATCAACGGTGCGCTGAGCTGCACAATGCGCTTGTCGGCGGGGCTTGGGCCGTTATGGCCAAGTTCGTTGACGAACGTGTTGTGGCGACGCTGCGTGAAGCAACGAAGGACGAGAACGAAGAGGTCCGTGAGAATGCGCTTGAGGTGCTGGCCGAGGGGCTGGGGGACCGTAAATTGGCTTTGGCCCTGCTGGAATTATTGAAGCAAGGAACGGCCAGCAGCGATACAGCGATGACCGAGCCGCTCAAGTTATTGCAAGAAGCTGCGAGATGGTCGGACGATTGGCTGAAGGATATTGCGGTTTACGCATTAAGTTCACTGGAGCGTGATGGGATGAGAGAAGAGCGCAAGTTTTTGACCATGCTGGATAAAGTTATTTTCCTGAAGCAGGTATCCTTATTCGCCGATTTGTCCGTGGATGAACTGGGGTTAATTGCTGGCATTGCGACGGAAGAAGTGCACGAAGACTTGACCTATTTATTGCGCCGGGGGCAAAGCAATTCAGCGATGTATTTAATCATTGAGGGCAACGTTGAGCTGAGCAATGAGACTGGTGTAGGCGAGACAGTAACAATTGGTGTTCTGGGACCCAAACAACCATTTGGGGAAACGACGGCTCTGGACGGATCGCCTTCTGCAGTTACAGCTCAGGCTATTTTCGATGAAGTGCGAGTGCTTGCGCTGCAAGGTGAAAGTCTTTCCCGACTGGTGAGGTTGTATCCGGAGATCGGTATCGGCCTGCTGCATGCCTCAAGTGCCCGCGTTCGCTTGCTGGAAAATATGCTTTTGAAAATGGCTTAAATGGGCTAGGCGGATAAGCAGAGAGGGCGGGACGAACGTGTCAGTAGAGACCATCGTGTTAAGCAATGATCTGAAGGAGCTTGAGCGGCTAGGCGCATTCTTAAAAGGGCTGTCATCAGCGATGGGCATGGATGATCAGACGTTATTCCAATTGAATTTGGTATGCGACGAGCTGGTAACCAATGTCATTCTCTATGGGCACCCCCCGGAGGAGCGCGGTATGCACACGATCCGTCTCGACATTGGGGCTGCTGCAGATGGCTGGGAGCTCTGCCTGACGGATCGCGGAGTGCCTTTTAATCCGCTGCTCAAGGCAAGTCCCCGGGTTGATCTTAGTATGGACGAGCGGGGGATCGGCGGTCTGGGCATTCACTTTGTGAAACAAGTGATGGATGATATCCGCTACGAGCGTCTGAACGAAGAAAATAGACTGATGATGACAAAACGCCGAATTCAGAAGGAGGGAATATCATGAATGTAACGGAGAGCATACAGGGGGACATTGTCCTGCTGAGCTTAAATGGCAGACTGGATGCCAATACGTCTGCGAGCTTGGAAGCCGCTTTCTCTAAGTTGGTCGAGCAGGGGAAGGGCAAGTTTGTTTTTGATCTGCAAGGACTTGACTATGTGAGCTCCGCAGGACTTAGAAGCTTATTGTCCGCAGCGAAAATGATCAAGGTCATCCAAGGCAAGTTGGCACTTGTGCGCATGAATGAGAATGTCAAAGAGGTTTTCGATATGTCAGGTTTTAGTTCCATTTTTTCGATTTATGACAAGGAAGATGATGCGATCCATGCCATTTCCTAGCCGAACGAGTAAGTGTAAAGACCGAACCCAAGAACTGGGGAGGCGTGCGAAATGAATATCGTCGTAGGTGCTCTTCTTCTTGTTTGCTTGGTGATTGGCATCGTATGGCAGCTTAGCGAACGAAGGCGCAGGACGGCTGATCTGGAGCTTCAGCGGACGATGCAGCTGTTCGATGTCAGCTTGGAAGTAAACTCGACGATTCACAAACAAGATCTGCTGATCAAAATTATGGAGACCTCCTCCCGCATCATGAATGCAGAAGCTTCTTCCGTCATCTTGGTCGATGAGGAAAAAGATGAGCTGTTTTTCGACCTTGCGCTTGGTGAAAAAGGCGATGAAGTTCGCGAAATTCGCCTCAAAATCGGCGAAGGCATCGCCGGCTGGGTGGCCCAGACCGGCCAATCGGTCAAAATCGACGATGCAGCGCAGGACGAACGCTGGTCCTCGAAGGTTGCCAAACGTGTCGATTACCCGACACGCAACATGCTTTGCGTGCCGCTGGTGAGCAAAGGCAAAATTATCGGCGTCCTGCAGGTGCTGAACAAGCGCGAGGATGTGCATTTTACCGACCGTGATTTGCAGCTACTAGAGTCCATTGCTTCTCCGATCGCGGCATCTTTGGAGAATGCCATGCTCTACGACGTTTTGGAGAAGACGACGGCTGCCAAAGAACGAATGGAAAGCGAACTGCGCATCGCAACCAACATTCAAATGGGTTTCTTGCCACGTCAAGGCTTGTACATGACGGCGGATGCCACTGAAACTACGGCGGAAGCAAGGGCTTTTATTCGTCCGGCACGTGAGGTCGGCGGCGATTTCTACGATTATTTTCGACTTGGCGACGATAAACTGTTTTTCGTTTTGGGGGATGTATCGGATAAAGGGATTCCAGCGGCGTTGTTCATGGCGGTTACGATGACCTTGCTCAAGGGGAAAATGAGCCCGGACATGTCACCTGGAGAGCTGCTTACAGCCGTGAATCAAGAGTTGTACAAGGACGATTCGACGATGTTTGCGACGATTTTCTGCGGTGTGCTTCATATAGGCACGGGGCGTCTGCAGTACAGTGACGGCGGTCATTGTCCGCCATATATTGTCCGTGGTAACGGCGATGTAGAACAGCTGAAGGGGAAAAAGGGACTTCCGCTTGGCGTCATGGACGACATGCTTTATGCGGATAACGAAGTGATGCTTGACAAGGGTGACCGCCTGATCTTGTATACGGATGGCATTACGGAAGCAGAAAACCGGCAGCAGGAGCAATACGGCTTCTCGCGACTTCATGAGCTTTTACAAAAGGAGTTGTCGAGCCAGCCGGCACAGCTACTGGAACAGATGACGAGGGATGTTGACCATTTCGCAAATGGCGCAATTCAATCGGATGATATTGCCGTGCTCATCATAGATCGAAAACCAAACAAAATGTAACCTCAAAAATCAGCAGGTATGATATAGTGAAAAGTAGAAGACATCATGCGCTCAGATACGGATAATGATGGGGCGCAAGCCGTCTATTGATGGCATTTTACTCAGTACGACCATTCTAGGAGGGTTCATATGCCAATGCATCTATCGCGTATCAACAGGCAGCCAGATACTTCCCTGCACAATCAACATCGTAATAAGAGTCATTCACAAGGGCAGTCTGCAGGAGCAGATCTCATGAATATACAACGGACTATTGGGAATAAAGCGGTAGGCAGCATGCTGTCTATACAGACGAAACTGACGGTTGGGCCGGCAGGAGACGCTTATGAACAAGAGGCGGATCAAGTTGGCAAAGAAGTGGCGGACAAAATCGCAGCCTCTGAAAATAGCGGAGCGTCCGCTGATGTGCAGCGGAGCGAAAGTGGAGAGACGGAAGAGGAAGAGCTGCAGATGAAGCCATCCA
>NZ_BILW01000046.1 GCF_004000765.1 Paenibacillus chondroitinus NBRC 15376 | reverse complement strand
AAATAGGCTTTTTTTCGCAAGGAGGGGAACTGACGTCCTCTATTTGTCCGTTTTCTTAAAGAAAACGGGATTAGGCGTTCAAATAAGGCCTGGTAGTTCCGCTTGAACGCTGAAACGGCTTAATTTGTTAGAATAGCGCCCTGTAGTTCCTCAAGGTGGCCTGCCAGCCAACTTATTTCTCGTATGACGATGCCCCCTCCGCCAAATGTCTCAGTAACGCTGAATTTTTAGCAGCGTTGGGTGTTCCCACCCCAAAATACGCTCCTACTGGTCACTTAACAAGCTAAACTACGGAGGGAAATTAACTCCTCCAACGATTCCTTTCTCCCTAACGCAGAACTACAGGGCTCTATTTCACCGAAATAGGCCTTTTTTCATGTTTGTATGAAATTATCCTAGGCAAAGTATTTAATTTAAAATAGTACCTTGACAGTCATAGTAGTATGCTTTATTATGCAGATATGGAGGTGATGACATGAGCGAGAACAAGATCACATCCGACCTGCTTCGCGGACATACGGATAGAATGATTTTACGGCTCTTGTCTGAAGCTGATCGCTACGGTTATGAGGTTGTCAAACTGATCGCCGAGCGCTCAGGGGGCGAATACGAACTGAAGGAAGCGACGATGTACGCCAGCTTCCGGCGGCTCGAGGCCGACTTGGATATCGAGTGGTACTGGGGCGATGAAACGCAAAGCGGACGTCGCAAGTACTTCAGGATTACGGAAAAGGGCAAAGCCACTTATGTCCGCAACTTCAACAATTGGGAATATGCCAAACGCGTGTTAGAAAATTTATTATAAGGAGATTGATACGATGAATACGAAATTAACGAACTATTTGAACGGTGTTTTCACGCCATACGACGGAGTCAAAAGCGTTAATGAATTAAAGGCGGACCTGCACTCCGATTTGCAGGAGCGCTACAGAGAGCTCAAAGCTGCGGGAAAGGACGATGAAACCGCATTAAAGATGACAATCGAAAGCATCGGAGATATCGAGGAAACGATTTTGGAGGTTGCCAACCTTTCGCGTTCGTTGGAACGGCAGGTGTTGATTAACTTCAGCGCAAGCAACTTGGCGAATAGCGATTTTGCAGGCGTTACGGCCCACAAAGGACAGTTCAAAGGCAGCGCGTTACGCGGTTCTGACTTTGCGGGGGCGGATTTGACTGGCAGTACGTTTAAAAGCAGCGACGTAAGAGAAGCCAATTTTGACCGCGCAAACCTGACGGACTGCAGCTTATCCACGCTTGACCTGACAAATGCAAGCTTTCGTAACGCCATCCTTGTTCGAACCAATTTCAGCAAGTCGGGGCTTGACGGAGCCAAATTTACAGGATCAAGATTGACCGACGTGACGTTAACGATGACCGATCTTAGAAAAACCGTTTTTGAAGGTTGTTCATTTGATGGGGTTGATTTCAAGTACACGGATCTGACTGGACAATGTTTTGACGGGCAGACGTTTATCGGCGTTAAATTTGACAAAGCAGCCTTAAACGGTGTTTCGTTCAGAAACGCAACACTCAAGAATGTGTCTTTCTTATCGGGATTTACCTTGTCTAAGAAGTATTACAGGGCTATCCAAAGCATCATCTTTGACGGCGCTGCGATGGATAAACTGACTTATGCCGCGCTTAAAGGGATGGAAGCCAATTTGTCCAAAGTGACAGTCATTTAAAGGAAGGGAGGGATTCTGATGCAGACCACGCATAGCAAACCCATTCAAGTAAAAGGATTGACGAAATCCTACAAGGAGCATCAAGTGCTGAAGGGTGTAGATTTTGAAGTGGAAAAGGGCAGCATATTCGCCCTCCTTGGCTCCAACGGCGCCGGCAAAACAACGGTTGTCAAAATCCTCACGACACTGCTCAAACCGGATGGCGGATCCGTCGTCGTTGGCGGACTCGATGTCGTGACAAAACCTGATCATGTACGGCAGGTGATCAGTTTGACCGGGCAGTTTGCCGCGGTGGATGAAATTTTGACGGGCCGTGAAAATTTGATCATGTTTGCGAAGCTGCGCTATCTCAAGGATCCGCGGCAGGTTGCGGATGACTTACTCAGGCGCTTAGGCCTGACCGAAGCGGCCGACCGCAGGGTGGCTACTTATTCCGGGGGGATGCGACGCAGGCTGGATATTGCCTTAAGCCTTGTGGGAAAACCACAGATCATTTTCCTTGATGAACCAACCACAGGGCTTGATGCCGAAGCGCGCATCGAAGTTTGGAAAATCGTTAAGGAGCTTGCGGATGGTGGCACGACAGTACTCCTTACCACGCAGTATTTGGAAGAGGCTGAGCAGTTGGCTGACCGAATTGCCATTTTGCATGAGGGCAAGATTATCGCCAGTGGCACACTCTCGGATCTGAAACAGCTGTTCCCAACCGCAAAGGTGGAATATGTGGAGAAGCAGCCGACACTTGAGGAGATTTTCCTGGCTATCGTCGGCAAAAAGGAGGAGAAATAAAATGGAGACGGTAAAAAATCATTTTTTCAGCGATATCAGCGTCATGCTTGGGCGCTCCATGCGCCATATTTTCCGCAGCATGGACACGATCATCACGGTGACCATCATGCCGATCGCGATGATGCTGCTGTTTGTCTATGTGTTAGGCGGTGCCATTCAAACCGGAACGGATAACTATGTGAATTACCTTTTGCCCGGTATATTATTAATCGCAATTGCCAGCGGGGTGTCCTACACGGCTTACCGATTATTTATCGATGTGCAGCGGGGCATCTTCGAGCGGTTTCACACCATGCCGATCGCCCGTTCCACCGTACTGTGGGGGCATGTCATTACTTCGCTGGTATCCAACGCGATCTCCGTTATTGTCATCCTTCTCGTCTCGCTGCTTATGGGCTTTCGTTCCTCCGCAGGCTTACTGCCGTGGCTTGCCGTTGCCGGGATACTTGCCCTGTTTACGTTGGCCTTAACTTGGGTCGCAGCGATAGCTGGACTGTCCGCCAAAAGCGTTGACGGCGCCAGCGCCTTCTCCTATCCGATTATCTTCCTGCCATTCGTCAGCTCGGCTTTCGTACCAACCGAGTCGATGCCGACCATCGTTCGTATCTTCGCAGAAAATCAACCCGTGACCTCGATTGTAGAAGCTATCCGCGCTTTGTTGTCAGGCCAGCCTTTGAATAATGATATATGGATTGCGCTTGCGTGGTGCGTCGGAATTATGTTAGTGGCCTATATTTTTGCTATGAGGGTTTATAAAAAGAGAATATGAACAATTTTACCGCCGTCAGGCGGTTTTATTTTGTTAATGGCACACACGCACACTTTACCTATTGGCATCAATGTAAGAAGATATTAATATTGGTTACAAGGATAAATAGCAAAGTGAGGAACGAGCCGGAATGAGATACGAATGCCAATACATAGCTGATGAAAAAATACGTATTCCTTGGGATGAAATTCCCCGGGAGAGGCTGTACGATGTTGTAACCGGAGCCACTCCTCGTTTGGAAACGCAGTTTCGGGCATGCTGGACTGAGGAGGCCTTGCATATCCGGTTTGAGTGTGAGGACGATCATATTGTGGCGACGATGGAACGCCGTGATGATCCGATCTATGAGGAGGACGTTGTGGAAGTGTTCCTTGACCCCATGGGTACGGGCAAAGTTTACTACGAATTCGAACTGAGCCCGCGGGGCATTGAATTCGATGCGTTGATTCACAACAACCTTGACGGGAATAAAAAAGTGGATGTGGCTTGGGACGCTAAGGGCTTACGTACGTCTGTCTCTGATGGGGCAGAGGGGTGGAAGCATTATGAGCTGCGAATTCCTTTTGCCGATTTAAGGGAGGGACAGGAGCAAGCGCAAGTTCCGCGGCATGGTGCCGAGTGGGGCTGGAATGTATACCGCATCGATGACGATACGGAAGGCAAGCGGCATTACTGGGCCTGGTCTCCGACCGGTGCAGTCAATTTCCATATTCCGCAGCGTTTTGGGACGCTCGTGTTTGTGAAAAAATAACAAAAGCTCCGACTTCCTCTTACGGGAAGCGGAGCTTTTTATTTAGCGGAACTACTGCCGCTATATAGCGAGAATAGCGGCTAATGGCAGCTATGCGGGAACTGTGGTCCGCTATTCCAGCATCACCCCAAAAGTTCCCCAATGTGTGATTTCCTCGACGATAATCAGCTTCAGCTCAAGCGCCAGTCAGCACTTCATGCACATGCTGCCAAGCCCAATCCAGCTCCTCCCGGGTAATGGTTAACGGAGGAGCAAAACGAATGATGTGCTCGTGTGTCTCCTTGCACAACAGTCCCTTCTCCTTCAGCTGTTCGCAGAAAGGGCGGGCCGGGACCTTAAGGTCAATACCAATGAACAGCCCGCGCCCGCGAATCTCCGCGATCAGCGGCGACTGAATTTCCTGAAGCCGCTTCAGGAAATAAGCCCCAAGCTCATCCGAGCGCTCTGCGAGCCGCTCGTTTTCGATCACTTCCAGCGCCGCGATCGCGACGGCGCAGCCGAGCGGGTTCCCACCGAAGGTGGAGCCGTGGGACCCGGGCTCGAACACCTCAAGGACCTCGCGATCTCCGGCCACGGCCGAGATCGGAAAGACACCGCCGCCGAGGGCTTTGCCCATGATGTACAGGTTCGGCGTGACGCCTTCCCAGTCCGTGGCGAAGCGGCGGCCCGTACGGCCGAATCCGGTCTGGATTTCGTCCGCGACGAAAAGCACGCGATTCGCTTGGCATAGCTCATAACATTCCCGCAGGTAACCGTCCTGCGGGATCACGATGCCGGCTTCGCCCTGAATCGGCTCGAACAAAAACCCGGCTGTATGCGGTCCAATGGCCGCCCGAAGCGCCTCCACATCCCCGTAAGGAATGATGCGGAAGCCCGGTGTGAAAGGTCCGAAGCTGCGCTTGTACTCCGGCGATGACGAGAAGGAAGTGACCGTCACCGTGCGCCCATGGAAATTCCCTTCACAGACGATAATTTCCGCTTGATCTTCCGGAATCCCTTTGACGTCGTAGCCCCAGCGGCGGATCGCTTTGACCGCCGTTTCGACCGCTTCGGCACCGGTGTTCATCGGCAAAACCATCGGTTTATTGGTGTAATTCGCTAATTTTTCATAGAAAGCTCCGAGTGTTTCGCTGTGAAAAGCTCTTGAAGTCAAGGTGACCTTCTCAGCTTGTTCATGGAGCGCTTTCAAGATATGGGGATGACGATGCCCTTGATTCAAAGCCGAGTAAGCGCTAAGCATATCCATGAAGCGGTTGCCGGCCGGATCTTCGACCCATACGCCTTCTGCTTTGGAAATGACGATAGGCAGCGGGTGGTAATTATGGGCTCCGTACTTTTCTGTTTTTTCAATGATCAAAGAACTTTTTGTGTCCATAAGTATTCCTCCTTGGAGTGCAACCTGGCCAAACGTGTTTTGATACTTATATTGTCGCACAATGCGAGTTTGTAATCTATTGTATTCTTCTGGTTATAAGGATGCTCATGTGCGGGCATAAGTCTAAGATGGTTCAATATTCGGGCAGCGTATTTTACGGGAATGTCCTTGCATCGGCCGACTGCGAGCATATATAAGTAGAGAAAGGTAATATTATTTGAAGAATACTAAAACATTTCGATTTATGAAAATGCTTTCATTTTCGCATAAATTTATTACAAGGCGTGTCAGATATTGCAGGAATATGGGCAGGAAGGCGCGAATAGTTCTGATAACCACTTCACATTACGGTGGTCAATTAAAATCCATCCCTGAAGGATGCTGTTAGAACACCTACTTCGCGATCAAGCAGTTACTTTAATGAAAAAGGAACGGTGTGTACGATGAGTATTCGCATTGAAAAAGATTTTTTAGGTGAAAAACAAGTTCCAGCCGAGGCTTATTACGGCATCCAAACGATGCGTGCCCTTGAAAATTTTCCAATTACAGGCGTAAAAATTCATGCAGAACTTATAACGGCGTTAGCAGAAGTAAAGCGAGCGGCAGCTCTGGCGAATATGGAAACCCATATGCTGCCTAAGAAGATTGCTGAGCACTTGGTAAAAGCAGCTGAAGAAGTTAGAGAGGGCAAACTTTTGGATCAGTTCATCGTAGACTCTATCCAAGGGGGAGCTGGAACTTCCATTAATATGAATATGAATGAAGTACTGGCCAATCGGACGCTGGAGCTGATGGGTGAGGAGAAAGGCAGTTACTTTCACTGTAATCCAAACAATCATGTGAATATGTCGCAGTCGACGAATGACGTCATTCCTACTGCGATCAAAATTGCTGCCTACCGCTTATCCCAACAGTTAATCGAGACGATGATCTCGCTGCAGAGCGCTTTTGCCAAGAAAGAAAAGGAATTTGATGATGTGATAAAAATGGGAAGAACGCATCTTCAGGATGCTGTTCCGATTCGTCTTGGACAAGAATTCGGCGCCTATGCACGTGTCTTGCAGCGTGATATTAATCGGATTCGCCAAGCTTCATCGGGGCTTTTGACGGTGAACATGGGAGCAACTGCCGTAGGGACGGGGCTGAATGCGAAGACGGAGTATGTTAATCGCGTGATGTTTCATTTGAAAGATGAGTGCGGAATCCCGGTTGAGAATGCCGAGCATTTGGTTGACGGCACGCAAAACATGGATGCTTACACAGAACTCTCTGCGTCTTTGAAGGTTTGTGCCGTGAATCTGTCCAAAATATGCAACGATATTCGTCTGATGGCTTCAGGTCCTCGGGCAGGTCTAGGGGAGCTGAAATTGCCGCCAAGACAGCCAGGGTCCTCGATCATGCCGGGCAAAGTGAACCCTGTTATGCCGGAGGTTGTAAACCAAGTGGCCTTCCAGGTGATCGGGAACGACCATACGATTTGTTTGGCATGTGAAGCAGGCCAGTTCGAGCTTAACGTCATGGGCCCTGTACTTGCGTTTAACTTGCTGCAATCCCTCAAAATATTGCGCAACGCGGCGGATGTTTTCGAGCGCTTCGCCATCGAAGGTCTGGAAGCGGACCGCGACCGGTGCCGCACCTATGTCGAGCAAAGCTTCGGCATTGTTACGGCTCTGAATCCGCATCTGGGTTATGAGGTAGCCGCGCAGCTGGTTAAAGAGGCCGTGCGCACAGGCATGACGCTGAAAGAGCTGATTCTGGAGCGCGGATTGCTGACTACAGAGGAGATTGAAGAAATCCTCAATCCGATTCAGATGACGACGCCGGGCATTGCCGGCGAAAGACTGCTGCATCCTGCCGACTAAGCCAGGCTGGAACGAATAAAACGCCCTCAACTCATCGAAATGATGGGCTGGGGGCGTTTTCGTTATCTTTTATATACAACTACCTTGGAGCTGCCTATGCCGTTGATTAGCAAATAGAAAGTTGTGTACATGGCAAGGATGACAAAGCCGACTAGCACGCAGAAAATAATTGCTTCTTTGTGTATGCTCTTTTGCAGGGTGTCTACGATATCCAGACTCAACAGAGCATCCCAGCTGTTCAATCGATATTCTCTGCCCAAGAGAATGCCATATCCGCTTAGCAGCGAGGTTAGAATCATGAGGAACCATGAGAGGATGCGGCCCCAATGCTTCATCAAAATGAGATGAATCATATACATGGAGCTGCAGCCAAGCAATAAGCCATTCCACGCATATAAAAAAATGGTGAAAAAATCATTCCAAAAGCTCATGTTCCAGGCTTTTTTGGTTATGTATAAGTCCTTCAAAAGCGTTAAATGGATGAAATCGGTTATGATGTACGGGGCATTCGGCAGGAATAAAAGCCAGGCTAGCCCAAAGATGAAGGTGAGTAGATGGACGGCAACCGAAGGTCGGCGCAAATGTAACAAATAAGCCAACAAGGCGAAGAAATTGGGGATCCAGGCAAGGAATAGATTCCAATTCAGGAATTCAAAATACGTTTGGTTTTTGAAGATCAGGTAGATGCCAATTGTGGATAAGGAAAGCAGGGCGAGTAAAAGCTGCAAAACCCAGTGATTTATCGTTTTCATGCAATCTCCAATCCTGTGTCCGTCTTGTAAGTCATCTATATTTTACCAATTAAACCTGCTTGCAACAAGCACAAAAACCCGTATTCCTAGTAAAGGATACGGGTTTCAGATCGGGTTAAGGCTATAGAATTTGTTTCCCCAGCAATGAACTAATGAGGCCGACCGCCAGCTGCGAAGTTTTGTTGTTATCGTCGAGCAGCGGATTGACTTCAACGAATTCCGCGGATGTGACGATGCCTGCTTCGTGCAGCATCTCGACGGCGAGATGGGCTTCGCGGAATTGGAGTCCGCCTTTGACCGCTGTACCGGTTCCCGGGGCTTCAAGCGGGTCTAAGGAATCAACATCAAAACTGACATGAACGCCATCTGTTTTACCGCTTATATAAGTAATGGCATCCTGCATCACAGCAGCCATCCCTTTGCGATCGATATCATGCATGGTATAACATTTGATGCCGAGTGAGCGGATCAGCTTTTTCTCGCCTTCATCCAGGGAACGCGAACCGATAAGGACGATATTTTCCGGCTTCACCTTGGCTTGATCCCCTTGAATGCCGGTTAACAGAGGGTGCCCCATCCCAAGGCTGATGGCGAGCGACATGCCGTGAATATTGCCGGACGGGCTCGTGTCCGCTGTATTTAAATCCGAATGCGCATCAATCCATATGACACCCAAATTCGTATAATGCCCGGACAAACCTGCCAATGTCCCGATCGCGATGCTGTGATCGCCGCCGATTACGAGGGGGAATTGGCCTTGTTCAGCTGCTTTCGAAACTTGCTCAGCCAAGCGAGTATTTATGTCTATCACTTCTGCTAAATATTTTAAATTTTTTTTATCCACCTCAGGTGGAAGAGGAGCTGCTGTATCGTTCGGAAGGCGTATCTCCGGCACTTGCTGAATCGTCATATTCATTTGCTGCAAGCCCCGCAACAAGCCTGCCTGGAAAATAGCTTTAGGTCCTTTACTAGCCCCGCGTCGGCCTGCTCCAAGATCAAATGGCACGCTAATCGCAGCAATCGTCGGTTTGGTACTCATACGATCAACTCCTCTTGTTTGGATGGGGTGCAAGAAATTCCGTCTACCTTCTGACTAACATTCCCAATTTGGTAAAAACCAATGCTCCTATACTATATGAAAAAAGAACCTTCCGTTCCACACCTATTGCGGGATTAGAAGGTTTCTTTAGTCTAATTTAAAATGCCCAGTTGCCTTTGCGGAAAATAGGCTCCACGCGGCCGTCCGCATGCTCGCCGTCAATATCCATGTCGGCCGAACCGACCATGAAATCAACATGAATCAGGCTGACGTTAAGCCCTGCTGCCAACTGCTCATCCTTGGACATGGCAGGCCCGCCCTCCACACAGGTAGGAAAAGCTCTTCCCAAGGCCAAATGATTTGAAGCATTTTCATCAAAAAGGGTATTAAAAAAGATCAGATTCGAATTGGAAATCGGTGAATCATGAGGAACAAGCGCGATTTCACCTAAATAATGGGCGCCCTCATCCATTTCGATCATCGCTTTCAGGGATTCAAACCCTACCTCGGCTTTGTAATCGACAACACGTCCGTTATCGAAGGTGATGGTAAAGTTGTCGATCAAATTCCCTTGATAACTTAACGGCTTCGAACTGCGCACTGTACCTTGCGTCCCTAGGCGATTCGGTGAAATAAACACCTCTTCCGTCGGGATATTCGGATTGAAATCGAAACCTCCCGTTCCGTTCGTTGCCGACCCGCCGCGCCAAATATGGTTTTTCGGCAGTTCGACCGTCAGCTCTGTGCCCGGGGCACGGTAATGAATTCTATGGAACTGCTTTTCATTGAGCTGTTCTCTTTTGCTGCGCAGCGTAGCGTTATGCTCGTGCCAAGTCTGCACAGGATTGTCTTGATCGACGCGCGTTGCTTTGAAGATTGCCTCCCACAGGGCAGCCATGGCCGCATCTTCATCCAAGTTCGGGAATACCTTGGAGGCCCAAGCAGGGGTAGGTGCTGCGGCAATCGACCAGGTCATGAGATAAGAGGACATGCTTTCTCTCCATTTTATCAACATAGGCCCAGCGGCTTTGGAAAATGCGGAAATGCGTGCTGGATCTACGTCCTTCAGCAGCTCGGGATCTGCGGCATCAATCAATAGATAAGCGCCGTTATTTTCCGCTAAATCGTTAAGTGCTTGAGCGCGCCAAGTGGGATACTCGTGAAAAGCTTCTTCTGGTGCATGCATATATTTAATTTGAGTGCTGATTTCATCTTGCCATTCTATATGTACGTGTTTGGCTCCCGCTTCATAAGCTTTCCGAGAAATGAGGCGTACAAGAGCCGGATGGAGAATGGGAGCATTAATCCACAGTGTTTGACCGGATTGGATATTCACACCCACGCGGACGATCAGTTCCGCATATTTATCAAGATTACGTTCAAAGGTCATAGAAATCCTCCTTTTTTCTATAGCTTGCTAGCAGTTTATCGTGGAGTTTATGAACTGTCAAATAATTTTTACCGTCGTTCTTTCATAAAGGTGCTAGGGTTCGTGCCATGCCATTTGCGGAATTGATTGGTGAAGTGATTATAGTTCTGAAAACCGACGTCATAACAAACGTCTGAAGCGTTTCGCTGCGTATGTTCAAGCAAGAGAGCGGCCTGCTGAATCCGCATGCGGTTCACGGAATCAATGATGGAATACCCTGTGCTGGCTTTAAAAAGATGGGCGAGCCGCGATGAAGAGAGTCCGACGCGCTGAGCTAATTCTTCGATGCGGACGGGTTCGCGCATTTGTTGGGACAAGAGATGGAGGACCTCTTCAATGCGAGGGTCCATTTTACGGCTTGTCTTCTGCGCCATGATGAGCAGGATTTCCCGCAAGGAGGAAAGGATCAGCTCAAACCAGTATTCCCCGCGTTCTCGGGAATCCTGCAGAATACGCCCGAAAGCTTGGTAGATGCGTTCCCGGAGCGACTCGCTTTCAATGGTGAGGAAAAGCTGCTCTTCTTTAGGCAGCAGATTCGTCTCTGCGAGGATGGAGGGAAAATGGGCCCAAACAAACTCCCAATGCTGATTTTTTCTCGTCCCGTAATGCTGCGGAGTTCCTGGTGCAAGCAGCGTGAGATCCCCCGCCCGGCAGCGTCTTTCATTCCCGCCAAGCTTGAAGTAGCCTTCGCCTCCCAGCGTGAAGCAGAGAAGCCAATCGTTGCGCCCTTCAGGGCGGATGGTGAAGTAGGAATCCGATTCATTGAAGTGCCCTGCCAAAAATGTGTTTGCTTCCGTATTCATGAACATCGTTCCTTCCTGAGCGCTGATGACTGCCATTAAACTGAGTATATCAGAAAATAGCAGAATTGTAGGATTTATTAGCAGCATTCTTACTTCTGCCAATACGCATTATTCGATATGCTGAATACATGGAAAACAACAGATCACTTGGAGGGAAGACAAGATGGCGAACACATTGCTTAAACTGACGGAAGAGCAAAAACAGCATTTTGAACGGGAAGGATATTTGATCGTAAAAGGCTTATTTTCTGTGGATCATTTGGCGGAAATTGATGCTACATTTGAAGAGATTTCGATGCAGGTGGTACCGGGACATTTCGAACCTGACTTGCAGGGAGATGGATCGGACCCTCTGAAGCGTTATCCGCGGGTTATGCATCCGCACCGTTTTAACGAGACTGCTAGGAAGTATATGCTGCACCAGCCGGTGATGGAGGTGTTAGCTGATTTGTATGAAGAGGAAGCACTGGCTGCGCAGAGCATGTTCTATTACAAACCGCCGGGCTCCCGCGGCCAAGCGCTGCATCAGGATAACTTCTACCTGCAAGTTGAGCCAGGCAACTGTATTGCCGCTTGGACAGCGATAGATGCTGCTGATGAGGAAAACGGCGGTCTGCTCGTCGTTCCCAAGACGAATACGCTGGATCTTTCTTGCCCCGATCTTGCCGATGCCAAAGAGTCGTTTACCACGCACTATGTAAAGCCGCCCAAAGACGAAAAGGCGATGCCTGTCGTCATGGAACGAGGCGACGTGCTGTTTTTTAACGGCAATCTCATCCACGGCTCGTACCGCAACAAAACGAAAGATCGCTTCCGCCGAGCGTTCATCTGCCATTATGCCAATGAATCCGCTACACATATTAGTCACTATTATTGCCCTTTGTACCGCCAAAACGGCGAAACTGTCGATCTGGAAAATAACCCGAGCGGAGGCCCCTGCGGAAATGAATTCGAAGCCGCTTATCCGCATTAAGGCGATGCTATAAACTTACAAACAAGGGACTGTTCCTTAGGCCAATCATTTGGTCGGGGGCGGTCCTTTTTTGCATTCTTTTTGACATTCCAGTCAGGAATTGAGTTATTTGGTATGGAAAATTTTCAATTGTTTACAATAGGGGAGGGGTGATTGATTAGATGATGCAGGGATGGATTGCAGGTCTCGTGCTTTTAATGCAAATGAATGAAATGACGGATCAGACAACCAAGGAAGGAAGTTCTCAAATTCAAGCGAATGTGCAGCGTGAGGCTTACCGACTTGATTATGTTGACGTGCCGTTGGTGAATAATGAGCGATTAGACCGTCTCATGACTGAAATGGAGAAGAAAGCGTACCGGAAACCCGTGAATGCGACAATTAGCGATGCGGGAGGGATTGTGAAAGAAATTCCAGGAGCACAGTTGAATCGGCGTGCTTTCGTGGAACAGTTTTACAAGCAGTTTTACAGTGAGGGGCCTATGAAATTTGATGTTCCCACGCTGCCTATATATCCGAAAGTAGATAGTGAACTGCTGGCTAGCATCCGTGTACATCCAATTGGCTATTATGTGACGTATTTTAATTCAAATAATAAGCACCGCTTTACGAATATTAAGCTTGCTACTCAGGCGATTAACAACTACGTGGTTCTCCCGAATGAAACGTTCTCTTTTAACCGGGTGGTTGGCGTTCGTACGCGTGGCAGAGGTTATATGCCGGCGAAAGTCATTGTGAGGGGAGAATTTTCTGAAGGGATTGGCGGTGGCATTTGCCAAACCTCCTCGACCCTTTTTAATGCGGTGGACCGGGCTGGCCTTACAATTGTAGAAAGGTACTCGCACAGCAGATCTGTTCCCTACGTACCTTCAGGGAGAGACGCGACGGTGAACTGGGGGGGGCCGGATTTTAGCTTCAAAAACAACTATAATCAGCCGATCCTGATCAGAGCGCAGGCATTGCCAGGCCGGGTCTATGTCAGTATTTACTCGTCGGAGTTGATTAATCATAAACCACGGCATGTTCCAGGCGCTTCCAAGACGATACCGGAAGAAATAACGGCGGGTGCAGATGCCGAGAATTCGAATCCATAGACTTTGAGAGGTCAATATATGCATATTTCGCAAAATTAAAGCAAAAAATCACAAGACTTCGCTTCCACCTTCGGCTAAAATAAAGGGCAGATCATTCAGGTCGAGAAAGGTGGAAAATTGCTTTATGAAAACGTTTTTAGATGAAAACTTCCTACTTACGAATCAAACCGCTGTTCATTTGTTCCACGAATACGCCAAAGATCTGCCGATTATTGACTATCACTGCCACTTGAGCCCTAAAGAGATTTATGAAAATAAACAATTCAACAACATTACGGAAGCGTGGCTTTACGGTGACCACTATAAGTGGAGAATGATGCGCGCTAACGGCGTTGAAGAGAATAAAGTAACTGGAGAAGCTAGCGATTATGACCGTTTCGTTGCTTGGGCAGGTACGCTGCCAATGGCGATCGGTAACCCGCTGTACCACTGGTCTCACATGGAGCTTCGCACGTTTTTTGGTGTGAATGACTTGATTAACGAGCAGAACGCACCTGCTATTTGGGAAAAAGTGAATGCGAAGCTGGCCGAAGGCGGTTCACGCGCCAGAGACCTGATCACGAATTCCAAAGTAACGGTCATATGCACGACGGACGATCCGGTTGATTCCTTAGAGTATCATATCAAAATCAAAGAAATCAAAGATTTCCACACGCAAGTGCTGCCGTCTTACCGTCCTGACAAAGCGCTCGAAATCAACCGAGCTACGTTCCTTCCTTGGATCGCTCTATTGGAAAAAGCGGCTGGCATTACAATTTCGTCTTACGACGATTTGCTTGCTGGACTTGAGAGCAGAGCGGAATTCTTTAATTCCGTAGGCTGTAAAGTGTCTGACCATGCTTTGGATTACGTGCCTTTTGCGGTGGCGACCAAAGAAGAAGTTGAACAAATTTTCAAATCGGCCTTGGCTGGCAACGCAGTTAGCTTGGAAGATGAAAAAAAATATAAAGCTTTCACTTTGCTGTTCCTCGGCGGCGTTTATAAAAAGCTCGACTGGGCGATGCAGTACCACATCAACGCATCCCGTAACAATAATGGACAAGCTTTTGCCAAACTTGGGCCGGATACAGGTTTCGACTCCATTAACGATAGCCCTGTAGCGAGCGCGCTTACTGGTTTGCTGTCCTCCCTGGCTGTTGCGGATTCGCTGCCAAGAACTATTCTTTACTCATTGAACGCGCGTGACAATGAAATTCTTGCTTCGCTGATGGGCAGCTTCCAAGGTGACGGAATCCCGGGCAAAATTCAGCTTGGCGCCGCTTGGTGGTTCAACGATACGAAAGACGGCATGGTTTCGCAGATGAAATCGCTTGGCAATTTCGGATTACTTGGCCGTTTCGTCGGCATGCTAACCGACTCCAGAAGCTTCTTGTCGTACACGAGACATGATTATTTCCGCAGAATCCTGTGCAACATGATTGGCGAATGGGTTGAAGACGGCGAGTTCCCGAATGACGAACCGCTGCTCAAGCAGTTGGTTCAAGGTATCTCCTACGATAACGCGAAGCAATATTTCGGGTTTTAAAAGAGAAAGGCCTCCACTTGTTACTTGTGGGGGCCTTGTTTTTTTGGGGTCGCGCTGCGGGGTGACCGGTGGTGATTGACCGTGGGCAGGGAGCCGCGGATTGTGAGCGAGCGGATGTTTGGTGCTGAGCATTGAACATCGAGCGTAGAAAATTAAGCAATACGTTAGACCTTAGTTCTTAGTCACCTGTCATCAGCCACTACCTCTAGCATCATCTTCACCAGTAGCCATAACGAGTAACATTACCGCCTCAGTCACCAGTAAACATAATTAGTAACATTACCGCCATCAGTCACCCGTAACCATAACCAAGTAACATGACCGTCACCAGTAGCAAATCCCCCCGGTCGCCTCCGTAAGCTGAAAGGGAACTATGATCCTCTATTTCGGTGAAACGGGCTGTTTTCGGGGCAAATGGGAACTACAGGGTCTTATTTCTCTTCTTGAACGTGAAATTCGGCTGAAAACATCAAAATAGAGGACCGTAGTTCCCTTTGATCTGCCAATTGACGATTTTGGGCAAATTAGCGACCCGTAGTTCCCTTAACATTGTCAGCCAACTACTGGATCAGCCGCATCAGCTTCCGGCACTCAAGCGGCGTCTGCGAGGTGACCTGCTTGAATACGCGACCGAAATGTGCGACGCTATCGAAGCCCGATTGCTCCGCAATGTGAATCACCTTCAGTTTCGTCTCTCTTAGCAGCCGCTGCGCTTCCCGAATCCGCACATTGTTCAAATATTCAACGAACGAGAATCCCGTCGTTTCTTTAAAAGAGCGGCAAAAATAGCTGGGACTAATATAAAAAGTCTCCGAGATCGAAGCCAACGTCAACCGATTCCGGTAATGCTCGTTGATATAAGCCACAATCTCAAATATTTTGGGATTGTGGGCTTGCGCTTGACTTTGAGCGGTGCTGATCCTATCCGTCATGCGCGAGCAGAAGATCAACAGCTGCGTAAACAGCGCGCGGCTGTTTAATTGCCAGCCGCCGAGCGCCTGCTGCTGCTCCCGGAGCAGTTGAAACAGCAGATTCTCAACCAGGGTACGATTCGTACCGCTCAGAGAGAATACATGCTGTTTTTGCACAAAAGGCACAAGCAGATGCTCGGAAGCATCTTCCCCAATGGAGCGAATCCATCGATCATCGAAGCTGAGCAAGATACGCTCATGAGCCTCCGCATCGGCATTTCGCGTTTTGTGCAGTTGATTTTTATCAATGAGAACGAGGTCGCCCTCTTGAATGAGATACGAACGGTCTTGTATAAAATAGTAGCGCTTGCCACTCAGCAAATAGTAGATTTCATAATGATCATGGAAATGATTCACCTGCATGGAGTAGGGCCGATCTCTGCGCAGTCTTTCGATTTCATATTGGATCACAACGGACACCTCTTCAATCAAATCAAACTAAATGTACTGTTATTATAGCAAAATATGCAAGGATTGAAAGACATTAGATAAGATTTGATTAGAAACACAGCAAATATTGTATTAATCTTGATGTAAGAAAACTTATTCTCGAGAGGGGCTTACCGGTTATGAAAAAACGTTATGCAGTCGTTGGCACCGGAGGACGTGCTGAATTTTTCTATGGCGCTATTGTAAGGGATTTCCAAGATACATCTGAGCTTGTCGCAATCTGTGATATCAATCAAACAAGAATGGACTTTACAAACGGTTTGCTGCAAAAAAAATACGAATACAAGGCTGTGCCAACTTATAAAGCGCATGAATTCGAAGAGATGATCCGCAGAGAAAAGCCGGATTATGTGATTGTAACTTCCGTTGATCGCACGCATCACACCTACATTATTAAAGCGATGGAGATGGGTTGCGATGTCATTTCGGAGAAACCGATGACGGTGGACGAAGAGAAATGTCAAGAGATTCTAGATGCTATCAAGCGGACAGGACGCCAGCTTCGCGTAACTTTCAACTACCGTTATGCCCCGCACAATACGAAAATCCGCGAGTTAATCATGGATGGAACAATTGGCGACGTGCATTCCGTGCATTTCGAGTGGCTGCTTAACACCCAGCATGGAGCGGACTATTTCCGCAGATGGCACCGGGATAAACGCAATGGCGGCGGTTTGCTTGTGCACAAATCGACGCATCATTTCGATCTCGTGAATTTCTGGTTGGGAACTCGTCCTGAAACTGTATATGCAATGGGCGGATTGATGTTCTATGGTAGAGAAAATGCTGAGAAACGCGGCGAAACCAAGTTCTACCAACGCGCGACAGGCAACGAAAATGCGAAGGACGATCCTTTTGCACTGCATTTGGACAAAAACGAGCACCTCAAAGGCCTATATTTAAATGCGGAGCATGAAGACGGCTATCAGCGCGATCAAAGCGTTTTCGGCGACGGTATTAGCATCGAAGACACAATGGGCGTTATGGTCCGCTACAAAAATAAAGCGATTCTGACATACTCTTTGAACGCCTATATGCCATGGGAAGGCTTCAACGTGCATATTAACGGCAGCAAAGGCCGTATTGAAATGAAAGTTGTTGAGCAATCCTACGTAAACTCCGGCGGCAAAAAAGAAGACGAAGGTGCTTTGAAGGAGAAAACAATCAAAGTATTCCCTATGTTCGCAGCGCCGTATCAGGTTCAAATCGAAGAAGGCGTTGGCGGTCACGGCGGCGGAGACCCTGTGTTGCTGCGGGATATTTTCGAAAAAGCATCGGACGATCGCTTCCAAAGAGCTGCTTCGCATGTAGATGGCGCAATGTCCATCCTTACAGGGATCGCAGGTAACATCTCTTTACGCACAGGACAACCTGTGGCTGTAGATAAACTGGTCACTTTTTAACAAATGAGGGTGAGGCGACTGTATGTGGAATCCAGATGCTATCATGGAGAATCTCTATCTCTCCTACGAGCAGAAACGTCTGGCGCAGATGAGGGAAGAGAGTGCTGAACAGACCCGGGAAAGGCTTAAGCAAGGGCTGGCCAGTTCTTTGGACATAGGGCTGATGACGAAGGATGAGCTTCGCCCTGTTCTTCTCGAGCGTATCGAACGGGATCATCATATTCAGGAACGAATCGAATTTGGGACGGTGGCGGGATTCCGTGTCCCTGCTTACGTGCTAATTCCCAAGGGTAAAAAAGAGCGTTCAACCGCCGTTCTTGCCCTGCATGGTCATGGCTACGGCAGCAGGCAGATTTCCGGTATGAACGCAGATGGCAGCGAAAATACCGGAGAACCGGATTCTCACGGCAATTATGCCCTTGAATTAGTGAAACGCGGCTTTATTGTGATGGTGCCGGAAATTATCGGTTTCGGCGATCGCCGATTGGCGGAGGAGCTGAAGGACGGGAAAGTCGGCAACTCCTCTTGCCAAGCGCTCGCTTCCCATCTGCTGCTGTACGGCATATCGCTGGCGGGGCTGCGTGTGCATGAAGCGGAGCGGGCCATCGACTATATGCTGACTCGCGAAGATGTTGAAGGTGACAGCGTAGGCTGCTTTGGCTTCTCGGGTGGCGCCTTAGTTGCTTCTTACCTGGCTGCGCTGGATGAACGCGTCAAGGCTACTGTGTTATGCGCTTTTGGGAATACGTTTAAGGGTAGTATTATGCATCTCCGGCACTGTATTGACAACTACTTGCCAGGCGCGTTGGCTTATGCGGAGCTGCCTGACTTGATGGCGCTGATAGCGCCACGATCGTTATTCATTGCTTCTGGCCGGCAGGATCGGATTTTCCCGATAACTACGACGGAAGTAGCGATCGAGCAATTGAAGGCCGAGTACACGAAAGCCGGTGCGGCTGAGCGGTTAGGATTCCATTTGTACGAAGGCAAGCATGAAGTGAATGGGAGCCAGGCTTATCCTTGGCTTGTTGAGGCCATGCGCAGAGAGCTGTCCGGTTGTTAACCGGCGGCTCTTTTTGCTTTCTATCGTTATCTTTCTATGCTACCCTGTAGGAAGAGTTATCAAGGTGGTGTGCTTCTTTTGAAAAGAATATTAGTGACAGGATATAAAGCATCAGAGCTTGGCATTTTTTCATTAAAACATCCAGGCATCTCAATTATTAAAAAAGCGATCCAAAAGCGGCTCACTCCGCTGATCGAAGAGGGACTTGAATGGGTTGTTGTAAGCGGCGGGTGGGGCGTCGAGCTGTGGGCGGCGGAGGCCGTTCTTGACCTTAGAGCAAGCACCTATCCAGAGCTCAAACTGGCTGTTATCACACCTTTTTTGGAGCAGGAAGAGAAGTGGAGCGACGAGAAAAAGAATAGCTATACGAGCGTTATAACTCGGGCAAATTACGTCAATAGCATCACAAAAACAAAATATGAGGGCCCTTGGCAGTTTAAGGAGCGGGACAAGTTCTTGCTGCGCAATTCGGACGGTATTCTTCTTGTTTATGATGAGGATACGGAAGGGTCTCCGAAGTTCATGAAACAGCAAGCGGCGCAGGTGGCGGCTCATCACGATTATCCCATCATCACAATTAACGCCAGCGATCTCCAAAATGTCGCCGAAGATGAACAGGATATGGAGCATGGCGATCCGTGGGGAGATATGGACACCTTGCATCCAAATGAGCCTGTTGATTATGAAGAAATTTGAGCGGCTTGCTGCTTACGCTTCCACGGCTCCCGGCAGCATGCCGACAAAAGCGCTTAATGAGCTGCTTATAAAAGCATCCTTGCGCATGATAAATTCCGTTTTAATAAAACGGTAATGCTGAGGAATCGCAAAAGTGCGGATTAACCCTTCCGCTTCATGCTTCTGAATGACGGCCTTTGGCATAAGCGAGATGCCTAATCCTGCGGAAATACCGCCAATAATGGCTTCCAGCATACCGAATTCCATCATGATCGGTTGTGTGATGCCAATGGACTGCAGCCACTGATCCAGAACGTCGCGATAGGAGCAGCCTGTGGTGAATACAAGAACTGGCTTCGTCAAGGCTTCCTGAAGGCTGGCAACGCCAGGACCCGCTGCGACGACCAATTCTTCTTCATACGCCTGAATGGACTGCAGATCAGGGTGCGTACAGGAACAACCGATGAATGCGCCATCCAGCTCATAGTGGAGAACTTTTTCAATTAGAAATTGCGTGTGTCCTGTTGTTAACGAGAGCTGCACATTCGAATGCTGCGCATAATAAGAGGCAAAAAGTTTGGGAAGACGTACCGCTGCAGCAGTTTGTGTGGAACCAATCAATAGCGGACCGCTGGGCTCGCCTGATGAAGAAAGTGCCACGACCGCCTCATCCAGCAGACCGACGATTTTATCCGCATAGGCTAGCAATGTTTTGCCGCTAGAAGTTAAGGACATGCCTCGATTATGCCGGGCAAAAAGGACCGTTTGCAGCTCAGATTCCAATTGTTGAATCCGGGCCGTGATGTTGGATTGTACATAACCGAGACGTCCCGCTGCTTTGGTAACGGAGCCTTCTCGGGCCACCATTTGGAACACTCGCAAATCTGAGCTTTCCATCGTTGTGAACCTCCTATGCGTGTTTTTGAATGTTTTTGATATCATTATTTATGATTTCAAGTATCTATAGTAATCATTATACATAATTCCGAGCCTCCTATACAATGAGATCATCTTGTTGATATGGAGGTTTTTATGATGAGCAAAATAAAATATATCACACTCATTATTGTCACGACCTTTGTTATGGGAGTCGCATTTCCTGTAGGCAAAGTCGGGCTGGATTATTCGACGCCGTTCTTTTTGATGGGTCTGCGCTTTGCTCTGGCAGGAGGCATCCTAGCGTTCATTGTAAGGAAGAAGCCACAGCCTGCAAATTTGAAAATGTGGGGAAAAGCGGGCTTGATCGGCTTATTGCAATCAGCGGGTGTGATGGGCTGCGCCTACTACAGCATGCACTGGATTAGCTCGGGCGAGTCTTCCATCATTACTTGTACGAACCCGCTGCTGGTGATTGTGTTAGGCACTTTCCTGACTGGAGCCAAATATCGAGGGCGGCAATGGCTTGGTGTAGCCCTTGGTTTTATCGGAGTCGTCGTTACCTTCGGATTACAACTGAACTTTCAGGCAGGCATGCTGATCGGTTTCCTCGGCGCCATATTTTTTGCCGCTTCTACACTGCTTATTAAACAGTGGGGAGCCGGGTTCGATATGACGGTGCTGGCTGCGTATCAAATGCTTGCGGGAGGCATTGCGCTTCTTCTTCTCGGCGCAGTGACGGAACATCCGCATTTTACATTCACGCCTATGTCCGTGGTCGTGCTTCTCTGGCTTATCATCATGGGATCGATTGTCCAATTTTGCCTATGGTTTTATTTGCTTCGCAGCGGAGATCCGGCCAAAACAAGCGCGTTTCTGTTCCTGGTACCGGTATTCGGGCTGCTCTCCAGCTGGCTGCTGCTCGGTGAAAAGGTTGCTTGGTATGTCGGTTTAGGTGGAGCTTTTATTTGTGTGGGGATCTTTTTGGTGAATTGGGAAGGGAAGGCCCGATCGGGAGGACGATTGGTGCGAGCGCAGTGATGGGGACTGTGCGGAGCATGCAGAAGAGTGGTTTCTATTGGATGAAATCCAATCAAATGGTGTAATTGTTGGTCGAAATGGAGCTCATGTTGGATGAATTCCAATGAGAGCATTCGCAAAGTCCAGAAAACAGTGGCGAGGTGGCAGCCTCACTGGATTTTGTCCAATGAGATTGCCGCTTCTGCGGCAAAAAGTGAACGCTCATTGGAATTCGTCCAATGAAAACTCAGGTGGATCTGCACTTGGGGAACTACAGGCTGTTATTTTGCAGAAACCGTGCATTTTTCAACTCCGAGGGGAACTACAGACCGTTATTTCGTTGTTATCTCCCGAGATTCGTGACATGGAGGCTGGACAAGACCCTGTAGTTCCTGATCAGGGAGAAAAAGCGTGTTTTTCTCCAAATAAGGGACTGGAGTTCCCTTAAGATAAAGTGGCAGGTGGCTGTATGGAGATAGCGACATGCAATGGTGGAAGGTTAGAAAAGTAGCTAATATGAAAGTCTGGCGAGCATGCCGCCAGGCTTTTTTTGACTTGTTTTTGGCAGACGAGGTGGCAGATGGTTGTATGGAGATAGTGTGTTGTGATGGTGGCAGGTTAGAAAGCAGCTAATACGAAAGTCTGACGGAGCATACCCGCCAGGCTTTTTATGATGTTTTCCGAGCTAGCGCCAGCCATCCCGCAAGTCTACCTGTCCAAAGAAAAACAAAAATAAAAAATAATGATTCAAAAATAAACAAAGATGTGATACGATGAATCCATCAAAAACAAAACACATCATGGGATGTGAAGAGGAGAGACTTTGGGCAGCGCCCAGAGATCCCTATACTTAGGAGGATACTTATGGTTGCGAATTTGTGGGAAGCAGAAAAGGCGAGTAACGTTGCAAAAGGCGTGGAGGAATTGGTTTACCGCTCCAATTTACTAGGAACAGACCGTGCCGTTGCGAACTGGGGTGGGGGCAACACTTCGTACAAAACCATCGAGAAGGATTTCCGCGGCCGTGATGTTGAAGTGATGTGGGTCAAAGGAAGCGGTTCCGACCTTGCGACGATGAAAGCAAAGAATTTCACAGGTCTGCGGATGGAAGACATTCGTCCTTTGTACGAAAGAGACGAAATGTCCGACGAGGAAATGGTTGCGTACTTGGTGAACTGCATGATCGACAGCAAGCATCCGCGTGCTTCCATTGAAACGCTATTGCACGCTTTCTTACCGTTCAAACATGTGGATCACACGCATCCGGATGCGATTATCTCGCTATGCTGCGCACATAATGGCCGTGAGCTGGCGAAAGAAATCTACGGCGACCGCTTCGTATGGGTACCTTATGTCCGTCCTGGCTTTACATTATCCAAAATGATCGCCGAAGGCGTAAGAAACAATCCAAAAGCTGAGCTAGTGTTGATGGAGAAGCACGGTCTGGTGACTTGGGGTGAAACGTCCGAGGAGAGCTACCTCAAAACACTTGCCATCATCAATGAAGCTGCAAGCTTTATCGAAGCGCGAGTTCAGGAGGACAACCTGTACGGCGGCTCCAAATACGAGTCCCTGTCCGATTCCGAGCGCAACGACATTTTGGCGCAAGTGCTGCCAACGGTTCGCGGTGCAGTAAGCAAAGAGAAGAAAATGATCCTGACAGTTGACAGCGCGGCCGATGTCTTGAAATTCGTTAACAGCAAAGATGCAGCTGTCTTGTCTCAAGTAGGCGCAGCTTGTCCGGACCACTTGGTTCATACGAAAATGAAGCCGCTGTACATCGACTGGAATCCGAATTCCCGTGATGCCGCTTCCCTGACGGAAGCTTTGCAGGCCGGTATTGCCGCTTACAAAGAAGAATACAAAACGTACTTCGAACGCAACAAAAATGAAGGCGACGTTATTTTTGAAACGGCTCCTCGCGTTATTTTGATCCCGGGAATCGGGATGATTAACACAGGCAAAAGCTGGGCTATGGCGCAAGTCAGCGGCGCGCTTTACCACCGTGCCATCTCCGTGATGAGAGGCGCAACAGCACTTGGAACTTTCGTTTCCTTGAGCGAAAATGAGTCTTACAACGTGGAATACTGGCCGCTTGAATTATACAAATTGACACTTGCCCCTGCAGAAGCGGAATTCTCCCGCAAAATTGCTTTCATCACTGGCGGCGCAGGCGGAATCGGCAGCGTAACGGCTCGTCAATTCCTCAAAGAAGGCGCGCATGTTGTGCTGGCTGACTTGAATTTGGAAGGCGCACAGAAATTAGCGGCCGAGCTGAACGAGCAATATGGCGAGAACAGAGCCATTGCGGTGAAAATGGATGTAACGAAAGAAGAAGAGGTAGAAGCGGCTTACCGCGATTCGATCCTTAGCTATGGCGGTATCGATGTTATCGTGAATAACGCGGGTCTTGCGACATCGAGTCCTTTTGATGAAACATCCCTCAAAGAGTGGAACTTGAACATGAACGTGCTCAGCACAGGATATTTCCTGGTAGCTAGAGAAGCTTTTAAAATTATGAAAAAGCAAAATGTCGGCGGCAGCATGGTATTCGTCGGCTCCAAAAACTCGGTATTTGCAGGTAAAAATGCTTCAGCTTATTCAACGGCAAAAGCCGCTGAAATTCACTTGGCGCGTTGCATCGCAGCAGAAGGAGGCGAATACGGCATTCGCGTGAACTCCGTGTTGCCCGATGCGATTCTGCAAGGTTCCGCGATCTGGAATTCCAACTGGCGCAATGAGCGCGCTGCGGCTTACGGCATCGAACCGGATCAACTGGAAGAGCACTACCGCAAAAGAACGACTTTGCTTGTTAACATTTTCCCGAAAGACGTTGCAGAAGCCATCGTGTACTTCTCATCTTCCAAAGCTGAGAAAACGACAGGCTGCATGATAACCGTTGACGGCGGCGTTCCAGCTGCTTTCACCCGCTAATCCGTTCCATACCCAAAAGGAGGCTATTATCCGATGAGTGATAAAGCATATGCACTGTTTGAAGAGCAGCAAGCAAATAGAGGTATTGATCTGGCAGCTGTAAAAGCCAAACTGAAAGCCCTCAAAGTAGAAACTCCATCTTGGGGTTACGGAGATTCCGGAACTCGCTTCAAAGTGTTCAAGCAAAACGGCGTGCCACGCAATCCTTTCGAAAAATTCGAGGATGCTGCGCAGGTTCATAAACTGACGGGTGTTTGCCCGTCGGTGGCGATTCACATTCCTTGGGACAAAGTGGACGATTACGCGAAATTGAAGCAGCATGCCGCTGATTTGGGCGTTTCGATCGGTGCGGTGAACCCGAATCTTTTCCAAGAAGATGATTATATCTTCGGAAGCGTGACGAATTCGAACGCAGCGATTCGCCGCAAAGCGACGGATCACTTGCTGGAGTGCGTAGACATCGCCAAAACCGTTGGTTCTGATGTCCTGAGCCTCTGGTTCGCAGACGGTTCCAACTACCCGGGTCAAGTTGACATTCGCGCTCGCAAAACATGGATGTATGAATCGCTCAATGAGATGTACAACGCAATGACGCCAAACATGCGCATGCTGATTGAATACAAATTCTATGAGCCTGCCTTCTACCACACGGATTTGGCGGATTGGGGCATGGCGTTCAACATGGCAAACAAGTTGGGTCCTCAAGCGGAAGTGTTGGTAGACACAGGCCATCACCCGCAAGGCACCAACATTGAGCATATCGTGACTTATTTGTTAGATGAAAATAAACTCGGCGGCTTTCACTTCAATTCCCGCAAATATGGGGATGACGATTTGATCGTAGGCTCCGTGAATCCATACGAATTGTTCCTGATTTTCTACCAAATCATTGATGCGGCGAATGATAAAAACCCGCAAATCCGCCAGGCTGCCAACAACATTGCGTATATGATCGATCAAAGCCACAATATCGAGCGTAAAATCCCTGCGATGCTGCGTTCTGTGCTGAACGTTCAAACGCAATACGCAAAAGCGCTACTGATTAACCTGGACGAAGTGAAAGACGCTCAAGAGCGCCAAGACGTTCTTGGTGCTGAAGACGCGGTTCGTAAAGCGTTCGAATTCGACGTCACACCGCTGCTGCAAGCCGTTCGCGAAGAAATCGGCGTTCCGGTTGATCCGATGAAAGCTTACCTGGAAAGCGGCTACGACGAAAGCATTAATGTGCGCGGCAAAGGCGGTGCGAGCTGGTGAGTAAACCCTCAAGCGTTCTGGCCTTTGATTTGGGAGCAAGCAGCGGCAGAGCGATCGTCGGACGCCTTGATTCTGAAGCGGGCCAAGTGACGATCGAGGAAATTCACCGCTTTCCAAATGATCCGGTGAAGGTGGGCGACCATCTTCACTGGGACATATTGCGCTTGTTTCATGAGTTGAAACAAGGCATTTTACAGACGAAGCAGCTAGGATATACGGATATTGAGAGTTTGGCGATTGATTCCTGGGCGGTAGATTTCGGTCTGCTTTCCAAAAACGGCGAGCTGCTGGGCAATCCGTATCATTACCGTGATCACCAGACGGACCATGCGATGGAAAAGGTGTTTGCAAAAGTTGGACGCGAAAAGCTTTATGCCAAAACGGGGCTCCAATTTCTGCAATTCAATTCGATTTTTCAGCTTGCTGCAATCAAGGAAAGAAATCCGGAATTGTTGGAACGAGCTGAAACATTGTTGATGATTCCAGATTTGCTCCGTTATTTCTTAACCGGGGAAAAGCATAGTGAATTCACGAACGCTACTACGACACAGCTCTTGAATGCCACAACGAAGGCGTGGGATGCGGAGCTTCTCGAACAGCTTGATCTTCCAGCCGGTTTGTTGCTGAACCCAGTACCTTCGGGCACACGAGTAGGAGCCTTAACTGCAGATATCTGCGCGGATCTTGATGTTGCTTCAATTCCTGTCATTGCCGTAGGTGAGCATGACACGGCTTCCGCCGTTGTGGCAGTTCCTGCGCTGGACGATCATTTTGCCTTCCTAAGCTGCGGCACTTGGTCTCTGTTGGGGACAGAAACGAAGGAACCTGTCTTAACGGAGCAAGCTTTGGCTTGGAACTTCACGAACGAAGGCGGCGTGTATGGCACGAACCGTTTGCTGAAGAACATCATGGGCTTGTGGCTAATCCAAGAGTGTAAGCGGACGTGGGATAAAGAAGGCAAAAACCTCAGCTTTGCCGCTCTCGTGAAGCTTGCTGAGCAAGCGAAACCTTTTCAATCTTTCATCGATCCTGATGACGACATGTTTCTTAATCCGCAGCATATGCCGAAGCAAATTCAGCAATATTGCCGGGATACGCAGCAGGTTGTTCCGCAATCCGAAGGTGAAATCGCCCGCTGCATTTTAGAAAGCCTGGCATTCAAATATCGGTTTGTGCTGGAATGGACCGAGCAGCTGACGGGTGTTACGTACCCTGGACTTCACATTGTTGGCGGCGGCATTCAGAATGAGCTGCTTTGCCAATTCACTGCGAGCGCTACAGGGCGCGAGGTTTGGGCAGGTCCTGTCGAGGGTAGTGCCTTAGGAAACCTTGTAGTACAATGGATAGCATTAGGGTATATCGCAAATTTGCGCGAAGCCAGGAAGCTGATTCGGAATTCGTTCCCGGTCAAAACGTACATCCCCGAGGATGCTGCGGGTTGGCAGGCGGCGTATGCAACATTTTGTCAGGTGGCGTCCCGATCGAGGATGAAATGAGGGAAGACGATGCTGGTAGCGGAAAGATGGCAGAGAATCGTTCAGTTAGTCAATGAAAGAGGAAGCATTCGCGTGACGGAGCTCAGCGAGCTGTGTCAAGTGACGGAAGAGACGATTCGAAGAGATTTGGATCGATTGGAAAGCGAAGGCAAGCTGATGCGCAGCCATGGCGGCGCCGTAAGCGTGAAAGAAGCGCAGTCGGAAGTGCCTTTCCTGGAAAGGGAAACGGAACACGCCGATTTCAAGAACGCTATCGCGAAGGAAGCGGTATCGCATATTCGCGAAGGCGACCGCATCATTTTGGATGCGAGCACAACGGCTTGGTATATGGCCAAATTGATTCCGGATATGCAGCTGACCATCCTTACGAATTCGATGAAAGTCGCGCTCGAGGTTAGCGGCAAGGAGAAGATCCAAGTGATTTCTACGGGAGGACTTCTCTCGCCCAAATCGTTGTCCTATGTAGGACCACTAGCGGAGAGATCACTGGATATGTATCACGTCCATAAGCTATTCCTTTCTTGCAAAGGGGTTCATATTCAACGCGGCATCAGCGAATCGAATGAGCTGCAAGCGCTTATTAAGCGCAAAATGATCTCCATTGCCGATGAAACCTATCTGCTAGCCGATCACAGCAAATTCGGGATGCAGTCTTTGACGCAAGTCGCAGCGTGGCCTGAAATCAAGCATGTGATCACAGACGGACAAACCAATAAGGAGGATGTGGACCGTATTCGGGAGAAAGGGGTTCACGTCATCCAATTAGATAAAGAGTAGAAGACATTGTTCCTTCCATCTCCAGTATGTTCGCTTTCGTACTGAGGATGGTTTTTTGTATAACCACCTGCCTCTGTGGGGGGAACGATGCAGGAAGGGAGTCAGCTGCAACATGAAAGTATCGATGTTCATAACGTGCCTCAGCGATCTTGTCTATCCCAAGGTTGGCGAGTCTATCGTTCATTTACTTGCAAAATACGGAGTCAAGCTAGACTTCCCGGCGAAGCAAACCTGCTGCGGCCAACCCGCGTTCAACAGCGGTTATTGGGATGAGGCGCGAGGCTCCGCCATGACGCTGCTGGAGGCTTTTGAAGACAGCGATTTTGTCATATCGCCTTCGGGTTCCTGCACGAGCATGATTCACCATTATTATCCGAAGCTTTTTGAAAATGACCCTGTTAATCTAGCACGCGCGAATCGGCTCGTTGAGAAAACCTATGAGTTCACGCAGTTCCTCGTGCAAGTGTTAGGGGTTACGGATGTGGGAGCCGTATTCCCGCACAAAGTGACCTACCATCCGTCCTGCCATGGCAGCCGGCTTCTGGGGGTTAAGGCTGAACCAATGCAGCTGATGCAAAATGTTCGCGGCATGGAACTGCTGCCGCTTTCTCATGCCGAGGATTGCTGCGGGTTTGGCGGTACTTTTGCGGTGAAAATGTGCGATATTTCCGGGGCGATGGTGTCCGAGAAATCCGACCACGTCCTGGAGACGGAAGCCGAGATGCTCGTCGGGCTTGATATGGGCTGTTTAATGAATATTGCCGGTAATTTAGCGTTTCGAGGAAAACCTGTCAAGGTGATGCATCTGGCGGAATTATTGGCTGAGGGAGTGAAACTTGCCCATGAGCGAGCATAAACCTGGCGGAACGGTGAAGGAAAGATCCAAAATTGCGCTGAACAACGACTTTTTGCGCAATGCGGTGAAATTTACGACGGAACGATTGAAGAACGGGAAGCTGGCTGCGACCGCCGAGCATGGCAATTGGGAAGCGTGGCGCGAACGCGGACGAGAAATTCGGCTGCATACGATCGCGCATCTCGATTACTACCTTGGCAAATTTGTTGAAAATGCAAGGGCCCAAGGGGTGCACGTCCATTTCGCTGCCGATGCGGCGGATGCGGTTAAGCTAACGATGCAGATTGCCGAGCACAAGAAGGCGAAAAGCGCCGTGAAATCCAAGTCGATGGTTTCCGAGGAGCTGCACATCAACCGTGCGCTGGAGCAAATCGGCGTAGAAGCGATTGAGACGGACCTTGGTGAGTATATCATTCAACTGGCTGGCGAAACACCGTCGCATATCATTATCCCGGCGATTCACAAAAACCGGTACCAGATCGCTGATCTGCTGTCTGAAGACGCAGGAGAGAAGCTTGAGCCCGATACGGGAATTTTGGCCGGATACGTACGCAGAAAACTGAGGGAGAAATTCCTTGAAGCCGACATCGGGATGACGGGCTGTAATTTTGCCATTGCCGAAACAGGTTCGATGGTGCTCTTTGAAAATGAAGGCAATGCGCGGATGGTCAGCACGATTCCGAAGATACAGATCACCTACATGGGGATGGAACGTATCATTCCTACGCTGGATGATCTCGAGGTCATGGCGACGCTGCTGCCTCGCTCTGCAACCGGACAGAAACTGACGGTGTATATGTCCGTTATTTCCGGTCCGCAGCGCAAGCAGGACGGCGATGGCCCCGAGGAGATGCATATCATCATCCTCGATAATGGCCGCTCTCTGCAGCTAGGCGATCCGCAATTCCAGGAATTGCTGAATTGCATTCGCTGCGGCGCTTGCTTGAACGCCTGCCCGGTGTACCGCCATATCGGCGGTCATGCCTACGGCGGCGTCTACAGCGGTCCGATCGGCGCGGTGCTTACGCCGGCCTTGAACAAAAATGTCGACCAGTGGGACGACATCGCGGGCGCCTCCAGCCTCTGCGGGGCGTGTTATGAGGCTTGTCCGGTCAAAATCCCGCTGCACGATATGCTTGTTTATCTCCGCCAACGCAAAGTAGAGCGGGGATCGACGGATTTAGCGGAGAAAGTAGGGATGAAAGGCTTTAATTTCCTCATGTCCGATGCCAAAAGGGTAAAGGCGCTCATTAAACTCGGTCGCGTCGGGCAAAAGCTGCTCGTGCGGGATGGCCATATCAAAGCGCGGATTGGCCCGCTCAAAGGTTGGAACTCCTATCGATATGCGCCTAGTATGGCGAGCAAGACATTCCGCGAGTCGTGGAAGGACATCGAGCAGGAGCTGGAAGGCACGTTCCCTGAGCTTGACGCCGTCATGAAAGCACGTATGGAGAAACTGGTGGCTGATCGCAAAAACGGCGGAGGAGGACATCATCATGGCTAAATCAGATCCGGCATTTCTGCAGCAATTGCACGAAGAAGCTCTCAAGAAGCAGGAATCCTTCTTTGCTAATATTTCGACGCGCCTTGGCCGAGCAAAGCCGCTCCAGAGCGCTCCGGCACATCCGATGAAGGGGGCTCCAGCTTTTTGGGAGGAGGTAAACCTCCCGCTGGAGGAGCGGATTCAGCTCTTCATGGCGAACTGGCAAAAAGCAGGCGGACACACCTACCGGTTGTCGGGCATGGCCGAAGCGCAAGCTTTTATCACGGATTTTATTGCTAAAACGCAAGCGAAAAATCTGATCATGCAGGATCAGCCTGAGCTGGAAATGCTGCGCGCAAGCCTCTCGGCCGGCACGGAAACGAACATCACCGTGTGGAACGCGCAGGACGCTACCGCTGAGGCCAAAGATGAGCTGGTCGCCAAGGCCGCTGGCGCAGATATCGGGATCGTCGCTGTCGAGCATGCGGTCGCATACACGGGCTCGCTAGTCGTCACGTCCGACGCTACGCGAGGCCGAAGCGTTAGTCTGCTTCCGACGACGTTCATCGCGATCATCCCTGTGGAGCGTCTGCGGACGAAGCTCGGCGAGGTTCTGCGGCCTTTCGACGAGCTTGCCTTAGGCGAGCGGCCGGCCGGCATACATTTCATATCAGGCCCGAGCCGGTCAGCCGATATCGAAAACGATTTGACCATTGGGGTACATGGTCCCGGCATCGTTTATGCACTCATTATTGAATGAGTATCGTGAACCTCTTCCGGCAAGTGGATATTGTGCCGGTGGGGAGTTGTTTATGGGAACTACGATCCCCTATTTCCTGAGAATCAACACTTTTGCCAGCGACAGGGAACTAGGGGCCTCTATTTGTTGAATATTGGTTCTCTACCACCATATGGAGAGCAAATAAGACCCCACAATTCCCAACCGACTCTGAAATCAGCCTACTTGGCATAAAAAGCGCCCCGTAGTTCCCGATGCCTCTGAGTAAGTCAAGAAGCGGGGGCCATCACTTTCATAACGATTGATGCAAAAAGCAAAGGAGCTAAGCGCATTCATGCCGCTTAGCTCCTTTACTTTTGCTTCGCATCTACCCTAGAAAGAAGACGAAAGCGTTTATCCTTGTGCGCCTTCTAACGAACATACCATTCCCCCGACACCCAGTCGGTTGATTTCCAACGCAGTACATCCGGATTAGCCAGATGCATGATTTCTTTCAAGAAGGACAACTGCTCAAGGTCCGTCATAGGTTTGAAGCTCTTGGCGATAGCCAGGTTCTGCTCCAGCTGCTCCATCGATTCCATGCCAACGATTGCCGTGGAAATCGGTAGAGAGAACGTGTATTGCAAGGCCTTCTCGTACCACGGAGCAAGCTTGCCAAGCGCCATCACTTTCATGCCGATCACTGCAATGCCTTTCTCATTCGCTTTCGGCAGGAATTCATGCGCGAAGCTGTATACGAGGTGGTCGGCGGCGGAGAGAGCCACAAGCGCGCTATCGAACGGGTACCGGTCGATGGCTTCGAGCTGTACGCGAGGATTCGTATGTCCGCTGATCGAGATATGCTTGATCAAGCCTTGGTCTTTTGCTTCAATCAGCGCTTCCAACGCACCGCCTTTGGCAAAGCATTTGTCCAACTCTTCCATTGTCATGATATTGTGCAAGCGCCATTCTTCCACATGGTCGGTTTGCAGTCTTTTCAGGCTCTCTTCGAGCAGCTTCAAAGAACCGTCTCTCGTGCGGTCGTTTGTTTTGGTCGCAATCCAGACATCGTTTCTGCGGCCATGGAGCGCTAAAGCTTTGCCGAGTCTTTCTTCTGATTGGCCTTTCGAATAACTCGGCGCCGTATCGAAATAAGTGATGCCTTCGTCAATCGCGCGATTCACGATCGCAATAGCCTCGTCTTCCGTACAGTTATGCTCGTCTACGATGCGTTGTGCGCCAAAGCTGAGCAGCGGAAATTGCTGCCCCGTCCGGCCGAACATTCGTTTCTCCACGTTCATCTCTCCTTATGTATGAAGATTGCTTGTTTCTTTTCTATCGTTTCCACAAAGGCTGCCAGATCATACCAACTTGCTTCAGATTTTGCTGATATCGATTTTAGCAGGAGTTATCTCTCCTTAAGTATAAATTAGGTAAGAGAGAGACGCCAGATTTCGTCATTCCCCTTTGAACTTCACAAAAAATACATGACTATAGTCCTATTTATCTCTCGAAAATGATTGTAATTTATAGCAAATAAACCTATCATTATGTACAAAGAAAGTATTTTTGTCGAATTATGGAATGCATGCTACATGGCTTTGATGACTAGAGAAAAGAGGGTGTCGGCATATGGAGAAATCATCTTTAATTGGAATTGTTTTAGCGCTTATATCGATTGGTGTGGGCATGGTGTTAAAAGGGGCAAGTTTGGTCGCGCTTTTAAACCCAGCAGCTGCGCTGATTATTTTCGGAGGAACCGCTTCAGCCTTGTTTATCGCGTTTTCTTTAGAGGAAATAAAAAAGATTCCGACCTTATTGAAAATTATTTTTACCGAACAAAAATTAATGCCTAAAAAAGAACTGATCAATACGTTTATCGAATGGGTATCCATTACACGCCGTGAGGGCCTTCTTTCCCTGGAAAAGCAAGCGGAAGAGCTGTCGGATCCTTTTATGAAAAGCGGAATGCGTCTCATTATTGACGGGAATGATCCTGATTTCGTGCGCGATGTCCTGCTTGAGGATATTGCCGAAATGGAAGCAAGACATAAGAAATATGCGGGAATTTTTACACAAGCCGGTACATATGCACCAACACTTGGCGTTCTTGGCGCCGTTGTAGGTTTGATTGCTGCCCTTGGGAACTTAAGCGAAGTAGAGAAGTTGGGGCATTTGATTTCCGCTGCGTTCGTTGCCACGATGTTTGGGATTTTCCTTGGTTATGTTATTTTTCACCCCTTCGCGAACAAGCTGAAACAGAAGTCGAAGAAGGAAGTTGAAATTAAACTCATGATCGTCGAAGGCTTACTATCTATTCAGTCCGGTGTATCCGCCAACTCGGTGAAGCAAAAAATGATGATCTTCGTAGCGAACAGCGACCGCGCATCGTATGACGAAGAGGCGAAAGGGGAAGCCGCTCAGTGAGTAAAAAGAAGAAGCATGAGGACCATGAAGAACACGTTGATGAATCCTGGCTTATTCCCTATGCGGATTTGCTTACTTTGCTTCTAGCTCTTTTTATCATTCTATTTGCATCCAGCCAGTTGGATTCGAAGAAGTATAACTCGATTATGAGGTCCTTGAATAATGCGTTTACGGGTGGAGAAGCGCCATTCGCGGTATCTAATTTGATTCCGATTGACGACGCGGCGAGCTCGACCAGGAACAATAACAAGAATCAGAACCCGCCGCCGAAGGATCCAAGTCATACGGACAGTCAACTGGCCGCGAAGCTGCAAAAGGAAGAAAAGGATCTGGAAGAACTGAAGAAAAGCATGGATGCTTTCATCAAAGAAAATCAGTTGAACGAGCAGCTAACGACGAAGCTGGATAACGAGAAACTGACGATTACCATTAGTGATCGCGCGCTGTTCGACTCGGGTTCTGCGACCATGAAGCAGGATTCCCAGAAGCTGGCTGTTTCCATCGCAGGCATGCTGGCGAATTACCCGGGCTATCAGGTTGAGGTGGGCGGGCACACGGATAATATCCCGATTCACCGCGCGGATTTTGAAACAAACTGGGATCTGAGTGCCAAACGGTCCGTTAATTTTATGAAGATCTTATTGAATAATGGTAAAATCGACCCTTCCTCATACTCTTCAGTCGGATACGGGGAGTATCGCCCCATTGCCTCGAATGATACAACAGAAGGCCGCGCCCAGAATCGCAGGGTTGAAGTAAGTATTCTGCGCAACATTAAGGCAACGGATGAGATTGCGAAATAACGTTTTACAGAGAAAGGCCAAGAACCGGTGAATGGTTCTTGGCCTTTGTTGTCTATTATTATTTAAAACTGTGCAGAAATACCATGCCGTTCACATATCGTCTTGCCAAAGAGTTAAAACTAGACGAATGAACGGAAATGATAGCGACATGAATGGCATTTTTGAGCATCTCCTGCTCCTTGGCATTCGCATGCGGGCAATGTGAAACGGCGTACTCATGTGCCGCCTCATCCAACATCTGATCCCACTTGGAGATAAAATCCTGGCTATTTCCCACGTAATTTCTGTAACGAGCATCCAATACTTCGTACAGCTCCGAATAGATCGAATAAAACTGAAGAGGAGTAATGGTTTGCTCTGCGCAGTTATAGGATGTGGAACTAAATAATATATGGAACAATTTGCGAATGGAGTCATAGTCCAACGAAGAACGCAGGTCCTCGATGATGAAAAACAAAGCGACTTGTTGAAGGGAATATTTTTTCCCATCCTCCGGAAGTCCGATAAGTTCTTTGAAATCACGTTTCACCCAGTTCTGAATAGAGGTAACACTAAATTGTGTAAACTCTACTTGAGTACCAAGTGCAACGATATCGCTTAAGGAGAAAGCCGGCTTAATCTCCGACTTGATCATTTTCTCAATGAGGGGAGGAAGCGTCGTCGATAGAAAGGCAGACATGGATTTTCCCTGCTCCAAATCATTCTCATGCTGGATTCGCCATGTGTCTTGCAGAATAGCCAGAGGTGATTTCTCTAGATGACCACTCAAAGACAACATTAAATCAGCCATATCTTTGCGTCTAAAAGTTAATGTTTCCATATTGACATCACCTCGTCTGTGTTTGAACAGTTCATATGAACTTATAATAAAATACGGTTTAGGCCATGTCAAAAGGAAAGATTTCATGAGAAGGCCGACATCTGCCAACGATTTCCCCCAATAAAGTAAAAAATAATCGATTATGGCTTAAAACGAACTTTGTTTGTTTCATTATATTATATTAGAATAGTTCATAAGAACTGTTTATAAGAATAATTCATTTCGTAAAGGATGAGTTGCCATGGTATTGAATCTATTTTTAATTGCTTTGCTCATATTATTAACCGCTTTTTTCGTGGCTACCGAATTTGCAATCATTAAGCTCCGTCCCAGCCGTGTTGAACAGATGGTACTTGAAGGTAGCAAGAACGCGCTTGCCGTGCAGAAGGTAACAACAAATCTCGATGCTTACTTGTCCGCCTGCCAACTGGGGATTACAATCACAGCTCTCGGTCTTGGTTGGTTAGGAGAGCCGACTGTAGAGAAATTGCTGCACCCCCTATTCGAACTATTAACCATAAGTGACAGCTTGTCACACATCTTATCTTTCGGTATCGCTTTTGTTTTGATGACATATCTTCATGTTGTTCTGGGTGAACTTGCGCCAAAGTCGCTTGCCATTCAAAAAGCTGAGCAAATCGCAGTGCTAACAGCACCTATTATTGTAATTTTCCACAAAATCATGTACCCATTCATTTGGCTGCTTAATGGGTCTGCGAATGGCATGATCAAATTGCTCGGTATGAAGCCGGCCAGCGAACATGAAGAAGCCCACTCCGAGGAAGAGATTCGCTTAATTCTTCAGGAGAGTTACCAAAGCGGCAAAATTAATAAAACAGAATACGGCTACACAGATCGAATTTTTACATTTGATGAGTTGTTAGCTCGTGAAATCATGGTTCCTCGGACCGACATGGTCTGCTTATACGCTAACAAATCGTTGAAAGAGAATTTGGAGATCATTAAGCGAGAACAATACACCCGTTTTCCTGTGGCCAAAGAGAGCAAGGATGATATTATTGGTATCGTAAATACCAAACAGTTTTTCTTGAGTTACGATAACAATCCTAATTGTGATTTTAGCGCGTTATTGCAGCCCGTCATGACTGTGCCTGATGTCATGCCGATCAAACAGCTATTGAAAAAAATGCAGCAAGAACAGGTGCATATCGCGCTGTTATTGGATGAGTACGGCGGTACTGCCGGCTTAATCACCATTGAGGACATCCTTGAGGAGATCGTCGGTGAGATCCGGGACGAATTTGATAAGGACGAGAAGCGCGATATTGAAACGCTGGACACCAACCGATTTTTGATCAAAGGAACCGCGCTAGTCAATGAAGTCAATCATTATCTTGACTCGAAACTGGATCATGAGGAAGTCGATTCGATTGGCGGATGGCTGTATAGCAAGCAACCTGAGCTGGAAAAAGGCGAGCCATGGGATTATGAGGATTTGACCTTTATCGTGCGGGAGAGGGATGCCAACCGCATCCGGAAGATAGAAATTATTAGAAAACTGCCGCAACAAATTTAAGCCAAAAGACCAACCTGCGCAAAACGCGAAGCAGGTTGGTCTTTCTTATGTTTGTTCCGATAATCCGAATCGGTAAAGGAGATGATAATAGAAATCCATCTGAAAAGGGGCAAGACAATTGGAGTCCACCTACGAACATACACATATCCCGTTAACGACGGTATCAAGCGGGGAAGGCCAAGAAGTGAGCATTGATATTTACTGCTACTGCATTCAGTTCGTTAATATATGTTTCATCGGCAATCCGACCTCTAAGTCGAAGACATGGTTTCTGGTCGACGCGGGTATGCCGCATTCCGCAGACAACATCATTCAGTTGGCGGAGGATCGTTTTGGGACAATGACGAAGCCGCAGGGCATTATTTTGACCCACGGACATTTTGATCATGTTGGTGCGCTTGCAGAGCTGCTTGAGCATTGGGATGTGCCTGTGTATGCGCATGAGCAGGAAATCCCGTATTTAACAGGAAAAGCGAATTACCCTGAAGGGGACTCAACGGTGAACGGGGGACTTATGAGTGAGCTTTCTCCGTTGTTTCCGAATCACGGCATCAACCTCGGAGATCATGTGAAGGCGTTACAGGAGGGTGGCTCCATTCCTGGTCTGCCAGATTGGCAATGGATACATACACCGGGACATACGCCAGGCCATATTTCGCTTTTCCGGGAAAAAGACCGCTCATTAATCGCTGGCGATGCTTTTGTCACTGTAAAACAGGAGTCGCTCTACCGCGTACTTCTCCAGACGCAGGAAATCAGCGGTCCGCCGAAGTATTTTACGACCGATTGGGGAGCTGCGGCAGCCTCCGTCAAGAAATTGAATGAACTTCGCCCGAGCCTCGCTGTGACTGGACATGGCACACCGATGCGCGAGGAGGAATTGACGAGTCAATTAGCGCACTTGGCTGACCATTTCAATGAAGTTGCAGTGCCGGAAGAAGGGCGTTTCGTGCATTAAAAAAGGCTCTCCCACAAGTCACCGTGTGACCGAGGGAGAGCCTCATTTTTCAAATTTGCAGGTTATCCGATAAGTACGGGCTCTTTAGCCTATGATCAGGGCTGTGTCCGTCACCGTCAATTTCACTATGACCTTCTGTATCTTCATTGCCTGGAGTATGATCCTTATCTGCGCTAGCCTGACCATTCGCCATTTCTTCATCGGTTTCAATGATCTGGAACTTGCTAATCTCTGCGAATAATCGGTCTGCCAAGGCAAGAATGTCATCGGACTCTTCCGCAATGCGGCGGATGGACGCATCCTGCTGGATGGAAGTGGAGTTGACTTCCTCCACACCGGCTGCAGTTTCTTGGGCAATCGCCGCCACGAACTGAACGGAGCCAACAAGCTGATCGTTCTTGGAACGCGCCTGCTCGATTTTCAAATGAATGTGCTCAATCTGCTCCTTGATGCCGGTCATGGAATGCTCGATGCTCTCGAAAGAGCTGAGCGTGTCCGCAACACGATGATTCTGGGTAACCGCAGAATCTTTTGCTTCCAAGAGCGAGCTTTGCAGCTCTTGGATTTGTTTCTGCAGCGCTTGCGTAATGCCGCTGATCGTCTTGGACGAATCGTTCGTCTGCTGCGACAGCTGACGAACCTCATCCGCGATCACGGAGAAGCCGCGGCCGTGCACGCCGGCCCTGGCCGCTTCAATCGCGGCGTTCAGGGCCAGGACGTTCGTTTGCGTCGATATCTCCGTAATCGAACGTGTGATGGCGCCAATCTGCTTCGAGCTGGCGGCTAAGGTCTGCATGGCTGCATCGACTTTATGCAGCACCTCTTGCGACTGCTCGGACGATACCTTCAGCGCACGGACATAACCTGTGCCTTGCAGCGTACCCGCTGCGGCCTCATCACTTGCTTTTATCATTTCATATGTATAGGCGGTAATGTCCCGAATCTCCGCTTCCAGCTCTGTAATGATCAGGGAGCTGGACTCGGTTTGAATGGCCTGCTCATCGGCCCCGTGTGAAATTTCATTGATCGCTTTCAAAATATCCGTGTTCGCGGAAGCCGTAAGCTGGGAGAAACGATGAAATTCATGCGAGTGATCGCTTAAGGAAGAAGCGATTTGCTTCGTAGCGTAAAGCATATGCCGCACCTGGCGGATCATATGGTCGAAGCTTTGGCTGAGTTGACCCAGCTCATCTTTGGATATGGCATTGATCGTATGTGTTAAATCTCCTGCCGCGATAAGCGAAACGGCTTTTTGCAGCTTTTGAATCGGCCGGATAAAAGAACGAATCAGGAAGAAAGCAATCAAAACTGTAATCAGAAGCACAATGATAGATGCGCACATCATAACCAGACTCGTGCTGTCCAAAGCTTTGGTAGAAGACACGATGGCTTGATCAGCCGACTCCGCATAGGTCAAATAGAACTTATCGACTAGATCAAAAATCACACTTTTCAGATCCTGAGACTCATTGTAGAGATACATCAGGTTGATTTCTAAATCCTTAGTACTCGTACCATTATTAACTTGAATCATTTTGGCGGCAGAATCAAAGTTATTAATGTAGTCAACGGAGGCTTGGATTAATTGGCTGCGCCATTTTAGCTGATCGGGCGTAGAGGCGGTATCTCCTATTTTTTTAATATAATCATTGAAAGGCTGGCGTTTGGCATTGTACTTAAATATGTATTCGGGTTTCTTCGAAATCTCCAATCCTGACGCAATAATGTTCATGTCTTGGACCATTTCCTTTAGTTCCAAAGCCATTACTTTGAGTTCGACCTTGTCATTCTGATCGGTCATATGTTGTTTGATTTGGCTAACCTGATGAAGATTGAAATAAGCAACAGCCAGAAAAATCAAGAGCACCCCACTGAAACTGACGATTAATTTGGCACGCATGGTCATGTTGAAGAAAAATAATCGGCTCACATACATCCCCCCCCCATAAATAGACAAGATATGACGCGTTTCTTGTTTCTGCTTATAAATATAGGATGCTTCTATTAACTAAAGCGTCGAACTGTGTAAATAAGATGTAAAATTAACCATACAATTCTATCAAAAGTCCTATGAAAAAGTTTTACATTACGTTTACGTTTCATGGGTTTGGATTTTACATTCGATTGTTACGATGTATTTGTAAGTTAGTTGCGAGGAACAAACAAGGAAATCGAAACTAACCAGAGAAGCAACATAAAATAAAAGGAGGACATGCTGACTATGTTCAAGTTCATGTCGAAAAAAGGAATTACATTAACACTATCCGCGGTATTAATGATGGGGTCATTGGTTGGATGCGGAGCAAAAACAGAAACAAAAACAAATGGCGCTTCCGCTACACCTGCTGCAACAACAGCTGCTACAGCGTCTGCAAAGCCTTCTGATACACCTAAAACAGAACTTACTGGTACAATCACTGCTTCCGGTTCAAGCGCATTGCTTCCGCTAGTTAAACAAGCGGCAACTGAGTTTATGGAAAAGAACCCAAAAGTAACGATCAACGTTACAGCTGGTGGTTCAGGCACAGGAATTAAAAACGTAGCTGACGGTACTTCCGATATCGGTAACTCCGATGTTGAGCCAGCCGCTGAATATAAAGATAGAGGTCTTGTTGACCACCAAGTAGCCATTGCTCCATTCGCATTCATCGTAAACAAAGACGTTAAAGTAGACAACGTAACAAAACAACAAGCTGCTGATATTTACATGGGTAAAATCACTAACTGGAAAGATGTTGGTGGTAACGATGCGAAAATCGTTCTTGTACACCGTCCAGATAGCTCCGGTTCCCGTACGCTTGTAAAAACAATCATTCTTGATGGTAAAGACTTCACGAAAGACGGTATTACACAAGAAAACAGCGGTGCTATGAAAACAGCTGTTGTAGGTCAATCCGGTTCCATCGGTTATGTAGATACTCCTTACATCGATGATACAGTTAAAGCATTGAAAATCGACGGCGTAGCTTTCTCCGAAGAAAACATCAAAAACGGTACTTACAAACTGTTTGGTGTTGAGCACATGTATACAAAAGGTGAAGCAAAAGACCCAGCTAAAGCTTTCATCGCGTATATTTCCACAAAAGAATTCCAAGGTAAACAAGTTCGTGACTTGAAATTCTTGCCAGCTGATTTGCTTAAAAAATAAGTAGTTCTCTCATTTAGGGCGTTCGCATCATGCGGGCGCTCTTTTTGCCGTGTGAGTACATAAATCAATAAACTTTTACATTGCCTTTACAATTCATTAACGATGCAATGACATTCATGTCCTATCATAACAGTATGACATGTTAGGGCATGTGGTATTAAATAAAGGGGGATTAACCCAGTGAATTCCGTAGCAGACAAACTATCAAATGCGAGTTCAGACAGCAAAAGCCGTCCAATTGTTTCGAATTGGACCAAAGGACAACATAGACAAGACAGCATCATGCGCTGGGTATTTGTCCTTAGTGCTGCACTTGTATCGGCGATTATTTTCTCCATCATTGTTTTCGTAGGTATGCAAGGGATCAAGACGTTTCAGGGTGTAAGTCCTTTGGAGTTTTTCTTCTCGACGGACTGGACACCAGGCTCGAATAAATTCGGAGCGTTTCCTTTCTTATACAGCACCTTGCTGATGACGCTTGTTTCCGTCGTTTTCTCAGTACCGCTGGCTTTGTCCGGTGCATTATTCATGGCGAAAATCGCTCCAAAATGGATGCGCGAAATCATGCGCCCAGCGACTGATTTATTCGTAGGGATTCCTTCGGTTGTCTACGGTTTAATCGGGATGACCGTCATTGTTCCTGCTTTAGGTAAAATAACCGGCGATGTCGCTTACGGCATTCTGCCTGCTTCTATCATATTAGCAATTATGATTCTACCAACCATTCTCTCTATCTCTGAAGACGCGATCCGAGCGCTTCCCAGTCGTCTGGAGGAAGCATCTCTTGCGCTTGGAGCAACACGCTGGCAAACGATGTGGCGCGTGCTGCTGCCAGCAGCTAGACCGGGTATTTTAACGGCAATTATCCTTGGGATGGGCCGTGCAATTGGAGAAACCATGGCTGTATTTATGGTTATTGGTAACTCACCTCAAATGCCGAAGTCGTTGCTTGATTCTACAACGGTATTAACAACAGCAATCGTGAAAGACATGGGGAATACAAATTACGGATCAACATGGAACAATGCGTTGTATATGATGGCGCTGCTTTTACTTGTAATCTCCTTATCCTTAATTATCATCATTCGTATTGTTGCAAAAAGGAGTGAAGTGAAATGACAAGTAAATCAACGGACCGGATTGCGACGGTATATTTTTGGGCATCAGGCATACTTATCATAGGGATTTTGGCTTGGTTTCTCTTTCGGATTTTGGGAGATGGCATTCCTCATCTGTCCTGGCATTTCATCTTCGGAAAGCCGGAAGAAATTAAAGCCGGTGGGGGCGTTGGGCCTCAATTGTTCAACTCTTTCTATGTCTTGATCTTATCTCTCCTGATTTCCATTCCAATCGGATTGTTCTCAGGCATTTACTTGGCGATTTATGCACAAAAAAATTGGTTTACGGATCTTGTCCGTATATCCGTTGAGGCTTTGTCTTCTGTACCTTCCATCGTTTTTGGATTGTTTGGATTCTTGCTTTTCGCCAATTTGCTCGGGCTGAAGTTTTCCATTCTCGGCGGCGCGGCGACGGTAGCCCTGTTGAATTTGCCTGTTATGGTCAGGGTTACGGAAGAATCGATCCGCACGGTTCCCGAGTCCTATTGGGAAGCAAGCTTGGCGCTGGGCTCAACCAAGTGGCAGGCTATCCGCAAAGTCCTTATTCCAGCAGCTCTGCCTAGTTTGATCACAGGAATCACGCTGATTGCAGGTCGTGCATTAGGTGAATCCGCCATTCTTATTTACACAGCCGGGTTATCGGTTTCCCGTTTCTTCCCGGATTTCAACCCGCTGAACATGGGTGAGACGTTATCCGTTCATCTATGGTATGTAGGTGCTGAAGCGCTTGTGCCGGATGCAAAAGACATTGCCAAAGGAAGTGCCGCGTTGCTTCTAATCGTTGTGCTTATCTTTAACCTGTTGGTCAGCATACCAAGCCGAATCTTACAAAAAAGACTTTCCGGGGGGAAATAAACAATGTCGACTTCAACCATGACGAAAACAAAGATTAAAGCAGATAAATTGAACTTATTCTACGGAGAAAATCACGCGCTTCACGATATCGACCTAACGATTGAAAAAGGTAGTATTGCGGCATTGATTGGACCTTCAGGTTGTGGGAAATCAACGTTCCTGCGTACTTTGAACCGCATGAATGACTTGATTGACAGTGTTCGTATTACGGGAAATGTCGCTGTAGACGGCCATAACATATATGGTACGGATTCAGATGTCGTTTCTTTGCGCAAACGTGTAGGCATGGTGTTCCAACGCCCGAATCCGTTCCCGATGAGTATTTATGACAATATTGCTTATGGCCCGCGCATTCACGGAATCAAGAAAAAAGCCTTGCTTGATGAAATCGTAGAACGCAGCCTTGTACAAGCCGCATTATGGGATGAAGTTAAGGATCGCTTGAACAAATCCGCACTTGGATTGTCTGGTGGACAGCAGCAGCGTTTATGTATCGCTCGTTTGCTTGCCGTAGAGCCCGATGTTCTGTTGATGGATGAACCTACGTCTGCTTTAGACCCAATCTCAACGTTAAAGGTTGAAGAACTTACACAAACCCTGAAAGACAAATATACGATCATTATCGTAACTCACAACATGCAGCAAGCAGCCAGGATTTCCGATATGACCTCCTTTTTCTTGAACGGGTATTTAGTCGAAACTGACAAAACCGATAAAATCTTTACAAATCCGAACGATCAACGTACCGAAGATTACATCACGGGAAGATTCGGCTAACAACTACTGGAAGGGGCAACGTACATGGATGCAAGACCCGGGTTTCATCAATCATTAACTTTGCTGCAAAAAGAACTGCTTGAGATGGGGGAAAGCGTCAAGGAATTGATTCTTACATCCGTTAATTCTCTGGCAACGCTCAATGAGAAAGCCGCGCAGCAAGTAATTAACAATGACGATCAAATTGATGACTATTTAACAAGGATTGATGAACTGTCGCTGCGTCTCATTGCTTTGCAGCAGCCTATGGCGAGTGACCTGCGTATTATTGGCACAGCACTCAAAATCGCCATTGATTTGGAGCGTATTGCCGATCATGCCGTAGACATCGCCAAAATTACAATCCGCTTCGCCGGAGAGGAGCTTGTGAAGCCTCTCGAGACGATTCCGCAAATGGCGAATATCGCCATCGAGATGCTGCAGGAAAGCCTTCTGTCCTACACCGAGCGCGATGTACATCGTGCTGCGGCACTGGCTGAGAAGGATGATCGTGTTGATAAAATGTACAGCACAGTCATGACAGAGCTGATGGGAATGATGAATTCCGATTACAACCGCAATCGCCAGCTGACGCATTTGCTGCTGGTTGCCCACTTCCTGGAGCGGGTAGCGGATCACACGACTAATATTGGTGAAGGCGTCATTTATATGGTAACTGGGAAACGTAAAGACTTGAACGTGTAATAAGTACAAAAAAGACCGTAGAACTAAGCAAATTTCGCTTGGTTTACGGTCTTTTTTTTGATGCCATGTGCCACGAAAGGATTCGCAGCAGCGGCTCATTCAGGAATGGGAAAGCGAATAAGAAAGGTTGTCCCCTCCGAGCTGGATTGGACCTCAATCGATGCACGGTGCCTTGCAGCGATGCTGTAGCAAATGGCTAAACCAAGACCAGTGCCTTCATCCTTCGTGGTGAAGAAAGGGCGTCCAAGCTTCTCCAGATGCTTCTCATCAATGCCTGTCCCCTCGTCCGAAATGAGCAAGACAACATAGCCGTTTTCTTTGAAAGTTTGGATCGTAAGCGTTCCGCCAATCGACATGGCTTCAAGCCCATTCATACACATGTTGAGAATAAGCTGCCGCATCTCTTTATCATCAAGGTGAATGACCGGGCAATCGACAAATTGGAACTGAACGTGCTTGCCTGACATGACAGCTTCAGCTTGGATGAGTGGAAGGAGCATTTCAATGATCCGGTTGATTTGATCCGGCTGTTGATGGGATTGTTTGTTTTTGGCCAGCGACAAATATTCGGTAATAATTTCGTTGGCGCGATCCAGCTCCTCGAGCATAATCGGGATATACTCTTTTTGCATATTGCGATCGTTTTCACGAAACAATTGCAGAAAGCCGCGAATCGTCGTCATCGGATTGCGAATTTCATGGGCGATGCCAGCCGCCATTTCCCCAACCAGATTCAGCTGAGCAAGACGAGCCATTTCCGTTTCAAAGCGCAAGCTTTCCGTAATGTCAACGGCTACCTGAAGCAAGCAGCTTTCATTTTCAATATCGATAATCTCCGTAGAGAGAAGTGCCGTCCGTGTCTCCTTGGATTTGGTTTCATATTTGACTTTGCAGTTATGAATCACCTCATCGCAGCTGATAGATTCCCCGGAATCCGCTCGTAATAAATCCATATTGGTCCCGATGATTTCGTCGCCATACCCCGTATACTGCTTCCAGCTTTCATTTATTTCTATATAAGTAAGATCCGGCAGACGGCGAATGGCCATCAAGGAAGGGGAGAGCATGAACATTTTCTGAAAATGGTCCTGAGACTTCAGCAGCTTCTCATGGGCATCTACTAGTTCCGTAGTCCGTTCTTCGACCCATTGTTCCAGAAGTGAATTCTGCTGTTTCAGTTTCTCCTCGGCTTCCGCCAGTTTACGGTTCGTCTCTTCGAGATCAAGCGTCCGTTTGTGCAGCAGCTCGCTTTGAAATTTGATTTTCTGATGCCCCAAATGCATGTTGACGAAAGCATCGACTTTCATGCGCAGCATTTCGGGATGAACAGGCTTGAACAAGTAATCAATGGAGCCCACATGATATCCTTTTAGAACATGCTCAATGGATGTGCTGAGGGCGGTTAAGAAGATGATCGGAATATCCTGACAGGCTTTGCGCTGCTTGATCAGCTCAACCGTTTCAAAGCCGCTGAGTCCAGGCATTTGAACATCCATGAGAATGACAGCAATATGATCGGCGGGTTCCTTTAATAAATATCGAAGAACTTCCTCACCCGATTGCAGCGAAATCACGTCATAGTGGGAAGAGGCCAGAATGCTATTGAGAGCCAGCAAGTTCTCGTAGCGGTCATCTACCGCCAAGATTTTGACTTGTTGTTCCATTTCAAATCCTTTCCGTGCTTGTACAAGCCTTTGTACGCACCTAGCAATCGTCCTTCTATTTTTTCGTGGCGAAAAGGCAATTCCCTCTTTTTTATTTGAACTCTTTACACACATTTTACATATTGATAATAAAGCCTGACATTTGGTTTGATAGACTGATAATAAACTTAAATGACGCAAGGGATGATGGACATGGGTATTCAGTCAGAAGAGCTCCTCCAATTTTACGATATCATTGAAAAAGGTTCCATTTATTCTGTCTATCAGCCTATTGTTTCTATGCAAGATGGTCTAGTAATGGGGTACGAAGCACTAATTCGTGGTCCCAAAGATAGTAACTTTCACTCGCCGCTAACCATGTTTCAATTCGCAGAGCAGCACGGTGAGTTGTACAAGCTTGAACAGTTGGCACGGGAGAAAGCGATTCAGGGTTCAATTCTGGAGCATCCGCAGCAATTGCTTTTTATTAATATTTCGTCTCATGTGTTGTATGATCCTGGGTTCGTTCCGGGGAAAACGCTGGAAATTTTACAGAAATACGGGCTTCGTCCAAACAACGTTGTTTTTGAAATAACAGAAAGAACCTCCATTGAAGATTTCTCCTTAGCTCAAAAAATATTGGCGCATTACCGGAAACAAGGTTATCGGATTGCAATCGATGATGCCGGGGCCGGATACTCGTCCATGCAAGCTATTGCCGAGCTTCAACCGGATTTCATCAAGATCGACCGGTCTCTCATCCAGGATATACATATCAATAAAGTCAAAGAGTACATATTGGAAACATTCGTTACTTTTGCGCAAAAAATGAACATCTCTTTGATCGCTGAGGGCATTGAACATGTCGATGAACTGACCAAATTGGCGAGGCTTGGGGTGCACTATGCCCAAGGTTTCTTGCTGGGCAGACCACAGGCGGATCCTGCAACGATTCAGGACAGCTTGAAGAATTTGATTTGGCAGCAGCGCAAAGTACAAGGAGGACATATGACCTGGGCCATTGGCGATCTCAAAACACCGGTGAAAGTGTTCGATAAGAAAGCGCCAATTTCGGAAGTTGCGGATTATTTCAAAAAAAACCAGGAATCAGTGGGAGCTGTCATTGTTAGTGAAGAAGAACCGGTCGGCCTTATGATGAGAGATCGCTTGTTCCAGCAGTTGGCGGGACAATATGCGTTCTCTTTGTTTTGGAACCGGACGATTGACAATATTATGGACGACTCGCCGCTCATTGTTGACGAGTTTATTTCCGTCGAGCAGGTGTCCCAGATGGCAACCTCGCGGTCGATTCATCATTTATATGACCTCGTCATCATTACAAGTAACGGAAAGATGGCTGGCATTGCTTCAATCAGAGCCATTCTGGAGAGCATAACCAATGTCCGGATGGAGTCCGCTCGAGTGGCGAATCCATTAACGGGCCTGCCGGGGAATTTGCAAATTAATAGGGAATTGAATAAACGGATTCATGAAAGTAAGCCATTCCACGTTGTTTATGCAGATCTGGACTATTTCAAATGGTTCAATGACAGGTTCGGTTTTCAAAAAGGGGATCAACTGATTCAATATACCGCTGATATTATGCAGCTGGCGATTTCGGTTTGCGGGACACCGCTTGATTTCGTGGGGCATGTGGGAGGCGATGATTTTATCGCGATTTCTTCTACGGATGAGCCAGAGCTTCTGTGCCAGGAAATGATTCGCAGGTTCGAAATGGGCGTGCAGATGTTCTATGAAGATGAGGAATGGGAGTATGTATGGGACCGCAGCGGCAATAAGGTCAAAAGCGAGGGAGTCACATTGTCGCTGTCATTAGTCGTTTGCATCTGTGAATCTCCCATTTCACTTGAACATATTTCACAAACAGCGGCTGTTCTCAAGAAGAAAGCCAAGGCGTATCCAGGCAGCATTTATTATTTCCAAAATATAGGGTGAACACGTTAGAAGGTGTAGATCAACTGTTTAAATGAACGGATGATAACGACCTTCTGTTTACCGATTCGCCGTTCGGAAATTTTCTTCATATTCCCGGGATGTATCCAGATAGCGTCCAGACCGCTGGACGCGGCTCCTACCACGTCATTGCGCCACGAGTTACCAACCATCACACTTTGGCTTGAAGCCGCGTTCATGGCCTTCAGAGCCCTCTCAAATATAGCTGGGTGCGGTTTACGCGGACCGTCCTTCTCCGAGCTGAATAAGCGATCCTCGGTAATCCACCGGGTCAGCTTCAATTTATCCAAATTGCTCTGCAATCTTCTGCGGTTTCCGTTGCTGATTATGGCCAGCTTATAATTCTGGGATAACGCCTCGAGCGTGTCCTCTACGCCGGGAAAAAGCGCAACAAAATGATCCTCTTGCTCCTCGATCTGCTCGAAAAAAGCTCGGGTAAAAGCCGTGCTCACATTCACGGGCAGAGGGTGCAGCGCCTTGCGCAAACAAATGTGCCGAAGCTCATCCGGCGATAGAGGGCTGCGTACCGGCGCTTTGCGGTGCCGGCTCCATTCCATTTTATAACTCTGAAGAACATCTTGGGCTGTGAAGAGAGTTTCGTCCGGCTCCCACCTCGCCGTGTAGTCATTCATAACCTCAAGGAATGCAGAGTCAAAGCATTGTCTGCGATCCAGAATCGTATTATTCATATCGAAAAATATAACCTTTTTGCGTGTTGGTGAGAAAAAAGGGCTCATTCGGAGAACCTCCTTTTGAAGACCGGAACATCGATTATTGGATTCCTTACATGTTTATGTGCGCTAGCGTTTTTTTATTTTAATTTCGTATGCTATGATGAAGGAAGTATGTCTAAAAACGGGGTGTGAACTTATGGATAAGCTTATTATTATTGATGGTAACTCGATTGCAAACAGAGCTTTCTATGCTTTACCGCTTCTCAGCAATTCTAGCGGATTGCACACGAATGCCGTTTATGGTTTTACAACCATGCTGCTTAAATTAATAGAAGAAGAAAAGCCGACGCATTTTCTTGTTGCTTTTGATGCCGGGAAGATTACGTTTCGACATAAAGAATATACCGAATACAAGGGCGGACGGGCCAAAACGCCGTCGGAGCTTTCCGAACAATTTCCTCTGATAAAGGAACTGCTGAAAGCATTCAAAATTCCGCAGTTTGAGCTGTCCGGCTATGAAGCTGACGACATCATCGGCACGCTGACCAAAGCGGCAGACGCCAAAGGCGAGAAAGTGCTGCTTGTCTCCGGAGACAAGGATATGCTGCAGCTCGCTTCCGATCACGTTACCGTTGCGATAACACGCAAAGGAATTACGGAAGTTGAGTTATACAACCCGGCTGAGATTAAGGAGAAGTACGGTCTTACACCAGCGCAGATTATTGATCTGAAGGGACTCATGGGCGATACGTCAGATAACATCCCCGGTATTCCGGGCGTTGGAGAGAAAACTGCGCTCAAGATGCTTCATGAATTCGGCACGGTCGAAGAAGTGCTTGCGAATACAGCCAGCCTGAAGGGCAAGATGAAAGAAAAAGTCGAGGAGCACGCGAAAGACGCGATCATGAGTAAAGAGCTCGCGACAATCTTCCGCGAAGTGCCGATGGAAACCGAGTGGGATACGTTCCGTTACGATGGATTTGACGGACAAGCCTTGGCTGGCATGTTCCGTAAGCTGGAATTTAAATCCTTGCTGGAGAAAATGGACTTCGGCGCTGTGGACCTGGAAGCGGAAGGACAAGTTGTTGAAAGCATGGAAGCGGTTGTTGTTACGGAAGCCAATGTGGGTGAGTTAGTTGGCAAATTGAGCGACAGCGGGACGATCCATGTGGAAGCTGTCGGTGAAAATCCACATCAAGCCGTTAATGTCGGCGTGGTTTGGTTTACTCACGAGGGGGAGACGAATACCTCTTATTATGTACCTATCCAGCTGCTGAGCGGGGAAGCTGGCGAGCCGCTGCGGGCATGGCTGGCGG